>NZ_JAVCWF010000001.1:1805788-2407718 GCF_031085375.1 Lactiplantibacillus brownii
AATTAAATTGATATAGACTAGCGTAACACATAATTTTATTAAACCTGATCAACAGGTTCGCTCAATGTTTTGACCAAGCCAACTGCCCCGCCTGAAGCTGCCAAACTCCCGCAACACGCCGGATCACTTTTGCGGCGGCCAACTCGGTAACTACAGCTGCAATTAATTGTGCCTGGAGCTCGTCTGATGCCAGCAAGCAAGGCCGCTGGGCCAAACATGGTGTTAAAGTTCGCCAAATTATAGCCAGTAGCTGGGCAGGTGTTCGCGTTGCCGGACCTTGGCGTAAAGTCACAAAAATATGGAGATACCAAGCTAAATAGGTGGTTTTTAGAATCGGCACTTTAGGCGCCATCATAAAGACCCAAAGTGGTAATTGCGCTAAAGTCCCGCCATGCCGATAACAATAAGTTTGTAACGTGACCATCGCTGGTTGCCGTTGTAAACGTCCCAGAATCAACCGATGTTGATAGTGCTCAAATTGTACGGGAACACGAATTGGTGGTGGAAAATTGGGCTGATAAGTCAATAATTCGGGCACCGAAACTTGTTTAGCCGCCCATCGTTGCCGCTGGTAGTTCAACCGTTCACCATCGACAACGGTCAAATTTAACAATAATTGGCCCCCATTTGCGTTCGTACACCAATAAATTAGAAAGCAGCCCCAAGCATGATGATGTTGTAGAAACTTCAATGCCTTGGCGTTAGCCCTTAATTGATGTTGATATGGCGAACCGAGTAGCCATAGCACACGATACCCATGCTCACGATAGCCTTTCGTCCGTTGCGTCAACTTTTCCACGGCGATCGGTGAGCACTGAAACTCTAAGGCCAGCGGCTGATGATTTCCGAGTTGCACCAACACATCCGGTCGTTGATGAATCGCTGGTAATCGCGCCTCTAGCTGCACCGTGTAGCCAGCCGCAGCAAACCACGCAGCTAATTGCTGCTTGCCTAATATATGTTCGGCAGTCTCACCTTCTGAAAAGGTCTCACAAGCTTGATTAGCTTTGTGTGCAAAATGCGCACTCATCACGGTCCCCCTTTTTAGCCGCACGGGCGCCTGACAACCAGGACAACGATACACACTTTTTCGATCAGCCGCGGTTGCAGCAATCAATTGTGCGGACTGATTTTCAGCCATCAACATATCTCACCATCCCCTTTAGCACTCAACTACGTAAAAGGCTGGTTGTAACCACAAAAAAAAGCCAAGCAAAATTGCTTGACTCTCAAATGTTCATTATTTGAAATAATGTCGAACCGTCTCTAAGGCCGCGTTAGACATGATCTTTTCACCATGTTCAAGTAAAACATCCGCTGTCACCTTAGTCTGGTCACCATACTCTAAAGCCACTGCGACATCATCTTTAATGACGCCGGTAGAGGACTGATCAACAAAGAAAACTAATTCTAAATAATACTTATCCCGATATTTGAATAAGTTAGAAGCTAAGCCATCTGGCCGAAAAATTTGTGCTAATGAAATCACATCTTCAAAGCTGTCGAATGCTAGTACAAATTCTTTGGTTGGTGTCTCAGGGTCATCAATATAAGGATCTAAATCATTCGTATCTTTAGTCTGATTATGTTTTACACCCTGTGGTTGATCAGTGCTATCCGTATCGGTTTGCATTAATTTACGTTTCAGATAATCTGAAACGTCATCTTGCATATCGTGGTCACTGGATTGGTTGGGCGACTGGGTCGCCTTCGAAATCGTGTCCTGCAAGTTCTCACTATTCTTACTAATAAATAACTCTAAACCGTTCCGATTTGGTAGAACTTGGAAAGTCACGGCATCGTTATCTTGGAATTGATGATCAACATCAACTTCCTCTAAAATACTATAAAAGAAACTTTCAATTTGCTTATGATTCCCTAGTAAATCTAGTACGCGAATACCGCGTTCATTGAGATCATCGTTGCCGATTAGAACTCGAATCGTATCATCATTGATTCGTTCCATCTCCATTACAGATCCACCCCTTTCTAAGTGTCAAGGGCCATAATCACTATCACAATTCTAACTTATTTCAGCGCATTGTAAAGTAATCTATCTGAAATAAAAAAATTGGCTCGTTAGAATCCTAACGCACCAATCGATTCATTTTCAACTATTTGCAATTGCTTGTGCCCGTTGAAGTTCCAACGTCCGAATTTTTCGTGGTAAGAAACGCCGAATCTCATCTTCATTGTAACCGACCTGTAACCGTTTTTCATCTAATAAGATAGGCCGTCGCAAGAGACTCGGATCCTGACTGATCAGCTCATAAAGTTGATTCAAAGACAGATCATCAATATCCAACTGTAACCGCTGGAAAGCCTTGGAACGCGTCGAAATAATCTCCTCAGTGCCATCTTCAGTCATCTGTAAAATACCTTTGATTTCGGCAATCGAGAGCGGTTCCGCAAAAAGATTCCGTTCCGTAAAATCAATTTCATGCGTCTGTAACCAAACTTTGGCTTTCCGGCATGAGGTACAACTTGGTGAAGTATATAAGGTAACCATTGAGTCTCCTCCTTTTGCGTTGCCAACAACAATTCTTTATCACAAATAATATTATACCCGTTTTATTAATTTTTGTGAATAGTTTTTATAAAAATAATCAAATGCATGTCAATAACTTTTTGAACACATTTCGATTAAATGTATTATTATTTATCGATATTCCGTTTACAAAAGGAATTATGTCATTAATTGTCTGGCGCACAATTTAGTTACAGCTTATCAAAATAATAAATATTAAGACGATTTTCCCATTAAAAAAACCAAGTCCAGGATCGACTTGGTTTTAAAAACTAACCTAATTTTAACTGTAAATATTTCTGAGCAACGACGACTTGAACACCCTCACCAGCAGTTGCTTGAGCTTCTTTGCGCAATTGTTCAAAATCAACATCTTGAGGTAAATGCGTTAATAATAACTTTTTAGCATGCGCTTCCTTCGCAATCAAACCTGATTGTGCCGAAGTCATATGCCAAATTTTGCCCGTCTTATCAGCACCAAAGTTTGTATCAGTCATCAGTAACTGTGACCCAGTCGCAAATTTAGCCAGTGACGGGATAAACGCAGTGTCAGCGGAAAAGGTCAGCTGTTCGCCAGTCGCCCGTTCAACCAGCTTGACGGCAAATGCCGGTACCGGATGCTTGGTCCGTAAAAATGTCACGTCAAATGGCCCAATTTTATTTACGACATCAGGGTGATAAGCACGCCCTTCCGTTGCACCAGCCCAAGTCAGGGCACCAAAATTAAGTGGGTCTTCTGTGTGGCCATAGATTGGCAGGATTGGCGTTTTACGGTCACCCTGGCGTAATTGCCAATAATACTGTAAAACGCCAACGTCAGCGGTGTGGTCGTGATGATAATGGGTCAATAAGACCGCGTCCAACTGTAACGGATCTAAAATTTCTTCTAGGGCATTTAATGCGCCCGAACCACAATCCAATAATAACTGATAGTTACCTGATGTGACTAAGTACGAGCTAGTACCAACGCCATCATAAGGATAACCACCGTAATAACCTAATACGGTTAACTTCATCGTTATCATTCCCTTCTGAGTCTATTTTAACGTAGCTGAAAGAAAAATTGAAACCGTTAACCTAACTTGTTTTCAATTATTTTCGAAAACACGTATAATAATAAGTGTAATAATTAAGGAGTGATATTTGATGAGTGGAAAGATTTCAGCAACATTTGGGACGCGTAAAATTCTAACCATGATCCAGCAAAAGCACGCTGATCGTGATTTACTATTAATGCAAGCCAACGCCACTGAAGATCGATACATGTTACTCGACCTATCTGGTGAAAAAACGGTTTTTTCAAGTCCAGTTTCATATGACGTCTTATTATCAAAAGGTAATGAAGACTGGCACGGTATGACTAGTTTCATCTTTATGGACTTACCTATTGAAGAACAAAAAGTTTTTAATTCAAAATTCACAGCATTTCGTGCGGATTTTGAGAAACCAAATGGGCTCAAACACTTCTGGATCTTACGAGAAGCCAAAAATGACGCTGCCTTTGTTATCGTAACGAATTGGCACAGTGATTCTGAATACGCAGTTTGGTTACGAAGTGAATCCTTTAAACCATTTGCTAAATATTTGACCCCAGACTTCGATTACCACGAAAGCCGTTATGCTTTTGTTCGTTCACTCAAGTCTTAACAGTCAGTGACACTCAAGTCGATTTCTGACTCGAGTGTTTTTTTATGGCCTATGGTAAGCCGATCTACAAATTGCAGCCAGATTGATCTGAAACGGTCCTAATACTTGGTGATCGAACGCTGTAAACACACACTGGTCTTTTTCCAAACTGGACTTACACTCGCAAGTCGAGATAGGTCCTTTTTCGCGGTCTAAGTGGCTGCCCTATCCTATCAATCAGCTTTTATCAAGGCTAAGTTTATCAATGGCCGTTTTATCTTGATTACCAACAACCGATATTTTAGAACCCCATTAATTGCAACCACTATTTAACGTTAACATGGCACGGATCGGTTCGTTCATCGTAGCTTACTGCTAAGCCTAAGTGCCTGTATGCTCATTTCTTGGCTGAAAAAGCGCCTCGTTCAGCGACCATAACTGTAAAAGCGGATGACCCCACTTGAGCCGTGATCCGCCGTGAACACTGCGATACACTAACTACTCTTGAATTAATGCTTTTTTCGAAAAAAAGAAGATTATCAATTAAGATAATCTTCTTTATAAGACGGTCCGTACGAGACTCGAACTCGTGATCTCCTGCGTGACAGGCAGGCGTCCTAAACCAACTAGACCAACGGACCAAATTGCGGGAGCAGGGTTTGAACCTGCGACCTTCGGGTTATGAGCCCGACGAGCTACCAGACTGCTCCATCCCGCGATAATGTAATGACCCCTACGGGATTCGAACCCATGTTACTGCCGTGAAAGGGCAGTGTCTTAAACCACTTGACCAAGGGGTCATATTTATAAAATGAAACTAACGGAGAAGGAGGGATTCGAACCCTCGCACCGCTTGCGCGATCTATACCCTTAGCAGGGGCACCTCTTCAGCCACTTGAGTACTTCTCCAATGGGCCTAAATGGACTCGAACCATCGACCTCACGCTTATCAGGCGTGCGCTCTCACCAACTGAGCTATAGGCCCATAAAAGCGGGTAACGAGAATCGGACTCGCGACTACAGCTTGGAAGGCTGTCGTTTTACCACTAAACTATACCCGCAACACTTATGGCGCGGGACAGAATCGAACTGCCGACACATGGAGCTTCAATCCATTGCTCTACCGACTGAGCTACCGAGCCATTTTTAGCCATAAAATATTTAATTAGTGTAACGGTCCGTACGAGACTCGAACTCGTGATCTCCTGCGTGACAGGCAGGCGTCCTAAACCAACTAGACCAACGGACCAAATTGCGGGAGCAGGGTTTGAACCTGCGACCTTCGGGTTATGAGCCCGACGAGCTACCAGACTGCTCCATCCCGCGATAATAAGGAGGATGAGAGATTCGAACTCTCGCGTGGTTTGACCCACCTGACGGTTTTCAAGACCGTTCCCTTCAGCCAGACTTGGGTAATCCTCCATTTAAAAAAGTATAACTAGGAACTTGTCCACTATAATTAGTAGATGGACCTTGTAGGACTCGAACCTACGACCGAACGGTTATGAGCCGTTTGCTCTAACCAACTGAGCTAAAGGTCCGAGCTCTTTATTCCTATCGCGGCAGGGGGAATCGAACCCTCGACCTCCCGGGTATGAACCGGACGCTCTAGCCAGCTGAGCTACACCGCGATCTGTTAAATAATCAAAGATTATCTAATCGGGAAGACAGGATTCGAACCTGCGACCCCCTGGTCCCAAACCAGGTGCTCTACCAAGCTGAGCTACTTCCCGTTATATGCACCCAGTAGGAGTCGAACCTACAACCTTCTGATTCGTAGTCAGACACTCTATCCAATTGCGCTATGGGTGCTTCATAAAAGTGCCGAGGACCGGGATCGAACCGGTACGGTTATCACTAACCGCAGGATTTTAAGTCCTGTGCGTCTGCCAATTCCGCCACCCCGGCAACACTTTTGGTAAAAGCGGAAGACGAGATTCGAACTCGCGACCCCCACCATGGCAAGGTGATGTTCTACCACTGAACTACTTCCGCATAATTATTCAGTTAATGCCGACTAGAGGATTCGAACCTCCGACCCCCTGTTTACAAGACAGATGCTCTGCCAACTGAGCTAAGTCGGCATAAGTTGATGATTAACACAACTATAATATCATATCATGCCAAGATATATAAATCAACAAAAACTTGTAAAACTTTATCATGAAACGAACCGTGATAATGAGCCGTGACAGGCTCGAACTGTCGACCCTCTGATTAAAAGTCAGATGCTCTACCAACTGAGCTAACGGCTCAATGGAGGATACAGGGCTCGAACCTGTGACCCTCTGCTTGTAAGGCAGACGCTCTCCCAACTGAGCTAATCCTCCATGATGCATGGCAACGTCCTACCCTCGCAAGGAGCGATCCCCTAACTACTCTCGGCGCTAAAAAGCTTAACTTCTGTGTTCGATATGGAAACAGGTGTATCCTTTCCGCTATCGCTACCACACTATTGGAACTAATATTCAAATGTAACATTTAACCTCGCGGTTAAATGAGCCGTGACAGGTTCGAACTGTCGACCCTCTGATTAAAAGTCAGATGCTCTACCAACTGAGCTAACGGCTCAAATGGAGGATACAGGGCTCGAACCTGTGACCCTCTGCTTGTAAGGCAGACGCTCTCCCAACTGAGCTAATCCTCCAAAATCGCATGGCAACGTCCTACCCTCGCAGGGAGCGATCCCCCAACTACTCTCGGCGCTAAGAAGCTTAACTTCTGTGTTCGACATGGGAACAGGTGTATCCTTCTTGCCATCGTCGCCACACTATTGAGAACTTGTGCCCTCAAAACTAGCTAATATCAAATAATTTCTCCTATGAACCTGAACACCAATTGCTTGGTTAAGTCCTCGACCGATTAGTATTAGTCCGCTTCACACGTCACCGTGCTGCCACTTCTAACCTATCTACCTGATCATCTTTCAGGGGTCTTACTTCCATATAGGAATGGGAAATCTCATCTCGAGGTCTGTTTCACACTTAGATGCTTTCAGCGTTTATCAGATCCATACGTAGCTACCCAGCGATGCGCCTGGCGGCACAACTGGTACACCAGAGGTATGTCCATCCCGGTCCTCTCGTACTAAGGACAGCTCCTCTCAAATTTCCTACGCCCGCGACGGATAGGGACCGAACTGTCTCACGACGTTCTGAACCCAGCTCGCGTACCGCTTTAATGGGCGAACAGCCCAACCCTTGGGACCGACTACAGCCCCAGGATGCGATGAGCCGACATCGAGGTGCCAAACCTCCCCGTCGATGTGGACTCTTGGGGGAGATAAGCCTGTTATCCCCAGGGTAGCTTTTATCCGTTGAGCGATGGCCCTTCCATACGGTACCACCGGATCACTAAGCCCGACTTTCGTCCCTGCTCGACCTGTCTGTCTCGCAGTCAAGCTCCCTTGTGCCTTTACACTCTGCGAATGATTTCCAACCATTCTGAGGGAACCTTTGGGCGCCTCCGTTACTTTTTAGGAGGCGACCGCCCCAGTCAAACTGCCCACCTGACACTGTCTCCCGCCACGATTAGTGGCGCGGGTTAGAGTGGTCATACAGCGAGGGTAGTATCCCACCAACGCCTCCACCGAAACTAGCGTTCCGGTTTCTATGGCTCCTACCTATCCTGTACAAGCTGTACAAACACTCAATATCAAGCTACAGTAAAGCTCCATGGGGTCTTTCCGTCCTGTCGCGGGTAGTCCGCATCTTCACGGACAATATAATTTCACCGAGTCTCTCGTTGAGACAGTGCCCAGATCGTTACGCCTTTCGTGCGGGTCGGAACTTACCCGACAAGGAATTTCGCTACCTTAGGACCGTTATAGTTACGGCCGCCGTTTACTGGGGCTTCAATTCTGAGCTTCGCCGAAGCTAACCCATCCTTTTAACCTTCCAGCACCGGGCAGGCGTCAGCCCCTATACGTCATCTTACGATTTTGCAGAGACCTGTGTTTTTGATAAACAGTCGCCTGGGCCTATTCACTGCGGCTGATCTTTCGATCAGCACCCCTTCTCCCGAAGTTACGGGGTCATTTTGCCGAGTTCCTTAACGAGAGTTCACTCGCTCACCTTAGGATTCTCTCCTCGACTACCTGTGTTGGTTTGCGGTACGGGTAGTTAAATACTCACTAGAAGCTTTTCTCGGCAGTGTGACATCAGACGCTTCGCTACTAAATTTCGCTCCCCATCGCAACTTGTCCTTAAAGTGAAAAGCATTTGACTCTTCACAAGACTTGTTGTTTGGACATTCTAATCCAACAGAATGCACATCTTAGCCTACTGCGTCCCTCCATCGTTCAAACGCATTTAACTAGTACAGGAATATCAACCTGTTATCCATCGTCTACGCCTCTCGGCCTCGACTTAGGTCCCGACTAACCCTGGGAGGACGAGCCTTCCCCAGGAAACCTTAGTCATTCGGTGGATGGGATTCTCACCCATCTTTCGCTACTCATACCGGCATTCTCACTTCTAAGCGCTCCACAAGTCCTTACAGTCTTGCTTCACCGCCCTTAGAACGCTCTCCTATCACGTGACCTAATGGTCACATCCACAGTTTCGGTAGTATACTTAGCCCCGGTACATTTTCGGCGCAGGATCACTCGACTAGTGAGCTATTACGCACTCTTTAAATGGTGGCTGCTTCTGAGCCAACATCCTAGTTGTCTATGCAACTCCACATCCTTTTCCACTTAGTATACATTTAGGGACCTTAACTGGTGATCTGGGCTGTTCCCCTTTCGACGGTGGATCTTATCACTCATCGTCTGACTCCCGGATATGAATCAATGGCATTCGGAGTTTATCTGAATTCAGTAACCCAAGACGGGCCCCTAGTCCAAATAGTGCTCTACCTCCATGATCCTTAATCCGAGGCTAGCCCTAAAGCTATTTCGGAGAGAACCAGCTATCTCCAAGTTCGTTTGGAATTTCACCGCTATCCACACCTCATCCCAGCAATTTTCAACTTACACGGGTTCGGTCCTCCAGTGCGTTTTACCGCACCTTCAACCTGGACATGGATAGGTCACCTGGTTTCGGGTCTACAACCTCGTACTAAAAACGCCCATTTCAGACTCGCTTTCGCTACGGCTCCGACTTTTCAGTCTTAACCTTGCACGGGATCGTAACTCGCCGGTTCATTCTACAAAAGGCACGCCATCACGCATTAACGCGCTCTGACTTATTGTAGGCACATGGTTTCAGGAACTATTTCACTCCCCTTCCGGGGTGCTTTTCACCTTTCCCTCACGGTACTGGTTCACTATCGGTCACTAGGTAGTATTTAGCCTTGGGAGATGGTCCTCCCAGATTCCGACGGAATTTCACGTGTTCCGCCGTACTCAGGATACTGAACTGAGAAAGCTTGATTTAATCTACTGGGCTATCACCATCTATGGCGGATTTTCCCAAATCCTTCGACTATCAAACTTTTTGGTAACTCAAATGTTCAGTCCTACAACCCCAAAGAGCAAGCTCTCTGGTTTGGGCTGTTCCCCGTTCGCTCGCCGCTACTTAGGGAATCGAAATTTCTTTATTTTCCTGCTGCTAATGAGATGTTTCAGTTCACAGCGTTTACCTCCGACTAGATTATGAATTCATCTAGCGGTAACAGTTGATTAAAACTGCTGGGTTGCCCCATTCGGAAATCTCCGGATCATAGCTTACGTACAGCTCCCCGAAGCATATCGGTGTTAGTCCCGTCCTTCATCGGCTCCTAGTGCCAAGGCATTCACCATGCGCCCTTGTTAACTTAACCTTATTTTCCAAAGGAAAATACGATTAATTGAGTTTAGCGATTAAACTTCTTTTAAAAAACTCAAAAAACGCGGTGTTCTCGGTTTCATTATGAAAAAATATATTTGATATTATCTAGTTTTCAAAGAACAAGTTTGAGAGTTAGACCTCTCAAAACTAAACAAAGTTTCAACAATCATGTGTAAGGTTTCCGTAATATTCCTTAGAAAGGAGGTGATCCAGCCGCAGGTTCTCCTACGGCTACCTTGTTACGACTTCACCCTAATCATCTGTCCCACCTTAGGCGGTTGGCTCCCGAAGGTTACCCCACCGACTTTGGGTGTTACAAACTCTCATGGTGTGACGGGCGGTGTGTACAAGGCCCGGGAACGTATTCACCGCGGCATGCTGATCCGCGATTACTAGCGATTCCGACTTCATGTAGGCGAGTTGCAGCCTACAATCCGAACTGAGAATGGCTTTAAGAGATTAGCTTACTCTCGCGAGTTCGCAACTCGTTGTACCATCCATTGTAGCACGTGTGTAGCCCAGGTCATAAGGGGCATGATGATTTGACGTCATCCCCACCTTCCTCCGGTTTGTCACCGGCAGTCTCACCAGAGTGCCCAACTTAATGCTGGCAACTGATAATAAGGGTTGCGCTCGTTGCGGGACTTAACCCAACATCTCACGACACGAGCTGACGACAACCATGCACCACCTGTATCCATGTCCCCGAAGGGAACGTCTAATCTCTTAGATTTGCATAGTATGTCAAGACCTGGTAAGGTTCTTCGCGTAGCTTCGAATTAAACCACATGCTCCACCGCTTGTGCGGGCCCCCGTCAATTCCTTTGAGTTTCAGCCTTGCGGCCGTACTCCCCAGGCGGAATGCTTAATGCGTTAGCTGCAGCACTGAAGGGCGGAAACCCTCCAACACTTAGCATTCATCGTTTACGGTATGGACTACCAGGGTATCTAATCCTGTTTGCTACCCATACTTTCGAGCCTCAGCGTCAGTTACAGACCAGACAGCCGCCTTCGCCACTGGTGTTCTTCCATATATCTACGCATTTCACCGCTACACATGGAGTTCCACTGTCCTCTTCTGCACTCAAGTTTCCCAGTTTCCGATGCACTTCTTCGGTTAAGCCGAAGGCTTTCACATCAGACTTAAAAAACCGCCTGCGCTCGCTTTACGCCCAATAAATCCGGACAACGCTTGCCACCTACGTATTACCGCGGCTGCTGGCACGTAGTTAGCCGTGGCTTTCTGGTTAAATACCGTCAATACCTGAACAGTTACTCTCAGATATGTTCTTCTTTAACAACAGAGTTTTACGAGCCGAAACCCTTCTTCACTCACGCGGCGTTGCTCCATCAGACTTTCGTCCATTGTGGAAGATTCCCTACTGCTGCCTCCCGTAGGAGTTTGGGCCGTGTCTCAGTCCCAATGTGGCCGATTACCCTCTCAGGTCGGCTACGTATCATTGCCATGGTGAGCCGTTACCCCACCATCTAGCTAATACGCCGCGGGACCATCCAAAAGTGATAGCCGAAGCCATCTTTCAAACTCAGACCATGCGGTCCGAGTTGTTATGCGGTATTAGCATCTGTTTCCAGGTGTTATCCCCCACTTCTGGGCAGGTTTCCCACGTGTTACTCACCAGTTCGCCACTCACTCAAATGTAAATCATGATACAAGTACCAATCATTACCAGAGTTCGTTCGACTTGCATGTATTAGGCACGCCGCCAGCGTTCGTCCTGAGCCAGGATCAAACTCTCAAATTAATGATGAGTTCTAAAAAAGCTCATTTAAAAAGTTGGTTCAAATTTATTAATTGTTTTCACGAATTGACTTCGCAAATGTTTTGCTAACAATCACAAGGATTGCTAGACCCTACACATTTGATTTGTCGAAACTTTGTTCAGTTTTCAAAGGTCTAATTTGTTGGTTGATTACCTCAACGCAACTATTACATAATATCATCACATCTTTTAAGTGTCAACAACTTTTTTTAAGAAGCTGAATATTTATACAATTAAAATCATTTTGACTTATGCGGTTGAAACGTCGTCGGGAAGCTGTTTGACAACTATCTCTCGCAGCGACAAGATATATATTATCAAGAATTAGTATGCAGGTCAACCCTTTATTTGAATTTATTTCGATAAATTTTCAAATGATGGGATCGTATTGACCTTTACACTCTCAAATAAGCCATGTAGTTTACGCGCTGGTACAAAGACTAAGCCTTGCTGACGGCAGGCCTCACGAATCGTTGCATCAATCTTTAAGTGATTAAAAACAAATAGTGAAATGTTTTCTTGACCACTCTGAGCAACAACTGAATCATATAGCCGCAGTTGATCGACATCGATGCCAACCTCATGACGCAGTTTCCATAAAATCGACGACAGTGGCGTTTGATTGGCTAAGACTGGAAAATTGTAAAACTTAAATTGACCCTCAACTTGTTTGACCAAGAAACTCGTTCCTGCATCTTCTGGATTAATAATCGTTCCTGCAACCCGTTTAGTCATGAATGTGCCTCTTCCTTTAAACGATTCAATGAATCATCGATCCAACCGTCCAAATTCTTAGCAATCGGATCAAAGCCAGCATGGACATGCCGATTCGTCCAAAAATGTTTATGTCGAAAAGTTTTATAGATCTCTAGATCACTAGTCGTATGCTGTGGTCGGCTTTCGACACAGCGTAGTGATAAGCTGATTTTTCCAGTGTACTCGTCAATGTCTAAAATAACGACATCAACGGCTTGACCAACTTTCAAATAATCACTGATACTCTTCACATAGCCTTCGTGACATTCGGAGATATGAATCAATCCCTGATGATCGGCATCCAAAGTGACAAAAGCACCATATGGTTGAATGCCAGTCACGTGACCATGTACTTGCATGCCAATTCGATAATTACTCATCAACTCACCCTTTCTTAATTTTCGCTGTCTCGATATAAATCACTAATTTCAAATATTATAACCTGAAACGTGATGAATTCAAAATTGACAACAAAAAAAGGAGTCCCCAAAATGACGACTTCTTCTATATAATGATTAATCTTCAATGGTAATTGTTTGAATCACGACATCTTTGACTGGTTTATCTTGTCCAGCAGTCGCAACTGCAGCAATATCATCAACAACAGCCATGCCATCACTAACTGCACCAAACACTGTGTGGCGGAAATCTAACCACGGTGTCCCACCATTACCATAAGCAGTCACCACTTCTTCTGGATAACCAGCTTGCTTCATCTGATCAGCCATGCCAGGATCTAACTGTGGCTTTTGAACAATGAAAAATTGACTGCCATTGGTATTTGGTCCAGCATTCGCCATTGATAACGCCCCACGCATATTGAAGACTTCTGATGAGAACTCATCTTCAAATTGGTTACCCCACAGGCTTTCACCACCCATGCCAGTCCCCGTTGGATCGCCACCTTGAATCATGAAATCAGGAATGACCCGATGAAAAATAATGCCATCATAGTAACCCTTTTTCGCCAAACCAACAAAGTTTTCAACACTCTTAGGTGCTTGCTTAGGGAATAGTTGTACCTTGATATCACCATAATTGGTTTTAATGGTTGCCTTAGGTCCTTCGACCTGTGATAAATCTAGTTGTGGAAATGCCACAATATCACCCGTTTTCCTATTAGAATACCTTGATGATACAAGAGAATCTCCCTAATTGCTAGTAAACTTCACTAAAATGTTTAAGGTTTTGGCCAGGATTATGCGTCAACAATAGTATTTACCACGGTTATCTGGTATGCTATATCAGAAATATTTATAAATATACTTTGGAGGTAACCATGAGCTTTTTAGTTGATTTCGTGCTCCATATTGATCAACACTTGGTCACAATCGTCAACAGTTTTGGGATTTGGACTTACTTAATCCTTTTCGCCATCATCTTCATTGAAACTGGTGCGGTGATCTTACCATTCTTACCAGGTGATTCGCTGCTATTTGCCGCTTGCGCGCTTGCAGCCAACCCGACATACGGCTTGCACATCTGGTCCTTTGTGTTGTTATTCTTAGTTGCGGCACTTGCCGGTGACTCATTAAACTTTTTAATTGGGCATTCGCTTGGAGAAGCGTTGACGCGAACTTCGTGGTTCGGTCGGCTCATCAATCAAAAACAACTTGCGAAGTCTGAAAAGTTCTTCGAAAAACATGGTGGCATCACGGTCACGATTGCGCGTTTCATGCCAATTATCCGAACCTTTGTCCCCTTCGTTGCTGCTAGCAGTCGCATGGCCTATCGTCAATTCATCCGCTATAACGTCATTGGTTGTCTTCTCTGGGTCGCCCTCTGTTGCGGCGGCGGTTACTTCTTCGGTAACATTCCGTTCGTCAAAGAACATTTTTCATTAGTCGTACTGGGCATTATCGTGGTTTCATTAATTCCCGCTGTCTTTTCGGCGATGAAAGCGCGCTTCTCACACGCACCCGAAAGCGAAGATTAGTCTAAACTAAAAGCACCTCATCCGTAAAAAGATGACGTGCTTTTTTAGTTTGGATTAGTTTAATTGTTTCAAGGCTTGTTTACCCACAGACAGATAGTAGGCAAACGACCACTCTAAGATCACAAAAGCCAAGACAAAACACTGTAAAAAGAAGGTATCCGGCAATACGATAATGATGCGATCAAATAATGGGTCAAATAGCCAATCCGAATTGCGGAATAAGACCTTATGGAAGAACACAAAAAACTGATCAAAGTTTACCGCCATTGCCGCGGCGATTAACGGTGGTACCCAGAGTGCCGTCTGCATTGGCAACACAAAACGCCAAAGTTGCTGGTCGCGTTTAAGCCGACGCCACAAATAATAGGTCGTCACACAAGTCACGATAAATACCGCATAGTCCAGTAAAAACAGATTTTTGACATCCGCAAAGTGAATCAAAGCACTCGTGGAGTCCGTAAAATCGGCCATCTTGAGCCGGCTGACCCACGGAAAATTCAGATAAGCCAGCAACTGAAAATAATTGGTCATTAACCGGCCGGTAGATAGGTTCACCAAATGGCCCAGTTGCTGCCAACGTGCATTAAAATAGTATAACCAGCTCGCATTAATCGTGAGAATGATCGTCCCACTGACTAACCACAAATAGAGTCCCAGCCACTGTAACCAATTTTTACCTTTATTTAGCCACGCCATTTTCTAAGTCCCATTCGTCCAATGAATTGACTTCATTTGTCGGCTTAACAGACTGCTTCGCAACCAATTCAGGCGTAGAAACCCCGGTGTAAACCAATAATGAATCCATATCAAAGTTAATTGCTGCTGAAATATCGGTCATATAGTTATCACCGACCATGACACAATCGCGCTTGTCCAAACCAATACGATCGACCGCCTTTTGCATAATAATCGTTTCTGGCTTGCCAACATAAGTGGCGCGTTGCTGTGTCGCACGTTCAACCATCGCGATCACTGAACCAGCACCAGGCACTAAGCCACGTTCATTAGGTAGATTCGTATCGGCATTGGTCCCGATAAATTTAGCGCCACGCTTGATAGCCAAGGTCGCTAGTTCAAATTTATGGTAAGTCACGTCATAGTCTAAACCAACAATGACATAACGTGGGGCCTTCTCTTCAAATTGAAACCCTTTTTCGAGCATCGCACCCTTTAAACCGAGTTCACCAATCACATACATGGTCTTCTCGCCATGACCAGCCAAGTCATTGACATAATCAGCCGTTGCAAGTGCGGCGGTATAGACATTCGCCGGACTAACATGAATATCATGGTTATGAGCCAAATTTTCTGCAACATCTTCTGGTGACTTGGTGGTGTTATTCGTGACTAACAAAAAGTCGGTCTCCGTCGCTTGTAACCGTTCAATAAACCGTTTAGCAGCTGGAATGCGTTCACTCCCACGATAAACAGTCCCATCTAAATCAATTAAATATCCCTTGTATTTACTCACTCTCAAAATCCTCTCTACTTCTGGCGAATCGTAAAATGCCGTTTACCATTCGCTGGTTTACTCGTTCGAGCTTGATGGCCACTACCAGCGTTTACTTTTGCCGGTTGCTGCTTTTTTTCACTAAACGGCGCCGCTTTATGTTTCGTTGTAAACGGTTTGTTGCGTCGACGTTGCTTCAGCTTGCTACTGTTTCGATTGCTCCGACTACGAGATTGGGTCGTATTATTATTACTATTCCCATTAGTCCGCTTGCCGCGCCGGTCATCCTTGCGCGCATGACTAGTCTTTTTCGGCTTAATAACGCGTTCGTTCTTTAAAATGAAATAGGCGCAACCAAAATTACAATATTCATATAAATAATCCTGCACCGTTCCAATCGTCTGAGAGCGCTGAACATCCTTGGTATCATCCTTAAAAAAGCCCTTCAACCGCAGCTGTTCAAATCCCCAATCGCCAACTAAATAGTCGTACTTGTTGAGAATCGTGCTGTATCGCTCTGTAAATTTATCTAAATCAAAGCCTTCATGATAGTCCAAAACAATCTCAAACGGATGTTTGTTCACTTCAATATGGGTCTTATCCGTGCGGACACCTTGATATAAGCTCTGACGTCGTTCGGCCTGCTGTGCGGCCAATTCATCGATGTGATCGCGATTCAAATCGACACCACCTTTCTATTCTTGATGTGGGAACTGCGTGGCCAAATAATCACCGACCACGGTCCGTAAAAATTCTTTAAATAAGATTTCCGTTTGACCACTAATATTTAGGGTTGGGAAAAATGGTATAAACAAATGATGATCTAATAACGCGATTTGATACGTGGCAGTTGGGACAACCGGCGCATCATTTACTAACAACGTGTGGGTTTCTGCTCGCCATTGCAATCCCTGGTATTGAATATAACCAAAAATTTGGCCGCGGAACCCCATGCCATGAATCTGAAATTTGTTTAAAAATGGTCGTGCTAATTCCATTTCATAAATGAGTCGCCAGAGGTCTTGACCAGTCAACGTGACCCGAATGACATGCATGGCGTGTGGCAACATGGTATGCATGTCATTCAAATTGACGTCACCCGCTGGTAGATCACGCATAAATAGCCCACCGTTAAGCATCCCTAAATCAGTGCCAGCATAACTCGTGATGGCTTTTAATCCCAGCGCAGTCAAGGCACTGGCATGATGCCAATGTGGTTGCAGTTGTTGTGGAACCGTCGCAATCACTTGTTGTGATAACAGCTGTTCACCTTTTTGTTGCCAAGCCGCAATCTCACTGGCATCCGTCGCCATGACTGGTAACGTCTTGGTCGCAACGGTTTGAGCCTGCTGCTGACAAACATGATGCGCAGCGTTGATGGTCAGATTGATCTGACCCACATGTTCACCATATTTACCGGCCGCAGCCACCAGCACCCCGTGATCCATTTCACCATTCACCAATAAATGATGCGTATGACTACCGATGATCACATCAATGCCCGGATAGTGTTTAGCTAGCCAACGATCTACATTGATGCCTAAATGTGACATCACAATTAGCACATCATATTGACCCGCATAGGCCGCCATTAATTGTGGTAATCGGACTTTCACACTCGCGGGGGTCCAGCCATTTAAGGGATAAGTCAGCGTAAAGGGCGCCGTAAATGCTAACAATAAAATTCGAGTCCCACCTGCCGTCGTCACTAATTTAGCCGGCTTGGCCCATTGCGGTTGGGTGCCACTCTGAGTATCCGTGAGATTATCCAAGACCACGTCAAAATTAGCCTGCTGATAAAGTTGGTCCAATTCGGCATGAGTCAATCCCAAGCCTTCATTGTTTCCAATCGTCACGGCGTCATAACCCACTTGATTCAATAATTGAACATTTGCCCGTCCACGAGTGGCTTCTGACAACGGATGGGCACGATCGACGGCGTCTCCTAGGTCGACCGTGAGAACGGTTTGACCGGCACCTTGATGAAATTGGCGCTGATCAGCTAAATAACGCCGAATCCGTGGCCAATTTTCAAAATGCGAATGTAAATCATTCGTGTGCAAAATCGTGATCTGTTCACTCATGGTCGTCGCCTCACAATAATTATCTTCGTTAATCCTAAAGCATTCCCTGAAACCGGTCAAGCCGACTTATTGACGCTTGGCAAAATCAGCCGCTTTTCCTGTCACCATTTGCTCAATTTCTGCGAGTGAAAATGGGGCACCAAATGGGACTTTATGATCCAAATAGGCCGTTTCCGGCGTATCCACCCCAACATTGATATCCTCTTTAATGTTGACCGAATAGTGATGAATATGACCGTGCAAGTTGATAATCTGCTTCACGATCCCCATCATCATTGGATAGTGCGTCATATAATACTGTCGATGATCATATTTGATCAAGACGCCAACATCATGAAATTCAAATTTAGGGCCACCATTCAGTTGTGGATCGTGAGCTGCCAAATATTTGAAAAATGCCCGCGAATCATGATTTCCTTTAACGAAAATAATTTTACCATGACATTGTGTCAAAATGGCTAACACGCGTTCATAAGACAATTTAGCTGGTCGTGTGAAATATAAGGCCACATCCCCAAGATGATAAACCGTATCTTGATCAGTGACGCGCGCATTCCAATGGTCAATAATCGCTTGATTCATCGTCTCCACGTCTGGAAACAGCCGCGGTGCAAAATCATTTTGTCCTAATAAGTCCGCATGATAAAAATGCGTGTCTGAAGTAAAGTATTGCATACAGTTCCCCCGCTTTCGAAATTAGTCACGTTAAGTTTAATTGTACCGCTTAGGACAAGATACCGCACCAGAACGGTTTTAAGTTCTGAGTACCAAAAAAGCGTCCGACGTTTAATCACTCACGCCAGACGCTAATGCTAATTTTCATTTTCATGAACACGTTCATTCACAACTTTAATCACATATAAGACGACTAACCAAATCAAGGATGCGCCTAACGCAATCAGGGTCTCAGTTTTCAAACAAAGGACGACCATGATGAAAGCTAAAAACGCTAAAATCAGATAATCTGAAAATGGGAAAAACGGCATCCGAAAACGTTTAGACTTGTGGCGACCGACTTTTTTCCGATAAGCCAAGTGGGCCAACACGATTGCTCCCCAAATAAAGATGAAACAAGTGGTCGAAACACTGGCAATCAGTGAGAAAACTTTCCCTGGCATAAACAAGTTCAGCAATACGGCTAGGCCGATGATCAACGTTGAAAACCGGAGCGCATTACGTGGCACTTGGCTCGTTGAAAGTTGGCCCATGTGCTTGGCAAACTTTCCCTTGCCATCATACGTCAACGAAAATAACATCCGTCCGGTACTAAATAGCGCTGAGTTACAGGATGAAGCTGCCGCCGTCAACACAACAAAATTGATAATGGCAGCCGCTGACGAAATCCCAAGGTTCGTAAAGACCTGCACGAATGGACTGTGTGCCGCCGAGAAATATCGCCAAGGATACATGCACATCAGGAAGAACAATGACCCGACATAAAACAAGATGATTCGAATGGGAATATTATCAATGGCCCGAGGAATGACCGTTTTAGGGTCTTCCGTTTCGGAAGCCGTCATCCCAACCATTTCGATCCCAATAAAACTAAACAACACCATTTGAAACGATAGAACAAAACCTTTCATGCCATGCGGTAAAAAACCGCCATAATTGACTAAGTTAGTTAAACTGGCATGCCCAACTGGCGTCTTAACACTAAAGACCACCATGGCGATCCCAGCCAAAATCAACGCAACGATTGCGGTAATTTTAATGATGGCAAACCAGAATTCAGTCTCCCCAAAGGCTGAGACGTTCACTGAATTTAAACCTAGTAACAAGATCAAGATCACAAAGCCCGGAATCCATTGTGGTAATTTTGGGAACCAGAACTGCATGTATTCCCCAGCGGCCGTGATTTCAGCCATCGCAATCGTGATCCAGCAGACCCAATACGTCCAACCGGCCACGAATCCGGTCCGTTCACCGAGATATTGTTTAATAAAATCAATATAAGAATGCGTATTTAGATCCGATAATAATAATTCGCCTAATGCGCGCATCAATAAGAAACAAACGAGCCCGGTCACCAAATACGCAATTAAGATGGATGGCCCGGCTAAGTGGATGGATTGGCCGGCACCTAAGAACAGTCCGGTCCCAATCGTGCCGCCGATTGCAATTAATTGCACGTGGCGACTTTTTAATCCGCGAGAAAGTTGGGCTTTCTCCGGTTGTTGACTTGCTTTCGTCATATCAGCACTCCCCTTGTCCATCATTATACGGGTCAACCAGATGGCATTCAAAAGGGCACGCTTCCGTTTTCACGTTGATTGGTCTATGCCAGTAAACACTTAATCAGGCTAAATGCCGTGCCTATCAACTTTCTTTAGGCCGGTGCTGACGCAATCACTGACAGATCCTTATTCTGACAGTTTACAAACCAATTTGCATGAATGACGTGAAGCTAAGACAAGATAAGGTGAATATATTTCATGTGTAGTCACCAAAAAACGAGCCTAAAGGCACTTAGACTCGCTAATCTACTCAATTTTTAGGATGACCCACGCGTTCAACATCCCGTGCAATCATCAATTCTTCATCCGTTGGAATCAAAATCGTCCGGATCTTCGCATCCGCTGTGCTCAAATCCCGTTCGACCCCACTCACTTGGTTCTTATGCGGATCAATCGCGACCCCAAAATAACTTAACCTTTCTGCAATTCGTTGCCGCATTTTCGCATCACGTTCACCGATACCAGCTGTAATCACGATTGCATCAGCGCCTTGCATTTCAGCCAAATAGGCCCCGATATACTTCACAATGCGATTGACGAAGATATCAATGGCAAGTTTAGCCATTTTATCATAATCACAGCGCGCTTCGAGCTCGGCCATGTCAGCGGAACCCGCAATTCCCAGCAAACCAGATTGCGTATTTAAGATTTTCAACATGTCATCTGGATCTTTCAAGTCCAATTTTTTCATGAGAAACGCCATCAATGACGGATCTAAATCACCTGAACGCGTCGCCATTGTAATCCCAGCCAAAGGCGTGAATCCCATGGACGTATCCAGGCTTTGCCCATTTTTAATCGCCGTAATCGAACTACCCGCGCCAAGATGCAACGTGATCAGTCGCAACGCTGTTAAGGGTCGCCCCATTAACTTCGCTGCACGACCGGCAACGTAACGATGACTCGTTCCATGTGCGCCGAATTTCCGCGCCCCATATTTTTCATAATACGCATATGGTAATGAATATAAGTAATTAACCGGCGGCATACTTGTATGAAAGGACGTGTCAAAAACGGCCACCGCTGGCACGTCTGGCAAGACCCGCTTGAACGCGCGAATACCAACCGCATTAGCCGGATTATGCAACGGCGCATATTCAGCCAAACTGTCAATTTGGGTCAACACTTTATCGGTGATCAACACGGAATCTTTAAAAATTTCGCCACCAGCGACGACCCGATGACCGACACCGGTAATCTCATCATAAGTCGCGATAATATGCAACTTGATCAACTCATCCAAGATAATGTTGACCGCCGTCAGATGATCAGGCACGGACTCCGTTTCACGATATTTGTGATCCAGACCATAACGAATGTGTACGGGCGACGACTCGAAACCAATGCGTTCGATCGCCCCGCTGGCAATCACCCGTTCTTGTGGCATTTCAAATAATTTAAACTTTAAGGTCGAACTGCCAGCATTAATAGCAATCGTCTTCCCCATCAAGACTCACTCCTAGCGAATAATATTTTGACCAACCCACGCATCAATCTGCGCTGTGAAAGCTTCGAAAGCTCGCGTATCTTCAAAAGATGGGAACTCGCCTAACAAAACTTTACCCGCTTGTTGCGCCTTAGCACCATGTTTTTGTAACACGACGACAGACTTACGAGATTTCTCATCTAAGAATAAATTCGTTGGCAAGTTCAACAATCCTTGCAAATACGCTGACGAACTCATCCATTTGAGCAAGCCTTGTGCTTCCTGTGATTGGAAAATATTTGTCGGAACCAGGAACACGCCCCAGCCACCAGGTTGTAATTGTGACATGGCTTGTTCCATCAATAAATGGTGTACATAGGAATGGCCATTCGTTGCGCTAGTCTTGAACGCCTGTGCACGCTCATCTAACGGATAGTAACCCACTGGCAAATCACCAATGGCAATCGTGACCTTAGGCATCACCAACGGATCAATGGCATCTTGGTGAAATAGCTCAACCGACGATTGTTGTAGATCCATGCTCATCGCCGCAATCGCTAATTGATTATCATCGTTGTCAACCCCGTACCCTTGGATTTTTGCTTGACGCGTCGGTTGTAACTGATTCATGACGGTCGTCAACAAATTACCGGTACCGACCGCGATATCTAAAATTGAGAGCTGGTCGTTGGGTCCAATCAGCTTAGCAATCAGATAAGCGGTCAACAACCCGATTGAATCCGGCGTCATTTGATGATTTGGATCAACACGATCGTTATGAATCGCTTTGAGTAATGCTAACTGTAAGGCACGCCGAATGGTTTCAGCGTCATACTGACTTAATGTGACGGACTGATATAAGTCGGTCAGCTTAGCCACACTAGCTTGATCCGGTTGCCCGTCCTCAACTTGAACAGTCTGAGCGAGTAAATTATCACCAGTTTCGATCAAGGCATCGACGTAACTAACCGATAATTGTTGCATTAAAATAGTGACTGATTGGTCTAAGACTTTAAATAATGTTTCAGTTTCTGCTTGTGCCAGAATGCTCACCTCTTCGAAAATTCTTGAATCCTTCCCCATCTTACCGATTTTTAGAAAGGAGTTCAAGCTGGAACCCCATGAATCCGCTTTAAGATCCCAATTTCGAAATTGTGCCGTGCTGCCGATCTAGTCCGTCACTAGTCGTCCCTCCCACTGGTGATTTGTTAGAGTTTGTGTGATTTTGAACAGGTTGTTTGGCTGGTGACTTTCGGTATTCCACCAACATTTCGCGATAAATGGCTTGGCGTTGCGCAAATTCATGGTAGCGAAAGCTTTCAAACGCCCCAAAAATCATGAGAAAGGCCAACACCGACAATAAAATGCTACCCCGGTGCGTTTTCATGGTGATGGTGCCACCTTTCCTAACAATAATCTAGCTTTGAAAACTTCCCCACTGCTGATCGTGATTCTTAACTGTTGATCTGCATTGAAACTAAAACTGGCCACGTGGCTCATTAGCTCAATGCGACCGCGATTGTGCCCATTTGGTAATAATATGAGACGTTGATTTGGTGCCGGCTCCCATAACAAAACATACCAGCGATCATCACCCGCCCTTAATTTGACCCCACGTTCGCTAAACTTTTCCACTCGAAATTGATGCGCTGGATTCTCCAGTTCATGCAGCATCAGATACCATTGAATTGCGGGAATCGGGCGATGCGTAGCCACCAATAATTGGCGCTGACCACGTAGCATCACTTTGCCAACGATCAATAACACACTTAATGCTAGGACGACTTCAATTAAGGTAAATCCTGCCCGCCTACGCACCCGTCGCCAGCGGACGCAAGTCAAATTGCGCTAAGCGAACGCGTTCGTAATCATAGCGAGCCTGTTTGATCCGTTGCACTTGGCGACGCTCTTGTCGTATCATCAAAGTCTCCAGACCTAAGCTAAGACTGACGCCGGTCACTAATATCGCTAATGCTAAAACGGTCTCTGCTAGGATAAAACCGTGATGGCGCCGCCTATCCTGATATTTGGTCAACTGAATACGCTCCCCATCCCATCTTGACAGATAGTTTCGTCAGGTTATGTGGCTCTAAGGTTGATCGATAGTAAACCGCGGCCAACTTAGGGTGTCCATTTTTCATGATCTTAGTGCTGGGCGTCCCACTGACTTTGTGTAATGTTTTAGGTAACCGCAAAGTCACCGCCTTCAAATGATCTTCAGGACTGAGCGGCACAAAACGGACTGCATCGCGATCAAACCAGACCATTTGCTGATAGTCCTTGGCACTGGCGATAAACACCCGTTCCTGCCACAACGTTTGAAATTGATCCCAGAAGGCAGTCTCGTTATTAAACTGCGGCGTTTGTTGCGGAAACCTCGCAACCGCCACGACCAACAATGAGGTCAACAATCCTAGGGTGATTACGGTTTCAATCAAAGTAAACCCTGAACTAACCTTGTGTGGCATTCGTGTTACCATTGGCTTCCGGACGGCTCGTATCGAAGTTCACTGCTTGATTTGCCTGCTTCTCATTTAAATATTTCGCCTCTTTTAGGGTCTTAATATCGACCTTTCCTTTGGCCTCGGGATGATCATTCAAGTACATCTCAGCTTGGTTATAAACCACCTCCTGTAAAGCTTCCTGTTGCTTCTGCCCAGCTTTTTCACGTTGTGCATTCAAATTTGGCACGACAATCAGCATTAACAAGGCAATAATCGCTAGTACGATGACCATTTCAATTAAAGTAAACCCTTTACGTGGGGCCGCTGTTTTGAGCATGAGTCGTTTAAATCGTTTCATTTTAAAATGTCTCCCATCGACTGATACATTGGCAACAAAATGTTTAGATAGGTGCCCACAATGACCATTGCGATCACCATGAACATCAGGGGTTGAATCCAACTGATCAACCGGTTTAACTCGCGAACAAGTCGCTGATATTGCACCATGGCAAAATAAATCATTTCTTGACTCAGCTGTTCAGTCGGACTTTCCTTTCCGACTAATAGGCTTAATTCATCCGGCAACAAACGATCGGCTTTAATAATCTTACCGAGGGATTGGCCAGCTAATAACGAGCGTTCCACAAAATGCCCCTGCTGTTGCAATAAGGACTGCGCTTTAAAATGACTGCTTACCTCGCAGATCCCCCGCAACTCAAGACCGCCAGCCAATAACATTCCCGCATTCAACGTTAAATAGTAGCCACAGTAAGTGCGAATCAAGGCGCCCACGATGGGGACGCGCGCCAACCACAGATAACGTTCACGTGTCGGCAAGCGTTTTAAATGTCCCCCCACAATCAGTGTCCCTAGGATGCAAACAATCGTGACACTACCCAGCAATAGTTCCCATAAAACAACTTGTGCTGGCGCGGTCGCTGCTGCCCCAAAGTTCGGTAAAATTGCCGTTTTAACGAGCACCAGCGTGCCAATTAATAGCGCCAATAAGACGAGTGGATACTGTAATAATCGTTTAATTTGTTGTTGTTGCGTAGCCTTCGTTCGCATCAACTGACCCGCTTGTTTCAACGTTGTCGTCAATGCGCCATGTTGTTCAGCAATCAGTAGCTGATAGTATAAGTCGACCGCAATATACGCTTGTAAGGCAGTCGCCAATCCCACTCCTGCCTGCAGTTGTTGCATCACCGGCGTGAGCGGCTTAAACTCTTGACCATGAATATCCACAATAAAACGCATTGCATCGCGCAATGAAAATCCATTATCAATTAGATCTGCCAACGTTTCAAATAAGGTTGCTTGTGTGCGGATCGTTAACCGTTTAGTGACCGCGGTACCGCGCCAGAGTTTGCTTAGTGATGCGTCCCAACGCCTGCTGTCCTTCAAGTTGTCGCCCCCATTCTGTGGTCATCATTTGTGCTGGATCTGCTGCTTGGAGGGGTTGTTTGGTTGTGATGAGATCAAAGTAGGCCGCTTGTCCCCCGGTGGCTAACGGGAGTAGCCGCTGATAACTAGCAGCCGTCAGTGCTTGGCGCAAAGTTTCAACATCAATTCCCAACTGCTGTAATCGTGGCACCACCCCATAAACCCCACGCGCGTGAATCGTGCTTAGGACCAAGTGACCACTTAACGCAGCCTGTACGGCAATTTGGGCCGTTTCCGCATCACGAATTTCACCAATAATGAAAATTTCTGGATGATGTCGCAAACCCACTTTTAACAAGTCATGATAAGTCATCTGCGCTGCGGCATTCACTTGTAACTGTAAAAACTTAGGCTCATAAATTTCGACGGGATCTTCAATCGTCATCACGACCTGTTGACGACCCATCTGACGGACCAAATCGTACATCGTCGAGGTTTTCCCTGCGCCCATCGGCCCTGAAAATAGGATCAGTCCAGTTTCCTGCATCAGATTTTGCAGCTGCACACGTTGCGATGGGATCAAATACTGCAACGCGGCCTGACGCGATTGGTACAATAAGCGGACCACTAAAGATTCCCGTCCCAAGAAATCCCCCACGGCTGAGATTCGCAGATTCAACATTTCTTCGGCAATCACGACGGACATAGCACCCAACTGTGGCCGACGATGATCACTGATCGCCATGTTACTGCGATATTTTATATGATTGATCAACTGCTGAGCCGCCACGGCTTCTAGGGTCATCAACGTCTGTAATTCACCAGCCGCTTGTAACAAGATTTGGTACTCGTTCGCAGTCGGCAGCCAGTAGATATCGCTGGCTTGCTGGTCAACTGCGGCCTGAATGATGGTACTTAATTGCGTTTCAACTGACAATTTCTCATCCTCCTTTCAACAACCAGTTCCGCAAAGCCGGTCAAAAAAAGCGGCCAAGTTAATCGTTAAATTAACTCAGTCGCTGATTATTTTAAGGTTTAATTACGTCGTCTAGGCACGTTCGGCAGCCAAAATCGCTGCTCGTGTTGGAATTGAAGGTTGTGCCCCTAACTTTTGTACAGCTAATGATGAGGCGCGGTTAGCAAATCGAACCGCGGCAGCCAAATTACTAAAGTCAGGCCGTAACACCGAGCTCAAGGCACCAATAAAGGTGTCCCCAGCAGCAGTTGTGTCAACAGCATTCACTTTATACGCCGGCACAAACCCATGTGCTTGGCCTCGTTGCCAAAAAGCGCCCTTGCTTCCAACCGTGATGATGACATTAGCCACCCCTAACTGCTGAAAGACTGCGGCCGCTTTGATCATCGAATGTTCATCCGTGACCGGCACGCCAGTTAAAGTTTCCGTTTCCGTTTCATTTGGCACAATCAAATCAGTCAAACTTAACAACTTCGCTGGCACATCATGTGTTGCTGGGGCCGGATTCAAAATGGTCCGTTGATTTGCAGCGTGCGCCAATTCAAAGCCTCGCATCGTTGCCGCGATTGGCGTTTCAAATTGTGCAATTAAGAAGTCGCTCGCTGCAATCACTGTTTGAGCTAAATCCACATCCGCCGCGGTGACTAGTTGATTCGTCCCTCCGTCGATCAAAATGCGGTTTTCGCTACTACTGTCTAACATAATCACGGCCGAACCGGTATTGGCTTCACTACTGTGTTGGACAAATTGGGCCGCAACGCCGCTATCGGTCAATTGTTTGACCATGAAGTCGCCTTCCTGATCTTGGCCGACCTTGCCAATAAAAGTGGTGTGAGCACCTGCCCGCGCTGCCGCAATCGCTTGATTAGCCCCCTTACCACCACCAGCCACACTTTTACCGCTCAATGGTAATGTTTCACCTGGTTTAGGGAAGCGTTTCACACGTAGAATCGTGTCAACATTTAAACTACCTAAAATCGTTACTTTATTCATTCTGATTCGTCCCTTCGAGAACTTGCTAGCCTAATTTTAGCAAACCACTCTCGTTAGCACCAGTATTCGAGAAATTTATCATAAAATATTAAAATTATGGCAACAGACAGGGTTACTGCCACGACTTAATGAAAACCTGAATGACGTGCTTGTTTCACGCGGCAAATTGGCTTTCTGGAAGTACCAATTGTCCTCTCAACCCATAAATGGTCATTCAGGCCGCCATGCTGGGGCTAGGCCTTGAAATTTCACAAGTAATTTGATATGATACTAACCGTATGTTTAAACATAAATTTGATAAATAAAGAAAGAAGGAGTCACACATGTCAGGACATTCAAAATGGCATAATATCCAAGGCCGTAAAAATGCTCAGGATGCAAAACGTGGGAAAATCTTCCAAAAGATTTCACGTGAATTATATATGGCTGTAAAAGCCGGGGGTCCTGATCCAGATTCAAACTCAAATCTGCGTTTGATCATGGATAAGGCTAAAGCTGCCAACATGCCTAAAGATAACATCAAACGGGCAGTCGATAAAGGTAGTGGCTCCGGTGCCGCGAACTACGAAGAAGTTACCTACGAAGGCTACGGCCCCGGTGGTATCGCTGTTCTGGTTCACGCATTGACTGACAACAAGAACCGGACCGCTGCCGCAGTTCGGTCAGCCTTCACCCATCACGGTGGTGCGTTGGCTGCGACTGGTGCGGTCAGCTACATGTTTGATCGTAAAGGTTACATCGTCATCGAACGGACCGATGATATGGATACAGATGAAGACACCATGATGATGGATGTCTTAGATGCCGGTGGCGATGATTTGCAATCTAGCGATGAAGCCTTCGAAATCTATACTGATCCTAAGCAATTAGCTCAAGTTCGGGATGCGCTACAAGCAAAGGGTTACACTTTAGCTACGGCTGAGTTAACCATGATCCCTGACACCTTGACTGATGTCCCAGCTGACAAGGCTGAAAAATTACAACACATGTTAGAAGAACTTGAAGATAACGACGACGTTTCAGAAGTGTACGAAGCCGCTAACTTCCCAGACGAAGACTAGCATAACTCAAAAGCGTGATTGAGACTCTCCTATTCGAGAGTTATCAATCACGTTTTTTGTCTACTAAACTCAGCGTTATTGCTCATTCCAAATAAAAAAGAAACCGTTACAAAGAACAGTTTCTTAGAATTATCATTCACATTAATGTAACGAATGTCTACTAGACCAGCCACATTTACGGCCGTAAATAAACAAAGCCTTGGCTTTCCAACGATACAATTCGTACAACACCAGCTGGAACGACCTGTACCCCTGTTGCTAGTTCAGTAATTGGTACCTGTTGACTAGTCAACGCATTTTGGCAGGCATCGACCTCAACTTGTGGACAAGCAGTCATAAAATCTTCCCAGCTCTTCAAAGTCAAGGTTGTGACAGCTGGGCCATTAACGACTATGACGATTTCACTCGTTGGCGCTGCGGTCAAAAGATTTTGGACGTTGCTAAACGCCATCGACACTTTTGCGACCTCATCTACGTGTACTACCACTTTAGTCATGATCAGCCCCCTGATGTTCCAGCGTCTTAATTTCCAAGCCACGCAAATAATGGTAGCTCGTTAACATATTGGCACAGGTGGCATCCGTCGCATCCGGTACTTCATAGATCATGCTAGCCGTCGGATTCATGACAGGCAAAACTTGCTGCCAATCAATCAGCCCCGCTCCTAACGGTAAACTATCATGTTTTTGGCCAAGCGAATCAACCAAATGATAGTGTCGAATTAATGGCCGTAACCGTTTTAGCGACAACAAAGTTAATTTCATATCACCATGCAGCCCAATAAAGACATGACTTAGGTCACAGACTAATGGTAATTGGTGCTGAATAATCATTTCATCTAATTGGGGATCACCATACATAAAACTGGCCGTAATCCCATTTTCAATCATGACATGCCCATTCCCCTGCTGAACTAGATTATCCAACCGTTCAAAAACGACTTCTCGGGCGGCCGCCAAAGAGGGATACTCCTGAATCAAGGCGGCACTCTCACTGCCACCGTAACCGCCGTGCACTAATAGTCGGCAGTTTTCAGCGATGACAAGGTCCAACAACTGTGCTGTGGAATCTTGCAAGAATTGATAGGCTTCCGGCTGGCGTTTAGGATCTAATAATTGGTCCAAATGCACCCCGTGATAGCTCATCGGATGATGCACGACCACATCTTTAGTCACATTACTTTTCACAAAGTCAATGGCCGTTTTTAACCGTTTAAAGGGCTCAGGTTCAAAATCTGAAGCACTCGTGAAAAATTCAAAAGTTGTGGGCCGATACTGTAACCGGTCCATTAATTGTGTCGGTTCATCCGCAGCTTTTAAGCCCAACTGCACGATTCCGGGACGTTTTGGTAAAGTTAACATTGTCGTTAGTCATCCTCTCTTGATTCTAGGCACATTTTTGTTTTCACATTGGTTTAAGTGACAACAGTGTAAACTGGTTCGTTTCGTTTTCTGTGGTCTTTTCAACGGTAGGGATACACTCTATCTTTCCTTGATAGCCGAAACGTGTGAATCAAGCCTGCTAGTTCCGCTTGCTACGCTATTGTCCCAATGCCAAACCCGCATTCGGACAGTAGCGGCTTACTTTTCTTTGATAGCCGAAACGTGTTTAGCCAGACTGAGGCTTCCGCTTGCTACGCTACTGTCCCAATGCCAAACCCGCATTCGGACAGTAGCTAGGCAATGCTCACCCTCAACCCGTCTGGCTAAACACTCTACAAAAAAGAGCCCAGAACCGAAGTCCTGAACCCAGTATAACGCAATCTTCTTAACCGAACTATTCCGCCGATTTCGTGGAAGCGCGCCGGACGATGCCGTATGGTAACGTAACCGTCTTTTCATCTAATTCTTTATCATTCATTAACTTAGTTAACATCCGCATCGCTACGGCACCGATATCATACAATGGTTGCGTGATCGATGTGATTGCTGGCCGCGTGATCTGCGTCACAATCGTATCATTACTCGTAATGACTTCTAAGTCATCTGGGACACTCACACCTGACTCGATGCTAGCGTTGATAATCCCAGCTGCCATTTCATCATCACCAACAAAGACCGCTGTGGCCCCACTGTCAGCGATAACTGGTTGCAATTTAGTCCCAGCATCATAAGAATAGCCAGCTTCATAGATCAACTTGTCATCATAAGGTAACTTAGCTTTATTCAAAGCCCGCTTGTAACCAGTTAACCGGTATTCCGCATTGATGGACTGTGACAGCGGTCCGAGGGCTAACGCAATCTTCTTGTGGCCCCGTTGGATCAAATTGGTCACTGCTTCTTCAACCGCAGCTGCATAGTCAATGTTGACACTTGGCGTATCGCCTTGTGGATCAACCGTCCCAGCTAAAACAACTGGTGCTTTTGCCCGTTTGAATTCCGCACGGAGTTTATCATCAATATGGTTCCCCATGAAAATGACCCCGTCAACTTGCTTAGCCATCAAAGTGTTCAAAACGTTCACTTCTTGTTCACCAGCATCATCGGAGTTGGTCAAAATGATGTTATATTTGTACATCATCGCAATATCATCAATCCCACGTGCTAAGGAAGCAAAGTAAATGTTCGTCACATCCGGGATAATAACCCCAACCGTGGTCGAACGCTTGCTCGCAAGGCCTCGTGCAACTGCATTTGGACGGTAGTCTAGCCGTTCGATAACCGCCAAGACCTTTTTACGGGTGGCTGGCTTAACATTTGGGTTCCCATTGACGACCCGTGAAACTGTGGCCATTGAAACCGCCGCTTCGCGTGCCACATCATAAATCGTAACTGTTTGTTTTTCCATATAAAATAGCCCTTTCTTACTTGGTATCACTTGTTTTCATTCGTTTTCATGCAACATCAACCAATATAGCAAAATTATGGCTCAGATGCAACTTTAGAAAGCTCATGAAATCGCTTTCATGAAAATAATACCGTACTTGTTTTCAAAAAGCAAGATTTTCCAACGAATTTTTCAATTTTAACCACAACTTTTCTCACTTTGCTTTAATGAAGTGCGTAGTCTAAACTATAGGTAGCAACAAAACTTAATTTGAGGAGTGATCTAAGTGGCAGATTATACTAAACTGCAACAAGTACGCCAATGGACCGTCGACAATCATGTTGACGTGACCTATATTAGCGATTTTCACACGATTTCTTATCTCACCGGTTTCGGCAGTGATCCCATTGAACGGACACTGGCCCTCTTCGTTTTTGCCGACGCGGAACCATTCTTATTTGCACCAGCCTTAGAAGTTGAAGCAATTAAAGGCACCGGCTGGCCTTATCCAGTCTATGGCTACTTGGATCATGAAGACCCTTATGCCTTAATTGCCCAACATATTACTGAGCAATTGACTGATCCAAAGATTTGGGCCTTAGAAGAAGGCAACTTGACCTTAGATCGTTTCCAAGCTGTCAAGAAACAATTTCCAGCAGCTCATTTTGACAAAAACTTATCACCAATGATCCAACAACTCCGGCTCGTCAAAACACCGGACGAATTAGAAAAATTGGCGGTTGCTGGTAAGTGGGCTGATTTTGCCTTCGAAAAAGGTTTTGCAGCAGTCAAAGCTGGCCGAACCGAACAACAAATTGCGGCAGAATTACAATATGCCTTGATGCAAAAAGGCGTCATGGAAATGAGTTTTGGGACCTTAGTTCAAGCCGGTGCTCATGCCGCTGAACCACATGGCGCCACTAACCAAACTCAGATCAAGCCCAATGAACTCGTTCTATTTGACCTAGGTGTGATGTGGGAAGGTTATGCCTCTGACGCGTCACGTACAATTGCTTACGGTAACCCAACCGCCAAGCAAAAGGAAATCTATGACGTCTGTCTTGAAGCTCAATTGACCGCCCAAGCAGCTGTTAAACCTGGTATGCCTGCCGAAGATGTCGACAAGTTAGCTCGTGATGTCATCACTAAAGCTGGTTATGGCGACTACTTCATTCACCGCTTAGGTCACGGCTTAGGTCAGACTGATCACGAATTTCCATCAATCATGGCCGGCAATCATATGCCGCTGGTTGAAGGCATGTGCTTCTCCATCGAACCTGGGATTTACATTCCAGGCGTTGCTGGCGTCCGCATTGAAGACTGTGGGGTCGTTACTAAGGCTGGTTTCAAGCCATTCACCCATACTTCAAAAGAACTGAAAATTTTAGACCTTTAATTAGCAAAAAAATGGCAGTCAATTCACGATAATGTGAATTGACTGCCATTTTGACTATTTTATGGTAAATCATTGCCGGCAGCAAAGTAAACATCGTACCATTCTTGCCGTGTTAAGGTCACATCCGCCCCCGCAATGCTTTCCGTTAAATGTTGTGGATTCATTGAACCCAAAATAACTTGCATGTGTGCGGGATGCCGTAAGATCCAAGCGGTCGCGATGGCATTCTTCGTGACACCATATTTATCGGCTAATTTTTGTAATTCTTCATTTAATTTTGGAAACTTAGCGTTATCAATAAATGTGCCGGCAAACATGCCATATTGATAAGGTGACCAAGCTTGAATCGTCATATGATGCAACCGTGAATATTCGATGATCTCACCATCGTGATTAATACTCCGATCATCTTGCATATTCGTGTGCAAGCCGAAATCGATTGGCCCCGTGTGCATCACACCAAATTGTAATTGGTTGATCATTAATTTTTGACTGACCGCTGATTGTAGCAAGTCAACTTGCATCGGGTTAAAGTTGGACACCCCGAAGTGGCGAACTTTTCCGCTCGCCTGTAACTCATCGAATGCGGCCGCGACTTCTGACAAATCCATCAATGGATCAGGCCGGTGCAATAAGAATGAATCCAAGTAATCCACTTGTAGCCGTTGCAAGATGCCGTCAACCGTTTTAAGCAAATGTTGCTTTGAAAAATCGTAACGTTGACCAAAGACTAAGTCGCCCCGACTACGTTTAGGATCGAGGACAATGCCACCTTTGGATTGAATAAAGAAATCATCGCGCTTGAGACCCGACTGCTTGAGCGCTGCACCGAACGTTTTTTCTGACTCACCGTTCCCATAAATATCCGCGGCATCAATCATATTGACTCCGTGATCGTGGACCACATTTAAAACTTTGGCCGCGTCCGTTGTATTCAGACGTACCATTCGCATAATGCCCAAGGCCACCGCCGAAACCCGGTTTTGGGTGTCACCTAACTGAACTGTTTTCATATCATTAAAACTCCCTTGATTTGTTCACAAGTATAGGTTAGCGCTTAGAGTACCCTCTAAGTCAATTATTTACCCGGAAACTTCTGGACTTCGTAGGTTTGGACCTCGTTCAATAGTTCATTTAAATTTCGTAGTGGAATCTGATCACAGTCGACTGCCGCTTCACTCCCGGCTTGCTGCGCTTTTTGATAAGTGGCAATCTTATGATCAACCTTTTGTAAGTTCAGTAACGATTGATGGATCTGCTCTGCGACCGCTTGGCGCTGTTCTTTGAATAATGCCAGTCGTTCCCCAAGCGTTTGGTCCCCTTCAGCACACCAACTGACAAATTGCCGAATCTCGTCTAACGGCATCCCGGTCTGCTTCAAACACGTAATTAACGCGAGCGAATCAATCCCAGCACCATCAAATTCCCGTCGACCATGTGCATCCCGTTTTACAAATGGTGTTAACCCCACTTTATCGTAATAGCGCAATGTGTATGGCGAAATTCCAGTTAACTTTGCTACTGCCCCAATTGAATACATGTTGATTGCCCCCTTTAGAGCCAAAAAAGCCACGCACTAGGTGCATGGCTTCAAAATTTTCAACTTTACTTATCTGCTGGCTCGTCATCAGCAGAATCAGCTGCACTCGTCGCACTAGTTGCCGCTTCAGAATCTGCACTGGTTGCTGAATCATTGTCAGCGGAATCAGTTTCAGCTTTAAAAGCTGCCGAACTGTCGATGACGATATCATCACTATCATCCGCGTCGTCATCGTCACCTTCAGCTTCAACTCGTGCTAGTTCGGAACGCAAACTATCTGTGGCTTGGTCCAAACTAGAACTAAAGCCCTCGCCGTCTTCCGACTTAGCCGTCTGGTATTGATCCGCAAAGTCAGCCACTTTGCTCTTCGCATCAGCGAATTGTTTGCCTGCTTCTTCTTTAAAGTCTTCAGCGGCATCATTAGCGTAAAACGCATAATCAATGGCCCGGTCTTTAAAGTCAGCCAACCCTTGTTGTGCTTTAGCTTTTAATTCAGCTTTCTTGTCATCGTCCATTTTCATGGCTACCGTGACAATGGCGGCGCCACCTACAACTAAACCAAATAAGAATCCTTTTTTCGACATAATTAAGACTCCTCGCTATTATTTTTTGAGCGGCGGTTTCGGTAAACATCGAAGGCAGCTTTGCCAACCTTGGAAGCACTTGAAAACTTACTCCGCTTTTCGTTCGTCTTGCCAACTTTGGCAGTCAACTCACGGGTCGCCGCATTTAAATCAGAAACGCTTTGTCCCAAGTCACCCATTGCTTTGAACGCTGGGTCAATGGTGGCAACTTTACCATTCACATCTTTTAACAGTTCATTAGCGTTCGACATGATTTTTTCAGTCTCATGAGACAAGGCATCCACATCATCCGTGATTGAACTCAAGCTTCGGTTGACTTCACCCATCGTTCTAGTCATCCGCACTAAGAAAATCCCAATAAAGCAAACGAGCAATAAGAATGCTACAGCGGCAATGATTCCCGCAATATGTGTAATCATCTTAAAAATTCCTCCTTCAACAGCCAATACATTAGAATAAGCATAGCATTGTCATAAAAATACTGCAATGAAAAAAGTGCTTACATCCTGATGAGATTAGTCACCAACTTATAGCGGTTACATGACTGAGAGGTCGGCGCTTAGTCCCCTCTCTAAAAATCGCCACTTTTAGCCCAACCGGCTAATTCAACTTGGTTCGACCATCAAAGTCTGCTAAACTAAATCTCAGACAACTTTAACGAGGGTGAAAACATGTTCTTTCCATTAACTATCGGTGCGGTTGAAACACCGAAACAAGTGTCGGTCTGGATGAAATTAGCCGCCAAGATTGACTGGCAACAGATTGTTCTCAACATCGGCGGTAAAATTATCGAAATTGTCCTATTTAGTCTCCTATTTTGGCTGATTGATCGTATTGGTAAACATCTTATCCATCACGTTTTTATTACCAATGCCAATACAAACGACACCGCTTCTAATCGGATCTCGACGATTTTTACGTTATTATTCAATATCTTCACTTATATCATTATCTTTTTTTGGCTTTACGCCATTTTATCGGTATTAGGTGTCCCAGTGGGCACTTTAATTGCCAGTGCTGGGATCTTCAGTGTGGCTTTAGGCTTAGGTGCTCAAGGCTTTGTCAGTGATATTGTGACTGGTTTTTTCATTCTATTAGAAGACCAATTCGACGTTGGCGACTACGTTAAGATTGAAACCATTGAAGGCACCGTTTCAGCCATGGGACTACGTACGACGCAGATTACCAGTGCCGATGGGACCTTAAATTTTGTTCCTAACCGTAAGATCCTGATCATCAGCAATCAGTCCCGCAACGATATGCGCGTCCTAATCGATCTACACATCACTGCCAGCACGACGACGACCGAATTGACTAAAGCCATCGAAGCCACCAACAAAAAGCTCGTTCCTAATTATCCTGATATCATTGGTCAACCTGATATTCAAGGGGTCACCACACAAACGGATGGCACACTCGTATTTCGAGTGCAATTTTACGTCAAAAACGGGATGCAATTCGCGATTCAGCGTGACTTTTTGGCTGCCTATCTCGCCGCCGCTAAAGCAGCTGGGATTCAATTACCTTCCCTATCGTTGTACCGTCCACGCTCATAAAAAACTTACTTGTGTTGAGCTAATTCAAAACTAAAACTTTTTCATGATAATCACAAAGGAGCTTGGCACAAAATCCAAGCTCCTTTGTGATTTTTGATCATTATAGCCGAAACGTGTCACAAATTTTTGTGACTCGATTTCAATTAGGCCTGAGCGGCTTTTATCCAACGAATGTTGGCAATCGCAATCTGATCCTGATCTTGTAGGAAAACAACGCCTCGATCCCAATCAACTCGCACCAACGATGCTGTTGTGGTTTGATAAAGCCCGACGGTATCGTTAAAGTAGTTAAGTTGCACGCACAACTGCTGCCGTCCTTGACATTGTTGAAGCTGAGCCGTCACCTTGGCAACCTGCGCGGCATCCGGATACTGCTTGTGTGCATAGATTGCTGCCCGTTTATCGATTAATTCTTGATAGCCCGTTAAGGCTGCAAACGGGGCAAACTGTGCTGCTCGGTCCTCCCGATTCATTCGTAGATGTGCTTTGGGATTTGGCTGTGGTCGAAACATGATATCCCGATACATAGACGTGTCATTAAACAGACCCGCTTCAATTTTAGTCTTTGGTTCAGTCATCAGGCCCGGTGTCCTCCAATCTGTGCGTTGCGTTCAATCGTCGTTGATCCGGTTGCTAAATCTGCCAGCCGGAGGACGACGTTTTTATTGCCAGAAGTTGCCTGCAATTTTAAAATGGTTTCTTGTAACTTACGATCCCGTTCACGCCGGCGATGTGCTTGGCGATCCCGGTGAACAGTTTGTTGTAAATCCTCAAATAAACTGGTCTGTTCATAGTGAGGCACTTGGGCGGCTTGCTGTTCATCAACGAGATGATTTGCCATGACTGTCACCCGCCGGATCAATAATTGTCGCCCCACCGTCCGCTGATAAAGTTGACGGTAAGCGTCCTGTAGTTCCGTTGGTGATGAGGTTGCAATTTTCAGTCGGACATTACGGTGCGCCGGCTTAGGGACCTCCCGACCATAATAGTCAGTAGTCAACTTTCCCTGATCATGAACAGCTGACAGACTCTGCACATCATAATCAATCCGAATCCCAATCTGATCCGTGACCACCCGGCGCTTAACCAGATCTAATGCCAAGTTATCTACCATGCCGCGTAACACCTGGCGTCCCTGTTCGTATGGATACGGCGTCATCAGAACTTGGCTCGCATAAATGCCATGTTCACTAGCTCGGTATTGCTTGATATCCGCTAAAGTCGCCGATTCACATCCCCAGGCATGGTCAATTAGTAGTTCTGCATTCTTCCCAAACTCACGGTATAAGACTTCTTCGTTAAATTGATCCGAGAGCGTTCCTAGTGAACAACGTGCGACGTCGCCCATCGTTTGGAGGCCCAACTTTTCTAAACGCTTGGCGTAGCCCCGGCCCACGCGCCAAAAATCAGTCAGCGGGCGATGACGCCATAAAAATTGTCGGTACTGCAATTCGTTCATTTGGGCAATTCGCACCCCATCTTCATCAGCCGGAATCTTCTTGGCAACGATATCCATCGCCACTTTGGCGAGGTATAAATTCGTACCAATTCCCGCCGTCGCCGTAATTCCCGTTGAAGCTTGCACTTCATGGATAATGGTTTTGGCTAATTGATGCGGTGAAACGTGGTGTTGTACCACGTAATCCGTCACGTCCATCAACACTTCATCAATCGAATAAACATGAATATTTTCTGGTTTAATAAAACGCAAATAAATGCTGTAAATTTCAGCGCTCTTTTTTAAGTAATCGTGCATTCGCGGTGGCACGACCTTGTAGTCGATCCCCAACCCGGGCATCTTCAGCAACTTCCGCCGGTAAATAGACTTATAGCGGGCAACCTGCGCATAAGACGAGTGTTTGGCGCGCTCTCGGTTCAATTGTAAGACGCGTTGTTCGACCTCAAACAGCCGTGGTCGACCGGGTACTCCGAATTGTTTCAGCGCTGGCGAAACAGCTAAACAAATCGTTTTATCCGTTCGTGAAAGATCGGCCACCACCAGATTAGCGTTCAGCGGATCTAAATGATGTGCCACACACTCACACGAGGCGTAAAACGACTTTAAATCAATGGCCATATAAATTCGATCTGTTGCCAAGAGCTCCACCTCCATTCAGAACATTTGTTCCCCAATTATTATACTTTAATTCGACTTTCAGCGCTAGCCCTATCCCCCTTAAATCATCAAAAAATAACGGTCTGTCATTAGATCCAAACTAAAAGAGACCAGTTTGGGCCAAAAGTCAGTTTATTTCGCTTAACGTGGCATCACGTTAACGCTCGCAAACTAATCGCCTTTGGTCACACACTTGTCTCTTGCATATATGTGAATTTCACTCACTGATAAAACTCATTTTCACGAATTAATTTTGTAAACTCATGCAAAAAATCTGCCGTCTTTTTTCCTGGTAACTTGGGACTCAATAACCCGTATGGAACCTCAATTGTCGTTTTCAATGGCACCGTTACTAGGTTGGGGTGGATATTCCGCCATGGGGTTAGTGAAACCATGGCGATATTTTCTTCAACAGTCTCGTTAAAAGTGTTGATGTCATAACGTCCCTTAGTGTCAATCGGCTGAATACTTGGGGTAACGGCTAACATTTGATGACGTAACTGATCATTCTTCTCGCTAATCCCCTTAGGCACCATCAAAATCTTTTGATGAGCTAAGTCATTAAAAGCAATTTCATCCAACTGGGCCAACGGATTATCACTACGAACGGCAATTCCAAAGCGGTACGTTCCCAACTTGATGGCACTAAATGATTGCTTCAGCGTTGCATTGTCGAACGTGCCAACAATCACATCACTACTCCGCCCTAGCATGGCATACTCGCGGTTGCTTGAATTTAAATCTTCCTGTAATTGGGCCAATCGAATTTGAAATTTAGGCATTTTTGGTGCAATTCTCTTCCATAGCGACATGAAAGGATCTGCCGGATGCAGTAAAGAAGTTCCCAATTTGATAATTCTTTTATCGTCAGAACGAACTTGCCGGGTTTCTTCAACGGCTGTATTCAGTAAATCTAGTATTTGCCGCACATATGGCTGAAATTTTTGCCCTTGCGGTGTGAGCTTAACACCGGCAGTAGTTCGAACAAAAAGTTTGAGATTGAGTTCAGTTTCTAACCGGTTAATTTGTTTCATCACAGCAGTCCCTGAGATAAAACTCTGTTCACCGGCTTTTGTAAAACTGCCATACTCGCTAACTCGTAAAAAAGTTTGCAATTGATTAATATCCATAAAATCGCCTCTCATTTAAGTATGAACCAATAGTTAGTAGTGAGTGAACTAACAGATTCTTCTCATAACCGCCATCTCCCACTATACTAGTCCTTGTACTCAAGGCACACAAGAATATGAAACGAGGTTTATAAATGAACAAAAGGTTAATAAGAGCACTTTTAGGACTCGCCATCACCATCCTTGGATTAGTCATCATGATATTTGCCACTCAATATCAACCAGCAACGACTAGTTCATCGAAACCAGCGTCAAACTCATCAGTAATGGTTAATTCTAAGCAAACGCCAAAGCCGGATTCACATTTAGAACGCAAGCAGTCAAGTAACCCTCCTTTAACTGATCAAGATGTCATCGGCGTCTGGATTAATCATCATAATAAGTCTCTTCACCAAAAGATTACCTTTTTCGCCAATCACAAGTGGCAGGAAAATCAACAGCATGTGACTAATATTTATTCCGGTACTTGGAAAATCACGACTCATAATGAAATTTCATTAGCTCCCTATGGTGAAAAGATCCGCCTTTACGGAACCGATTTTAAGACAATGACCGTTCTAAATTATAACCACCGCTTAGATAAACAGCATGATTAAATTGAATCCAATTGAATCATTAATCTTAGTATTTTAAAGAAAGAAGTCAACACAATGAAAAAAGTTATTTTATTAGGGGCGACCAGTAATATTTCAAAGGCCCTAATTCCACTGCTACTCAAACAAGATACGATTGACTTAACGCTATTTGCACGTCAGGCCAGTCACCGATTAGCTGAATACAGTAAGCATCCACGAGTAACCCTCATCGACGGCAATTGGAACCACTACGACGACTTACTTTCAGCAATTGCCGGCCAAGATATCGTCTATTTAGCGACTGGTCACTTTACAACCGCGAATCAAAACGTTGTTGCAGCGATGAAGCAAGACCAAGTCAATCGGCTTATCGTTGCTGGTGGATTAGGAATTTATGATGAAGTTGCTGGAAAGTTCGGGGCTTGGAACGCACGCATGATGGGCGACTACACGGAAATCAAGCGAGCCGCTTCCGTGATTGATGATAGCAGTCTTGACTATACCTTTCTACGTATGGCGTGGTTATATAATGACGATCAACACGTTGACTACCACGTCATTCCACAAGGGACGCCATTTAAAGACACTCAAGTCACACGTCAAGCAGTTGCACAACTCATCAATACCATCATTCAAAATCCACAACGCTACCAACGAACTAGTATCGGCGTAGCAGAACCTAACACCGCTTGGGATAAACCAGCTTTTTATTAGGAGGTACCAACTATGTACACCATCAAAATTACGATCAATAACCAAATATTTACGGCTAATTTTATCGAAAACGCCACAACCAAAACACTATTGTCAAAAATGCCATTTGAACTACCCATGTTAAACCTGTATTCACGAGAATTGACGTATCGTTTCAAACAAGGCTTACCCGCTGACGAAGCACAGACGTCAAGTTACGTTGTGGGCGATATCGCTTACTGGACACCCCGTCACAGTTTCGTCATTTTTTACAAACAAACGGGCGAAGTCATCAGTAATTTACAAAAAGTTGGTCATATTAACAGTGGTGACTTAACCCCATTACGATCAGCGGGCGACACACTAATGAAATTCGAAAGGATCTAGATTAGCGGACCCTCAATATTAATATACTGATGATTGACCGCATAACCGGTATTAAAAAATTAATTAAATTTAGGAAGTGTCGTTATGAAAAATATCTTAATTTTAGGCGCCAATGGCCGCATTGCTAGAATCGTTGAACACCGATTACTAAACGAAAGTGACGTAAAGCTAACCTTAGTTTTGAGAAACGCTAGTCGCTTAGCCATCGCCATACCAGCGCGTGAAAAGCTCATCGAGGGTGACGTGAATGATTTAAAACTATTAGATGTTGCAATGTCCAATCAAGACGTTGTATACGTCAACTTAGCCGGTAACATGGAACTGGCAGCAAGGTCCATCACCAAGATGATGAACAAGCATGCCATTAAGCAACTGATCTGGATTACTGGATCTGGGCTATATCACGAAACGCCTGGTCCTTTTGGTTCTTGGGTAGAAAAAGTTGTCGGCCACGCTGCTAAAAACGATACACGTCGGGCCGCTAAAGTGATCGAAGAATCAGAATTGCAATATACTATTATCCGAGCGGCTTATATGACGGATGAGTCAAACATCGACTACGACTTGACCCAAAAAGGTGAACTTTTCAAGGGAACCATGGTCTCACGCGCAAGTATTGCAGATCTCATCTTAAAAATAATTTTCACGCCTAAACAGTATGTCCGAGCCAGTTTAGGAATTTCAAAACCGGGTACTGACAACCTGTTGCCCCAAATAAAGATTATGGCCAAGACTCAATAAAATAGCTTCAACTCAATAGCGTCATAACAAAAATGTGTCCAAAACAAATCAAAAAGACCGTTCAGAAATATTGAATTTCTGAACAGTCTTTTTTAGATTGTTATGGTCAAAACATACGCCATTAGGCAGTTTATCGCTTATTTCTGTAGCTCATTACGATGGGTCAAATAGCCAGTCATCGCATTCACACCAGCCATAATGGCACTTGTATGTGGCACCATATGTTCAGAATGAAGCGAATACGGACTATCGACACCCAGCCAAAACATCGTTCCTGGAATTTGATGAATCAAGAAACCAAAGTCTTCACCAGTCATCGCTGGTCGCGTTTCAATAAAGTTCACATCAGCCGCTTGCTTCATGTAAGCCATGAAATCTGCGGTGATTTTGTCATTATTTTCAACGGGATAATAGCCGCCCTGATGTAAATCAAGGTCGATATTGCAATCGTAGGCTAGCGCAATCCCTTCAACGATCGTACGCACGCGACGCTGGATATGCAAGTTCATCTCTTGCGTCAACGCCCGAATCGTGCCATCAATTTGTGCTTCGCCAGCGATCACATTGCCAATCGTCCCAGCCGTAAAGTGACCCAGCGTGACCACGCCACTTTGAATTGGATCAACGTTGCGTGAAACGATCGTTTGTAATTGCTGCACGAGCGCTGAACCGGCTACGACCATATCATTGGCATTGTGTGGGAAAGCCGCGTGACCACTTTTACCGGTCAAATGAGCATGAATCTCACAAGTTCCCGCAAATAGCGTCCCCATCCGACAACCAATCGCACCCGCTGGCAAGTCGGGATTATCATGGAAAGCAAAAATCTCGTCGGGCAACCATTCTGCATCTAAAGCGCCACTTTCGTAGAGCCGTTTTCCCCCAGAAGCATTTTCTTCAGCGGGCTGGAACATGAAGATCATATCCGTCTCTGGCTGATTTTCAGCAAAATAGCTCAAAATCCCCAGCGCCACGGACATATGGATATCGTGCCCACAAGCATGCATTTTACCAGGGTGTTGTGAGGCAAATGGCAATCCTGTCGCTTCTGTCACGGGTAACCCATCGATATCAGTCCGATAACCGATTCGATAGTCGTGTCGCTTACCACTGACCTTGACCAAAATCGCCGTTTCTAAAGTTGGAATCGTCTTAATGGTCAATAAATCTTGTGGCATCTTGGCAATAATTGATAACAAGTACGCGTGCGTTTCGTGTTCTTCTAAGCCCAGTTCCGGAATTTGGTGTAAATGTTGATAAATCGGAATTAAATCGGCTTCCTGTAATGCCATCTTTACACCTCCAAAATTAAAGATTCCGTAATTCGCTCATCAGTTCCGTTTTGCTCTTAGTCTTGTCATCGATATCTTTTAATTTACGGGCAGGCACGCCACCAACCACGGTATTCGGTTCAACATCGCTGATAACAATGGCGCCAGCTGCGACAACCGCGCCTTTACCAACATGAACGCCTTCCAAAACGACGGCATTAGCGCCAATTAAGACGTCATCGTCGATCTGAACAGGTTTAGCCGACGGTGGTTCAACCACGCCAGCTAACACAGTGCCAGCACCAATGTGACAGTTTTTCCCAACGATCGCACGGCCGCCCAAAATGGCCCCCATATCAATCATTGAGCCTTCACCGATTTCGGCCCCGATATTGATGACCGCACCCATCATGATCACCGCATTGTCACCAATCAAAACTTGGTCACGAATCGCCACGCCTGGTTCAATACGCGCATTATATTGTTTTAAATCTGCCATTGGCACAGCGGAGTTACGCGCATGATTTTCTAATTCAGAATCTTCAATCTTATCCGCATTAGCCTTTAAGAATGGTTCTACATCGGCCCAGTCACCAAACAAAACCCCAGCGTTACCGCTAAAGAAAGTTTTGATTTCAGCGGGAACCTCAGTGATTTTATCGAGTTGACCCTTGACGTAAACTTTCACGGGCGTCTTTTTCTTTGAATTACCAATGTAGTTAATAATTGATTGTGCATCTAATTTTGCCATCAGAGTGCCTCCATTATTTTAGTTAGTTTTTTCACTACTGGAAAAGTCCTTCTCAATCATATCATATTGTTTTCCAATTTCATGAGTCAAGAAGTTGAAACTCTTCATAAATTCACGCCGAGTAATGATGCCTTGAAAGATCCCCGCGGCATCGACGACCGGAACAAACGGATCATCGATCATCAAATGTAAGGTAGCTTCGACGTCCCCTACTGCTGACACGGTTTTCACCTTGGTCTCCATCACGTCACTCACATGCATGTGCATTAAGATTTCGGTATTTAAGTGGTCGAAACCGAGCATTTGTTCCGTGATCAATGGTAAGGAAACTAACCCTTCAAAGTGGCCATCATTATCCAACACCGGAATTTTCGAGTATTTGATTTTCGTTAACACTAAAAATGCATGATACAAGTTGTTATCAGCTTGGACAACCGCGACAATATCTGCTGGAATCAAATAATGATCAGCATTGCGCAGTAACATGTCCTCAACTGGTTTTATTAACATCGGGTGAACCCCCTTCTTTAAAGCCCTCTTTCTATTTTACCTGAAAGCGGCCCCAAGTTAAGGGAATTTTGCTCATTTTACCAATTCTTTAGTGGGTAAAATGAAAGTTTAACGCAGATACTGGCTGTTGTTGCCGATTATAGTATTGCACCGAGATGTCTTGCCCCTTAGTTTCCACGATGGCATAGGTCCCACCAAGCCGCGTAAACTCACCACGTGGTTGGCTGATACTCCCCGGATTCAGCAGCAATAACCCATTGTGTCGTTCAACCCCTAACTGATGAGTATGACCGAAAAATGCCAACTGGGCATGCTGCTGATTGGCAGCTGCCATTAACTGGTCCAAGCCAAAGTTAACGCCGACTAAGTGACCATGTGTCATAAAGACCGGCACGCCTTTGACGGTAGTCGTCACTTCGTCCGGTAAGCGATCATCAAAATCCATGTTGCCTTGAACCGTATACATGTGCTTGAACACGTCATCATCGATGGCTAATTCGGAGTCGCCACAGTGAAAAAAGGCATCAACTTTGCCTTCATAAGCGGCAAGCAGTTGGACTAAAATCTCACGATCACCGTGACTGTCACTGACTACTAAACATTTCATCGCTAATTCGCCCACCATTCGTCAAATTTTGGCATCAAGTGGCGTAATGCCGCCCCCCGATGACTGATTGAATTCTTTTGTGCATCCGTCAATTCAGCCAATGATTTCTGGAATTGTTCTGACCAGAACAACGGATCATAACCAAAACCATTGTCTCCGCGTGGTGCAATCAAGATGCGCCCTTTAAGTTCACCGTTAACCACTAACTTTTGGCCATCTGGCTTTAAGGCCACTAACGTTGTGTGGAAAGTCGCTGTCCGTTTGGCTGCTGGCACACCGCCCAAATTAGCTAATAATTTAGCATTGTTGGCTGCATCGTCATGGTCACCAGCATATCGTGCGGAAAAGACCCCTGGATCACCATGTAACGCATCGACCATCAAGCCGGAATCATCCGCAATTACAGGTAGTCCCGTCGCTTTAACAACGACTGTGGCCTTCTTGGTGGCATTCTCTTCAAATGTGATCCCATTTTCCTTAATTTCAGGAATGTCTGTAAAATCCGCTAAAGTTTTGATGGCAATATCGTAATCTTTAAACATCTCGCCAAACTCACGTGCCTTACCCGGATTGTTTGTTGCAATAATTAAGTCCTTCATTATAAGTCACCGCCTAAATCGATTTGAGTTGCTTTAAAATTCGGTTGCCCTAACCAATCCTTCGCAATTGTCGCAAATTGCGTCGCGGACCCCGTCGTATAATAATGATCTGGTTGGGCCTTAGTGCTACTCGTATTCGCAATATCCAAATAATCTAGCATAAATGAGACGCCGTTCACGGTCTCAGCTCCCGAATCAATCAAGGTCACATTTGGACCGACGACATTTTGGATCAATGGCCGTAACAAGGGATAATGGGTACAACCCAAAACTAAGGTATCGATACCACTATGTTTGAAATCTTGTAATCCCTCCGCCACCACGCGTTTAGCGACTGGTGAACGATATTCATTCGATTCAACTAATGGGACAAATTTCGGACAAGCCTTTGAGATCACGGTCGCACTAGGATCTTTAGCCAAAATAGCATCACGATAGGCATTGCTACGAATGGTTCCTTCCGTCGCAATAACCCCAATCCGATGATTTTTGGAAGCTTTGATGGCCGCCCGCGAGCCTGGTGAAATCACGCCAATGACCGGAATCTTTAATTTAGCCCGCAGATCCGGTAAAGCGGCCGCAGTCGCGGTGTTGCAAGCAATGACTAACATCTTAATGTTTTGTTTTAACAAGAAAGTGGCCATTTGCCAGGAAAAGTCTTTGACTTGGGCACTTGGGCGCGGCCCATAAGGTAACCGTGCTTGGTCTCCAATAAAAATAACTGTTTCACGTGGGAGTTGTTTCAAGGCCTGTTTGACCACTGTCAAACCGCCGACCCCGGAATCCATGAAACCAATTGCCTGTTCATTTATCATGCTTAAAATCTCCGTTCGCTGAATTCTGAAACTTCATTATGGCCTTTTTTAGCCTTGAATTCAAGCCGGATGAATGGGTATGAATTGGTAAAGTTTCCGTTCTTCGAAGTGAAAAAGTGCTGTATATCTGTGGAAACAAGGTATAATATTTATTATGATGCAGTAAGATACTGCGATTACACATGGAAAGGAACTATCATGACGAACGCCTTTTATTCTCAATTTGCGGGTAACGCAATCAAGTCTTCAGTTTTAAGTGTGGAAGTCTTGCGCGATGCCTTGTTACCGAACTTGCTGGGAGACGATCGCAGTGGGATTCTTTACTGGGCCGGTAAAGATTTGGCGCGCCAATTTCCAGTCGCCGCTGATGAGGACTTAGTGACATTTTTTGAACAATGTGGCTGGGGCCATCTCATCGTTGAACAAGCTGCCAACGACTTAATCACGTATGAATTGACCGGTGAACCGGTTGCCCGGCGTAGCTTTGCAATTAAAGATCCCGATTTCATGTTGGAGACCGGCTTCCTTGCTGAACAAGCGAGCACCCGCTTCAACTGTGTCAGTGAAGCTAAGATCACCTTCCAAAACAAAATGCGCATTCGCATTGCCGTAACGATCGACCATGACCAACCATTGTTGGCTCATGATCCTGCGACACCGATTGAAATTGTGCGTCCAGAAGCTGATCAACAACCAGCCCCTGACGATGCGCCAACTAATCCGGATGCTTAAACTAAAAACATCGCCTAACTGGCGATGTTTTTTACTAAACAAAATACCCTGTCACATCATTAAAAGTGTGATACAGGATATTTTAATTTGACTTTCTTCTCTGATAGATAAAAACGTCACTCAGCCACGGTAATCCGAAAACAGCACTCAGAACGCCTAATGATATTGGCCAATTTTGGACTACAATATCGTATTCAACTCACAGTTAGTCATTTACGATATCTATTAAACGATACTTTGCTCGCTGATGGTGTTCGCAAAAATTCTTTTGCCAAAATTTTTCTGCGTGACTTTCGTCTATTAAATCAAATACATCAGTTGTTAATCGATGAACAATAGACTCATCCAAAACCCAATAGGCCTTATGATAGTGCCCTTTATTAATAATTGGCATACTGCCGTATTGACTATATCGATAATAAATATCCGGTTCAACGGGGCCATATTGCCAGCTTTCAAATGGACGATTATATATTTTCTTAATAAATTCGATGCCATTATGGTCTCTCAAATAATCTTGAATGACGAAATACATCACTTTCTGGAGCTGCAAATTTGTTACATTTAAGTTATTTCGATTACCAACCGCCAAGATATGTTGGCTCAATACATTCATCGACATCCTATTATTCCCCCTTTAGTAGCTCATCATAAGCAACTGGCCGACATTCAGAATATCCCTGAATACTATTTGTATTTGCAACGAATTCAGAAATAGTATTTCTCGGACAATCTTTAGTTTCTTTAGACGTGAGTACCTATCATCCATTTATTCTGAAACAAGCTCAGTATAGCCTATCTTAATACACTTACCCTTCAAAAAAAGCGGATCCCAATTGCCATTTACTGGCAACCAAGAACCCGCTAAACAACACGCCTATGCTTCCACGTATTGATCTAAAGTTTTCATAATTTGTTCTTTTGAGTGATAGCCGACCAAAGTATCGACCACTTCACCATTTTTTTTAACTAATAAAGTTGGAATACTCATGATACCGAAATTGCTGGCCGTTTCTGGGTTAGCATCCACGTCCATTTTGTTAAAGGTAACTTTATCGCCCATTTCGCCTGCTAATTGTTCAACAACAGGTGATTGCATCCGACAAGGACCACACCAAGTTGCCCAAAAATCAGTTAATGTCACGCCTTTTGCAGTATCCGTTTCAAAAGTCTTATCCGTAGTCGCTTCGACCATTTCAATCGGCCTCCTCATATTTTATCATTTACTAATAGTAAGTATATCAGTTACACAGAAAAGAACAACTAATTTGCCTACAATCTATTTAAAATTAACTTCGGTCGCACCGTTACCACCATGATTAGGCGCCGCAAAGTGGAATGACTTTACTTGACGGTTAGTCTTCAAGTATTCTGTGATTCCTTCACGCAACGCGCCAGTCCCTTTCCCATGCACGATTGTGACGGATGGGTAGCCAGCTAGGAGCGCCGCATCAATATAACGATCCACTTGCGTCATCGCGTCTTCATAGCGGACGCCACGCAGATCAAGATTAGGCGAAACATGACTGGCATTGGCTGACTGCACTGTGGCGCGTGCCCGTTTCGGTTCAGCTTCAGGCTTAACCTTTTCCAGATCGGCATCTTGAATCTTCATCTTCAAGATACCTAACTGAACTTCCCATTCATGGTTGCCCATTTTCTGTACCAGGACGCCCCGTTGGCCGTATGACTTCACGAGAACATCGTCGCCTTCATGGAAATCTTGTTTGGCCTTCTCATGTCGTAAAATACGATTTTTCTTCAACTTAGGTTGTTGTTCCAAAGCATTCAACGCACCTTTAGCATCGATCAACTCATTTTCCTTCACGTTGGTCGTTCCACTAGCGAGCTGTTTCTTGCGTAAATCGCTAATGATTGCATCTGCGGTCGTCTTGCTCTTTGTCACAATTTCGTTGGCTTGCACTTTAGCTTCTTCGATGAGTTGATCCTTGCGCTGCTGATAAGCATTGAATTCACTCTTCAATTCTTTGTGCAGCTTATCCGCGTGAGATAGGTCAGTTGTTAGTTGCAACTGTTCATCTTCAACTTGTTTGCGCTTAGCAACTAGGTCCGCAATCATCGCATTTAAGTCCTGACTATCGGTATCCGTCAATGAACGCGCTTGATCAACGATTGCTCGTGGAATGCCGAGTCGCTGAGCAATGTCTAAGGCATTACTACGACCGGGAATCCCGACCAATAAACGATACGTTGGTTTCAGCGTCGCTTCATCGAATTCCATGCTGGCGTTGATCGTATCTGGCCGATTGAACCCATACGCCTTCAATTCTGGATAGTGAGTCGTCGCCACAACTTGTGTACTTTTGGCCCCAATGGCATCTAAAATGGCAATTGCTAAAGCGGCCCCTTCTTGTGGATCGGTCCCGGCACCTAATTCGTCGACTAATACCAGGCTACGGTCATCGATGCGTGCCAGAAAGCTTTCAATATTTTCCATGTGTGACGAGAACGTACTTAAATTCTGTTCAATGGATTGTTCATCGCCAATATCGGCAAAAATCTCATCGTAAATGCCGATGCGACTGCCTTCATCAACGGGGATAAATAGGCCAGATTGCCCCATTAATTGGAGTAACCCAAGCGTTTTTAACGTAATCGTCTTCCCACCAGTGTTTGGCCCGGTGATGACGATAGCCTGATAGTCGGTCCCCAAGGTGATGTCATTGGCGACCACTTTCTTGGGATCAATCAGCGGATGCCGAGCTTGCCGCAAGAAGACTTCGTTCTTCGTTGAAACAGTAGGTTCGGTTGCTTTCATATCATGAGCATAACGAGCCTTCGCGTTGATGAAGTCAAAATGGCCCAGCGTCGCCGCATTTTGCAGAATTTCGTCTTGATACGGTGCAATCAAGTTAGAGAGTTCTTCCAAAATCCGCTGTTCTTCTTGTTTCTCCGCCACTTGATTCTGACGAAGCCGGTCATTTAGCGCCATCACTGCTTGTGGTTCAATAAATAGCGTTTGACCACTGGCACTTTGATCATGCACAATCCCACCAAAACGACTGCGATTCTCTGCTTTCACAGGAATGACATATCGATCGTTTCGAATGGTGATGATTGGATCACTCAGGTACTTGGAATCTTTTCCCCGGGTATATTGTTCCATCTTCGAGCGAATCTCGCCTTCGGTTTTGCTGATGTGGCTCCGAATACTACTTAGTTCGGGTGACGCATCATCCGTGATGTGGCCGTCCCCTTCGATCGCTGTCGCCAAGCGCTTGGTTACCTCAGGAAGTGTCACCAGTTCTTGGACTTCATCAAATAAATGCCGAATCCCATTTTCCGGGGAATCTTCTAAGAGGTCTTCAAAGAAACGCGTAATTGCACGGGTAGTCTTCAAAACCCGACCGACTTGACCAAGTTCACTACCATTTAAAGTGGCACCGATTGCGAGTCGCTTCATATGCGGCGCAATATCTGCCAGCCGAGCAATCGGAATGCCGCCCTTTAACCGGTAAACTTCGGCACCATCGTTGGTTTCATCTAAGGCATATTGGACCTTAGCCAACTCGCTCAGTGGCTGTAATGCGGCGAGTTCTTTTTGACCCGCTGCAGACACCAAATAAGGTGCCAGTTGTTGTTTAACTTGTTGGTACTCTAAGGTGGTGAGTACTTTAGGATTCATCGTATTCCTCCTTGGATCGGCTCATGTCCGCCGCAAAAAAAAGATGATGCAGTTATGCTTTGGCATCATCCGGTTGCATCTTCAATAATTCTGCTTGTTTATCCACTTGATCTGAAATCGCATTGAATGCGAGTAATGTCGCAATCTCTTGGTCTGACAGATCTGGGGCTAATTTCTTAAGTTGTTCAATTTGTTCATTCATCATCCGCGTCACGGTTTCCATGTGACGGTCGGATGCACTACCGATGATCGTGTAAGTGTGACCATCAATCTCCGCTTTGAAGCGGCGCTTGCTTGTAGCCATCATAACCCAGCTCCCTCGTGTTCAGTAACATGACTTATTTTAGCATGATTGCTGGTTTTATGCGACTTTTAGGGTGCGCGTGTAATTTTCTTTAATTAAGCATTTTATAATTATCAATAAATTAAGGTTAACCATTTTTAATAGCCACCGTGTTCGCACGCGCTTATTCGTAATCAAGAGTATGTCACACTATTGAAATATTTTCTGACACGCTATTTAACCATTTTCCGCTCTGCTTCTACTCTTTTTATTTTTTTAAGTAGCTCCCCCACACCTCTGATATAGTGGCTATAAATTAATAACACCAAAAATGGCAGTATTATTGCTAGGAGGGTACCGTCTGTGTTAAATATGGCACGTACTGGAATTCGCACATGGTCAAACAGAGTAGTGAATAGTGAAGATAAACTGACTAAACTTAGTCCCGATCTTACCGAAAACGAGATAGAAGACACCTTTTTTAAGGTTCTTTCAAAAAAATAAAGATTATCCGAAGACAGTCCTCTTATAAATCTAAAGTCATTCAAATCATCCTGTCGGCTTTTGTGTAGACGCTGAAAATGTAAGAATACTAGAAATGCAAAAATATTTTCATCCATTAAGTTCAAAGTCTGTTCAGTATTTCTAAAGAGCTCAACATAAGGTGTATCACTGATTTTCTTTCCCGAAATAACGAATACGATGCTATCCATAAACTCACCATTTATAACCCAAAAGAGGGCCAAAATTGTAAATGCGGCCCCAAGAATAACTAGATAAGTTCCCAAAAGACCAGGTACCACTGCCTTACATGCTACTTTGAATGCTTGAAAATTCTCATTTGTAAATAATACGTTTTGCTGAGCAATTTGCTGGACTAAATAGTCCAGCAATAGACTGAGAAAGATTGACGGAAAATGGATAATACTAAGTCCAATAAAGCTTAATGACAGCACAGTTGATTTATTTCTAGTTGCAAAAAACAATATTCCAGAGATGAATATCATATTAAATAACATCAACATACGCATACCAAAACCAGAACTAATACCAACTTCTGAAAAAAATAAGGATAACACTATCATTAAGACAAACGCTGCAACTCCTGTAAAACACATAATTCTCAAAAAGTCCGGAGAAATAATATCTTTTAAAAAATTCGATATTTGCCGTTTGAAGGTATAATTCTTCATTTGATTATTATCTGCACTTTCCAATAAAAAGCCTCCATCATAAATTTGTCTATGAATCCTGCTAACAAAGGATAATCGATATGACTCACTACTTTAATATGTATAATTTAGTGGTGTTTAGCCAAAAGCAATTTTCCAATAAAGATATTGATTATTTTATACCGATGCTTTTTTAACACATAAACATCCTACACACCAAATACTATATAATTGTATTTTTTACTTTCACTAACAATTTTTGTATTAGGATTTTTACATATTTGAACTCATCACTTTTACTTGTACATATTCCAAATAATAATAAAACTGTCAATTCGAGAGCCATAGTATCTAGTATCAACATTGGCAATCCTGCAGATACTGCTGCTAACCCTAATTTGCCTACGATTACAATCACAATGAGTGTGAATGCCTCATACATAAAATACTTACAAAAATATCGCTTCAGCGGCAACTTCAGCCCATCATGAAAAACAATATATGGTTCCCAGAAAACATTTATCAAAATATTACTGCCCAAAGTTCCAATAACGACACCTAAAACACCCATCTGTCCCACTGAAACAAATAGAAGTGACAATCCAAGGTTAATCCCGGCTTCAATTAATGACTTCCACCTCAAGGACCAATACAATCCCATCCCAGCAATGAAATTTTGAACGACGTAACGAGCTTGATTGATGGAGTAATTCAGTACGATCACAATCATCACAACTTCTGGCAATAAATAATTTTTCCCTGCCCAAACATTGATAAAACCACTGAATGCAAAAGCTAAACCAGTTGAAACAAATAAGTTGACGATTGCGTTGATGTACATTAATCGATATAAGACTTTCTCTTGCCGTTCCGGCGTTGCTGTTGCGTGAAGATTACCAATGCTACTTACGAAGGAACCAATGACCTGCGAAAAAAGGCTATTCATACTCTGAATAACCAACATATAGTTAGAATACTTAGCCACCGCTGTTAACCCAATAAACATCGAAAGAATTAGGTTATCAGTCCCAAAAACGACAATTGTGCCAATTTTGCTTGAAATCGCGCCAACAACATTCTTTTTAATCTGTCGGATGGCTTGTCGATCCATCACATACTTTTCTTTTTGAGCTTCTCGTCGAAAAATGGCCGGATATCGTTTCTGCACCATGCGTGATAATTGCCAGTTTGCCATCAACGTTGCGACCAACTGAATAACTAAGAAACCAGCAAACGATTGCCAAACCATGATAACCACAACCTGACTAATCTGCTGGATCGCCTTAAAGCTAAAATCATTAAGTGAATTTAAGTACTCTTCTTGCGTTGAAATCAAAAAAGAGCGTTTATGCGCACTAAAATAAGTCATGATTGTACTTGCTAGGTACAACAAAAACCACATGGCTAACTGTGTCTGACTAAATACTGGATTCTTAATAAAAGTATAAATCCATGGCGACATGAGTACCCCAACGACCGTTGTCACGCCAATAATAACAAGATAAGTCTTCCGATAAAAATCGACCAGCACCCGCAACTTTGGCATATTATTCTCTGCAATTGGTTGATACAACGCGACCGTAATCGCAGTGCCAATTCCCAAATCCGCAAAACTCAAGAAACTTATAACGTTAGCAAATAAACCATTCAGGCCTAAATAATTCTGCGACAATTCATGGATAAAAGCTGTTTGAACTAAAAATTTTAATACTAGTCCTACGATTTGAGTGACAAACATTGTCGTTGCATTTAATGAAGCGGCTTTAGTTCGATTCAGTCCTTTATTCATTGTTAGTCTACTCATTTCATTTAATTAACCCATAGCTGACCTATAAAACACGTTCAACGATTGAATTGATATAATCAGCATCAATTTTGCCGGGAACATATTTCTCAGTCGCGGATTCATTGACATACTTGCCGGCAATCACAATCTTTTCGGTTGCATGCCGCAAGAACCACTCATACTCAATATCTAGGTGGCCAATATCAATTGATTGAATGCCAAATTTTTGTGTTATTCTGCCTGCCAGTACAGTCGCACTCGGTCCTAATGCAATTAAGATCAGTAGGTCTTCAGTCCGAACTTCTCTTAGATAACGCTCAATTGCCCGTAGAATACCATCGAGACTTTCAAAAGCATTAGTTGCAGGTGCCAAAATGCGGTCAATGCTACGCGCATTATTCAATAAATCATTACCCATTCCAAAGCGGGTCAACGTGCCCTCTACCATGAGTACAGGGCGTTTGTCCCATAATCCTCGCACTTGCTCAAATCGTTGTTTTGCTACCGAATATGTAATATTTTGATCACGATACGGCCTTGTAAAAAAAGCATCCCCGTACACATAGTTATGATTTAAATAACCATAATATTGCGGTAAAAAGCGGCCTACTTCACGTATCCAAAATACCTTACCTGAAAATTTTAAGGTCATTTGACGATGATAGACAGTCGGTAAGCAAATCAATAAATTAGACTGATTAGACTTGAGCAAACTTTTCAGTGCTATTGCTAAATTCTGTGAATTAACCTCAAAAGTCCCACCCTGATCTACTTGTAGCATTAAGCGTAATTCACCATCACCAAAACGCGCAACGGATAACCGTTCATTGATAATCTTTCCGATAGTCGTCTCAAAATCATCAACTACCACCGGATAAGCTTTCAAATTATGTTGAAAGATCAGTGACCACCTAAAAAAATTAAAGACACTATGCAACAATGTTTTTTGTTTACTAACCCATTTCAAATCATCACCCACTTACACTTTCGTCAACGGTTTTTCTTAATTCACATTCTGAACACTTAACCGTAGTTTGCTGCAACCCAAACCCACCAGCCATGATGGCGGCAAACGGCACAATTGCTTGTGGCGTAAATGTATTTAATTGGAACAGTGCAGTTCCAAACAAGATTAATGGCAATAAGACGACCACAGAGAAGTAGGGATGATTTAGTTGCTGCTTCATACTGGCCCAATCAATCAAGCGTCGTGTAATACTATAAAACACCAAGCCCAGCACTATCATGCCTTGAATTCCCATCTGATAGCCTATACTCATTAACGCTGATTCTGCCCCAGTATCAAAGCTAGTATCACCTAAAGTATTGAAGCCTCCCCGACCAATACCATATCCGAGGGGATTGCTGAGAATCGTTTGCCAAGTATTCTGAATTGTCGTGAAATGAGCTGCTGCTGGTCCGGCATAATTTTCCGAATAAAAACGTGAAAATACTGCAAACACACTAATGGTAATCAAAATTGTTCCCCAAATTTTCCCAGAAGATATATTGTTTCCGAGTAAACGCATCATCATTATGGCAAATAACACGGCTGCAGCAATTAACATGCCACCCTTCCCACCAGTCAACAACAAGGCAATTCCCATGATGGCAACCATTGAGACTCGCCAAAGTTGATTTCTGGTCCAAGGCAAAATAGCCGCGCCAATTGTTTGAGCTGAGAAAAAGTAGCTCAGTGTAACGGGCTCATAGTATAGTCCACCCATTCGAATCATATGAACATTAAAAATGTCAGTACTAAATCGCCCTGGCAGACCAGTTAATCCTTCACCGACGTTACCTTTAGCGGCATAAACGTTGGCAATTCCCAACTGAGAATATAATTCAAAGCCTCCAAGAAGTAATATCACACCAGCTACCAGCATCACCACACCTAGTAAGATAAATAAACGACTAAAAGTATCAAAGTTAGCTTTCTCTTGACCACAACTCGTAAATAACTCAAATGCCAAAAAGAACGTAATCATGTTTCTAACCTGGACCAAAACATCATTGAGTGAGCCACTTTTAAAGGCCGAAAAAAGTATGGCTAAGCTTAGGAAAAGCATGACAATATATGTTTGATTGAATTTTAGCCGACTTTGCATTAATAAAAAGAGATAAGCACTAATCAAAAAGACGAATGGAATCTGCGTCATGATACTCAATCCGACTGTCTCACCACCCAATCGTCCCCAAACACCGATAACTAAATTTTGAAAACAAAATGCCATGATCATCGTGATGATGACATAAGCCAGTTTGTATTTGATCCGAGTTAAGTAATATGCTGCCAGCACAGCACCTAATATTCCGATAGCCCAAATTCCTAAATAAACTGACAAATAGAATGTGCCATAAAAGATAACATTCGCAAGTATGAAAAATAGCGGTACACCCTGTTTACTCTCAATTAACAAGTCTTAACTCCTCTTTTAAAGTTCCTGAACTAAGTGGCCAGTTATACTGACTTCTGAAATTTCCCACAAATCTGTCTACTAATCCGTTGAATCCATATTAAAATACCCCGAATTTTCAACATTATAAACGAAAACATTGTCCCACGCATGCATTTTACTAGCCAAAGATCTAGTCGATTCAATACTAATGGCAAACTATTAGCGTTTAATTTGATTAGCTTTCCAAATTTTGTCAATAATTGGCGATTTTCTTTTAACTGTTGATACGACATCCGCATCAACAAAAATAATTGAATTTTGATTAATCTAACCGCAAATAAAGCTTCGAATTGCGGATTATTTGAGACAATTTTAGTAGCCAACTTTTCGAATGTTTCAATTGCTAGTAAATCATTTGGCTTAAAGGTTGACCGAATCGTACCAGCAGGATTGAAACGATAATAATACACAACTTGATTGTCAAAATAGGCTGACTGAACTTTGTCGAGTAATTCTAGAATTAGCAATGAGTCTTCCATATACGTAAATGTGGCTATTTCATTATGTGCCAGGATTGATTCTGTTCGGAACAACTTATTCCATAGAAAACCCTTGAAGCGTTTGTCCAAGCACCATTCTGTATATAGTTCTGTTTGAGCCATAGTCAGCGTTTGTGGGACAAAATTTTGATGGTAAGCGAGATTAATATCCGCCAAAAACTCCGCGTAATTGACACAAACCATCTCAACATGATGCCGTTGCATAGCCGTGACCATCACTTCAAGCCATTGAGGTGCGACAATATCATCACTATCCATAAAAGTCAGATACTCACCAGTCGCACTTTGAATGCCAAGGTGACGCGCATAGCCTTGACCGTGATTAGTAATTGTCAGTACTTTAAATCGTTTATCCTGATCAATAAGCTCAGAAATCAGCGTTGACGACTTGTCTGTCGAGCCATCATTCACAAGAATAACTTCAAACGTTTGGTAAGTTTGTGCCATTAAACTGTGTAAGGCAATTTCAATATATTTTTCAGCATTATAAACCGGCATAATTACTGAAACGAGCTCTTTTTCCAAATCAGCTTTCTCCATTCTTAAATAATCGCTAGTCTGAAGCTCTTCCCAAGATTCGTCGCTTCAATGCTTCATAAGTTCCCTCACCAAATAGTTGATTAATCTGTCGATGAGCTTTGATTTTAAGACGAGTCACCCTTTTAGCTAACCATGCCTGTGATTTCCAACTCGCATCATAATGATGAATTGCAATCGTCTTAGACGTCAGTTGAACCTTACCAGACTCCAAACTTTTAGGATCTAAATATTCGGTTGCATACACGATTACTTGACCTTCGGCTAAACATTGAGTCTCATCACTCATCAGTAATCCCCATGTTCTAAATACTGGTAAGTTACGTTCAACACAAGTTTCAAAGCCTTTAGACCCATTATCATTTTTGACCAAGTATGATTTTCGTAACTCATAAATTAAACGAGATTGTGGTTCCGCGCCAAATCCTAAGCCTGTATTCACCCTTCCGGCAGCTTCCATACCAAAAAAGGCTTGGTAGTGTTTTAACAGATCAAGCGGCTTAAGGAGCTCAACATCGGTATCTAAATACACGCCACCATAACGATAAATCACATCTAATCTAACAAAGTCCGAAACAAACGCATATTTACCACTGTCATAAGCAGTTTTCAAAAATGGGTTCTGATTAACATCGATGTTCGTTTCATCCCAACGCTTTAGCTCATATTCCGGGCAGAACTTTTGCCAAGAAGCCAGACACTTTAATACCTTAGGCGGCAACGGTTGCTGACCAAACCAACAATAGTGAATAATTTTAGGAATCATTGTGGCTCCTTCACTAGGGGATAAGTTTTAGTATTTTCATTTGAGCAGCTAAGCCATTCACAAATTCACGATTATGTGAGGTTGGAATGCGAGAAGCCCCTTTACTTGTTGCCAAGACTGAACCCAGTTGTTTAATATCAGTGACCATTTCCAGATCATAACCTGAGTCGATGACCCGTTTGGTAAACGTTAATTGATGATCATTGACATGTTCATTAAACTTTTTCAAACGGGGAACAACAATGGTTCTCTTTCCTAAGGACAGTGCATTCATGAACGTTGCTGGCCCACCATGACAAATAATAGTATCCGCGGTTCGCATTTTTTGATCCATCTCGCTATAACTGAGAAAATCAGTATAAGGACAGTGGTCTGGCTGATGAGTCGTATAGCCGAGCTGAATGAATACCTCTTCCGTAATGGCACCTGCTGCCACTAACTCATCTATACCCGCTATCAGTCGTTTAAATGATTGTTCATGTGTTCCCACCGTCACAAAAATCATCAGAAAATTCCTCCTAAATAGATGGCCTTAGGGTAAACTTTCTTCATCTCTTCCCATTGAACAATCAAGAGGCTCGAAACCGGGTAAACTAATCTGCCGGTTAATGTTGGTTGATCAATGCGATCAAAAACTTCTAAGTAGATCGTTTTGATTCCCATTAACTTGCCAATGTAGAAAAACGGTACAGCTACAGCCGCACCAGTTGAAATAATGACGTCTGGTCGTTCTTTTCTCAAAATGCGAATGGCTAACCAGGTATTTTTAATCAAATTTTTAAGGTTTCGATTCGTCGGAAAATAACAATTGTAGCGTTTTTCATCTTTCAGGATACTGGCAGCATCTTCTTTATTGAAAGTGACCCAAAAACGTTCCTGATCTTCCCAAAGTTGTTTTAATAAATATAAATGTGCTAAATGTCCCCCACTTGATCCTACTAAACAAACCTTCATCTTTTACCTCCAACTAATTGATTGTTTCTGTATAACCCACCACTATCGTTCGATATTGTTAAATTCCAGTTGGCCTAATAAAGACTAATAACGTTCGCAGTAGTATCCATGAATCTAATGATAAAGACCGTCTCTGGATGTACTGTAAATCTAGCAACACCATTTCTTCGAAGCCAACTTGATTACGACTGGTTGCTTGCCATAGCCCGGTACATCCGGGCTTTACAGTCAATCGTCGCAACTGATCGGTTGTATATTTTTGAGTTTCTCGCGGCAACGGTGGCCGTGGTCCAACCAAACTCATACTTCCCAAAATGACATTCAATAATTGTGGCAATTCATCCAAACTATATCTACGTAAAAATTTGCCCACACGTGTAATTCTGGGATCTTCTTTCATTTTAAACATGGCACCAGTAACTTCATTCTTAGCGTGTAACTTCTCCAATTGTGCGTCGGCATCTGACACCATTGATCGAAACTTAAACATTCTAAAGGGTACTTGCTGCTTGCCTAATCGAATTTGTGAATAAAAAATCCGACCTCGCGGAGCTTCTACTTTTATGGCTAAAGCAATTAAACCTAGTAAGGGCATTAGCACAATAATACCGATCACGCTGAGGGTGAGATCACACAACCGTTTCATAAATTCATAGTGTTTAGCTACATCCTGGTTAGAAAAGTCACCCTTAACCATGCGAGTTTCATTCAATTTCACAGGAATCCCCTCGTTCCTATTGATAGTTATTACTTTTAGAACAGATGAAACTTGTGTTGTTGGTGTGGTAAGACAACTCGTTTCAAATCAATCAACTCACCATTTAAAATATGCTGCGCATTCGCCTTGAACCTTTTCGGATAGTCATCATGCATTTTTGCTAGCACATCGTAGGCTGCAGAAAGTGCAAAATCACGTTTAGGCAAGACGTGAGCATCAGATGCGACGATTTGTACCAAACCACATTTAACAAATTCTTTGGCCGTACGCTGGACCTGCTTCCCAAAAGTACCCACTAGACTCGTTGCAGTAACTTGTGCTAAACATCCCTGCTGAATCAAGTCGTACAATTTTTCAGGTTTAGCCAAAATCTGAGCATTACGTTCTGGATGCGCAATCATCGCGACAATACCTTGACAAGCCAATTGGTAAATCACTTCTTCTAGATAATTGGGAACCATCTCATGCGGTAACTCTAATAAGACATAACGTTTAGCACTGTCCATTCCTAACAGGTCATCTAAATGTTCCAGTAAGTGTCCATTCAAATGAACCTCCTGTCCAGGAAATACTTGCAGGTCGATTTTTCTCGCTACCAACTCGTGCTGAAACATTGTAACGGCTTGTTCGATATTTTGCCGATGATTCACATAATTTCGATCCATATGGTGAGGGGTAGCTAAGATATATTTAACCCCATCTGCCACGGCAGCCTGTGCCAAACTAATTGAGGTTGTGAGTGATGGTGACCCATCGTCAATTCCTGGTAAAATATGACAATGTAAATCGACCAGATTATCGTTCTTCATCACTGTAATAACCGTTGCTATAACCATAGTAACCATTATGATGACCATCAGAAACATCGTTCAAGACCACACCAAGAATTGTGGCATGGGAACGTTTTAGTGCTTTGACGGCCTCTTTCACAGCAGCTTTTTGTGCAACATTTTCACGGACGACTAAAACTGTCCCATCGACCTTGTTGGCCAATAATTGTGAGTCGGTTACCGGTAAAATTGGTGGCGCATCAATAATGACCAAATCAAATTGACGTGTCTCTGAGTTTAAAAATTCGTCCATCATTTTCCCACCTAACAGTTCTGCCGGATTAGGTGGCTTGGGGCCACTTGTCATCACAACTAGATTATCAACCGTTTGGTGGTGAATAGCCTCATTAATGTTCCTCGTCTGTCGACCTAAACATGAGCTCAGTCCAACCCGATTCGTTAAACCAAACGTTTTATGAATAGTTGGTCGTCGTAAATCTGCATCAACCAATAAGACATTTAGCCCTTCATTTGCATATTCAACGGCTAAATTTCCGCTAATAGTCGACTTTCCCTCCCCCAAGGTAGCCGAAGTCACCATTATCGTCCGTAACTTATGATCCGTGGCGGCAAAATTAATATTCGTTCGGATCGTTTTGATTTGTTCAGTTATTACTGATGACGGATCTACAATCGTGGTCAACTTCACAGCCGAAGTTAACGTCGTCCCACTCCTCTTAAACATAGCAGTTCTCCCTCGTATACTAAACACGTTTATTAGCAACTCTTGTCTTTTGATTTCCAGTATTGTACATAGTCTTATTTGTTAATTTTTCAACCTGCTGACTAACATGATGTTGATGCTGATGATTAACCTGCCCAAGCACCGGTAAAGCTAATTCACTTGTCAAGTATTCTAAACCTTGTACTCGGCGATCCGTTAACGTCCGCACAATGGCATAAACAAATCCAAATAACAATCCTGCAATCAGACCAACGACTAAATTGAGAACCTTCTTTGGTGATACTGGTAGCTTAGCTGGTAAGGCTGGTGAAACAATCGTGACATTGTTAACTTTAATTATTTCTTTGACCTTAACTTTAAAATCCTTGGCAATTTGGTTCGCAATTCTCGCACTTTGATTCCGGTTAGGGTTCATTACATTAATCGAGAACACCTGTGAATTTTGAGTATTGGTCACAGTGACCGCCTTTTGTAACTCATCCAAAGTATAGGTATAACCATAAGATTCTTTCAGATTATCGATAACTGGATTTAAGATGACCGGATTCGTAATCAATTCTTTATACGTAGTGATCATTTGCACATCAGCTTGTTGGTTATTATATTGTGTCGCAGCATCATTACTATGACGACTGACCAAAATTTGGACACCTGACTCATACTGCGGCTTCATCAATCTAAACGTAATAAAACTTGCGACCAAGATACCAGCCAGTGTGCAAATAATAATTGCACGCCAATACTGACGGACTAACTTAACAAAAAAATCTAAATTTACAGCTTGATCCATTATTCACTCTCCATCTAAGATTTGACACTTACTGATGTAAATCCATTATTTTGTTTTCATTTTCTTTTTATACTAAACCAAATTTACTCAGCTCTGTCAATCCAGCAATCAGCACGGTTCTAACGAATCTCTTATATCAAAGTCGAACGTTTGTTTTCAAATAAAACATCTCAAATTACATAAAATTTTCGAACATTCAAGTTTTTTCATTATTTAAAAACTATTTTTTTAGCTAACAATATGAAAATAATTGTGACGTGATTGTCATTAACACTGAAACTTCAGACAATTGTGAAAATTATCCGATTTACTTAACCTATTTTTTAAAATAACAATACCATTCCAGAAAATAATTATTGTCTTTGTTATCAAAACGAATCTATTTATACTAAACATAAACAGCTATTCCTAAATGCTGGTCTGTTAAATTGAAAAATATTTTTATTAAAAAAAGACAATGCCTTAACGACATCATCCTTATATGGCAGTTCTCTATTCCATTTAGCGTTTAACGGGAACCCCAACTAGTCACAAATTTGTTCACGTGATAGCCAATTGTTTCACGGCCAATCATGACTAATTTCAACTGGGGACATTTTCTAAAAAGCTGAGCTCGTCCATAATCGCACACTATAAAACCTACAAACATCCCAACACTTGCCATAATAATGATCAAGTAACCAACCATGACATTTTGAACTCGAATGAAGGTAAACGCCGAATGAGTGACGAATCCATAGAATGCATGATTTGAATCAATCAAATATACCGAAAATGTCAATGGTGTAAATCGTGCTAAGCACTTTTGTAGTCTCACACTTTTCACCCTAATTCTGGTAAATAGTATGACTATCGCAATCGATTCGATCACAACCATCGGCGAGTTATATGCCAACCAAATATCACTGTGTCCAATAAACTTAATCGAAATTGCTTCACCAAATAACGAAATTAGCGTCATCCCAATAAATATTAGCATCAATTGTCGGCTGCTCACTCGTTTGACATTGTGTGTCGTAATTTTCAAATATGCCCCAACCAAGTACATCACTATTAGCCAGAATGCTGAATACCCGTCTTGTACAAAAAAGTGTCCTAGCATTCCCGATGTCATTGTAAACAATAGTAATGCGGCAATGATCCGTTCTAATTGCTTTTGTGTTAGGCGCTTTATTCCTGCATTGATAAATGGTAATAACAAACAAAGCGCGATATACGCATTAAAATACCAATATCTTCCCAGAATGACTGGGAAAAATGACTTGATAAAGCTTATTGTGCCTCCAATGCTTGGTCAAAATCATCACAATCCTCGTAGTGACAACGGACCAAAATAAAACAATTTTCCATAAATGAACTAATCGTCGAAACTTTATCGGTCGATTAACAATCAAATAACCTGATATCAATGCAAAGACATTAACACCAACAATAGCAACGTTTTCAAGCCACCAGTACGTTAAATTATTGAAGCTCAACGTGGCTCTTGAAAGAGCACCCCCATTCAGCAAATTATGTAAAATCACCACCATCAACATTGAAGCCCACTTTGCCAAATCAATCCCGTAATTTCTGCCCGTCTCGTCTCTCCCAAAATATACGATGTCAAATCATCTTTTCTTAAGTTAGCAATTTTTAACCTTTAGCAACTCGTTGAAACTAGTACAATTGGCTTAATAACCGCCAATGTTCAAATTGATTATTCTTAATTGCGCTAATTAAGTCTTTCTCCAATTTAGAATATTCCACTTTTACATTTTCTGATAGAATATTGTTCAAATAAAGCTGTACCAGACCGAATAACCCAAATTGAACTTCTTCACTTAGATACGCCATACGTCTCACCAACATATTCGTCAATTGAAAAATATAATAGTGAATCAACTCATCTGTCATAACTATATTTAACCGTTTTTGTTCCGACATTAGCCATTCCAAAATGTACAGTGTCTCGATATTCACTAATTTCCTAGCACTTCGCTTGGTGAACCCCAACTGATTTGACCGATACTTTACTAAAACCTCATGTCGCACCGAACTTTTTTCAACAAGTGGTATCGTCAAAAATGGAATTATCGTATCTTCAAAGTTCAATTTTTCCGGAAACCTAACCTCTTACCATAAAGATGACTTATATATCTTCCCCCATGCGTATCCATGTACTGTCTTCAGTAACGAACCGTTATCAGGTTGTACTACCACATCTTGTGCTTCATCATCATTGAAATTTTGATAATCAAAGCTGATTAAGTCGAGCCTTTCTGCCATTGCTGTGCTTAGTCCTAATTGCAATATGTCCATGTCAATAATGTCATCGGAATCAAGAAACGTCAGATACTTTCCTCGAGAGATTTCAATTCCATGGTTTCTTGCCGCCGAAATCCCACGATTTGGTTGAAATACTACCCTCAATGATGTATACCTTTGTTGCCAGCTTTCTAGCACACGTCTAAACGGTTCATCTGATCCGTCATCAACTATTATCACCTCAATCGAATCCTCAAGATAATCTAACTTTAAACTCTTTAGACACTGATCAATATACTTGTGAGTATCGTACGTTGGAATGATTATTGATAAATCTTTTTCCCGATTAGGATTGTAGCTAATATAGTGATTTTTAACTGTTTTCTGTGCGTAATTTCTTTTTAATACGGTTATATATTCAGAATAATCAATTCCTGAGCGTTCTCTTTTTAATAGGCAACTTCCCTTTATTTTGGCGATGTAGCCTAACATTAAAGCTTTTTCAAGTTTCTTTACAAATACAGTATTTGGTAAATAATTTGCTACTGTCGCATGAATACGTGTTTCTAAAATCTTCCCCATATCTATACCTCAACAATTTTTTTGCGTTAACGAGACGTGCTTATATTTATTCCTGTCTCGAACATTATTAAAAATAAACGCACCCACGATAATAAAATAACGATGCTAAATCAAATCACTATTGGTATCCTACAATCTAAAACCACATTATTTCAGCTAATTATAAAATTTTGCATACAAATCTGTCTCTTTGATAGCCATATAATTACCGGTATGAACACCGTAAGCATTGTAAAAAAGTGATAATCATCAAATTAAAAGCTATTATATCTTAAAGCGTTTTACAAATCTTAATATCATGCATATTACACGATCCTCAATTTTTCTAACAAATATAGGTAGCCGATACATTTCGGAAGTGTACAATATGCATTAATAAAATTGATATCACTAACCCTTACGCCCCTGTCTGACACTTCACAACTACATGATCCACATATAAACCTAGAGATAGTTATAATAATGTTCTCTCAACCACTAACATTCCAAGTTTTAAAGATTAAACACAAATCTTGTTATAAGATTCCATCTAACAAATTCTGTATATCTACACCAATACATTAGCACAAATGCCACCGTCTCTTTTCGTATCCTCCTCTTATAAAAGCAATAAATCATGTGTAACCTATATTTTCTTGGTTAAATACACCAAAGTCAAGAAGTGTTCAATTAGAATACACATAATTACACTATTTCTGAATTTAAAATTATATAGTGTTCATATATTTAAACCACCGTCCTTATTTAGTAGTATAGTTATTTTAACAAATAACAAAAATTAGAAGGTACTCATAATGAATAACCAAAAAGTTATCAGTAATCTTAGCCTTGCAGTGCCAGGAATTGAATATATGACAAGTTGGGCAATCTATGACGTTGCCGATTGGAATAGCGTCAGAACAGAAACTGTAACAAAGAAAATGACAGACTTTGTCACACCATCCACTGAATTATCCACGCGACTAAACTTAGATGGCATGTTTGTCGGTTTAAACTGTTCAGAACGTGGTGTTAGTACCCAAAAGAGTTGGCAAAACTTCCATGATACCAGTAGTCGTTCACAAGATTATAAAATTCTTTACATGTTGGCAAATTCAAAATATCAAGGATCATATATGACTGATCTTTTCAAAAACATTCCAATCACAAAAAGTTCTACATTCGCCAAGAAAATCAAAACTGAAACATATCATGAACAAGTACAGAATAGCCTAGACATTTTTCAAAAAGAATATAACATTATTGACCCCAAAAAGATTTTTTGCTTTGGTGGCCTAGTTACTCGCCTTCTACGAAAAGAAATGAACAATGGAAACCTGACAATTAAAAACAATGTTGAAATTATTCAGCTATTACACTATGGTGCACGTAAGTCTAAAGGTGCTTTTAAGCAGGAGCAGCACAAACTTGTTTAGTTTTTATAAAGTTGGCATTTTATCATTTCTAAACCCAATTTATTCACGGAAAATAGTCCAGTGCCTTTGAGTACCACAACGTGGATTTTTTTATGTTTTGGTCTTCAATTCCGAGTAATGTTCTAGTATCATTATCCATGGATATAGTCGCTTTCTTTCTTCTTGAAATGTGGTGTGGATAGACAAAGCCTTGCGACTATGTCTTTTTTTATCCTCATTTACTGCTTACTTAGTAAGCACCTACGCTTTGTTTGATATCACCGATTACTTTCGGTTTTAGTTTGAAGTTCCATGGTAAATAAGCCTCTAAATCTGCCGAATTCGCAAATGTTGGAAGTTGTGGCATGTTTTTTAACAGATATACGAGATAAGCTGACGGATCAACGCTGTTGGCCTTGGCTGACTCAATTAAAGTCATCCAAATGGCATTGGCTTTAGCACCAGCTTGGCTAGTACTGAATAACCAATTTTTACGCCCGATGACCAAGGTCTTCATATTTCTTTCCGAGGCATTATTGCTCCAGTCAACGGAACCATTATTAATGATTTGATTTAACGTGGCCCGTTGGTTTCGAGCATAAACAACGGCCTTGCCTAGGCGACTCTTAGGTAAAACATCGATCGTATCGATCCAACACCAAAAACGTTTTAACAGTTTTCGTTGCTGACTGCGTCGACGTCGGCGGCGCACTCGTGGCGATAGATGCTGCCATTTACGCTCATTGCTAAACATCTTATTGAGCAATGCCAATGGCGGACTCATCTTAAAGCTTTTACCAGAATTGGCGGCGTCATAGAATTTTCGCCGGACATGAGCCCAACAACCAACCCTAATGACTGAATCATCTAAGATATTATAACCGGCATAACCATCGCATTGAAGGGTCCCCGTAAAACCGGCATAAAGTGATTCGGCGAAGCTACTGGCACGGCTGGTGCCATAAGCATAAAAGACGCCACGTTTTGCCTGTGCGTAACACTTCGCATCACCCACATATAGGATTCTGATTTGGCAGCTTTACCAGGTTCACGTAACACTTCGATTGGCGTTTCATCACCTTGCAGGCAGGGCTGTTGAACCAGTTGCTGACGCAACTGCTCATATAATGGCACCATAATTTGGCTGACCTTGATCACCCAATTGGCAATAGTTGTCTCACTTAGATCCACGCCGAGGCGCTTCCAATCTTGAAGTTGCCGATACAAAGGTACGCTCAGTTCGAACTTCTTATGTAATATTTCAGCTATTACTGAAACTGAGGCTAAACTATGTGGTATTAATGCTTTTGGTGCTTGTGATTGAATTAAATGAGCCAAGCCGTCAATCAATTCACATGATGGGCATTTGTATGTCATTGTGTAGATCTTTTCTCTGTACAGCTTGGCTGGCCGAAAGTGGAGTTCTTCACGGACAAATTTTTTGCCCACGGTAACTAAGCCGTGTCCGTTTGGACACAGCTTATCCGGCAAATCAATGACAGTCTCTTTGATGGGAACGTTTGGACTTACGACCGCTTGTCGTGTCCTTTTAACTTTCTTCGCTGGCTGTACTTGATCTGATTGGTTTTCTTGCCCAGTTTGCTCTGGTTCGGTAAAAACACGATTTTCTTCCTCAAATAAAGAGATTTGATTACCATCAATTTTCTCTGTCTTTTGGCCGAATAGTTTTTTGGTCAAGTAATCAATGATCTCCGCTTGTTCTTTTATTTGCGCTTTTAAACTAGTAATTTCTTCTTCTGACGTCATCATATAACCACTCATTCTACGTTTTCTTGTTATTGAGTTTATCATAACCTACCACTAACAGAAAGCGGTTTAATTTTATGAATGGTCGAATCTAGTGACCATCCTCCCAAAAGTCTTGATAATTGTAGATAGGTTAACTTTCGGACTTCATCTTGATTGATCGGCCACTGTAGTCGGCCGGCTTCAATCCGTTTGTAAAGTAATAGAAAACCATCTTTATCCCAATACAGCGCCTTGAATCGATCTTTGCGGGTACCACAAAATAGATATAAAGCCTGATTGTATGGATCTAATGCAAATTGTTCCTGTACGACAGTTGCTAGGCCATCAATTCCACGACGTAAGTCGGTCTTGCCACAAACAATATAAACTTGATTAATCTTTGCTGGATCAATGAGCATTATTGAACACCGCCTTTAAAACTGCATCAACAATGTAGCTGTTTGCCTTGTTGTAACTAATCACAGATTTATTGGAGTCAACTTTTAATTGAATTGCGCGACTAGGAACAACTGGAGTTGTTGCGAAGGTCTTCTGGGGCATTTTAACCTGAACGATAGTAAGCAGTAAATAAGATGACGTATTGAAACGCCCCCTCTGGTCACGTATTCTGTGACTAAAGAGGGCGTTGATTTATTAAATGCAGTTTGTCTGTACCTGTTCGGTCCATGGCAAATAGGCCTTCAGTTGCTCTTGATTATTGATCATTGGTAACTGAGGAATCTTATTGAGAAGGTATTCGATATATTTAGAAGGGTTAATCCCATTCATTTTTGCAGTTTCAATTAGGCTTAAAAACAAAGTGTTGGCGTGGGCGCCGGCTTGACTAGTGCTGAACAGCCAGTTTTTACGTCCCATAACTGCTATTTTGATATGTCTTTCGGCTGTATTATTACTTAACTCAATTTCTGGATCTTCCAAGAAATGCATCAAGTACGCTTGTTGCCCTAGGGCGTATCCAACAGCCCTACCAAGTCCCGACTTTTCTATTACGGGCGTCTTATTGAGCCAATCGAAGAATTCATCCACGATTGGTTTACTTTTACTTTGCCTAATTTCAAGCCGTTCCTGGAATGATTTTGTCTTAAGGTCCTGTTCAATCTTGAATAACCTGTTAATCATATCCAGTGCTACTTTGGCTTTGCCCACGACTTTATTTGGTGTCGGCCCTGTTTCAATGAATTTTCGGCGAACGTGTGCCCAACATCCTGAACGTTGGATTGTTCCAGGCAAGGTTCCATATGCTTGATAGCCATCACATTGCAGACTGCCAGTATAACTGTTGTATAATTTCTGTGCGACCGCACCACTACGGTGCGGATCGTACTTAAAATAAACAACAGGCTTTTTCGCATCCTGAATTGAACAAGCTAACCAAAGGTATGACATGGTTGTTGCTGATTTTCCTGGTTCATGCAATACCTTATAAGATGTCTCATCGCCATGGATATGTGTTTGTTTCATTAATTCATTCCGGCATAACTCATTGAGTGGTTGAAGCCATTCCGCAGCTTTAATTAGCCAATTGGCAATTGTAGGTGCTGAAAGGCTAAGACCCAACCGTTGCCAATCCTTAACTTGCCGATATCCGGGGACACTGAGTTCATACTTATTGTGAACGATTTCTGCTATAAGTGAAGAGGATGCCAAACTATGTGCAATGACCGGTGTGGGTGCTGGACTGCTTTTGTAGTATTGATTTGGTTCGTCGGAGTGCCGAATGCGGCTTGGACAACGATATGTATACTGAAAAGTCTGCTTTCTAAACAGTTTGGCAGGAATAAAGCAGACTTGTTCACGGACGAAACGATGGCCTACACATTGCATTTGAGCATGACAATGCGCACAAAATTTTTCGTCATCTGGGAGGTCTAGTTCTTCCAGTTCGACCGGAAGGTCTTCACTGACAGTTACTTGCCGTGATGATTTCTTTTTGCGCTGGTAGGTAATAGTTTCGGTTTCTTGGCCAGTTGTCTCTGGCTGTTCAAAAACACGACTATCTTTAACCTCGTTATTTTTAATAAAGTCATCGAAAATTGATAATTGTCCTGGATCATCGCTCTTTTCTGAGGACTTTCCAAAACATTTTTGAGTTAATAACTTGATTTGTTCTTCCATTAGTCGTATTTGTTTTCTTTGTTCCTGGATAATATCCCATGCTTCTTCTAATGTTAATGTATTTGGCATCGTTTTCACCTTCTTCCAATAAAGTGAATTGTACACGAATAACACCAAGATGACTAGGTGTTTTTAGCCTCTTGGTGTTATTAATATAAATTACCAATTTTCGCCGGCCGAACGGTCGACTCAATTGACATTCCCGATAAAAGCCACCGCAATTGTTTAGTGGTCAATTCCATAATATCTTCACGGCTTCGAGGCCATTGTAGGTGTCCGTTCTCAAAATGCTTGTACAGTAATAGAAAACCGTCGCCTTCCCAGTACAACGCTTTGAAGCGATCACGTCGAACACCACAAAACAAGAATAATGCCGGCGCAAAAGGATTTAAATCATATTCTTATTGAACGACCGCTGCCAAGCCGTCGATACCTTTACGTAAATCGGTTCTGCCACAAACAATGAAAACTTGAGACAAGTGCTCAAAATCAAGGACACTATCCATAATTTAAAATGGCTTTCAACAATGTGTCGAGCACCCGTGATTGAATGCCGTTGTAAATCTCTACAGTACAATCTTTACAATGTAACTGACAAATAACTTGCCTAGTTGAAGATGGCTTCGTAGATGACATTGTTGGCGTATCGCTCAGTGCAACTGGAATGATTCTTTCTGACATAAAAATTCCTCCATAACTTTGATAACCTAAGGATATCAAGAATATGGAGAACTTAAAATACGTCATCTTATTTACTGCTTACCGAACGATATCTTGTTTATCCATAATAAAAGCCTCACCATTTATTGATGAGGTAATCATATCGTGTATTCGGTGCCAATCATAGACGGTCAGTTATTGGGTGCTTATGATACTTCAGGAATTTAGTCAAAAAGTTCCAAGTCTTTTTTTATCTTGGTCGTTGAAATACCTTCTGTCCGTGGCAAATAGATCACTTGGCAATAGTCTTTCAGAAAATCAAACTTACCTTTCCAATCATCACCCATGACAAAAGTATCAATGTCATTATTTACAACATCACTAATTTTTTGATTCCAATCTTTTTCTGGGATTACTTCATTCACATAGCGGATTGCTTCTAAAATATATTTACGATCTTCATAAGACGTATAGGCATGCTTCCCTTTGATTGCATTAAACTCATCAGTCGACACGCACACAGTCAGATGATCACCTAACGCTTTTGCTCGCTTTAGCAGGCGCACATGTCCTTTATGCAGTAAATCAAATGTTCCATAAGTAATTACCTTTTTCAACAGTTTATTCCCCTATCTTTAGCGTTCTAGTATTTCGATAATCTATCGTCTTAAAATTATTCGTTTAAACTACTCAAAAATAGATTTAATGCATTTTCCCAACTTGGTATCTTAAAACCTGTTTTCTTAGCCTTATCCAAGCTCATCACCGAATGCCGTGGCCGGTAAGCTTTCTGCGGAAATTCTGCTGACGTTACAGGTGCTACTTCAACATTAGTATCTTTCAAGATTTCCTTAGCGAATTCATACCAAGTTGCTTGCCCATCATTGCTGAGTTGATAAGTCCCATAGGACGCATCCACATTCAATAAATGGACCATAAATTCAGCTAACGTCCGCGTCCAAGTTGGCCGTCCCAGCTGATCATTGACCACTGTTAATTTTGCATGTGTCTTTGCTAAGTTTTGCATGGTGAATACAAAGTTATGGCCAAATTCACCAAATACCCAACTGGTTCTAACAATATAAGCTTTAGCACCACTATTCGTTACTGCTTGCTCACCAGCCCATTTAGCACGCCCATATTCATTCTTAGGATTCTTAGAATCATCTTCCAAGTATTCGGTCTGTTTCGTGCCGTCAAAGACATAGTCTGTTGAAATATAAATTAGTTTCGTATCAGTCTCAGCAGCAACTTCGGCCAAGTTCTTCGTGCCATCCACATTTACCTTCCAATTTAATTCCTTACCTTCGTCTTCAGCCTTGTCGACAGCGGTATACGCTGCAGCATCTAAGATCACTTCTGGCTTTAGTTCAGCTACTTTGGCACTGACGGCGGCTTTATCAGTAATGTCTAAGGCTGACACATCCAAAGCATCAAAAGACCAATTTAATTCGTTCAATAAACGTTGTAATTCTTGACCAAGTTGACCTTTTGCGCCAACAATCATTGCTTTTGCCATTATACTTTCCTCCTGAAAAAACAAGCGAACTGTCATTAACAATTCGCTTGCCTATTGTTGTTTCTACTGACCGTTCTTAGCGTAGTTCGCTTCCACGGCATCTTTATCAGCTTGCCACCATGATTCATGTTCTTGGTACCATTTAATCGTGTCAGCTAGGCCAGACTTAAAATCAGTGTATTGTGGTTGCCAACCAAGTTCCGTCCGCAATTTGGTTGAATCAATCGCATAGCGTAAATCATGTCCAGGACGGTCATTCACAACATCATAGGCATCTTTGGGCTGACCCATCAATTCTAGGATCATTTCCAATACGTCCTTGTTGTTCATCTCACCATCGGCACCAATCAAATAGGTCTCACCTATTTTGCCTTTAGTCAAGATATCCCAAACCGCTGCGGAATGGTCATTCGTATGAATCCAGTCACGAACATTTTTACCAGTGCCGTAAAGTTTGGGCCGAATACCACTCAAAATATTAGTAACTTGGCGTGGAATAAATTTTTCAATATATTGATAAGGACCATAATTATTAGAACAATTTGAAATCGTTGCTTGGAGGCCAAACGAACGGTGCCATGCTCGAACTAATAAGTCTGAACTAGCCTTAGTTGAAGAGTAAGGACTAGAAGGCCTGTATCGACTAGTTGGTGTAAACTTTTCGCCAACCCCTTCACCATGACCAGGTAAGTCTTCCCGTAATGGTAAATCACCATAAACCTCATCTGTTGAAACATGATGGAACCGCTTGTTGTACTTAACAGCGGATTGGATCAACGTATAAGTCCCAATGATGTTCGTTTCCAGAAATGGCCAGGGATCTTTTAAAGAATTATCATTATGACTTTCGGCAGCATAATGCACCACTGCATCAGTTTGTTGCATCAACTCATCCACTAATGGTCCATCACAAATGTCTCCAACGACTAATTTAACTCGATCACCAAGAATGTCTGCAATATTAGCTTTGTTCCCAGCGTAAGTTAATTTATCTAATACTGTGATGTGAACTTCTGGATGATGATTATAAACATAGTGGACAAAATTTGATCCGATAAAACCGGCGCCACCTGTAATCAATAAATTTTTCATATAAGCTCCTTAAATTTCACCGTAAACAAATGGATTATTCTTCTCGAATTCGGCAAAAGTCTGTTGCTTAGCATCTTTGTCAGAAGTAATCGCTTGTTCAAAGTCAATAGGCCAATTAATGTTCAAATCTTTATCCATAAAGGTGATACCGCCATCAGATTCTGCATTATAGTAATTATCACATTTATAAAGGAAGTTGACATTATCTGTCAAGGTCACAAAACCATGTGCAAAGCCACGAGGCACTAACAATTGACGATGGTTGCTTTCAGAGATGATATAGCCTTCATGCTCGCCGTAAGTAGGTGACCCTTTACGCACATCCACGATGACGTCCAAAACGGCTCCAGTGACAACTCTGATCAGCTTAGTTTGTGAATACTTACCACGTTGGAAATGTAATCCACGTAGCACCCCTGCTTCAGCTGATAAGGATTGATTGTCTTGAATAAAGTTAAAATCGATTCCAGCAGCTTTGAAATCCTGATCAGAATACGTTTCTGTAAAGAACCCACGTTTGTCACCAAATACGGCTGGTTCAATAATCTTAACATCTTGCAATTTAGTCTCTGTTACTTTAAGTTTACCCAAAATTTAAGCCCTCCCAATTAATCTTAACAAATACTGACCGTAATCATTTTTCTTTAACGGCTGTGCTAGCTCATAAACCTTATCCGTATCAATGTAGCCCATACGATAAGCGACCTCTTCCAAACAGGCGACCTTTAAGTTTTGGCGTTTTTGGACCGTAGCAATGAAACTACTTGCTTCTTGTAAAGAATCATGAGTTCCGGTGTCCAACCAAGCAAATCCACGTCCCATTAATTCGACATCGAGTTCATTCCGACGTAAGTACTCTTTATTTATATCCGTGATTTCAAGTTCACCACGTGGTGAAGGTTGAATGTTCTTCGCAATCTCAACAACTTGATTGTCATAGAAATACATTCCAGTCACCGCATAGTTACTGGCTGGATGTTCTGGCTTTTCAACGATTGACTTGGCATGCATGTTGTCATCAAAATCAACCACCCCAAAGCGTTCGGGATCATTGACGTGATAGCCAAAGACCGTTGCCCCATGTTTCTTCTCACTAGCGTGTTGCAGCATCTTAGACAAGCCACCACCATAATAGATGTTATCACCTAAAATTAAACAAACCGAATCGTCACCGATAAAATCAGCACCAATGACGAATGCTTCCGCTAAACCATTTGGCTTATCTTGAACTGCATAAGAAATATTGAGTCCTAAGTCATGACCATCACTTAATAGCTCCCTAAATCGCGGCGTATCTTGTGGCGTAGAAATCACTAAGACATCTTGAATACCTGCTAGCATCAAAGTTGACAATGGATAATATATCATCGGTTTGTCATAAATCGGTATCAATTGCTTAGAAACGGCTCGAGTGATTGGGTACAAACGAGTACCAGAACCGCCAGCTAGAATAATCCCTTTCATAATAAAACTCCTCCATAAAAACTATTTAAATATTTCGATGTAGTATACTCTGCGTAATACGTCGGATAATGTCATCCTTTGAGTACCTAGCAAGTATCAAAAATACTATTAAAAACATTCCCCCACCAACCAAGACTTGAAGTAAAAGGCTCACTAAACTCTGGCCAAAATTATTTGCAATAAAATAAATAAACACTAACATAACCCCAGAGCTAACAATACTATTAACCATCACCATAGCAAACTTCCTAAATTGTAACTCATTCAACACTGCAAGTAATTGAGATACAGCAATCGTAATTTCAGCAGCTAAGGTAGCAATCACGGATCCTCTTGCACCCCAGATTGGAATTAACAACAAATTCAAAGAAATATTTGCAACGGCGCCAAGAATCACAGAAATGATATATGGCTTATCCCGCATATTAGGAATAAGCATTTGTGTTCTGATAATATTCCCAATTGCATAAAACGGTAATGCTAAGGACATTAAGATTAAAACAGATATTGTCGCCATATACTTGGCGCCGAAAAAGATAGGCACAAAGGTTTTAGAAACTCCAATCAAACCAAACATACATGCAATAGAAAAAACCAATGCGAACCCAATTGAAATATTTATTAATGAGCTTTTGTTTTTAGTATCTCTATTTGAATAGACATTTGCCATTCTGGGTAACATCACAGTCCCCAACGCACCAATAATACCTTTTGGTGCCATCATCACTTTTTCGGCAGCCTCAAAATATCCTACTTGGGTCAACGACCCCATATGACCCAGCATTATTTTATCTAACACAGTGAACACACTAATCGCTATGACAGGAATAAATAACAGCGCTGTTTGTTTGAAGTGACTAAAAATTTCACTAAAACTAACCTTTACTATTGAAATTTTGCTAAAAATAAACGGCCACGTGATTAAAAAGCCGATAACTGAACTCGCAGCTAGAATAAGCGTGTATTTCCACAAGTCACTAGATTGTCTAACCAACGTAAATATCAAAATCACAGAGATTACTTTAACCAAGGTATTGCGCAACACGACAATTGAAAACTGTTCTAAACCATAAAAAAACCAGTTTACATCAAACAGTGCGCCTAATACCCATAACCCCTGTATTAACGCTAATACATAATATTTCGAAAATGTAAAAGTATAAACAAGATAAAGAACAATCGATCCTATAGCAATCAGTATCTGTAAAGAATAAATCCCTGTGAAAGTTCTATTTAAATCATCACCATTATTTCTACTTCTTGCAATACTTCGATTTCCATAATTGTCAAATCCAAGTTTTGCTAATAAAAGAAAATAAGTAGCAATTGAATACGTATAAGAATATTGTCCCATGCGAGTTGGTCCAAGAACACGAGAAACATATGGAGCCGTTACAATTGGTAATATAATAATCAATATCTGATAAATTGCATTATAAGCAAAATTCTTCTTTATAGTATTCATTTTAAGCTCCAAGTTGCAATTTAATAAATTCATACATAGTCAGAGATTTTTTAGATTGCCGTAACTCAATCTTATTGCTCAACTTATGAAATGCAGATTGATCAAATACTTGATTAAACTTTTCATCATTATAATTATCATTCAACATAGTTACTAGAATATGTGCTGGAACATTGCTAAAAATAGGAACTTGATTCATTATTTGGGAATATTTTGTTAAACTTATTGAGAAACAAACATGAAAAATAAAATAGTTCTCCAAATGATTCGCATGCTCCCAGTAATTAAACAACAATTTTCTAGTTAATATCAATACCGGATTATTGGGAGCCGAAGTAATAAACCAGCTTGAGCCTGCCATTGTAGAATCATTTCGTAAAAAACTACTGTAGAAGAATAAGGAACTCTTGAAATACAAATCGTCTTTTAACTTAGGATTACACATAACCGTTGAATCAATCCAAGTTCCCCCATGATTAATAAGCAATTCTAGGCGAAGCAGATCTGAAAAATGTGCATTTGTAATTATTCCCTTTTCCCATTTATTAATGATATATTGTGGTAAGTTCACATATTTTGAATAGTTGTCATTCGTTATTACAATTACTTTCTTTTCTGGATATGAAAGTTGTAATTGTTTGCAACATATCTTTACTAATTCTGGAGCATTTTCAAGTCCTTGCAACCACGCAAACCAAATAACACTGGTTTGATTAGTATCTTCAAATGAAACATTGCCATCAATACTCGCAAGTAAAGAACGATTTGCTTTCAATATTTTCTTTTTGGTAACTATATTACGTTGAATAATTCTCAAGTCTGAGTTTGTCACAAAGAAAGGTGGGAATAAGCGCCTAACAACTCCATTAATACCCTCTACCTTTAGTACCGTTTTTAACCGGTTACCTACATTGGATAACATTCTCATATCACTCTTTCTGGGTTGCCTTCACTGTAGTCACCGGAGAAATGATATCAACTAAATGAGTCTCATTTCCAATTCCCAATGATTGTTTCAAAGTTTCATTCTTTGAAATGAAATATTTTACAGGCATATTCATGTAGTCAATTAATTCCGTAATATTGTTTGCAACAGGACCAGCAAATTCACTAGTAATGTCATTTGCATATACACCACGATCGTTTTTAATATATTTATCACCATCATATAAGAAGTGAATAATTGGCCGGTTTAATGTTAAGAAGTCAATGTATACACTAGAATAATCTGTGATTAAATAATCTGTGATTAACAAAACATCCTGTACTTCAACTGCCTCGCTTAAATCAATGAATCTTTGGTCTTTTGATTCAATTAGTCTTTTATCATTTACATTACGCGCAAAATGTTGTCTCTCTAATAACACAGAATTGTTATTGTCTAACCACTCTTCAAATTTTGTTCCAGAATCTCTCAAAAAAGAAAAAACTTCTGACGAGTTATCTCTAAAAGTAGGAAGATAGGTATATACGGTTGCATCTTCAGATATATTTAGTTTCTTTCTGATTAGACGTTTTAAACTGGAATTATCTTTGTTCTCTTGCAGGTAATCTACTCTGGGTTGTGTACCTACAATAACGTTTTTGTCACTTGCCCCATAATTTTTGAATGCAGTTTTAATACGATTTGCCATAACATCCGAATCGGCGAAAAAATATTGATACTGCTCAAACAAGTTAGAACCCTCCGTTGAATTGCCAGGATCATCTGCTCCTATATGTTTAATTGGGAAACCATGCCAAAGCTGAAAAACCATAGCCCCTTTCAAGCAACTAATAGATCCTATATCTTGAAAACCATGAGAAACAAACACCTTTTTTGCCCTCAATTGATACCAGTAAGATTTGAAACTATTACGTTTGACAAATGTAATTCTGGAATCAGTAATATGTGGTTTAACATCTGAATTACCAATCCAATAAATCCTTTTTTGGCTAAATCTATTAGACTCTAATATTTCTTGTAATAAATATCTTGGATTGTCACTATATCGTTTTCCAAACCATGCACCAAATAGAACTATTTCATCTGACCTTGGAAACCATCCACTCAGAAGGTACACAATATTTCTCACCACATTCAACTCAGCACCTCCACAACGCCTTGAACAACAACATTCTATCCATTAACATTTTTATTATTTTATGTGACCCACCAGTAACAGTATCCTCGTGACGTCTATACAAAGAAAGTGCCTCCGACAATATATCTATACGCAACCCCTTCTTTTGACAATAAGCCCCAAGCCAACTATCATGCATAGGGATTTTTGACGGAAAAGGGACTGTATTTTCTATTACAGACCGTGTAAATGCCATGTTAGCGCCTGTATATGGATTCTTGATTACGGTTAAAAGCCAGCTACTTGTAAACCGGTTACGGTTGTACAAATTCCATGAATTTGAAATTGTGTTTAGCTGAGCATCAGTAACTATCGAATCATGCACTACAAGTTGTGCATGATGTTGTTCAAAGCAAAGTAAAACTTTATGAACCTTTTCATCCAACCAAACATCGTCTTGATCAGATAAAAATATATAATCCCCAATACATATTTCCAGCGCTTTTTGAAAGGACTTAATTGGTCCCAAATTATGCTCGTTCCTGAATAATTTTACTCGACTATCATTCAATTGTTGAATTATGGATACAGTATGATCCGTTGAGACATCATCTACCACAATGATCTCATCTTTTTGGGCTAACTGTTTTAAAATTGATTGCAGTTGTTCTTTTATATACCGTTCTCCATTATATGTAGCTAAACAAACAGAAATCATACACACTTTCCTCTCAAAGCCTTCACAGCAAATTTAATCTTACTAATTTGTACATTCTTCAAGACCATATTCAATAATCTCACAATCATTTTAAGCTTATATTGTAAGAGCATTTGTGGATACCGTTTCATTATGAACTTTCTCTCACTACAAATAAAACTACAAAACCGTCTGTCAGTCATTGTTTTATAATCAGACACCGACAGTTCTTGTACTAGATTTATATGAATACAAGATACCTTCAAATTATTTCTTTTCAACTTCCAAAAAAAATCGTAATCAAGAAAATCGAGTGGAAAACTTGGCGAAAATATCCGAGTATTATCAAATGCATTAATATTAATAGTACAACCTGAATTTATAGCACCTAGAGTCTTATTACTATTTTTATTAAATAAAAACAAATTGTTTTCTATTATGAATGGTGAAATTTTCTTACCTTTTTCTATATACACATTGGGTACAATACATCCAACACCATTGGCTTGATGCGTAAGTTTTTCATTAAGAATTTTAAAATAAGCAGAAGGTATACATGTATCCTGATCAAAAATCGTCAACCATTTTATTTTTAAATCACGACATAAATCTACCGCGTAATTATAAGCAGTAAATAATCCTTTATTACGACTATCATGTTTATAAACTACGGTTTCTGGTAATTTAATATCCATCTGACTTTGGACTGAATTATCATAAATGACAAGTTTTTGTGAGTCATTCAAATTCTCCAATACAGCAGTAAGTGCTACACAATTGCTGGCAGGGCGATTATAGATTACAACCAAAAACGCATGTTTAACTTTTGTCATTTTTTACTCCTTAAGGGTAATTTGGCTCAACCCTTTTTTACTTTTTCTGAAGAATGCACATATAAAAGGTAAAAACAACTGAATTGACAGTGCACTGAAAGCAAAGAAATTAGCAAAGGGCATCAATAAATACATAGTTGATACTAGTGTAAAAGCAATATCAAAATACGATGGTGCTATTTTGATAACCAGCCAAAAATATACAATCGGAAACATTAATTCGTATACCATAAATATATACAGGCCAACCCATCCGAGCATTAAATACGGTACCACCAAAGCACTTGATGCCGTAAATTCCGGTGTAACTAACCAGGGATTAAATTCAGAAGTATATAGCGGATAAATTCTTTTCGAAATAAAATCGGGCAAAAAATTCACCACAGCATACTCCGTTCCTCGTCTCGGCGTATAACTAGCAGAATCAACACTAACCGACTGAATATTCATATTTAAATTAGACAATGGCGAGGTAGTATAAATATATGTCCAAAAAAAAGGTGCTGGAATCTTTGAATTCTCAAACTTATCGTTAGCTTTCCCAATAGATAGTATCAAACTCGACTGATTTAAATTTTCATCTTTCATATAGTCGTGATTCATCCGATAATTACCAGCAATACCAAACAAATATAAGCCCATACATAGCAAAAATACTATCATTAAAGATGAACGTGTTCTCAGTCGATCAGATCTCGACGTAATAAAAAGTATAGCAATGCCAATTAGTATAATTACTATCGTTCCCCTCGATAGGGCAAAAAGCAACGGAATTGCGCTAATAATCATATTCCAGACAATTTTCCCCCTCTGGCTCACATTCTTATTAAAGAAATTTTTTGCGAGAAATAAAATATAAAAAGAATCACAGCAAACCAGAATTACGTGAATTACTGGCATACCATAATCTTTATAATTAACTTGTCCCAAAATTGGCAAACCATGAGAATATATTGCTTCCGCTAATCCCAACAGCAAAAAAGTTACACTAATATTGCCATATCCTTTTGACAAACCATTCTGATTTATCACAGTATTGTTAATTTGAAATGCCCACCGCTTTCGAAAAACAACATATAAAATAAAATTTAATAATATAGTTACAACTAAGAATATTAATAACCTTTTTTCTAAAATGGTATTGAACTCTGATAATCTTAGAGAATATAAAATTAAGACTACAAAAAAAGCCATCGCAAACAGAAAAAACGGATTCATTAGTGTGTTACCCTTACTCTTCAGCTTCATTTTATGCACCATATTCTCCGTATCATTACTTGTATTATTCAAACAGCAACTTTCCCCTATCAGTAAAGTTGCCATCCCCATTTATTAAAATATTTAACCATACTTTGAAGCATCCTGATTATTCCACGCAATGATTTCTTATTTTCTCTCTGCCATTCGTGATATACATAAGCTTCAGAATAAAATATAGTTTGTGAAACTTGATTAATTTTCATTGTAATATCACAATCTTCCATATATAGAAAGTAATTTTGATCAAAACCATCAATATCTTTCAATATCTTTGTCCTAAATAGCATGAATGACCCGGGAACATTTTCCGCCGGGTGAGTTGATGCATACCCATCAGGAAGACTAACAAACTTTTCTTTTCTGCTACTAAAACCTGGAAAGCCTGTAAATCTTAATGCCATATCTAAAACATTTGATTTTTGTTTTAGCAAATGCTGAACCTTTCCATCTGGAAACTTTACAACTGGTGATAGCAATCCGTACTCAGTATTCTCATCCATATAATGAACCATTTTTTTCAGTTCTAAGGCATCACTTATCATCACATCCGGATTCATCACAATGTGATACTCACTATTTAATCTATTTAACACTAAATTATTTCCTGCACCAAAACCACGGTTCTTATCAGCAGTAACAATATGAATCTGTTTGCTATTCTCATATCGCTTTAAAAACCAGTTCAAGTAATAATTATCACGCGAATTATTAATTAAAAATATCTCAACACCGGTAAAACTCCGAGTCACATTTAATAGGTTTTTTACAACTTTATCTATTTGGCCTGCACTATTATTATATAAAACAATGGAAATAGAAAGCTCACTCATGATTACACCCCAATCTGATTTTCAAAATAATTTGATTCCATTAATATGCATTATTGGGCTTAACAAATACCCGTACCGTTTGAAAAACAATATATAGATCAAACAAAACAGAACATTTTTGGATATACTTCAAATCAATTTCAACCATTTCATCAAACCCGACACTATTCCGAGCAGTTGCTTGCCAAAGTCCTGTACATCCAGGCTTTACAATAAGGCGTTGCTTATCATATTCAGAATAATCTGAAACTTCACGAGGTAAAGGTGGTCTAGGTCCGACCAAGCTCATATTTCCAACAAGTACATTGAGCAACTGTGGTAATTCGTCAATACTATATTTTCGAATGAATTTTCCAACTTTAGTAATACGAGGATCCTCTTTCATTTTGAACATTGCACCATCAACTTCATTTTGTTGTAATAAAGTTGCTAACAATTCATCCGCATTTGATACCATTGACCTGAATTTGAACATTCCGAATTTCTTTTTATTTTCACCGACACGTATCTGTGAGTAAAAGACTGTTCCTTTGTGATCCTCTATCTTTATAGCTAATGAAACAGCCAAAAATAAAGGTGAGAGTATCACTAATCCAAATAAACTTGCAATAAAATCAAAACAGCGTTTAATTAGATGATAACCGACACGTTGTTTTTGCGATTGCTGGTCAATAATAATTGACTTCAAATTGTTACCACCATATTCCATATGCGACACCGATACCTTTTGTTTGATAACTAAATTTACAATAGATAAAAAGCACTAAAACAACCCAAACTTCCGCTTCTTCCGTGGCATTTCGATAGTTTCCACACTAACGTCATCACCATTCAATAAATCCCGTGCATTCTGTGCAAACTGTCCTGAATAATCTGAATCCATCTCTGACAAGACCTGATAAGCTTTGGTCATTGCAAATTCTCGATTATTCAAGACATGCGCATCAGATGCGACCACTTGAACCAGTCCGCATCTTACAAACTCTTTTGCTGTCTTCTGAACCTGTTTACCAAAAGTACCCACCAAACTAGTCGCAGTAACTTGAGCCAAGACACCTTGCTTAACCAAGTTATATAAAATCTCTGGTTCAGCAATAATTCGTGCATTACGCTCTGGATGGGCAATTACTGGCGTGATTCCTTCACAAGACAACTGAAAGATGACGTCATCCAAGTAACTGGGTACCATCTCATGTGGTAGTTCCAGTAACATATACTTGCGATCCTCATCAATCCCCAATAAATCGTCTAAATTAGTCATCATTTCACCATTCAAATGGACCTCTTGACCCGGAAATACTTGTAAGTCAATTCCTTGTCGGTCCAATTCAGTTTGAAAGTCAATCACGGCCTGTCTAACCGCTGAAGCATGATTAATATAATGACGATCCATATGATGAGGTGTTGCTAAAATATATTTAATACCATCTGCCACCGCCTGATGAGCTAACTCAATTGAGGTCGCCATGGATGGTGACCCATCATCAATTTCTGGTAAAATATGACAATGCAAATCCACTAAATTATTTCTTTTCATCACTGTAATACCCGTTATTATAGCCATAATAGCCATTATGTTGGCCATCCGAAACATCGTTCAAGACCGTCCCCAAGATGTTCGCATGTGACCGTTTTAGGGCAGTTACAGCATCACGTACTGCGGCTTTTTGAGCCACATTTTGGCGAACAACCAAAACAGTTCCATCAACTTTATTCGCTAATAACTGAGAATCAGTGACTGGCAAAATTGGTGGTGCATCGACAATCACTAAGTCCAATTTTCTGGTTGCCGAAGTCAAGAATTCAGTCATCATCTGACTTCCCAATAATTCTGCTGGGTTCGGTGGCTTAGGACCACTGGTCATCACGAAGAGATTGTCAATCGTAGGTTGGATTGCTTTGTTAATATCCGTCGTTTGATGACCTAGCCATGAGCTCAATCCTCTCTGATTGGACAAACCGAATGTTTTATGAATAGTTGGCCGTCGCAAATCTGCATCTACTAATAAAACTTGCATACCCTCATTAGCATATTCAACGGCTAAATTTGCACTAACAGTCGACTTTCCTTCTCCCAGTGTGGCAGAAGTGATCATTAACGTCCGTAGCTTATGATCAGTCGCAGCGAAATTAATGTTGGTCCGAATAGTCTTGATCTGTTCAGTAATGACTGAAGTTGGATCAACAATCGTCGTCAAATTAATTGCCGCCGTCATCGTCGTCGCCTTTCTTTTTCGATTAAACATAGACACCCTCCTCGCTACACGCGTCGACGAGTTTGTCGAACCTTCTGATCCGCATCCTCGTCCATTTGATTGTTTTGTAATTTTGTAACTTGTTGACTGACATGGTTATGATGATGTTGATGGTTGACTTGACCCAAGCTAGTTAATCCTAGTTCATCAGTTAAGAAATCGATATCATGAACACGACGATCAGTTAAGATCCGAACGCTGGCATAGACAAAGCCAAGTAGTAAACCAGCAACCAATCCGATTAATAAATTGATTGCTTTCTTAGGTGAAGCTGGCGCATTGGCTGGGCTCGCCGGTGATACAATCGTGACATTGTTGACTTTGATAATCTTTTTCACTTGTTGCTTGAAACTCTTTGCAACTTGGTTCGCAATTTCTGCCCCTTGTGTCGCATCCGAATCCGTCACATCAATAGAAAAGACCTGTGAGTTTTGCGTACTAGAAACGGAAACTTCGTTCTTTAAACTCCCTAACGAACGGGTAAAGCCATATTGCTTTTGCAGCGCCTTACGTGCTGGATTCAAGATAACCTGATTCGTAATCAATTCCTTATAAGTCGTTATCATTTGAACATCGGCTTGTTGATCCGTGTATTGAGTAGCGGCATTCTCACTATGCCGACTAACCAAAATTTGGACACTCGATTTATACTGCGGGGTAATCACAAAAAAAGTGATCCCAGCCGCAACTAAAAATCCGGCCACGGTCCAGGCAATTAATGCTCGCCAATACTTACGGACTAGCCGGATAAAAAAGTCAAAACTTACTGCTTGATCCATCATTCACGCTCCACTCAAAATAATTGCACCCATGATAAGTAAAATTTATACCTAAAACATTTATCAGAGGTAACTGCATGATTCCATAATATTAAGTAATTAATAAATTAATCATTATTAACTTAAATATTTATGTAAAGACTTGTCAATGTGTTATAGGGGTTTTGTTACCAAAACGACACATAAGGTGCTTAAGAACAGGGTTTAACGGCTGTATTGTCCATTACTTGTATGCTTTACCCGTTTCATTATTTAGTACAAAGACGTTCGACTATCTTAAACTGATTCAAAACCATATATTATAATTATTATTGACTGATACAATTCAGCGTTACTTATATTTATACAATTTCAAATCTCATTTATACAAAAAAGCCCCCAGATTATCACTAATCTGAGAGCTCCCTACTGCTATTCAATTAAGACGCTTATTGCATCCCGCTATCATCCGCCAAGAAAGTGTTCAATACTTCCTCGACCATATCCCATTCTTCATCCGATTCAATCGGCTTCAAATCGCCATTGTCTTCATCTTCTGGATTGAAAATGTAGGCTTGAATGTCGACTTCTTCATCTTCCGCAGCGTCGGCTGGGTATAGTAAGATATATGAATGTCCGAAGTCTTTAGAATCAAACGTGAATAAAATATTGAATAAGGTTTCGTTACCGTCGTCATCGACTAAGGTAATTTTTTCTTCATCTTGTGACTTATTTTGGTTTTGGCTCATGCTAGTTCCTCGCTATTCTTGGGTGAGTTTACCATGGCGATCTAAGTAGTTCTGCAAGATTAAACTCGCCGCTAACTTATCGATCACCTTTTTGCGCTTTTTACGTGACGTATTGGCTTCTTCGACCAGCATTCGCTCGGCCTCGACCGTCGTCAACCGTTCATCTTCAAAGTCAACTGGCAGGTGAAAACGCGCCGTTAGTAGGTCACCGTAATGTTGGGCAGCTTCTGCCCGTGGTCCCAGCGTGTTGTTCATATTCTTGGGTAATCCTAGGACAAATCCGCCCGCATCGTGTTCTTTGAGCAATTCTGCGACCCGATCTAAACCAAAGATTTCTTCATCTTCATTGATGCGAATAATCTCAACACCTTGCGCCGTCCAGCCAAAAATATCACTAACTGCCACGCCGACTGTTCTGGAACCGACATCTAACCCCATTAACTTCATGCATTAACGTCCTTATCTGCCTTCAAGTAGGACTTGACAAGTTCTTCAATAATTTCATCGCGTTGGTGCTTGCGAATCAAGTTACGCGCATCCTTCAAACGCGGGATATACGCCGGATCTCCTGACAGCAAATAACCAACGATCTGATTAATTGGGTTATAACCCTTTTCTTGTAACGCTTCATAAACCGTCGTTAACGTGTCATGAACATCCTTGTTACCTTCATTATCGAAGTTGAAATACATTGTTTTATCTAACGAACTCATATAAAGCACCTCCCGCTAGTTTCCGCTTCTAGTCTATTCTACTAAATGCTTATATGAAGTACAATCAATCGACTTGGATGTAACACATTCGTAATATCCAAACTTACTGTTCAGCCACCCAATCGTGAGCGGCTTTCAAAGCTGCTGGCAACCCTGCTGGCTTTTTACCACCGGCTTGGGCTAAGGTCGGACGACCACCGCCACCACCACCAACTTTAGGGGCAATGGCTTTGATCAAGTCACCAGCTTTTAAACCAGCCTTGACTTTGTCATCACTAACCGCCACAAGCAAGTTGACCTTGTCACCGATGACCGTTCCTAAGACTAAGATATCGGAATATTGCTTGGCTTTCCAAGTATCACTCAATTGACGAAGCTGATCCATCCCAGAAACTTGGACTGCTTGCGCGATTAAAGTGGTCCCGTTAACGTCATCGACTTGTTCGAAGACTGCCCCAGCCTGTTGCTTCGCGAGCTTGCTTTCAAGGCTAGCACTCTTTTGTTGTTCAGCCTTCAAATCAGCTTGCAATTGTGCGACCCGGTCAGTGGTATCTTTCAATTGGGGTGCCTTAACTTGCGCGGCCACCGTCTTCAACCAGCCTTCTTCTTGTGATAACAATTCGAAAGCTTCCTTAGAAGTAACAGCTTCGATCCGCCGAGTTCCAGCACCGACCCCAGATTCAGAAACAATCTTGAATAAACCAAGTTCGCTGGAATTCTTAACATGCGTCCCACCATCAAATTCGATCGAGTAATCCCCAATCGACACGACCCGCACGATTTTACCGTACTTTTGCGTGAAGACAGCAATGGCCCCCATCTTATGACCCGTTTCCTGGTCCGTTTGGATGGCACTAACTGGCAAAGCGGCCCAGATCTTATCGTTAACAATCTGTTCAACTTTGGCCAATTCAGCTTCAGTGACTGCCCCAAAATGCGTGAAGTCGAAGCGCAAGTAGTCGGGTTCCACCAAGGAGCCCGCTTGTTGCGTATGTTCGCCTAAAACGTCCCGCAATGCTTGGTCTAATAAATGGGTCGCCGTATGGTTCTTTTCGACCTTATTATGAAAGGCTAAGTCCACATTCAGGCTGTAGGTCGTGTCTTTGTGCATTGGTTTGAGCACTTCGACCGTATGCAAATGTTGCTTGTTAGGCGCATTTTGAACATCCGTTACTTTAGCCACAGTTGTGCCATCGGCGTCCAAAATCACACCACGGTCCGCAACTTGACCACCCATTTCAGCGTAAAATGGGGTCTTGCTGAAAATCATTTCAGCGGTTCCAGACGACACCGCATCCACGAGTTTTTCATCAACGATGATATCCTTTAAGTCACCTTTAACCGCCGTCAAATGATCATAGCCAACGTATTCACTCGGTGTCTTTAATTCAATTAATAGGCTACGTTGGACACCCATCGACTTCGCATTGCTACGAGCATTCCGAGCCCGATCACGTTGGGCCTTCATTTCAAGTTCAAAGCCTGGTTCATCGACTTTCAAGCCTTCGTCGCCCGCATATTCTTTCGTCAATTCAAAAGGAAAACCGTACGTATCATAAAGTTTGAAGGCATCCACACCTGATAAGGTTTCCTCGCCAGCCTTTTTCGTGGCCGCAATCAATTGGTTGAGCAAGCTCAAGCCATCGTTCAAGGTTTCATTAAAGCGTACTTCTTCTGAATGCACGATTTTAGCAATATAATCAGCATTCTTCAAGACTGCAGGGTAGTGTGACTGCATAATTTCGCCAACAATTGGAACCAGTTGATCTAAGAAAGTATCTGTTAAGCCCAACTTTTGACCATGCAAGATGGCCCGCCGAATCAAACGCCGAATGACATAGCCACGGCCTTCATTTGAAGGCAAGGCCCCGTCACTGATTGCAAATGTAATTGCCCGAGCGTGATCCGCAATGACTTTGAATGACACGTCATCTTGCTTGTTTTTGCCATAAACTTTGCCGGCACTAAGGGCTTCGGTCTTATGGATAATCGGCAAGAACAAGTCTGTTTCAAAGTTGGTTGGCGCATTTTGGAAAATCGATACGACACGTTCAAGCCCCATCCCCGTATCAATATTTTTACGTGGAAGTGGTTCGTAGGTGCCTTCTGGCGTGTGGTTAAATTGTGAGAACACAATGTTCCACACTTCCAAATAGCGTTCATTTTCACCACCAGGATAATTTTCAGGATCATCTGCGGCTAAATTATTGAACGATTCGCCACGATCATAGAAAATTTCAGAATCGGGGCCGGATGGGCCTTGGCCAATGTCCCAGAAGTTGTCTTCTATTTTAATAATGTGATCTGGCTTAACGCCGGTCGCTTCCCAGAACTTGGCGGCGTCAGTATCTTTAGGATAGACCGTCATGTAGAGCTTTTCAGGGTCCCAACCGAACCATTTTGGCGAGGTCAAGAGTTCCCAGGCCCAGCTGATGGCCTCTTTCTTAAAGTAATCCCCCACGGAGAAGTTCCCAAGCATTTCAAATAACGTATGATGACGCGCCGTCCGACCAACATTTTCAATATCATTGGTCCGGATACTCTTTTGTGAGCTGGTCATTCGTGGATTATCTGGCACAACGGAGCCGTCGAAATACTTCTTCATCGTGGCAACTCCAGAGTTGATCCAAAGTAACGTTGGGTCATCGACTGGGACTAATGACGCAGATGGCACGATAGTATGACCTTTTTCATGGAAAAAGTCTAAATACATTTGCCGAATTTCACTACTACTTAATTTTTTCATTAATATGGTGGCACCCTTTCTCAAATGGTCTGATTTTAGGCAAAAAAACACCGTTGCTAGCAAAGACGCTGTTAACGCGGTACCACTTTGCTTGCAACGATGTGTTCGTTTACCTCTTAAGCTCATTAACGCTGAGACACGGACTAGTTGTCTAGTCAGTCATTCTGGGTAGCATTCCATCGACACCGCACTTTTTTCAGCAACCAAAGCGTTTCTAAACCGTCATGGCGATGGAATATGTCCTTACTCTTGAAATTGTACTGTTAGGTGGGAATCATGTCAATAGTTACAACGTATTTATGTTGTCAAAACACTAGCAATCAAATTTCTCAGTCAATCTAATCCCATTAATCAGCATTGTAACATTTTGAACGTTATTGTAACACGACAATGTTACAATCGGGTCCAAAATGTTACAATCAGTGCTAATTTCTTTCTGTACAGGCATTTACAGACTACTGAGAACACAGAAAAACGCCATCTCAACAAACCAGATGACGTTTCAATAATCAATTTTTAACCTTTACGATCTTTACGTGCTTTACGAGCGGCTGCCCGTTGTTCAATACGACGATCCATCCGCGCCTTATCCGAAATCTTGGTCCGAATCCGGCGTTTGTAACCAGGCTTGACCTTCTTCTTCGCGTTCTTCACATAGCTAATCAATGACGGATCAAGCTTGTCATGCCGCGCGCCCCGCTTTTCACGACGATTACGGTCATAAGAATCCACGATTTCACCATCACGAATGGCTTTAGGCTTGAACTTGATACCCATCGCTTCAACTGCACTGACTTTATCTTCTTCACCTGGACTGTAAAGCGTGATTGCCGTCCCTGGCATCCCGTTACGACCCGTCCGGCCAACCCGGTGAATGAAGAATTCCAAATCATTTGGAATATCATCGTTGATCACGTGTGAGACCCCTTGGATATCAATCCCTCGCGAAGCCAAATCAGTGGCGACCACGAATTGATACTTCAAGTTTTGGACATCACGCATCACACGCTTACGTTCCCGTGGCTTAATATCCCCATGAATCATCGCGACAGTTAAGCCTTGGCCTTTAAGATAATGCGTAATTTCTTGAACCCGTTCCTTAGTATTCGCAAAAATCAACACTAAGTAGGGTTCCCCAATCGTCAGCAGGCGATAGATAATACTATTCTTGTCGTGACTCTTCGTAGAAATCAACCAATTATCAATCGTTGGACTAATCACAGATTCAACTGGAATTTCTTCCATCACAGGGTTATTCATATACTTCTTCAAGAATGGGGTTAATTTCTGTGGCATCGTAGCCGAGAAGACGAGCATTTGTAAATCGGCTGGCATCCGCCCAGCAATCTGATCAACCACGTTCAAGAACCCTAGATCAAGCGTCATATCAGCTTCATCAACGACTAATTGTTGCGCTGTATGCACGTTCAACGCTTGTGACCGCATCAAATCCAAGATACGTCCTGGCGTCCCAATCACGAGTTGGGGTTGGTGACGATTTAATTTGTCGATCTGATCTTGCTTGTCCGTCCCACCGACATATATACCGATGTGAAGAGCCTTAGGACTGTGCTGGATCAATTGTTTAGCCGCTTCTTGAATCTGATAAGCGAGTTCACGGCTAGGCGTCGTAATAACCGCCTGTACCCGACGTTCATCTGGATTCAATTTATTGATCATTGGCAACAAGAAGGTGTGGGTCTTCCCACTCCCAGTTGCAGATTGACCAATCACACTGCGACCAGCAGCGATCACGGGAATTAATTTTTCTTGCACCGCCGTGGGCTTTTTGAAATTAATCTCCTGTAATGCCTGCATCAAAAACGGCTGCAGTTTAAAATCATTGAAACTTGCGGTCATAGTTAAACCTCTTTCTTATATTGACGAGCTACTTGGTCGAGTTCGCGCACGACTTGCTCAATTTCTTGTTGGTCGGCCGCCTTTGCGCCACTGGCCATCGGATGTCCGCCACCATCATGCAATTTAGCTAATTCATTGATGGCTGGGCCCTTGGAACGTAACCGAATCCGGTAGTTGCCTTCTTTTTGTTGCACGAAGATTGCCCAAGCTTGCACGGTGTCGATACGACCAGGTAACGGCACAACGCCCGCGGTACTGGCATCCCCAATTTCAAACGAATCCATAATGTCGTTCGTTAAAATTACGTATGCCGCACCAGAATCCATTTGAGTCAGATGTTCATAAACATAGGCTGACAAACGTGCCACTGGCAACGTGATCGTGTCCTCAATTCGATTGACTTGAGTCGCATCCGCGCCGGCTTCCATCAAGGCAGCGGCTGCCCGCATCGTGCTGGGCTTCGTTGCTGAATACAAGAAACGACCGGTATCACCGACAATTCCCGCATATAACAAACGTGCAGCATTAGCCGTTAGCTTCAATTCAGCGGCGTTGACGGCATAGAACTCATAGATGAGTTCACTCGTACTGGACGCGTCAACGTCCACCCACTGTGGTTCGCCAAAGGCATCATCATTGGGATGGTGATCAATCTTCACGAGCGTTTTGCCTGTATTGTAGAATTCACCATCAATACGAGGTTGGTTCGCGGTATCGAGCACTAAGACAAGCGCATCATGATAGTCTTCTTCGGTGATTTCATCCATTTTGCCGAGCCAGTCGAAGCCATGATACTGCTTGCCAGGGGTCAAAACTTTTTTGGCGGGAAAACTAGTCTTAATGATGTCAGCCAGACCGAGTTGACTGCCGATTGCATCGGGATCAGGGCGTTGGTGACGTTGAATAATAATTGTTTTTGCTTGTTTAATTAAATTTAAAATTTCTGTTTGGACGGTCATAAGTGATCCTTCCTCTTCCTGATTTGCTGGTGGCCTAAAAGTGGCACAGTACTTTAGTATACCGAACAATTGCCCTCACGCCAAATGAATTAAGTCCGTTCATTGGGATAAAGTGGCAAACTAAGGTTTTCAAAGGCTAATGGCGCAAGTCCCGTCATCGTAATGCCAAGTAATCGAATGCCAGAATCAAAATGATTATCCACCACATCTTCGAAAATCTCTTCAGCGTATTGATAGAACGTTTCGGGATCATTTGGCAAAAATTCCGCAAAGGTTTGCCGTTTGGTAATCGTCACAAAATCGCCATAACGTAGCTTTAATACCAGTGTTTTGCCGTGTCGTTGGTGTGATTTCATCGTTTCACTGACCATCTGCGCCAATTGTTTCAGATGCGCTGAAACTTCGTCATTCGACTGTAAAAATGGCCCAAAGGTGCGTTCCTTGCCGATCGACTTCCGCTCACGCAAGTATTCGACCGGGCGATTGTCACTGCCACGAACGCGCCGATATAAAATGTAGCCAAGTTTGCCAAAATGCTGAATCAGATCCATTTCAGTTTGCTTGAAGAGGTCATAACCGTTCTGAATGCCCAGATCATGCATCTTAGGCACCGTCTTCTTGCCAACGCCACGAAACTTTTCAATTGGTTCGCGTAACAAAAAAGCTTCAGCATCTTGTGGCAACACAATGGTAACGCCCGCTGGCTTGCGATAATCTGACGCGAGTTTTGCAATAAATTTATTATAAGAAATACCGGTGGAACAAGTTAAATGTGTCTTCGCCCAAATTTCGCGTTGCAGCCGATGTGCCAGTTCGACCGCACTATGGAGCTGTGGCTTATTTTCCGTCACATCCAAATACGCTTCATCAAATGCAATCGGTTCAATCTTTTCAGTATATTCATGAAAAATCTCATGGATCTGGTCTGAAACTTGACGGTATAACGGGAAGTTCGGCGTCTTAAAGACCGCTTTAGGACAAAGTTCCAAAGCCTTCGCTGCGGGCATCGCAGAATGAACCCCATATTGGCGCGCCACATAATTCGCCGTGGTCACCACCCCACGGCCACCAGTTTGGCGAGGATCATGGGCAATCACCAGCGGTTGCGTTTTATACGCCGGGTGCTCGCGTTCTTCAATCGACGCATAAAAAGCATCCATGTCGACATGAATGATTTTGCGACTCGTATCAATTCTTATTGGCGCTTCCACAATCGACTGGGCCATCAAATCCCCTCCCTAGTTGATTACATTATACACGAACGGATGTTTGTTCGGCAATTAGGAAGGATTGGCAACGACACACTTTCAGAAGACGCGTCCGTCACTACAAGCTCAAGACGAAACAGGACGTCAGTGCCACACCTTTTCAAACGTTTCGTTATGTAATACAATCAACCTGTCATACTGTCTACTAGTTTAGTGGAATAGACTGTCTTTCATCATTACGATCATCGATGTCTTTAGCACTCACCAGCCAGTGATTCGTTGCCACACAAAAAACACCCAAGTCGTTTAAATTGGGTGTTTCTGTTCACTTGTCGCTCTGGACTGCGCTAAACAGTCGTCCAAGACCAATTAGATTTTAAGATTACTCACAATTTGATCATCACCACGATCTAACGTCAGAGTGGCTCATTAATAACCTATTTAATATGAGCCCTACAATACCTGAGCCTGATTTTTGAAACAATCATGAATTTGGTATAATTAATTTGAATTGCAAAAAATCGTTAACCCTGAGAACCGACTGGTGGGGACCGGTGCTCTCGGCTAATAATACTCAAAGGGAAGTTCGTTCACATGCTTAAAACAATGCAGCATAATCTCCATCAAAGTTACCTATACACTGCTTTTGCCTATTTCGGGATTGCTGGCTTGTGGGTGATGTTCCTACAAGAACGCGGCCTATCACTCGTTCAGATTGGCTTATGCGAAAGTATCTATCATTTGACCAGTCTGCTATTTCAAGTTCCCGCTGGCGCACTGGCAGATCGTTTTAGTTACCGCACCATGTTAATTGCCAGCCGAATCGCGGCAGTCGGACATGCCTCAATTATGCTACTAGCCCCAGTGCACAGTTTTTGGTGGTTTGCGAGTGCCTTCATCTTACTCGGTTGGGCCTCTAGCTTACAATCTGGCACATTGGAAACCTTGCTCTTCGAGACCTTAGTTGATGGTCAACAAAGCAAACACTATCCGCAAGTTATCAGCGTCATGAACACGATCTTAAAAGTCGCTGGGATGACCGGTCTAATTCTCGCTGGCTGGTTAATTCATGACTTTACCTTGGTTACCTACCAACTTTATTTGGTCGCCGCAATTGGGGCGCTGATTGCCGCCATCACGCTACATGAACCTTCCCGGCATACGCCCAATGGACAACCGCTCACTTTGCGCCAAATTGCTCGGGCGGCAATAACTGGTTTACATAAATTACCCCAATTAGCCTATTTAATGATTTTTAACACGATTTTTTCAGTGATTGGTGCAGCTTACTATAATTATTTTCAAGCGGTACTCGCCGCACACGGCTTTAAAGGTGGCCTGTTATCAGGCATTTTAGTCGTGGTAACCGTTTTAAACGTCATCAGTGTCCAATTGACACCCTATTTACAACGGTACTGGTCGCCAGTCAAGCTATTAACCGGCCTGGCCACTTTACTCATTTTCACCCTGCTACTCACTGGAACTAATCAGCTCCCAATCATGCTAGGTGGCTACTTTTTTGTCAATATGCTAATGGCTGGAATCGCCCCAATCATGACCAGTTATTACAATAATTTGATTGCCAGCGGTCAACGTGCTACTTTGCTTAGTGTCAGCAGCATGTTGTATAGTCTGACGACAAGTCTGGCTTTTCCATTGATTGGTTGGCTAATCGAACATCACAGTTTCGCAGTCAGCTTTACTTGGATTGGCAGCGGCTTAGCTGTGTTGGGACTACTCAGTCTCGGCTTACTCGTTAAAACGAACCATTCCTAATCATTGTATTTTTCCAATGTGGCTTTAAGCACTTTCTGAACTGAGGTGACTAATGACTGTGGCGTCAATACCTTTACCCGTGGTCCTTGGCCGACTAACCAAAGTAAAATACCTTGCTCAAAAGATTGTGCTTCAATAATCACACTGTGATCCGGCATCGTTTTAATCACACGAGATTGCGGTAACCGGTCTAGCGCCGTCTGTGGAAATGCCCAATAACGGAAAGTAAACGTCAACTCGTTACCCCCATGCAATAAATAAGTCTGATTATTAAACGCCGCCTCATTGATTTTTTGATCATACCGCAAACGAATTCGCTTATTGGTCACTGGTTTTATCGTCTGAAAACGATCCAACCGGTAAATTGCGTGCGGCCGGTTCTCATTAAACATCACGATATAAAAGTAAAAGTCAGCAAAATACAGACTTATCGGTACGCCAACTTCAGTATGGGCTTGACCGTCACTACTATGCACATAGTCAAAACTCAGCGTTGTCTTCTGCATAATCCAGATTGAAAATTGTTTAATTGATGGTAATAATTCCTGAGAACCTTGTCCGACCGGCTTATATTGCGCCAGCCCAACACTGGAGAGCTTCTTCACGGCCGTTCGTTCGGCCGGTGCTAACAGTCCCAACAAGGCCCGACGTAGCGTCAGTAATTCGGCTTGACTAAAGGCTCGCGTTCCCATCAGTACTTTTAATAGGCTCAAGACCTGCTCTGCTTGCAGCTGATTAGTTGCAAGCAAGGCATACACATTTGACCTCGATTGGTGGACAAATTGATAATCTAGATTGCTTTCAGCTAACAAATCACGCAAACTGGCCATATCCCGTTGGACCGTCCTCTTCGTGACGTGATATTTTTCAACAAATTGTTCGGTCGTCATCGGTTTGCCGGCTAATAAATCAATAAATAACGCGTAGTGCTAGTCTTGTAACATTTGTCGGATAGTTCATTGATTAAATCAAATTATATGCAAAAAGCCCGCATTTGCGGTAGCTTCTAAGGTGACTAAACCCAGAAAGAAGAACCGTAAATGCAAGGCCTCCTTAAAGCTATCCCAAAATTCAATTTAATTCAAGCAACCGTCCAAGAATTCATCAAAATAATTACACCAATTTACCAACTATTGCCAAAAAGATTTCGTTTTCGTCAAAATTATCGTCAACTAAAAGTTAATGACGTCACGATTATCGCTTGTATGCTTGCGCGAATAGCGTTACGTGACCCTTCAGAAACCCACTTCCATCAAACTTTGGCGGCTTCCGGAGTGGTTGTTCCAGAACGAAGTCGTTACAATCGTCGGTGTCGCGACCTTCTTCAAATAATGAAGTTGATCCGTCAGTATCTATTGAAGCGATATCGGCATGGCAGCACTTATGAAATCATTGATAGTGCCCCAATCACTTTGGTCTCAGCAAGACGAAGTAATCAAGCAAAAGTCTTACGAGGTGTAGCTCATAAAGGCTATAACGCAACCAAGCAACTATATTATTATGGCTTCAAGCTACATGCGGTGATGGATAATGACGGTTATTTTGTGAACTGGGAACTGACACCAGCAAACGTTGATGATAGAAAACCAGTTGAAGAGCTTTTACGAGAAGCACCGGCTCATCAAGTCTTAGCAGACGGCGGATACTTGAGCCGGAAGCTTCAAGAACGATTAAAATCACAAGGAATCAACTTCTGGTTTCCACTGCGAAAGAACATGAGGAAAACAGATCATATAAATTCCTCATTTCTAAAAAATCAACGACGATATATTGAAACAGGTTTTAATAATTTGAATATCGTTGGCCATTTTGAACATCCTGGAACCCGAACGCTAATCGGCCTAGGTAGCCGATTAGCGGCACTATTTTTATGGAACATTATCAAGGTTCATAGCAATCTAGCTCAAGGTAAAAGCGGACTTAGCATAAATTAGTGCTTCACTAGAAATATTACGGAACTAGCACTACGCGTTAAATACATTAATAACTCGTTCAGTGTTATTCATTTTAAATTCCTCATTTGACTTAATTTTTGCCATGGCATTTTTTTATGTATCGACCAACTTTCTTGACGAAAGCTGGCCGTAAATCAGTTAATTATTTTCTTGGTTGATTGACTGAGTCCCGGTTGCATCAATGCGTAGTCCTGCAAATAGTGTCGTGACTAGATCACCAAAGGATAAATCATAATATTGCACGCCTTCGGTACTGTGATCGTACAACCCATAGACGGTTTCAAATAGGTGATCACTTAGATCTTGATCGAAGCGTCCCGGCTCTTGAGTCAGCGTGCAATCATCAAGAGCGCCATTAACCAGACTAAATTCGTCAGCAATACTGGTGTCTTCCAAGAGTCGACTACAACGCGTGATCACTAACCCATTTTTCTGGGCGAGCTTAAGTAACGCATCTGATAACTTTTTTCCTGCCTTCTGAACGTCGGCGGATTGTTCGTGAGTAAGATAGTACATGGTTATTGTCAGGGAAACATCCGCAATTTCATCACTCCAAGCCACTTTTTTCTCGGCATCATAGAAGCGGTATTTGGCCACATAATGATCTTCATCATTAATAATAGGGGCATTTTCTAGGAACTTCATATCACTGATACTAGTCACTTCTCGCAATTCAGACGTCTGATGTTCTTCAAACAATAAGCTTGCAAGCGCCAATCGATCGGCACCAATACCTCGTGGAATTAAGAGTAAGGCCACAATATCTTCTGGACGAATCCCCAGAATCAAGCAACACAAGACTGCACCCAGCTTTTCCAAACCAAAACCACTAATAATCATTTGATTGTCTTCATCAAAGATCGCATAACTAACTGTTGCGGCTTGTTCGACCACTTCAGCCGGCTTAAGCTGAGTCATGACCAAGTCATGTTCCAGGTTAACCATTACCGGTCCGTCTGCCATCACAGCTTGGACCAGTTGTGCATAATCAGTATCAGCTAACACGGCCTGCATTAACAAGCGATCATCAACGACTTTCCAAGCCGTCTCACGTTTTTGATTTGACCCAATCACTCTGAAGCCGAGCTTATTGGCTTGATGAATCAAGTCCATGACCACGGACAAGTTTGGGACATCCAGGTCTAGCGGCGTCAGTTTCTGCCCCGACAAAAGTTTCGGTATCAAATGTTCAAAATCGTACTTATCACGTCCTTGCATGTACAACACACCATGCTCATCATACAAGTCATAACGACCGCGTTTTTCGATTAGACGATGTTTTTCAGGCGCAACTAGATTCGACATCGAATCAGCGTCAATCCGATTTGCTTCACTATAAAAATAGGAATAATAATTAACACCTAAGTTATTTTGTTCTAGATATTGATTGAACGCTTCACTTGTCACTGTCATTATTTAGCCTCCATTAGCTGAACCACTCATCGTAAGCTTACCAACAAATTCCCACGTCTTGCTTAATTGACTATACTAAAATTTTATCAGAGTATCACGACACAACATGTCGTTATAGTGACTTTTTAAAAATTTTTTGATAAAAAAAAGCTCAACCATTTTCAGGTTGAACTCGATTAACCATTATAAAGTTATCGTTCGGCTTACTTAGCTTCGCTATCAGCATCACTGGCGGCTGAATCATCAGCAGTCGTTGCGGCACTATCAACGTTACTAGTTGCGGCTGAGTCGATATGGTTTTCGTTCGTATCGGCTGAGTCATCGGCAGCTTGATCAGTATCATCTGATTTAGCAGCTGTGGCTTTAGCGGCATCCGCGTTTGGTGCAATTTTAGCAATGGCACTTAAATCGAATACTAAGAAAATGCCGTCACAGTCTAACGTTACGGTTTTTTCAGCTTCGTTAACTTCGTCGACAACGCCGTGTAACCGACCAATCGTAGCAACTTTATCGCCGCGTTTGATCTTGCTAAGCATTTGTTGATGTTGTTGTTGTTGTTTTCTCTGTGGACGGATCATGAAGAAGTACAAGAATGCGAACATGACCACAATGAACAGAACTGATGTTAGTTGACCCATATAAGTATCGCTCCTAATCTATGTTTGACTATCTTTAACTTTAACAAATTACGCTATAAATTACTAGTATCCCTAGAAGTTTTTAGCGTTTTTCTTGTTAAAACCGTACATTTCAAAAAAGTGTTCGCGGAATTCTAGCAAATTATCATCCATAATAGTCTGACGAACCTGTTGCATCAAGTGTAAGAGGAAGTACAGATTATGATAACTCGTTAACCGTAATCCGAACGTTTCGTCAGCTTTAATTAAATGCCGAATGTACGCCCGACTGAAATTACGGCAAGTGTAGCAATCACAATTATCATCTAGTGGCGTAAAGTCATGGGCATATTTGGCGTTTTTGACGACTAGTCGGCCATGTGACGTCATGCAAGTCCCATTACGCGCAATTCGGGTTGGTAAGACACAGTCAAACATGTCCACACCACGAATCGCCCCGTCAATTAACGCATCCGCCGAACCCACACCCATTAAATAGCGTGGCTTGTTTTCTGGCAATAGCGGCGTCGTGAAGTCGAGCACATGGTTCATTTCAGCCTTTGATTCACCAACCGACAGCCCACCAATCGAGTAACCAGGAAAGTCCAAGCTAACCAGATCTTTAGCACTCTGTTCGCGTAAGTCCTTAAAACCGGCCCCTTGAACGATCCCAAATAAGCCTTGATAATCTGGATGTTGGTGTGCCTTTAAACCGCGTTCCGCCCAACGACTCGTCCGGGCAACTGAATTGCGCACGTACTCGTAACTTTCAAAGAATGGTGGACATTCGTCTAAGCTCATCATAATATCTGGCCCTAAGTCATTTTCAACTTGGATCGCCTTTTCTGGTGAGAGGAAGCGTTTGGCACCACTCAGATGATCCTTAAAATGGACCCCTTCTTCGGTAATATCACGGTTCTTGGCTAATGAAAAAACTTGGAAACCGCCAGAATCGGTCAAGATGCCCTTTTTCCAGTTCATGAATTGGTGTAATCCGCCAGCTTCTTTCACGATCTGTTCACCTGGACGTAACCATAAGTGATAGGTGTTCGATAAAATCACGCCCGCACCCATCGCGTCTAATTCTTCCGGTGCCAAGGACTTCACGCTTGCTTGCGTTCCCACAGGCATGAACATTGGCGTCGGAAAGGTGCCGTGTGGTGTGATCAATTCACCCAAACGTGCCCCAGTATGTTTTTCTTTTTTAATCAATCGGTATTTAATTGCCGGTTCCATCACTAATTTGCCTCCGTTAATTGCATTCTAAACTTTCAATATCATAGCACGATTCAAGGCCATGAGCCAGCGCAGTCGGGACTGGCATTGCCTACTGACACACGCTCGACCAGCTCTCTTAGGCCAAAAAGAGACCGGAACCAACTAAGTTCCAGTCTCAGTCTGATTTTCCTAATGAATGTACATTGCATCGCCAAAACTAAAGAAGCGATACTTTTCATCAATCGCATGTTGGTAAGCATTTAAGATCATATCACGACCAGTAAACGCCGCCACTAACATGACTAAGGTTGATTTTGGTAAATGGAAATTCGTAATAAATGCATCAACGACTTTCCACTGATAACCTGGTTTAATGAAGATATCGGTCCAACCAGAATCTGGCTTAATTTCACCATTAAACTTCGTCCCAACAGTTTCAAGCGTCCGAATCGAAGTCGTCCCGGTGGCAATAATCCGACCGCCATTCGCCCGGACTTCATTTAAAGTCTTGGCGGCAGCTTCATCTAGACGATAGAATTCACTGTGCATCTTGTGATCTTCAATATTATCTTCTTCAACGGGTCGGAACGTCCCTAACCCAACGTGCAACGTTAAATAAACTAACTTAACGCCCTTGTCCTGAACCTTTTGTAACAAGTCTTTGGTCCAATGTAGCCCAGCCGTTGGGGCCGCCGCGGAACCGTTTTCTTTAGCATAAACGGTTTGATAACGATCAGGATCGTCCAACTTTTCCTTAATATAAGGTGGTAAGGGCGTCTCCCCTAAGCTTTCAAGGACTTCCATGAAAATGCCGTCATAATGGAATTCAATGAGTCGAATGCCATCTTCTTTTTCAGCAGTGACGGTCGCAGTTAACTTGCCATCCCCAAAGGAAATGACTGTCCCGACATGTGCCCGCTTCGCAGGCTTCATCAAAGTTTCCCATTCATCGCCTTCAGTATTGTGTAACAACAATACTTCGGCATGGCCACCAGTTTCAGGCTTAACGCCGTACAACCGGGCTGGCATGACCCGTGAATTATTCATGACAACGGCATCACCAGGATTTAATTGATCGATAATATCGTAAAAATGCTTATCCTGCATCTCACCAGTCTGGCGATCTAATTCTAACAATCGAGATGAATCCCGTTGTTTAATTGGTGTTTGGGCAATTAATTCGTGTGGTAAATCATAATCAAAATCTTCAAGCGTTAAGCTCATTACTGTGACCTCTAATCTATTTATTCTCTGGGTATGGAAAACCCAAGTGTTGATAACCCTTTAATGTGACGACCCGACCGCGTTGTGTTCGTTTGAGGAACCCAATTTGTAGCAAATAAGGTTCCACGACCTCAGCGATCGTATCCGTTTCTTCACCGATGTTCGCCGCAATCGTGGCTAACCCCACCGGTCCACCATCATAATATTCTAACATCGTCCGCAACAGTTTGTTATCTGTTTCATTTAAACCGGCGTCATCGACCCGTAAATAAGTCAATGAACGACTCACGATGGCTTCATCAATGGCATCCTTATCGGCAACTTCCGCAAAGTCACGAATCCGTTTAAACAGCCGGTTCGCAATCCGTGGCGTGCCACGCGACCGACGCGCAATTTCATGCGCACCCGATGGCTTGATGCTGGTTCCAAAAATATCAGCGGTCCGTTTAACGATATCTTCCAAATCGGCCACTTGATAGTATTCCATGTGCTCAACGATCCCAAAACGGTCACGCAACGGTGCTGAGAGCATCCCAGCTCGCGTCGTTGCACCAATTAAGGTGAATGGTGGTAAAGGAAAATGAACCGGATGAGCGGTCGGACCTTGGCCAACCACGATATCGACAAAGAAATCTTCCATCGCTGAATATAACATTTCTTCCACGATTTTGGGTAAGCGATGAATTTCATCAATAAATAAGATATCACCAGGTTCCAATTCATTCAAGAGGGCCACCAGATCACCAGGCTTTTCAATGGCAGGCCCACTGGTCGTTCGAATATGCACTTGCATTTCGTTGGCAATCACCATGGCTAATGTGGTCTTCCCTAAGCCTGGGGGACCAAAAAGCAACACGTGATCTAAAGACTCTTCACGTTTACGAGCCGCCTCAATATAAACCCCAAGCTCATGCTTGACGCGCTCTTGACCAATGTATTGGGCCAGCGTTTGCGGACGAAGCGACTTCTCTAAAGACCCTTCGGCGGCATCCGTTTTGTCACCAGATAATAATTTGTCGTCGTCCAAGCGATCCCTCCTACTTCGTCAATAATCGTAGGCCTTCACTCAATAAGTCGTTCGTATCCACCGACTTAGTTTGGCTAAAGGCCTCTAGTTTCTTTGTAATCTTCTTGATCTCGCGAGCTGAGTAACCGAGTGCTTCTAACGCTGCCAAAGCATCTGATAACGCGCCATCGGCCGAGTCAGTTGGCATTTCTAGTGCCGTTTGTCCCGTCACCGCAACGTTAAGATCATTTAATTTATCTTTTAAGTCTAAAACAATTTGTTGTGCCGTTTTCTTGCCTACGCCTGGGAAACTTGTTAAGTACGTGGCATTGCCCTGATTAATGGCTTGGATTAAACCGGCATGGTCATTATTAGCGAGAATCGCTAGCGCAGATTTAGGACCAATCCCAGAGACGTTCAATAATTTTTCGAATAATGCTTTTTCATCCGCATCATAAAACCCAAACAGCGACATACCGTTGTCGCTGACGGCTTGATGGATATACATTTTGACGGCAGCGTCGCCGACTTGATAACGATAAGGGTTGGCCGTTAATACTTTATAGCCGATGCCCGCCACTTCGATTACCACGAAGCCGGGCGTCACATCGGTGATCTGGCCTAAGAAATATTCATACACGGTCAATTTTCTCCTTTAGTAAAACGTATGTTTGCTTGCTAAATTGTACCACATTCTCAGCCTCGCTTGATAGCTTTCGACTGATGATTTTACCGATTATCCCGACTTGCCCAAATGGCCCCGAACATGCTATGCTCAAACCCAATGGAGGAGATAATTTTGCAATTAAAACCTTTTATCGCCGTGCTGCCAAATACGGCCGGCCTAACGAAAATTAAAACTACCGATCAAAATTGGTCTGCTCAAGACGAACAGACGCAAGCCGATAGTAGCTACTATTGGTATGAACTGACACAAAATGGCGTTCATCAATGGCGTCTCATTGCCCGTTGGCCTGAAAATCAGACCGTCTCAACCATGGTGCCAGCCGACATCAACACGGTGCTTTACCCCAAGCAACCGGTCATTGAAATGCTAATTGATGACTGGGTGGGCCACTTTCCAAAAGCGCTGGAAGTCACCGACGACGCGGGGGTCACACATCGACTCTGGCAAATTACCGATACGACGGTCAATACCGATATTACCGAAGCCTTGGCACCCGTTCAACCTAATAAAACCTGGCTAACGACAACCAGTACCCCTTTAGTCATGTTAGTCGCTGATAGCGAATGGGCTAAATTCAAAACACCAGTCACCGTGCCGACTCATTTGATTAAATTAGCACTCAAGACACCTTAATCCTTACGGCTAAAACCGCCTGATCAGAACTCAACACACTGGGTTCTGATCAGGCGGTTTTAGCTTTAGCAAAATCATCTCGTCAATTCAGTACAACTGCTCACAGCAGCGCTTCTAAAAAAACGACATCTTTTTTTAAAATAATCGGTTTAATGACATATCATGTCGCAATCAAAGCTTATGATAACGGTATCAATTAGGTTAGTGTGTTGCCAATTGATAAAACTTATTGTAAAAAGGATGGTTACTTAATATGACAAACTTACCATTTACCACAGAAGATAGTTGGGCACTCTGGACAGTTCCCACAGATTCATTGACTGACAAATCTGACGAAGCTCGCCAAAAGCTGTTTGGCGAAGTCTATGTTCCAGAAAGCTTTCCAACGACACTACTTCCGGCCAATCTTGAAACGGCCCTCAAACAAGTCAAATACGTGTTGGTTGGGATGAATCCAGGTAACGCTGGAACTGAGCATCCTAATGGTGACTTTCTTAATTTCCATGGTCGTAAACAAAGCAGTGACTATCGCTTAGCCGCCGCAGTCTATGGGACCGCGGCTTGGGGTGCTTTCATGACCGACCTCGCCAGCATCAACGAAAGTGACAGCACACAGGTCACTTTCACCGAAAAAGACGTCACCAAGTTGGAAGCTCATCTGGACGAACTCGGTATTCCCGCGGACGCTACCCTAATTGCCATGGGTGCCAAAACCGCCCAACCATTAACGCAATACGCTCAGCGCGACGTCATCCAAATCCCACATTATTCCCGTGCAAACGGTCATTGGGATGCAGCTAAAGTCCATGCACAACTGTTAGGCTTAACTCAAAAATAAACCAATGAAATAGTGCCTAAAAAGAACCATCACAATTAGTCAGCTGACCATTGTGACGGTTCTTTTTGTCATTTGAGCCAGGTTCGACCCAGTCTGTTGTCCCATTCATCATTAAAATCACTTTTTAATGGGGCCGTCCCTGTTGACCAGTCCGACGTTAAATAGTGATTTTAATCAATAAGGTATTGGTAAACTAGTTCTGATGAAAGTCTGATTGATTTTAGAATCACTAATTAGCGCAGGGCGGGCTGGATGATGCTCAGTGGTGAATCTTCTCTTGGTTGATGAATTTCCGGCCTAGAGAAAGGCCGGCTTGTGAGACCGTACTTTGGCTCACAAACGTGGCCTCCACGTTCCAGCATCAGTCCAGACCAACCAGAGCGGCAAATCAAGCAAATACTTACAATTGTGATTAACCACACCACATTAGCTACTTGCGAGTCGCCTTAATCCATTTAAACCCAAACCAGCCAGCCAAGCCAAGAACAATGAGCCAACTAATGGCAGCCAACCATGTCCCTAGTTTCACACCGGGTGTGGTATAAGTTAACTTAATGGTATGCCGCCCAGCAGTCAAACGTGCCCCTACAAAGGCATCATTAACGATTTGAGTTTTAACCGTTTTACCGTCAACTTGTAGTTGCCAACCGGTTGAATAAGGAATACTAGTCGTCAACACACTAGCCTGATTGGTATTAGTTGTTCCCGTGATTTTGTTTGCGGTCACTTGACTATTTTTCAAGCCTTGTTCCTGCAACTTAGTCGTCTGCTTGGTATATGACCGACCAAATGGTACCGCCACTAATTTTGCAGACTTAAATCTCAAATTGCGAACTTGCGTGAAATTCAAAACGATCTTTTCGCGCGCATGTTTGCTATAGCCAAGATTAATGACTGCCGAAGTTCGACGCTCATAATCAGACATATTGGTCGTCCCAAGTTGGCTAAAGGTCGCTAAGTTGTCCATCGTTTGAGCAGTCAAACTATAGCCACTCGCACTCAGATTCCCCTTCAAGCCATCACGTAGACGATTCAATTGATCGACTTTAGTATTTGGTCGATCCGAGAAGACCGTCGTATTTGTGCCGACTTTCATCGCGTGCTTAATCGAAGAATTTTCATAAGTAATGCCATCCAAAACTAGGTACAGCTCAGTATGTCGATACTTTTTTGGATTCGTAATAGTGAGATTATAAGGTAACTGATGGCCCTGCACGTCACTGGTCATCTGTTTGAGCCCATCTTGATTAACTTCTGCGTCTTGATCAAATATCGCGACATTTGCCGCAATCAGATTCAACAAACGTTGCGAAGGCTTGGTCATGCCCGTTGCTGGCGTCAAACTCTCACGTTGTTCCGGCGTCAAAATGATAGTCTCTGCGGGTAACTTGCTTAAAAGATTGTTGGAACTCCCAGTCGCATGCTGATTACGATAAATAATCACTTTATCGGTCGAATCCAACATTGTCGTATCGTCGAGCTGTACCGTATAAGGCACATTCTCACTCTTAGCTTTTGGCGTAATCGACTTAACACCCTTAACTCGGCGACTCGTCATGGCTCCTTGCAAGAGGGCTTGCTCACGATCAGTCGCGGATAGTTGCTTAAACGCCTTTTTGGAGAATTGTTGCGTCTGCGTATAAACCAATGGCAGCGCTCGTTTGGATTCTAGTAACACCGTTCCGGTATGATTACTGAGCCCATAAATAAATTTATCCGCATAGATCTTAGGTTCCCCCTGCTTCGTTTTCACCACTTGATAGCCACTCGGTAACGCTTGGCCTTTGAGTTGGTCTTCACGGGCGAACAAGTAACGGACCCCCAAGAAATTGCTAAACGTGGTTCGCTGATCCAACGTGCCCAGTGGTGAGTTCATCGCGTATTCGGCATTTCCTAAATCTTGTGCTAACTTGCCGACATAACCACTTTGAACTGAAAAATACGAGCCAACCGTATGCGTGCCCAAGACTATGGGAACGTCACTCTCAGCCGAACGCATCGTGTAATAGCTGGGGCCTAATGCCGTCCGATAAAAACCAGACTTGGCAAGTCCAGTCTGGGCATCGTCCAAATAGCCCTTGACCCATTTCATGGCAGTCCCACGCCGGATTTGTTCCGTACTGTTAGAGTTAGTATTGATACTCATCCAGCCAAGACCATTATTAGCGAGGTTCAGTGTTACCAATCCTAATAATAGCCAACTAAATTGTCGTGGCGATAGCTTCAACGAACGTTGCGCTAACAACAAGCCAACGAGTGCCAACAAAATTAAATAAGTGGCAATATCATGTTTTCGAATATTTAAGTATAACCCGTTGATCACCCAAATCAGTCCGAGCAGGCCAATACTCATACCAGCTAACCATTTAAGGTCACCAGCAGTTAAATGGGCCATTTCATCCACAAAAATCATGGTGGCTAAGGCAAAGACTAAGGTCGCCATCATCAACCAACGATTCGAAGGCGTCGACAAAACGTTAAAAAATGCGGCAAATCCTGGGACTAAAATACCAATCATCATCGCAACTAAGACCCAGTTTAAGGTCCAATAACGTTTAAAATGTTTCAATGTAAATAACGCGCCTAAGAAACTGATACTACTTAGGCCAAGCGTGACCCAATATTGCACACTCCCACCGTTCGTTAATAAACGGTTTGGCAAGTTAACGTAATAATTAATTGGATATGTCCACAACCCGTTCGCGAAGTCAAAACTTGTCCGGGTCGCATGGAGCATCGCCAAAATCGTTGGCACCAAAATAACGCCAGACATGGCCACACCCAAGGTCACCGCAATCAACAATCGCCAAAACAGCGTCATGAAACGGCATTGCATCCGGTGTTCACGCGTCAATTGCCAGAAACGGACGAAAGCATAGATCAGACTCCCTAAAGCTAACAGGTAGGCAAAATAAAAGTTGCTGGTAATGACCATCGCCGTGATGAGCGTCACAGGCAGCCAATTTTTACCCTGCAGGACCCTTTCAATGGCCCAGCAGAGCAATGGAAACCAGATCATCGGTAAGATAAAGAAAGGATGGTGCATCCCAACGTAAAACGTATACGCCGTAAAAGTATACGTCAGCGTCCCAATCAGCCGGCTCAACCGACTGAAGTGGAACTGCTTACTAAAGCCCAGAAACGCCAGACCAGCACAATACAAGCGCAAAATAATCAGGGCTTGGTAAGTGAATTCCAAGTATGCGCGTGAGGTAAACGCCACCAAATAATTAAACGGATCCCCCACTACGTAGTACGCAAAAGTCGTTAACTGATCGGCCCCTAACCCCAAGTTCCAGGACCAACCAAACAGTTTCAACGGATTACTTTGCAGGATCTTCTGAAATTCCAATAAAATTGGAAAATGCTGCGCGATCCCGTCAACTTCCCAAATTAACGTCCGGCCTGCTAAGAACAGGCTGCTAAACGTCAAACCACAAATGAGCACAAACATCACCGTGTAACTCACCCATAGCGGTATTTTTCGTAATTTAATCAAGTTCTGGTCCCCTTCATCAAATCGCGGTCACCCACGATCCCCGTCTAATTTCAGTAAAATAATGGTTTAATTTTACCATGAAACTGCGTGTCATCGTATCAGTTGCGATGAAACTTAAAACTTTTGTACTAAAGATGCCCTTGAATTAGACGTCTATATAACCCAAAACAAGTGGTACATTGTCCGTCTCCGTTGACCAGCACGTTCGCCGTGGGGGCAGACCTGCAGCCAAAGTTCGGTCTGCAGGGCGCTTTCAAGCCGCAGCCCACGTCTTAAAAGTCGGCCAGACACTAACCTGGGGAAACCACCCAGCTAAATGTCTCGACACGGCGAACGAACTGGTCCACTCCGACGTCAAATAGTGGTTCAAGCAAAGGAATATTGATAACCCTAATACCAACAAAAAACTAGTAGCTGTTAGAATCACTAATTAGCGCAGGGCGGGCTGGATGATGCTCAGTGGTGAAATTTTTCAAGAGTGTGAGGACCAACAGATTGCTCCTGAGCATTGCCTAGTCATCACAATGACTCGGTGGTTTTCCGAGTGGTTGTGATGGCGTAGCAAGCGGAGGGCGCAGTTGGGTCGAACACGTTTCGACTGCTGGTGAACTTTCCAGCTTAGGAAAAGCCCGGCTTGTGAGACCGCCCTTTGGCTCACAAACGTGGCCACCACGTTCCAGCATCAAGCCAGACCAACCGGAGCGGCATGTTAAGCCTATCCTTAAATAATTTTGAATGGCCATCATGTCCAATCAACCATTTAAAAAAAGACCGATAAACACTTGGACTATTTCAAGTGTTACCGGTCTTTTGAGTCATTACCGTATTTCAAATCCAGCTCAATGATTAGTTTCTGAAATATGGTTATCTTGAATTCGCTTGAACATTTTTTCCATATCAGTGTTAGTGAAATGAACCGTTACTGGGCGACCGTGTGGGCAATTAAATGGATTCTCACAAGTTGGTAGCTTTTTTAATAACGCCCGTGCTTGCTGATCATCCAAATGATGATTAGCCTTGATGGCCCGTTTACACGACATCATAATGGCTGACTTTTCACGGAACTGAGCGACAGTCAACTTGCCATCTTGTAGCACCCAATCAATCATTTCACGCAAGGTGTCCTCTTCTTGTCCCGCTTTAAACCAAGTTGGATGCGAATGAACAATAAAACTATTGCCCCCAAATGCTTCCAGCTTGATCCCTAGTTCATCCAAGAGTGGCAATTGCTCTTTGATTTTCAACACATCACTGGTTGGATAATCTAAAATGATTGGGACTAACAAGTTCTGTTGGTCTGGGCTCACTTCACCAATTGCTTGCCGATAATATTCATAATTAATGCGCTCTTGTGCAGCATGTTGATCCAAAATATACATGCCGTCATCCGCTTCGGCTAACAAATACGTCCCGTGCATCTGACCAAGATAACGCAATTCTGGAAAACGCTCAGTGGTCGCTGGGGTCGCCGTCTCTTTAGTCGCGGGTTCAATCGCCACCGTTTTAGCTGGCTTAGTTGGGCCAAATGGTAAACCGACCTGTTCAGCTTGATAACGATCATCAAAGGCCGCTACCGCCGTATTATCGAGTTCACGTCGATCACTGATCATGATTGGCATCGTCGCAACTGATTCAGTTTCTGGCACAGCCGAAGTCAACGTCTCTGAACTCGCTGTCGTCGGCGTTTCCGCAGTCATTTCAACGGCAGATGGCGCTAATGATGGCACCGCTTGACTCATCGCTGGTTGCGACTTAACTTGATACTGTGAAGAAGCCGCATTCAAGTCGATAGCCAATTGGTCAGTATTCAAGCGTTCGCGCCGATGACTGCCCAAATTGGTCAGTGCCGACGGAATTAAATTAACATTGGCTAATCGCTCCGTGATCGTCGTGCTAATCAAGGCGGCCAACTCAGGTTCTTTGCTCAAACGCACTTCTTGTTTCGTTGGATGCACATTCACATCAACTAACAAGGGGTCCATTTTAAGCGCAATCACCGCAATTGGATACCGACCGACCATTAATTTAGACCCGTAGCCTTTGATCACAGCCTTCGTCAATTGTTGATTCTTAATCGCACGACCGTTAATCAAAACCGTAATATATTGGCGACTGGCACGCGTCAATTCTGGTAAGGCAACGTAACCAGATAACTCATAGTCAGCGGTGGCCCCTTTAATTGCCACCATTTTGCGCGCGTTTTGGACACCGTAGATCCCCGCAATAACTTGTTGTAGATCGCCCCGTCCGGCAGTCTTCAATAATTCTTTACTGTTATGAACTAACCGAAAAGCGACAGCAGGATAGCTCAATGCCAGCCGATTGACGATATCGACAATGTTAGCGAGTTCCGTTTGCGGTGACTTCAAATATTTTAATCGTGCCGGTGTATTGAAAAAAAGATCCGTCACTGTAATATCTGTGCCTTGTCGCAACGGTGCGGGGGCTTGTTTGAGCAACTTTCCCCCACGATAGTGAATACTTGTTCCAGTCTTCCCGGTACTCGTCGCCAAGACCACATCCGCGACTGACGCGATGCTAGGTAAAGCTTCGCCACGAAAACCGAGCGAATGCACGCGGAATAAATCTTCACGCGACGTGATTTTACTGGTGGCATGCCGTTTAAATGCCGTGAGGACATCTTCGTCAGCAATTCCTTCACCATCATCGATCACCCGAATCGACTGAACACCAGATTCTAAAACCAACACATCTATTTGGGTTGCCTGCGCATCAAGCGCATTTTCAACCAGTTCTTTAACCACCGATGCTGGTCGTTCCACAACTTCCCCAGCGGCGATTTGATCCGCTAAAACGGACGCTAATTCATGGATTTTTCCCATTGCCATCGGCTCCTTTACAATAATTACTGACCTAACTTTTGTTGCCACTTGTATAACTGGTTCATCACGTCCATCGGCGTCATCGCCATTAAGTTCAACGTTTTAAGTTGTTGTAACACTTTTTCACCTTTAGGGTCCGTCAGCGTCGGTTCGCTGAATAATGATAATTGCTCTTCCGGTGCTGGTTGTGCCGCGACGGTTGCCGGTGCTTCACTCACCACCGGTTCAGTCACCGCATCGACTACCGCTGTCACTGGACTCGCGTCAGCCGCTGGTGCTTGACCCGACGTACCGGTAACTGAGACCGTACTCGTTTGACTTTCCAGACTGGTCAAAATAGTGTTAGCACGTTTCAATAACGCCGTTGGCATACCCGCAAGCTTAGCTACATGCACCCCGTAGGATTTATCGGCGGCACCAGTTTCAACTTTGTGTAAGAAAACTAGCTCGCCATTTTGTTCGGTGGCCCCGACATGGACATTCCGTAACCCCGTCAATTCTTGATCTAAGGCAGTCAATTCATGATAATGCGTTGAAAATAACGTTTTAGCATGAATATTGTTATGCACAAATTCAATAATTGCTTGAGCTAGGGCCATCCCATCATAGGTAGCCGTCCCACGACCAATTTCATCAAATAAGATCAAACTATTCGCCGTGGCATGCTGCAACGCATTATTGGCCTCCTGCATTTCGACCATAAACGTACTTTGCCCAGAAATCAGGTCATCCGTAGCCCCAATCCGTGTAAAGATTTGATCAAAGATTGGCAGTTGTGCTTCTTTAGCGGGAACAAAACACCCCATCTGTGCCATGATTACAGTCAACGCTAATTGCCGCATGTAAGTACTTTTACCGGACATATTGGGTCCAGTAATCAGTAAGACTGTTTCCGCCGGCCTCATTTTAACGTCGTTAGGCACATAACTTTGATTACCCATGACCTTTTCAACGACAGGATGACGACCCTCCACAATGTTTAGATCATGCGACTTCGTCAAAGTTGGCCGCACAAACCGATAATCTTCGCTGACAACCGCAAAACTTTGCAAGACGTCAATTGCTGCCACCGCTTTAGCTAACGTTTGAAGCCGCTTGATTGCGCCTTTAACGGTCTCACGCACCTTAGTGAATAGTTGATACTCCAACTCAGTAGAATGGCTCTCAGCTTCTAAGATCAGGCTCTCGTGCTCTTTTAGCTCTGGTGTACTGAAACGCTCCGCATTCGTCAACGTTTGCTTACGTTCATAGCGATCCTCTGGCAATTGTGCCAAATTGGCCTTCGTCACTTCAATATAGTAGCCAAAAACACGATTAAAACCAATCTTCAAATTCCTGATTCCGGTAATTTCGCGTTCTTTGGCTTCCAGCGCCGCAATCCACTTTTTACCGTTGTTCATAGCATCTCGATATTGATCCAGCTGGTCATCGTAACCATCCTTGATCACACCACCATCCGTCACTGATAACGGCGCTTCTTCAACAATGGCTTGATCAATTAAATCCGCGACATCTTCAACCGGGTCTAAATGACTTACCTCATCGTTAAAGACTTTTTCATCCAGTTCAGACAAAATATAACTGATTTTAGGCACTTGTCGTAGCGACGTCTTTAACTGAATCAAGTCGCGGCCGTTGACACTACCAAAGGCGACACGGCCAGCTAGCCGTTCTAAATCGTAAACTTTAACGAGTTCTTCTTGTAAATTACTGCGTTCAAAATAATGATCTAACAATGCGGCAACTTTATTTTGGCGCGTTTCAATGTCCTTTTTGACGATCAAAGGTCGATCCAACCACTGTTTCAATAACCGGCCGCCCATCGCGGTCTTGGTTTCATCCAATAGCCACAATAAGGTGCCTTGCTTCTTGCCAGTTCGAATTGAACGCATTAATTCCAAATTATACTTAGAATTATGATCTAGCTTCAAAAAGTAGGATGGCTCATAAGCAATTGCTTTTTGTAAATGGGCCAAGCTACGTTTCTGCGTCACGTTGATATACATCAACAAATGCTCAACGACTTTAGTCTCTAACGCCACCGTTAAATCTTGCGTCAAATAACTCAATTCTGCTTGTGGTTCCACTTGGTTTTGTTCTGAAACTAAGATTCCCAAATTTTTGATTTGGTCGCGTAAATCTGATGAAACAGAGTCATCCACCACGATTTCTTTGGTCTGCAAACTGGTCAGTTCATTGATCAAGGTGTCATTGGTGGTGAGTAAACTGGTTTTGAGTTCCCCAGTTGAGAGGTCCGCATAAGCAAACCCAAACTGATCATCCTGTTGGATCAATGCGGTCAAATAATTATTGGATTTGGCTTGTTCTGCGCCCCGTTCAAGCGTCGTCCCCGGTGTCACTAATTGAATGACTTCCCGTTTGACCATGCCTTTCGCTAACTTAGGGTCTTCCATCTGCTCACAAATCGCAACTTTATACCCTTTATCAACTAAAATATCAATATAATTTTGCACGGCTCGATGAGGAACGCCACACATTGGAATCGGATTGGCGGCGGAATGATTCCGCGTCGTCAACGTTAATTCCAACAATTGCGCACCTTTAATCGCGTCGTCATAAAACATTTCATAAAAGTCACCCAGCCGATAGAATAAAAATGCGTCTGGATATTGATTTTTCACAGCAAAATATTGACGCATCATCGGCGTGTCGTTTGTTTTTTGTGGCAACTTAGTTCCTACTTTCTATCTCAAATTAATCATCAAAATAAGGATGGTCTGGGTTGATCAACAGTCGTTGAATCTTCTTGGCATGCCCAGTTTTACCATCAACGTCGATGAGACAGCCAGACAAGACTGCTGGACTATCCTCTTGCACGTTAAAGCGGGTCGGCATCTGTTCTAAGAACCGCCCAATCACATTTTCGCGCGTCATCCCTAAAATGCCATTATAGGGGCCGGTAAAGCCAACGTCACTTAAAAAGGCTGTGCCTTCCGGTAAGACCCGATTATCACTCGTCTGGACATGGGTATGCGTTCCAATCACCGCACTGACTTGGCCATCCAAATACCAGGCCATCGCTTCTTTTTCACTCGTGGTTTCAGCGTGCAGATCAATAAAAATATTCGGTGTTTGCTGGCGTAACTCTTTGACCAATGGCATCACCGTGATAAATGGATTCGCGAGGTTTTGCCCCATGAAGACATTTCCTTGCAAATTGATTACGGCCAACTTTTCAGTATTCACATTGACCATCGTGTACCCTTTCCCCGGTGTGGTCGCCGTTGGGAAGTTTAGGGGACGTACCAGCTTCTTGGCATCACCAATGAAGTCAAAGATCTCATTGTTATCCCAAGTGTGGTTCCCCATCGTAATCACATCTGCACCCGCCGTCAAAAAGGCCTTATAAACTTCTTGATTGATGCCACGACCCTTGGTGGCATTTTCACCATTCACGATCGTCACTTGCGGTTTGTAACGCCGCTTTAATTTTGGCAAGTACGTCGCAATCGCATTCTGACCCACTTCACCCATGACATCGCCGACAAATAAAATTCGCATATGTTGCTCCCTTGTTTTAACGTTATAACCATTATTTTAGCATTAAATGAGTTAAAAAGTGGCCAGTGGTTCACAATAAAATTTCAGGCCAAGCCTTGAGACGATTCCCACGACATGCCCTGAAACCTTATTTCCAGATTAAATTCAACTTAGTATGGTGTAGCAATCATATTAATAAGCATTGACTTAGCTTGCCGTTCCGGCTGGTCTGGACTGATGCTGGAACTGGTGGCCACGTTTGTGAGCCAAAGAGCGATCTCACAAGCTGGTGTCCGCGGAGACGGACAATTACTAAAACAAGCCAAAAAGAGTCCAAGACCGAAGTCTCAGACTCAATTCTGGTTTATTTAGCGTAGTCAACTGCTCGAACTTCCCGAATCACGGTAACTTTAATGTGGCCAGGATATTCAAGTTCATTTTCAATTTGCTTTTTAATATCGTGAGCCAAAACAGTTGCCTGTAAATCAGAAATCTCTTTTGGCTTAACGATAACTCGAATCTCACGACCCGCCTGAATCGCATAGCTCTTCTTGACACCATCTTCATCATTAGCAATCGCTTCAAGTTTTTCAAGTCGATGAATATAATTCTCCAACGACTCGCTTCGAGCACCTGGCCGGGCAGCAGAAATTGCATCCGCCGTCGCAACCAACACAGCAATAATCGATTTCGCCTCGACATCCCCATGATGGGACGCGATCGTATTGATTACAACTGGACTTTCTTTGTACTTTGTTGTTAATTCCACGCCAATTTCAACGTGGGAACCCTCGATCTCGTGATCGACAGCCTTACCAATATCGTGTAATAATCCTGCGCGTTTCGCTACAGTAACATCTTCACCAAGTTCAGCGGCCAAGACACCCGCCAACTTCGCAACTTCAATCGAATGACTCAATACGTTCTGTCCGTAACTCGTCCGATAATTCAAGCGACCGACTAACTTGATCAAATCAGGATGCATCCCATGCAAGCCTAAATCGAAGACAGTCTGTTCACCGGTCTCACGAATCTTCTCGTCCATTTCTTTACGGGCTTTTTCAACCATCTCTTCAATCCGAGCCGGATGAATCCGACCGTCTTGAATTAATTTTTCGAGCGCAATTTTAGCAATCTCACGTCGAATTGGATCAAAGCCACTCAAAACGACCGCTTCCGGCGTGTCATCGATAATTAAATCGATCCCCGTCAACGTTTCTAGCGTCCGAATATTGCGACCTTCACGGCCAATAATCCGGCCCTTCATGTCATCATTTGGTAACGAGACGACAGAGACCGTCGTTTCAGAAACCATATCGGCGGCACTCTGCTGAATCGCTTGAACAATTAAGTTTTTAGCTTCTTTTTCAGACTGAGATTTGACCTCGTCCGTACTTTCTTTGATCATCACGGCTCGCTCATGCGTTAATTGATCCCGCGTTTGCGTTAAAATCCGTTCCCGCGCTTGGTCTTGTGACAAGGCGGCGACCTTTTCTAATTCTGCTTGACGTTGCGTGATTAGTGAAGCTGCACTTTGTTGCTGTTGCTCAACCCGTTTTTGCTCTGTGGCAATTTTATCTTCTTTTTTGCCCAAAGCATCTTCGCGTTTTTCAAAAGTATTTTCTTTGTGGTCCAAAGTTTCTTCGCGTTGTAACAGACGGTCTTCTTGCTTTTGCACTTCATTCCGTCGTTGCTTCAACTCGCCTTCAACTTCAGTTCGATAGCGATGACTCTCCTCTTTTGCTTCGAGGACTTTTTCTTTCTTTTGAGTCACAGCTGCTTTCTTAGCCTCAGAAATAATACCTTCGGCGGTGTTCTTGGCCACGTCCAATTCTTTTTCATGGACATTCTTACGAACATAATAACCAATCCCATAGCCGACAACAATCGCGATGACTGCGAGGATTAACCCGAAAACATTCATGTTTCCACCTCCGCATCACCAAAATCCAGTTAACATAAAATCAACTACAAATTTTCAGATGTTATATTTTGATTACTTACACACTTGTTATTCTAATGTTTGAAACTAGTAGTGTCAACTTAAAGTCTTATGTGAGTGCGTGTTTAGTCTATCGGTTTGCCTGTCCAAATCACCTTTTAGAAGACACAAAACGCCCAAAGCAACCGCTTTGGACGTTAACTGCAAACTTATTTAGTTTCTTTGGCCGTTTTAGGGTCATCTTTGAGATCAAGCGTGGTTGGTTCAGCTTTAGCTTTAGACTTCGACTTTGATTTGTCTTCCGTCATTTCAGCTTCTTCTTTGGTCGCAGCATCCATCCCATAGGCCTTACGAACCTTAGTCCGAATTTCAGCCATCACATCAGGATGCTCTTCCAAATACTTCTTCGCATTCTCACGGCCTTGACCAATTCGATCTTCACCGTAAGAGTACCAAGAACCACTCTTCTTAACAATGTCCTTATCAGCAGCCATGTCGACGATTTCACCAGTTTGTGAAATCCCATGACCATACATGATATCAACTTCGGCACGCTTAAATGGCGGCGCAACCTTATTTTTGACCACTTTGATACGCACACGGTTCCCGATAATATCGGTCCCATCTTTGATCTGTTCTGCGCGACGAACTTCCAAACGAATAGTCGCGTAGAATTTCAAAGCCCGACCACCAGGTGTCACTTCAGGGTTACCAAACATAACCCCAACTTTTTCACGAATTTGGTTAATAAATAACGCAATCGTTTTAGTTTTATTTAAAGTCCCAGAGAGTTTCCGCAACGCTTGTGACATCAAACGTGCTTGTAACCCAACGTGGGCATCACCCATTTCGCCTTCAATTTCAGCCCGTGGGACTAATGCCGCCACAGAATCAATGACTAAGATGTCAACCGCACCACTGGAAACCAAGGCATCCGCAATTTCTAGGCCTTGTTCACCAGTATCTGGTTGCGAGAGCAATAAGTCGTCAATATTAACGCCTAAGTGTTCCGCATAAACGGGATCCAACGCGTTTTCTGCATCAATATAAGCCGCTGTCCCGCCTTGCTTTTGCACTTCAGCCACAGCGTGCAACGCAACAGTCGTCTTACCAGAACTTTCTGGGCCATAGATTTCAACGATTCGGCCACGTGGATAACCACCGACCCCTAACGCATCATCTAAGGCTAATGACCCACTTGAAATGGTAGAGATTTCGGTGTTAGCCGCATCCCCCATCCGCATAATGGAGCCTTTCCCAAAGTTCTTTTCAATCTTTTTTAGGGCAGCATCTAGTGCTGCTTGCCGTGCATCAGCCAAATTATTTCCTCCTTTGGTTCTCGCTCTTAACTCTTAATATCATAGCTGTTCAATTGCAGAAATGCAAGCAAAAAGCGAACAAAAGTTCGGTTTATTTTTCAGTTGGCTGCTCAGCTGTTAAAGCATGCCGTAACAGGTCTAATCCGGCCATCACACTGCGCTCACGAATCTTTTGCCGGTCGCCGGCAAAGTGATACAAGTGCCCAGTCGTCGGCTGTTGACGATACGCCAGACCAATCCATACCGTACCAGCTGGTTGGCCTTCAAGCTCATCTGGACCTGCAACGCCGGTGAAGCTCAGCGCGACATCCGTTTGTAGCTGGGTACGGGCCCCATCCGCCATGGCGATCGCCGTCGCTTCAGAAACGACACCATCTTGATCAATTGTAGTTTGTGGAACCTGTACCAATTGATGCTTTACCGCATTCGCATAGGTCACAAAGCCACCTGGAAAGATTTCTGAGACGCCCGGAACGCCACCAATGGTACTTTGGAATTCACCGGCAGTTAAACTCTCGGCTGCGGTTAAGCTTAAACGACGGGCAATCATGGTTTTAATAACGACTTTGGCAAGCGAGTTGTCATCGCCATACCCATAAAAGTAGTCGCCAACTTTGGCCTTGATTTGATTTTCAACGGCATCTAAAGCCGCTTTAGCCGCTGCTTGTGACTCAGCTTGGGCGCTGATCCGCAGCGTGACCTCGTTCGTCTTAGCATATGGGGCAATCGTCACTGCTTGTTGATCATCGATCAAAGCTTGCAACTCGGTCACTAGCTTAGATTCACCAATACCAAAGAACCGCAAGACCCGTGAATAGATCTGTGCTTGTTGCCCATAGGCCGCTTGTAATTTAGGCTTGGCCTCCGTATCAAACATCTTAGTCATTTCACGGGGTGGCCCTGGTAACAGCAAAAAGTCGGCCGAATCTGGTGAGCGATAGAAGGCCCCCACTGCCATCCCATTATGATTGGTCAAAGGTGTTGCACCGGCCGGATACAAGGCTTGAATCCGGTTATTGGCGGTCATGATTTTCCCAGTGGTCTTAAAGTAATCATCGATCACCGTCATCGCGTGCGCATCTTCTACTAACGAGACGTTTAAATACTGAGCCAACGTTTGCTTGGTTAAATCATCTTTGGTTGGGCCGAGACCACCAGATAAAATCACCAAATCATTTCGACGGGCAGCGATTTCAATCACACTAGCCAACCGTTCTGGGTTATCACCAACGACTGTTTGGTAATAGCTTTCAATACCAAGCTCAGCGAGACCTTGTGCAATATGAGTGCTATTGGTATTAGTAATCTGACCGAGCAAAATCTCGGTACCAACTGCAATTATTTCTGCTTGCATGAAAAATTAATTCCTCCTCATAACCGTTTTGACTGGTTACATTAAGTATATACGAAATTTGAGTCATGCCTCCATCAAAAGTGCTCAAAAAAATTCACTGACTCGTTGTCGCAGTCAGTGAATCATCAGTGCTATTTAAACCCATCCGCAAAGACGTCTCGATTTTGGACGAAATAGTCGATGCCGGAGTAAATCACAAAGAATAAGCAAATATATAACATGATCAAGGCAAATGGGATGTTGATGGCGTCAAATAAGACGTTATTCAACAGTAGAAAGATAATCGCGATCATTTGCGTGGTCGTTTTAATCTTACCAGGCATCGCTGCCGCCATGACCTTACCATTGTTTTCAACAATCAATAACCGTAAACCAGTCACAGCTAGTTCACGACACATGATAATGGCAACCACCCAGTCAGGGGCTAAATTCATCCGTACCAAAATGATAAAAGCCGTCATAACCAACATTTTGTCGGCCAATGGATCAGCAAATTTACCAAAGTTAGTAACTAGATGTTGCCCACGGGCAATCTTGCCATCTGCCAAATCCGTCAACGAAGCGACCGCAAAAATAATCGTTGCAACCACTTGGGTGACGGGAATGGTCGTCCCCGCCCAGACCACTTGACCCCAACTTAATGGTAAGACCATGATCAGGATGAACACAGGGATTAAAATAATTCGAAATACAGTTAATTTATTGGGTAAATTCATTCAGTTTTCCTCCGTAACGGCTATTTAATGGTTAAAGTAATCGTCCGTACTTGTGACGAACTATTCTTTGGATTGAAATCAAATTTCTTGCCATTAATCGTTACTGAGGTCGCCGTGGCATTTCCAAATTGAAGCTTAACCGTCTTAGCATTGCTTGGTAACGTCACATCATGACTACCATTCGCAGTCAACGTGCCTTGCCAAGTCTGGGTACCGTCAGTTGTCACCGACATCCAGGCAGATTTAGTGGCTTTAAAAGTGACTTTATTCTTATCCGCACCATTCGTTAACGTATAAGCGGTGTCACTATCGCCATCTGCTTTAATCGTCTGTTCATCTGCTTTGGCTTTCTTTTCAGAACTAGCTTTGGCAGCGCTACTGCTGCTAGCAGCCTTTTTAGAACTAGCAATTTTACTGCTACTATTGGCCTTAGAACTGGACACTTCGGTCGTTGAACTACTTGAACTTGCCGCTGAACCGGAACCAGCATGCGTTCTCACCGCCATAAACCAGATAAATAGCAAAATGAGTACCACAATCGCCGTCACGATAATCGTTGGCAAATAGTTACGAACACGCCCAGCTGGTGTATTCGGTTGTTCGCGTGAACTCGTCCGGGTTGGCTGGACCTCATCCACATTCTTAACGATCGTTTCTGTTTCAGTTTTTGGTAACTCGTCGCGATATTCTTCAAGCAAAGCATTGCCATCAAGATCAACGGTATCCGCGTATTGTTTAATAAAAGCCCGGACATAGAAATCCCCTGGCAACTTATCAAACTCGCCATCTTCAATCGCAATCAAATAACGCTTCTGGATTTTGGTGATTTGTTGCAAATCATCAATGGTTAATCCCTTAGTCGTTCGTGCAGTTTTTAGCCGCGCACCAATGGTACTCTTCTCTTCATTTTCACTCATTTGACTTTTTCTCCACCCTAAGTCTATTTTCGAAATCTTTCGTTTCATAGTATATCACAGCCGACTCAATTGTCGGTACTGATGACAATAACTTTCGGATTTCTTTAATTCTTGGTCAGCGGTCGAATTTGATATTCGCTGATAGCTTGCGATGTCAGCAGTTGTTTCGCGATTGTTGCGACATCTTCCAAACTCAACCCGTCAATAACCGCGGGTTCATCAAAAATGGTCGCCTGGCCAAATAAATTCTGATCATAACGATTAGCAATTGCTTCCAAAGAGTTGGCCATGAAAACAATCCGGCCAATCATTTCTTTTTTGATTGTTGCTAACAAGTCGTCTTGACCAAGTACCGCTTTTTGCCAATTCTCTAAACCATCAATAATGGCAGCGTCAAAGGCGGCGGGATCATCCGTTTCGCCACTAAAAGTTAGGAAGTTAAACTCATTTTGTAATTCGAAGTCATAACCAAAAGTGTCGTCGATAATGCCTTGGTCATATAAACGCAAATAATTTTTAGAGGTATCGCCAAATAACATCTCTAATAAGACATTCACACCAGCACGATACTTCAGGGCAGGCGCCCCAGCTTCGATTGGCGTCAAACCTTTCACCCCAACGACTGATTTGGCCCGCTTGACGGGCATCTCGATTGACCGATAAGGCATAATATCATGACCATCCGTGGCGGTTGCGGGAATTTTCGTTTCAATCGGTTGAAAGGCCGGAAATTGTTTAGCCGCCTGATTTGCCTTGATCCAAGTAAGCACTTCGTCTGGATCAAGCTTTCCCACGACGAACAACGTCATGTTTTGGGGATGATAGAACGTCCGATAGGCCGCATATAAATCAGCCGCCGTAATCTTCGCAATTGATTCTGTGGTGCCGGCAATGTCATATTGCAACGGATGATTAGGGTATAAGTTACCAATCATGCCAAAGTATAACCGCCAACTAGGATCATCATCGTACATCTCAATTTCTTGACCAATGATGCCCTTTTCCTTGTCTACCGTTTGTGGCGTGAAATATGGCTCTTGGACAAAGTCGAGCAAGGTCTCTAAGTTCTCTTTCAAACTACGGGTGGCTGAAAATAAATAGCTTGTCCGTGTAAAACTCGTAAACGCATTCGCATTGGCTCCGTATTTACCGAACGTTTGAAACGCATCATGGTCAGCTTTTTCAAACATTTTATGTTCGAGGAAATGAGCGATGCCATCTGGAAAACGGCGCATCTCACTCTCGCCGGCCGGGACAAAGGTATTATTGATCGACCCATAATTCGTCGTGAAAACGGCATAAGTTTTATGATAGCCAGCTTTGGGAAGTAACGTGACGGTTAAGCCATTATCCAGCTTAGTTTGATAACTGGTTTCATTAAATTGATCATAATTATTTACTTGCATGCTGACCTCCAGTTAAGAAGAATCCATTATTCAGGGTAACCAACTTGGCAACCGCCTGAATCTGGTCGCGGGTCACTGCCTGAATTTGTTGGAGCCACTCGTCATCACTGACCGCTTGTTGCGTTAAATCATCGATCAACGCTTGAACTGCAAACGTGCGTTGACTATCCAAACTAGATTCAAAATCATTGATCAAGCCCAGTTTTAACTGGTCGACCAATTCATCCGTGAAATCGCCTTGTTGAATCGCCGTTAGCTGCGCGGCAATAATTTGAAGGACTTGATCGTGATTCTGACCATCAATCCCGGCAGAAACCTTTAAAACACCCCGAAAAGTATCTAATGAACTGCTGGCATAATAGGCCAAACTTGCCTTTTCACGCACATTCATAAATAATTTCGATAACGGTGACCCACCAAATAATTCATTAAACACTAATGCAGCATAGTAATGTTGGTCACGATAGAAGACTGGAAAATCATAACCCAAGTTCAATTTAGCTTGACTCAACTCCTGAACTTCGGTCTTTTCCACAAAATTGCCGGTATTTTGATGTTGATAAAAGGCTGCTGGTCGGTCAACTAAACGATCTTGGAACCCGACTGCCTGCCATTGTTTGACGATGGCAGCTTCGTCCAAATCACCCATGACGATAATATCGACCTGATCTTCGGTCAACAACCGCTGATAATAAGTGTACAAGTCACTGGCCGTCAGCGCATCAATATCAGCCGCTAACCCATAGCTCGGTAACTGTTGTGCCACATCCGCAGCAAATAGTGCTTCATTTAATTGCTGTGCGGCATAATACTGCTTATCATCCGCCACTGACTCAATCGATGCCTTTAAATTTAACGCTTGGCGTTTAAACGTCGGTTCGTCAAAATGACCATCGTGCACCAATGGTTTAAAAATAATCTTACTCAAAAAATCAATGGCTTGTGACGTTAACGGCTCATCAGTCGCTAGATAACGTTCGTTTGGCACGGTAATAGCTAAACGTAAATTGTGTGTTGGCCCCTTGCGGCTAACGCCAGCACCAAACGCTGCACCATACATATCCGCTAACGCATGGGCTAAAGCGCGTTGATCAGGATAATCCGCGGCGCTCGTTTCTAATAAGTTGGACAAGAGTGCCCGTTTTGTAATATCGGCCCGGTTAATCGGTGCCCGAAAATTAATACTAATTTGATTGGTCTTAAATTGATGACTCTGAATCGTCGTCAATTGAACCCCTTTTGCTAACTGAGTTTGCAAATGAAATCCTCCTTGCATATGTAATAAATAATAAGCGAAAGGTTAGCTTGACGCAACTTTCAATGTCGACATCCCCAATGGCTTGGTCCAAGTTAACAAACAACCGGCAAAAATGAGAGCCAGATGAGGTTACATTAACATTGCAAACAAGCGGTTTGTCTGCTATTCTTTGAAGTATTGATAAAATTGAGGAGCGATTTAATGTGAAAGTAATTAAATTTGGTGGCAGTTCGCTTGCCAGCAGTACCCAGCTACAAAAAGTACTGTCGATCGTCGAAGCCGACGACCAACGGAAATACGTGATTGTTTCTGCGCCAGGCAAACGGTTTGACGGCGATACCAAAGTCACCGATTTGCTCATTCAGTATGCCCGTCAAACGATCCATCACCAGTCAACGACCGCCGTCATGCAAGCAATCATTGATCGCTATGCCGAAATTGGCCACGGTTTTAACGTTCCGGAATCACAATTGACCCCGATCTACGATATCATTAAAAATTTGCCCAATCAGACCTACGCGGACAATACTTACCTCATGGCAACGTTTAAAGCGCATGGTGAACGTTTAAATGCCCAACTCGTGGCGGCAGTTTTCGCCCAGTCTGGCTTAAATGCGCGTTACTTAGATCCTAAGGACGCTGGCATGGTCGTGACCGATGTTCCTGACGACGCCCAAATTATTGACAGTAGTTATGACAAGATTGCCAAGTGGGCCGATAGTCCACAAATTTTAGTTATCCCCGGCTTCTTCGCCTACAACCGTAATGGTCAAATCTGTACCTTTTCACGGGGCGGTTCCGATATTACCGGCGCAATTATTGCGCGCGGGGTACATGCGGATCGCTATGAAAACTTTACGGATGTGGATGCCATCTACGCCGTTAATCCCAAGTTAGTGGCGCAACCGGCGGCCATCCAAGAGATGACTTTCCGAGAGATGCGTGAACTTTCTTATGCTGGTTTTTCAGTTTTCCATGATGAGGCCTTGATTCCCGCAATCCAAGGCAATATCACCGTTAACGTCAAAAATACGAACCATCCAGAAGCTCCCGGAACCTTGATCAAATCCGTCAAAGACGGCAGTACCGCTTATCCCGTCACTGGGATTGCGAGTTCTTCCAGCTTTTGTTCATTATACATTCGGAAATACTTATTGAACAAAGAAGTCGGCTTCGGTCGCAAAATCTTAACGATTCTTGAAGATCATCATGTGAGTTACGAACACATGCCTTCTGGGATTGATGACTTAACGATTATCTTTGATGAACATCAATTGACGCCAGAATTAGAAACCGTCTTAAAAGACGAAATTTCTGACGCCGTGCAACCTGATGAAATATACTTCACCCATGATTATTCCATCCTAATGATTGTTGGGGAAAACATGCGGAATCGCGTGGGCATCATGTCTCGGGCGTCAACGGCCTTAGCGGATCACAATATTAAATTAATTATGGTCAACCAAGGTGCTTCTGAAATTTCCATCATGTTCGGGGTGCATGACCGCGATGCCGATCAAGCCGTAATTGCTTTATACAACGAATTTTTCAACTAGCCACGATACAATAAAAGACCGATTAGTTCAGACTCAAGTTTTTTCGAGTCCGGACCAATCGGCTTTTTATTGTGGGCAATCCTTAGTTCTCGACTTTTTGATCACCAAACCATTTTTTATTGATTTTAGCTAAGGTCCCATTGGCTTTTAACGTCTTCAAACCAGCATTGATTTTAGCTTTCATCGTCTTGTCACCTTTACGCAACCCAACCGCAAAGTCTTCTGACTTAAAGGTCCCCTGTGTCTCATGATAATCGGCGGAGTTGGCTTCATGCTTGATGTAATAGTTCGCGTAAACACTATCGATCAATAGCCCCTGAATCCGACCCGCATTGAGGTCTAAGAACGCATTCGTGAATGTATCGTACTGCACTGGTGTTTTCTTAGCGATTTTATTCTTCAACAATTTCGGATTATTTTCCAAAGATTCATAACCAGATGACCCAGATTGGACACCAAGCGCTTTACCAGTCATGTCATTGAAAGAATTAATGTGATTTTTTCTTAAAGAAACCAGCACTTGCTTATTCTTCAGATAAGTATTACTAAACGCAACGACTTTTTCACGTTGTGGATTTTTCGTATAACCATTCCAAATGAGATCAATCGTGCCGTTCCGTAATTCAGTCGCGTTCATCGACCAATCGATAGTCTGGAAACTCACCTTAATCCCATATAGCTTGAAAACCGCGCGAGCAAGATCGATATCATAGCCCACCAGTTTCCCGGATTTTTCCCGAAAGCCCATTGGCACGAAACTATCATCTAGTCCAACCACGACCGTGCCCCGTTGCTTGATCTTTGACCAAGTATCTTGGGTATCTGCCCGGGTTGTCACGTTTTCACAACCAGATAATGTGCTGGCAAGCCCTAGTAAGACCACGAAGAGAAGACCCAGTGAAATTAATCTTTTTTTCATACGATCCCCTCCTACTTCGTTTGATTCGGTTCAACGTGTAACATTTCATCCGCGATATTTTCTGCAAAGGTAATGTCATGGCTGACCACGATTTGGGTCATCCCATCAGCTTTAAGTCCTAAGATCAGCTTTTCAACTTCTTGGCGTAAATTAGGATCTAGCGCTGAAGTTGGTTCGTCATAACACAACACATTGGGCTTCATGGCTAATGCTCGCGCAATCGCCACCCGTTGTTGTTGCCCACCAGATAATTGGTAAGGATATTGATCCCCATGATCTTCCAAATTTAACCGATCTAACAGTTTGTTAGCGGCTGCTTTCGCTTCAGTGGCACTCTGCTTTAAGACCATCGTTGGGGCTAACGTAATATTTTGAAGCACCGTTAAATGTGGAAATAACTCGAAATTTTGGAAAACCACGCCGATCACACTGTCGTTAGTCCGATTCGTATAAGGATCAAAGGCCTTACCATCTACTAAGAATGCGCCGCTATCAACTTGTTCCAGACCAGTGATACAACGTAATAAAGTTGTTTTCCCGGCACCGGAAGGACCCACAATACTTAAGATCTCGCCATCTTTAACAGTCAGATTCAGCTTGTTTATGATCGTGCGATCGCCGAAACTTTTAGTGATATTTTTAAGTTCTAACATATTGAGCCCTCCCTATTTCCAATAACTATAACGTTTTTCAATCTGTCGTAACACGAAGGTCGTCACTGCGGTGAGCAGTAAGTAGATCACACCGACCAAGACGAGTGGTACCAAGGTGACATCACGCGCCGTGGCCACGTTACCAGCTCGTAATAAATCTCCGATCCCGATGACGTAAACTAAGGATGAATCCTTGATCAAATTGATGACTTCATTCCCAACGGACGGAATGACGATCTTGACGACTTGTGGAATCACGATTTTACGAATCGTTTGGCCGTAGCTTAATCGTAAGACTCGCGCACTTTCATATTGGCCATTATCAATGGATTGTAAGCCGCCACGGAAGATTTCGGCGAAGTAAGCCGCGTAGTTTAAGATAAAGGCAAACAGTGCCGCTTCATACCGTGGAAAGACGACGCCAATCAATGGTAAACCGTAAAAGACGAAAATTAATTGTAGCAATAATGGCGTGCCACGCATTAACCAAACATAGAAGTTAATCACCCATTGTAACGGTTTGATTTTTGAAATTAATCCTAAACTTAAAACTAATCCTAAGGGTAACGACCCAATCAACGTCCAAAGGAAAATCTGAAGCGTCATCCCGGCGCCGGCTAATAATGATGGCAAAATTTCTGAAATATAGTGCATCTGCATTCCCTCCCAATTTTTATCACAGTAACAAAAAAGTCCTCTTGAGAAATTAAAATTATCTCAAGAGGACGTCTATGCGCGGTGCCACCTCACTTCACAGCAACCTCACAGTTACTGCCTCAGGGAGTTTAGTGATAAATACAAAAAAATCGTCCCTAGGTCTAAAACCTAAGAGGACGATTAAATCGCGGTGCCACCTCATCTTTATCAATTGCTCACGCAACTGAACTCAGCGAGTTTATCACTAAACTCCGCCGCTAACGAGGCCAACCGGAACAGCTTACTTGATTCAGCCATTCAACTCACAGATGTGTTTCGTCTCCTAAACGTGATCGACTTTTCAGCATCGTCGATTCTCTGCACGCCGTTTAAGCAACTACTCTTCTGTTCTCTGTCTTTTTTAATGTTGCTCTCATAATAACCAAAACAAGCTCACTCGTCAAGCCTTTTTCACTTATTTCGGTGAAAAATTCCAGTGATCCGCGACCAAACGCCTGGTTTTTGTTGTTCCAAATTCATTAACGGCACGGTCTCGCCCTCAATCCGACGCGCAATATTACGATAACCTTGTGCGGCTGGATTTTTAGGATCTAAGACCACTGGTTCACCATTGTTTGAAGTCCGAATGACGGCATCATCATCAAAAACAATGCCCAATAGGTCGATGGATAAATGATGCGTAATTTCATCAATATCCATGGTTTCACCATCTTGCATCATCCGCCGGCGAATCCGGTTGATAACGAGTTTAGGTGCTTCGGCCAACGGATATTGTTCCAGTAAACCAACGACCCGATCAGCATCACGAATTGCCGAAATTTCGGGTGTCGAGACAATGATCGCCGCATCGGCTCCCGCAATCGCATTCATAAAGCCCCGTTCAATCCCGGCAGGACAATCCAATAAAATGTAATCAAAGTCGGGCTTCAATTCTTCAACGACGGCTTTAACTTGTTCCGGATTTAAGGAATCCTTATCTGCGTTTTGAGCAGCAGGTAGTAAGAACAACAAATCATCAAAGCGCTTGTCTTTGACTAAAGCTTGGCGAATTTGAGCACGATTTTCAACGACATCCACGATGTCATATAAAATCCGATTATCCAAGCCTAAAATAACATCCAAATTTCGTAGTCCGATATCCAAATCAACCAGGCAAACTTTTTTGCCCATTAAGGCCAAAGCCGTGCCAAGATTGGCGGTCGTGGTCGTTTTACCAACGCCACCCTTACCAGAGGTGACCACAATAGCTTTTCCCATTAAAGACGTCCTCCATTCCGTGTAAATAATTTAGGCCGGACCCGTTTCAATTGTGCTAACGGGACATAGTCGAGGGCTTGAATATCGTTAATATAAACCACATTCGTCCCGGCCACGATTTTATCTTTATCAACCAATTCCATTAATTCTCCGACACGGACTCGTGGGACCGTTGCTAAGTCACTCACAATTGCAGCATCGTTATGATCAGGATACCCTGCTTCAAGGGCCCCAACCACTTCACCCATGACAAAAATACTGCCAGTGGCCCGCAAAACGCCACCTTCATGGATCTTACCAAAGAACAAGACGTCGCCAGTGACGGCAACGACTTGGCCATTACGAATAATTTGATTCACTAAGTGGACCGTGTTTCGTTCGACCATTGCTAACGCATCCGCCGTCAAAATAACCTCCGCTGCTAATTTATGAATGCTAAACAGCGGGTAACGGTTCACGAGCTGGGTCACCTTTTGATTTTGCTCAGCCGTCAATAGTCGGCCTTCGGTGTCCATATCAAATGAGATCTGTTTATCAGTCGTATTGTCCACTTGTAACCGATCCAACAAGGTCTTTAAGTCAACCATAATCGCGTCGAAACTCGCTGCTTGTCGAAAGATTAATTCATAGCCATCATTACTGGCTTTTAAAATTACACTTTGCTGCATGTCCGAATTCCTTTCTACCGACTAATTGACCCTGAGATATAACTGTCGTACCGGATAGTACAAAATCACAAAGATTGCTAAGTTGACCGCAATCGTTGGGCCTAACGTGTAAACCGCAAAGTCGGCAAGATTGCTAGTCACCACTTTGCCCATGACGTACCATGCGTACACAAATGCTTCTACGATCGTTAAGTTAATAATATAGACCATTAGTAACGTTAGAAAGTTTAAGTCTAACCACGGTTTGATTTGACGACATAAATACACCACAAGTGGTAAGGCCACTAAGTAAACGCCAAAGACGCCCGTATAATACCAATCAAAAACAAGTCCGGCAAACGCGGACCAAGTCACGATTGGTAAATCATCACGGTCATCTAAAAAGACGGCAAAAATAATCCACAATAACACCAAGTGCAACACACTCGAATAGGGATATCTAAACAAACTTCCCGCAAAGACATTCGATAGTGAGCCATCTAAAAACAACGCTAAAAACAGTCCAATTGGGAAGATAATTCTTAAACGTGATTTCAAAGTTAACCCTCCCTATTGTTCAGCAACCGTAACCACCGTTAAGTCGGTCAGGTCAGCTGCAGGTTTGATTTCAACTTCAGAAGCCAGCCCATAATCATCTTGTTTAATTTTGGCAACCGTCCCCACATAGAGGCCTTTAGGTGTTAATCCACCTAAACCACTGGTAACGACTTTATCGCCCTTTTTGATCTTAACTGACGAAGTCACAGAACCCATTTGAATATAGTTATTGCTCGTGTCAAAACCAGTGACGATCCCATTGACCGTTTTACCAGCCGAGTTCGTAATCTGAATGGCAAACTTATTTGAAGATGAACTCGTGTTAGAAATTAATTCAACTTTCGAATTGGTCTGGTTAACTTCAACAATACGACCAATCAATCCCGCTTGTGACATCACTGGCATATTCTTCTTAACACCCGCAGTTGCCCCTTTTGAAATCACCAATTGGTTCATCCAAGAAGACGGTGTCCGCGTCAACACATTGGCTGAAACCGCCGTGTAATCGGTTAAGGACTCGTTCAATTTCAATTCTTTACGCAATTGCTTGTTTTCAGCAGTTGCGGTTTGTGCATTGACCTTGGCTTGCGCTAACTGATCAACTTGCTTCTTTAACTTTTGGTTTTCTTGATAAGTGTTCAGCAAGTCAGAAACTGAATTTGTCGCACTTTGGAGCCCGTTTACTGGCCAAGCAATGACCCGATTGACCGCACCCGCCACATCGTTACCAAATTGTTGGACTAATGGTGGTGTCGATTTACGGTCCCGAATGGCGACAGAAACGCTCATCAGACCGAAACTGATTATTAGGATAATAATCGCAATGACCAATTTACGGTTAGAAAAAAACTTTTGCATAATGAACCCCCGGTCGAAAATTCAAAGATTTAACAATAAATAAGCGGGAAGTCATCTTCCCGCTCACCTGTTATCGCTTTTTCATAACATCAATGCTTTTAAGTGATTCACCGGTCCCGACCGCTACACAATCAAGTGGTTCGTTCGCAATGAAGACTGGCACCTTGGTTTCGTCAGCAATCACTTCGGAAAGATTCTTTAATAATGCGCCACCACCGGTCAAAACAATCCCATGATCGATGACGTCAGAGGCAATTTCCGGTGACGTTTCTTCAAGGGTTTCCTTGATTGCCGAAACAATTTCGGAAACGATTTCTTGAATGGCTTCTGAAACATCCGTTGCTGAGATTTCAACCGTCTTTGGTAGCCCAGTCAAGAGATCCCGACCACGAATTGTTGAACTCTCAATGTCTTCAGCTGCTTTCATCGAGGCTGAGCCGACATCCATCTTCAACTGTTCAGCCGTACGTTCACCAATCAGCAAGTTAAATTTTTGACGGACATGATAGATGATTGAATCATCGATCTTGTCGCCCGCCATCCGAATTGAACGACTGGACACGATCCCACCTAAGGAAATCGTGGCCACGTCGGTCGTCCCGCCACCGATATCGACCACCATACTACCGGTTGGATCCATGACTGGCAAGCCAGCACCGATCGCCGCAGCAAATGGTTCTTCAATGACATAAGCATCACGCGCACCAGCAACTCGGGTTGCATCGATCACTGCTCGTTTTTCAACTTCGGTAACACCTGATGGCACACAGACCATGACGTAAGGCTTGCCGTTTGAACGGCCTAATGTCTTTTGAATAAAGTATTTCATCATCGCCACAGTGGTATCGTAATCCGCAATGACCCCGTCTTTCATTGGTCGAATAGCCACAATACTTGCAGGCGTTCTCCCAATCATTTCGCGGGCGTCTGAGCCAACGGATACGATTTCACCAGTCTTCGTGTTCTTCGCAACTACAGATGGTTCCCGCAGTACGATTCCCTTGCCGTCAACATACACAATCGTATTGGCAGTACCGAGATCGATCCCGATATTCTTTGTCCCAAATCCGAACACTACATTCATCCCTTCATCAATTACAATTTAATTTTTATTAGTCATAATAGTAAGTATTATAGCATAATAGCTCAGCATTAAAAATACTGCCTGAAACCTAGCATACCGTAATCTATTAAAAAATACAGTCCCATTATTGAACTTAGATAAAATTTAACAAAAAAACGCGACTAAAGCGAACAAAACACTCGCCCTAACCCCGTTATTTTAACACATTCTATTCTGAATCCGTATTACAATTTAACAATCCTTGCTCCGCGAAACTAAAATAATCCGTGGCGCCAACCACGAAACTATCTAGGAGTGGCAAGCCTAACAGCTTGCCACCAGCGGACAGGCGTTCAGTAAATTCGGTATCTTTACCTGACGGCTCACAATCCCCACTCGGATGATTATGAGCAATCACTACCCGAGCCGTATTAGTTAGTAAGGCCGCCTGAAAAATTTCACGCGGATGGACCGGACAAGCATTCAAAGTGCCCTGAAAAACGATTTGGCGTTTCAGAATCTGATTCTTTGTATCCAAACAGATCAGTAATAACTGCTCCTGAGCGAGTCCAGCAAAATCATGTAGCAATTGTTCACCAATTTGCTGACTGCCATAAACTTGCCCTAAAACAATCCGTGGTTGGGCCTGCAACAGTCGCCCACAACGTAATGCCGTGAGCAAACTATTCCAGAGTGGATCACTGTTAGGCTGCCGCGACCAAGCCGTCACCTCAGCGGCAGGATAAGCGCCCTCGAAAGCCAAAGTAGCGGCCGCGGCGGCACTTGGATCTAAGAAGTCCCGGAAGTAGCGCTGAATCAAATGATGAATCTGTGTGCCATGATCGTCCGTGCGACCAGTTAATAAACTCATGCGAAAGCCCCCTATCTAATAGGTAGTTCCGCATTTGGGTCACGCTCGCGTTTTAAAATAAGCCCGCACATCCGAAATGAAGTAAAGTGAGCCCGTCATCAATAGCACATCTTCACTCGACATCTCACTGGTGGCGGCCACTAACGCTGACTGCCAATCCTTAAAAATGGGGGCATCGTAGTGTGCTGGTAATTCGGCCGCCAACTCATGCGGGTCCGTCGCTTGGCGCTTAGGGTTCGGGCCAGCAAATTGCGTCAACAATAAGCGAACATTCGGCAACTTAGCCAGCGTTTGAATCATTTGCGCATGCTGCTTGTCAGCCAACACCGCAAAGATCAAATAAATCGTTTGCTGGCTAAAGCGTTCCTTAATCGTCGCTGCAAGCTCGGTCACTGCTGGCTCATTGTGCGCCCCATCAATCAAAATCAAAGGCTCCTGGTTCAACCGTTCCAAACGACCCGGCCAAGTGGTATTTGCCAAAGCTTGCCGCACATCACGCGCATTGACCGGTAGTTGCAACTGGCGGTGATAGGTTAAATAGGCGGCCAATGCGACCGCAGCATTATCCACCTGGTAGTCGCCTAACAATGGTGTCGTTAGCTCTTTGAAGTGCTCCTGCTCACCATCGTAGTTAAACCGTTCTTGCCAACCTTGTGGCGGTAAAAGCTTGGTCTTAAACTCAACTCCCAATGTCTGTAAGCTCGCACCCTGCTTTTCAGCGGTTGCCACCATGACCGCCTGGGCCGCTGCGGGTAATTTTCCAACGACAACAGGCACCTTGGGTTTAATAATCCCCGCTTTTTGCGTCGCAATGGCCGTTAGTGTGTCCCCTAAAATCTGCATATGATCGTAGCCAATCGTCGTGATCGCACTCACCTTTGGCGTGAACACATTGGTCGAATCATACAGACCGCCTAAGCCAACTTCAATAATCGCAATATCGATCGGTTGGGTCGCAAAATACAAAAACATCATCGCAGTAATAATTTCAAATTCAGTCGGGCCACCCGTCGGCAATTCCGCATCCAATTTAGCTACAACTGGCTGAACCTGTTGGACCAACGTGACCAAATCAGCATCACTAATTGGTTCACCATCGACACTAATCCGCTCATTAAAACGCGTGATGAACGGCGACGTAAACGTCCCAACCGTCAAACCATCAGCCATGAATAATTCCCGTAAATTTGCAACGGTTGATCCTTTACCGTTCGTACCAGCAACGTGAATCCCGTTGATTTTAAGCTGGGGATCACCGAGTTCTTGCAAGAATCGCCGCATCCGGTCCAGCGTTGGTAGCTTTTTAAATTTTGTGCGGCCATGGATAAACGCCAAGGCCTGTGCATAATTCTCAATCAAATGAATCGCTCCTCTTTCAAACTTAGTGCGTTATAACTATCGTAATTTATTTATAATAAGTCATTAATTGTCCGTCTCCGTGGACCTGCACGTTCGCTGTGAGGCAGACCTGCAGCCAAAAAGCGGTCTGCAGGGCGTTTTCAAGCCGAAGTTCACGTCTTAAAAGTCGGCCAAACACTAACCTGGGTAAAACCGCCCAGCTAAGTGTCTCGACACGGCAAACGTGCAAGTCCACTCCGACGTTAAATAGTGATTGTAACCTAGGCAATAATAAAGTCAGGACCTAACAAAAACCCGATTAAAATCAGAATCACTTATTAGCGCAGGGCGGGCTGGATGATGCTCAGTGGTGAAATTTTTCTTTGCTGGTGGGCTTTTCCAGCTTAGAAAAAGCCCGGCTTGTGAGACCGTACTTTGGCTCACGAACGTGGCCACCACGTTCCAGCATCAATCCAGACCAACCGGAGCGGCAAATCAAGCGGACACTCATAATTCTGAACGCGACACCGCACTTAGCACTTACACCGTTAAACTTTTTAAATTCATCAAACCAAACTGTATTCGTTTTTAACCTAGTGTACGAACTTAATTTTAAGTCGTTTCAATCAAGAGCCATTGATAGTCAAAACGTGCGATAAAATGTTGCGACCGCTGCCAACTATGCCGTCTTTTATCACACGTTAATAGTTTAACCTTTTTCAGCGTCAACGACAAAAAAGTCTACCAAACCAACTGAGGTTCGATAGACTTTCTTGTTGAATTAAGCTTGCGCTTTAATATCGATCAAACGTTGCTTTGTGGCAGCAAGTTTATTTTCATTATCAGCGAGCTTTTCTTTTTCACTAGCCACAACCGCTTCAGGCGCATTCGCAACAAAGCGTTCGTTGCCTAATTTCTTAGTGGCACGCGTGACTTCACTTTCAAAGGTGGCTTGTTCCTTTTCAAGCTTTTTAATTTCTTCATTCAAATCAACCAATTCAGCTAGCGGAATATAAAGTTCGGCATCACTGATCACTTGTGTCATGGCTAATTTTGGTGCTTCCACATCCGCGCCAATCGTTAACGTCTTAGGATGTGCAAACCGGTCAATATAATCTTCGTTAGTCTTGAAGACCGTCTGCAACCGGGTGCTATCCGTCTTGATCAACAAATCAACCGCAGATGACATCTTTGCGTTGGCCTCAGCCCGAATACTCCGAACCGCCGTGATCAATTCAATCAAGGACGCCATATCACTTTCGGCAGCCTGATTATCAAATTCAGCGTGTGCCACTGGATAGTCGGCCACAACTAATGATTTACCAACATGTGGCATCGATAACCAGATTTTTTCAGTGACAAATGGCATGATTGGATGAAGTAAACGTAAGGTTTGATCCAAAACGTAGGCCAAAACATTTTGCGTATTGGCTTTAGCTTGAGCATCGTCACCGGTTAAAACGGCTTTACTCATTTCAATGTACCAGTCACAAAAATCATTCCAGATAAAGTTATACAAGGCCCGACCAGCTTCACCAAAATCAAATTTTTCAAAGCAATCAGTCACTTGTTTAACCGTCGCATTCAAACGGCTCAAAATCCATTTGTCAGCTAGTGTCCAGTCAGCTTGTGCCGGTAAAGTTGGCTTGTCCATATCACCCAAGTTCATGATGACATAACGACTGGCATTCCAAATCTTATTGATAAAGTTCCAAGCGGCGTCCATTTTTGTATAACTGAAACGGACATCTTGACCCGCTGTGGACCCATTTGACAAGAACCAACGTAAGGCATCGGCACCGTATTTCTTGATAACATCCATTGGGTCAATCCCGTTACCTAAGGACTTGCTCATCTTACGACCTTGTTCATCACGAATTAAGCCATGCAACAAGACGTTCTTAAATGGGCGACGACCAGTAAATTCAAGGCTTTGGAACATCATCCGTGAAACCCAGAAGAAGATAATATCGTAACCGGTGACTAACGTATTGGTTGGGAAGTATCGCTTAAAGTCAGGGGCATCTTCATCTGGCCAACCCATTGTTGAAAATGGCCATAAGGCACTTGAGAACCAAGTATCTAAAACATCTGGATCTTGTTCCCAGTTTTCAATATCCTTAGGTGGCTCAACATCAACATAGGTTTCCCCAGTCTTTTTATTGTACCAAGCTGGAATTTGATGACCCCACCAAAGTTGACGTGAGATGACCCAGTCATGAACATTTTCCATCCATTGATTGAAGGTTTCTTCAAAACGTTCTGGTACGAAATTGACTTTATCGTCGCCTTTTTGGTTCTTCAAGGCTTGTTCCGCTAGCGGTTGCATCTTAACGAACCATTGCGTCGACAAGCGTGCTTCAACTTGGACCCCAGTCCGTTCAGAATGCCCAACACTATGCACGATTGGATCAATCTTGATCATCAAGTCTTGGTCTTGTAAATCCTTAACCATGGCTTTACGTGCAGCAAAACGATCTAAGCCTTCATATTTACCAGCATTGGCATTCATTGAAGCATCTTCATTCATTGTGTTGATGCGTTTCAAGTCATGACGGTTACCAACTTTGAAGTCATTAGGGTCATGGGCTGGCGTAATTTTAACCATCCCAGTCCCAAATTCAGGATCAACGTAAGCATCCGCGATAATCGGAATCTTTCGTTCAGCCAATGGCAGGATAACTTCTTTGCCAACGAGTTCCTTATAACGATCATCGCTAGGATTAACGGCAACCGCCGTATCACCCATCATCGTTTCAGGACGGGTCGTGGCAATTTCAATATAATGCTTGCCATTGAACGTATAATTTTTGTCAGCGAATGGATATTTGACGTGGTAAAAGGCACCCTTATCATCTTTATGGATAACTTCAATATCGGATAAAGCCGTCCGCGCTTGTGGGTCCCAGTTGATGATGTATTCGCCACGATAAATTAAGCCTTTTTTATAAAGCGTGACAAAGACTTTCTTAACTGCATCAGACAACCCTTTATCCATCGTAAATCGTTCACGTGAATAATCTAAAGACAAGCCCATTTTGGCCCATTGTTGTTTGATGATTGACGCATATTCGTCTTTCCAATCCCAAACTTGTTGGATGAATTTTTCACGACCTAAATCGTAACGACTGATGCCTTGTTCACGAAGCTTAGCTTCAACCTTGGCTTGGGTTGCGATACCGGCATGATCCATCCCTGGTAACCAGAGCGTATCAAAGCCTTGCATCCGTTTTTGACGAATGATGATATCTTGTAGTGTCGTATCCCAAGCATGGCCTAAATGCAACTTACCTGTGACATTTGGCGGGGGCAAAACGATTGAATAAGGCTTAGCTTTTTTATTGCCCGAAGGCTTGAATAGATCTTCGTCCAACCAAGTTTGATACCGACCCTTTTCAACGGCGGTCGGATCATACTTTGTGGGCATATCAGTGGTTAAATCTTCTGACATATCGGTACGTCCTTTCTATTTTTGGCACGAAAAAAGTCCACCCATCCTAAATTAATTAGGACGAATAGACTTCGCGGTACCACCTAAATTTAAAGAGCGTTATTAGCGACGCTCAGCCACCGAGCATTGCCCAGCTAATCACAGCATGCGTTTTTGGCATGTTGTGACTAGCGTAGCAAGCACAGGTTGCTGTCGCTAATAGCGCGTTTCGGCAATTTAGCTTCGCCGCGCTACTCTTCACACTTAAACATTATTGTTAACGAACGGTGTATCCGTCCGGTCGACCCTACTACTATTTCAGGCCAACAGCTCGCAAGCTACTTTCATTCAAACTGACAACGAAAACTTACAGCCCCGTTTTCTTTCTGCAGATGTCACTCAAAACTACTCTCTTGCTCATCGCTTGAATGTTCCTATTGTAATCAATTTATAATCCGGCGTCAATGCTTATTCAAATTGCTTCAACGCATCTAAAGCGGCCACGTAGTTTGGTTCATGCGTCATTTCAGGCACGATTTCGTGGTAAACCACTTTACCGGCAGCATCAACGACATAAATGGCCCGAGCTAACGTCCCATTGTTTGGCAAGTATAAGTTAGTGGCATAGCCAAAGGAAAGTTCTTCATCGGAAACGACCGTCAAATTTTTGACGCCTTCCTTGGCACACCAGCCAGCCTGATCCGCAATCGAATTGTTAGAAACCGCCAAAAATTGAATATGTGGATATTGGTCGGCTTGTTGATTGAACTTTTTCGTTTGAATTGAGCAAACCCGAGTATCAATATCGGGCATCACACTAATCAACGCGGGCTTGCCTAAAATATCTTTGGTCTTGAGTTTCTTATCATGGGTCGTGAACACTTTGAACTTCGGCAATTGGTCGCCATCCGTCAACGGTTCACCGACTAAATCTAACGGCTGATCATGAAATAATACTTGCACAGCAAACACCCCTTCAATAACTTGATTAAGCTAACGTTTACTAGTTTAACTAGTATGCTTCAAATGTACCGCAAACTCCCGCCAGTCGCAAATAATAACTTTAGAATCGCCTCGATTTATCAAAACAACTGGATACTGATTAACCGTCTGCTTTTGCCGCCAGCGATTTGAGCGCTGAGCATGATTTTAAAATACGTTGTAAAAAAAACTCGTGTCAGCGAATGTGCTAACACGAGTTTGATTGAGCGATAGTCATTTTTCAACACGCAACTTGTTTAGTTTGGTGCTTAATCGCATGCTGGTCGCTTACAATAGTTCTGCAAAGACTTCTTCTTGAGTGTTCATATAATTCTCGCCGGGCTTGATTTCAGTAATCTTAATCCCGTCCATGGCACGTTGCATTAATCCTTCCACGTCGATTCGTTCTTCGTAAGCACGAGAACGATCGAGTTTTGGATGTGTTTTAGGTGCTGGCGGCGCGAAAATTGTACAACAATCTTCGAATGGCATGATTGACAAGTTGTAGGTGTCAATCTCTTCAGCAATCTTGATAATCTCGGTTTTATCCATTGAGATCACCGGCCGTAAAACTGGCAAAGCAGTGACGTCATTAATGGCAATCATACTATCCATCGTTTGTGACGCAACTTGTCCTAAAGATTCACCGTTAAAAATGGCTTTACCATGACGTTGGCGGGTCACAGCATCCATCAAGCGCATCATCAAACGGCGTTGTACCGTCATCAAATAGCCTTCTGGCACCTTTTCTTTGATTTCTTCTTGAATCTCGGTGAAAGGAATCTGAATGAATTTAACACTTCCAGAATAGCTCGCTAAAGTCGAGGCTAATTGTTTCGCCTTGGCGAGGGCCTGTTCACTAGTATATGGCGGACTGAAGAAATGAACCATTTCCATGTCAACGCCACGCTTCATGCCAAGATAACCCGCAACGGGCGAGTCAATCCCACCAGATAACATCAACATCCCTTTACCAGCGGTACCAACGGGTAATCCGCCAGCGCCTTGGATTGTCTCGGATGATAAGAAAATCCCGTTTGGACGAACTTCGACACGGATCACAATATCTGGTTGCTTCATTTTAACTTGGATGCCGTCAACGTGGTCCAAAATCTGACCACCTAACATATCATTGATGGCATTCGTATCGTATTCAAAAGTATGATCAGAACGACGCGTATTTACTTTAAACGTCATCCCCGGTTCAAATTGTGCTTGAACCATTTCAATCGCCGTCTGATAAACTGCGGCCATATCCTGTGGCACCCGGATACTTGGTGAGAAGTTTTGAATTCCGAAAACCAATTTTAGCCGTCCCATGACCTTGGTGGCATCTTCACCGTTTAAGGCGATGTGCATCCGGTCACGATCCGCATGAACTTTGAGTTCCGGAAAATCGTGCAGCGCTTTGCGGACGTTACGCCCTAAACTATCGATAAAATTACGTTTGTTTTTACCCTTAGTTGAGAGTTCGCCGTAACGCACCATTATTTCAGTGTATTGCATGAATTATTTCCTTTCAGTTAAGCGTCAGCATTTATTTTAGAAAATCGTTTATATAACTTATCAAAAACTTGATTAAACTCGTCAGCTTCGGCCAAAGTGTTGTGTTCATCCAAACTAATTCGAATGGCACTCGTGGCGACTGCTTCAGGGGTATGCATCGCCATTAATGTGCTGGAAGCCAGATGCTTCTTGGAAGAACAAGCACTCGTCGTTGAGAGATAAATGCCCTGATCTTCAAACGCATGGACGATGGTCTCACCACGAACCCCATTGATCGTAAAACACAAGATATGTGGCGCAAAACCAGTCGTCGGCTGACTAAAAATCGTGACTTTTGGAAAAGTTTTAATGTGATCATAAACGCGTTGCTTGATTGCGCGTTCACGAGCGACCTTTTCAGTCTCATCAGTCAATAACAATCGTAAGGCTTTCGCCATACCAGCGATTGCTGGTAAGTTTTCAGTCCCAGAACGCCAGTTGTTTTCTTGACCACCACCGGTCATTAATGGGGCTAATTTTCGACCTTGGCGCGCGTAAATGAAGCCAATACCGCGTGGCGCATGGAATTTGTGCCCGGAGAAGGTCACAAAATCCACCCGATCATTCATGATCATGTCTTGGATGCCCTTACCGATCCCTTGAACAGCATCAATGTGGAAGTGAATTTTCGGATAAGCCTTCAATACCTCGGCCACTTCTGTCAATGGTTGAATCGTGCCAATTTCATTGTTGACCGCCATGACCGAAACCAAAATGGTGTCTGGCCGAATCGCGGCTTTCAAATCAGCGATTGAAATCCGGCCTTCTTTATCAACGGGTAAGTAAGTCACGTCAAAGCCGAGCTCTTTGAGTTGTTCCATTGAATTATGAATAGCTGGATGTTCAACAGCCGTTGTAATCAGATGTTTCCCAAATGTCCGTTTTTCCATGGCTGTCCCTTTGACGACCCAATTGTCGCCTTCCGTACCGCCAGAAGTAAAAAAGATTTCATTAGGTTTCGCACCAATTAAATCCGCAATTTGTTGGCGTGATTGTTCCAATAAATGGAACGCCGTCTCACCAAAATTATGCAAACTAGATGGGTTGCCCCAAACTTGTTGTGAGACTTTTGTGTAGGTCTCAAGTACTGATGGTGCAACTTTAGTTGTCGCACTATTGTCAAAATAAATCATTCTAAAGCCTTCACTTTCCCTAAAAGTCGTGCTGGAAACATTGGAGCTGTCATAAGTGTTAACTTGCCACTCGAGTTGGCTAGATTACTGCCGGAACGTGGTAGCCAACAGAGACAACCGATTATCAATTGAACTAACTATGACTAGAACAACGCCTAAGCACTTACTTTCGATAAGAATTCTTTGCAATTATACCAAATAACCACTATGAAACAAGCCTTTTTGTTTCACAACACCCAAAATAGGCGAACAAAAAAGTTTGGGAATTCCCAAACTTTCAGTGGTCAGCTATTCAGGTTCTGTTTGCTTTTGCGCGTAATAACTATCTTCAATCCGCTTGTATGCACCGGCATCGATCTTATCAATGGCCGTCGCAATCACTTCCAAGCTATGTGCGTAGTCATGTTCTTCATTAAATAGTCGCTGGGCTTCCACACTGGCAGCCTGCACGTCTTCATGATTCGTCTTGTAACGGTTCGCGTATTGCAACAGCTGTTCTGACAAGACGGCCGAATCAATTAAATCATTGGTTTTTTCTTTAAGTGTTGCCATATCGGACTGAATGACGATCAGTTGCTTCGTGATATCATCCATATTAATCACTAACTTATTGATATCATGATCTAAACGTTCAATTTCCTTAGTCACAACCATGAAATAATCCAAGTAATCTTTTGGCAAGCCAGGCAAGTTTAAGTTCTCCACTTGCCGCTTGATGGCATGGATTTCAAAATCAAATCGTTGCAACGTGTCATGTGCCTTAGACTCTTCTGCAGCTAGGCCGGCAACACCATCATTAATCGTGACTTGTTCTTCTTCGATACCTTTTAATTGTTTATCTTGTTCTGCATAGTGGTTAGCGATTTGACTAAAGATGGCTTGATGCGTCGTCAGTGCAGTCGTGTCCGCCTGATAAACATCCTGAATATTTTTCAGCTGTTCGCCAAGTTCACGTGTCCGTTCAACTTCATGATCGTTCAACGTATAGCTCTGTGCTAATCGATCTAACTCAACTTGTAAACGTTGATTTTGGTTCGTCGCATGCGTTAAAAACTGGCTGATTTCGTCTTGTTTTTGATCAACAACTGCTTTAGCATCAATCTCAACTTGCATGACGTCATACAAATGATCGATTCGCTTTTCAATGGCATGGTTACCAGCTTCAGCATCCGAGACCTTTAACGCCCCTAACAACTTGGTGTTGTCGGCAATTGCTTTGGTCAAGGCTTGAATTTCAGGTTCGATTTTAGCCACTTCAAAGTGAAAATGTTGATCGATCAATTGCCGATAACCCGTTTCAAGTTCCTTTAATTGATCCGGAAAACCACTCACTAAGTCCTTGTAAATCGGTGGAATACGGTCGATATCCATTTCTAAAGCACTCGTATCGTGCCGCAATTGGTCCAAGACTTGTTCGGCAGCATCGTGATCGCCAGCCTTCGCCAATTGAGAAAATTTGTCAAAGTCACTTTCTAAGTTCGCCAGCCGGTCTTCCAACCGGTCAATGCTTGGTCCAAAGGAAAAGTTTTGCGATAACAAAGTTTTCCGTAGATCCTGATATTTCTTTTCCAAACTCGCAACGGCTTTGCGGTGAGCTTGATCGGCATCATCTAATGCTTGTAAGCCTTCGTTTATTGACCCAATTTTCGTTTCAATCACGGTCAATGAGGCGGTGACTTTTTTAATATTTTGGTTAGCGTCCATAAATTTAATACTGTGGGCGGCGGCGGTAATTTGTGTGAGGCGCTCACTAATGGCTGGCAAGCGTTCTTCACGCAAAGCCTGTCCATCATGTTGCAATGTTTCTAGTTTCGCCAATGATCCGCCGGTCAATCCAAGACCTTCGATTTTTTCAAAGTCAGTCGCCTGAGTCTGTTCAACTAACGCTTGCTGCCGCGTCGTTAACTGTCGAACTTGTTTATCTATGTACAGTTGAAAGCCTTTGATCGCAGCGTAAATCACAAGCGCGACAACCACAATACCGATTGCTACTTGCATATGAATACCCCTTACTTAAATTAAATTAATGGCTAATGGTTTGGTTGCGGATTCACCCTGCCGAACCGCAACCTTGCTTTTTGCTTAATTTCCAATTAAAATCTAACCTAAATTATAGCATACCCGCAATTATCAATCAGTATGAAATTAATAACTTATAGGAGGATTTTCATGTCAGAGACACAAACTTCACTCATGAACCAACAATTAGACGCCTTACTTTATAACGAAACCAATTTGGTGGCTAATCTAGCCAACGCCAGTGCATTAATTAATGATACATACACAGACCTCAATTGGGCTGGGTTTTATTTATACGATTCCGCGACCGATAGCCTCGATTTGGGACCATTTCAAGGTAAGGTCGCTTGCATGCATATCAAAGTTGGCGCCGGTGTTGTTGGGACGGCTTTTAAGGATCAACAGATCCATCGCGTGGCAAATGTCCATGATTTTCCCGGACACATCGCTTGCGATAGTGCCAGCAACTCTGAAATCGTCGTGCCGTTAACTAAAAATGGACATCAAATTGGCGTCATGGATATTGATTCCCCTTCCCTCGACCGTTTTACCACTGAAAATGAACTCGAGTTGGCCGAATTTGCGAAGATTCTCGTACAACACATTGACTAAGTAAGGTCAGCATGCTATGCTACTCTTTGTGTAAAATAATGCAGCAGTGAGTGGGTAAGCTCGTCAACAGATTGGTGCCAAATTTTTGGTCAGTTAGTAACCTGCGGCTGCAATGGTGAAACCTGCAGTCCAATCTGAACGAATATCGAACTCACATCGGATTATTTTACTCCAACTAAAATTATTGGAGGATACAACATATGTCTCGTTATACAGGTCCAAGTTGGAAGATCTCCCGTCGTTTGGGAATGTCTCTTTCAGGTACTGGTAAAGAATTAGCTCGTCGTCCTTATGCTCCTGGTGATCATGGTCAAGGTCGTCATTCAAAGCTTTCTGAATACGGTACGCAATTACGCGAAAAGCAAAAGTTACGGATGATGTACGGTTTAACTGAACGTCAATTCGCCAACTTATTTATCAAAGCTGGTAAAATCCGCGAAGGTAAGCATGGTGTTAACTTCATGATCTTACTCGAACGTCGTTTAGACAACATGGTCTACCGTTTAGGTTTGGCAACGACTCGTCGTCAAGCTCGTCAATTGGTAAACCATGGCCACATCACTGTTGATGGCAAACGTGTTGACATTCCTTCATACGAAGTTAGTGTTGGCCAAGTTGTCTCAGTACGTGAAAAGTCTAAAAAGTTAACGGTTATCACTGGCGCTGTTGAAGCCGTGGTTTCACGTCCTAACTTCGTTCAATTCGATGCTGACAAACTTGAAGGTTCATTAACTCGTTTACCAGAACGTGAAGAACTTGAAGCAGATATCGACGAATCACTTATCGTTGAATACTACAACAAACTTTAATTTCTGGTTATTAAAAACGCGTCGCATTTGCGGCGTGTTTTTTTGTGTCTCGTGATAAAAAGCATTGCCGCTCCGGTTGGCCTGGACTGATGTTGGAACGTGGTGGCTACGTTTGTGAGCCAAGGGGCAGTCTCACAAGCCGGGCTTTCTCTAAGCTGGCAAGACCCCAGCAAAGAGAAATTTCACCACTGAGCCTCATTCCAGACCAACCTACGCTAACCCAGCGCCTCAATATTGATTGGGTTTTCGGGATATTAAGAGCCATAATCACTATCTAACATCGTAATGAACCAGTGGCTGCACAGCGAATGAACTGGTCAATGAAGACGGCGGCGTTTACGCTCTTGAACGTTAAGAGCTATTTGCAACCACCCACAATAGGCTAACTACCAATTATCAGTCAGTCTTCAGCCTTAGTTTTGCCATAATCGCTAAATAAATCGGTAAGAGTGTTGTAAACGTTGCTTGAATATAAGCTAATTGACCCGCTTCATCCGCTAATAATGGTGAATCCAGACTAATCGCACGGCCAGCAACTAACTCGCTGTGCTTGTACTGCGCAAATTTATTAAGCACCCCATCAATATTGGCTGATGTGGCGACTCGCATTTCAGCGACCGTGTGATCATGACTAATTAAATAATCAGCGGGCAAGTGGCGATATAATTTTTGTAATTCCGCGGGGGTTAAACTAGCCTGTACCCTTACCTTACTTTCGTCCAACAAATCCAAATAGCAAAATAACCGATCCGGCCATAGTCCGAGTTCGAAATGTGGCAATGCCTTGTAACGCCGCGGATCTTCACTAAATGCGACCCAAGTGTCGACCGGTGGATTTTTAAAACGTCGCAAGTGTTTGGCGATATGCGGGTAAAACGTCTGCCCACCTGCTTGTAGCACGGGCAAAATTTGTGGCGTCACTGCCTCAAATTTTGGATCAATCACCGTTCTAATTTGGGTCATTCGACCGGCTAAGGTGGGGTCATTAAATAAGTCAAAGTCTGCTTTAGTAAACACAACGTTCCCTGCTTTCGTTTTTCGCTTTTAACTCTGGAACATGCTACAATTGTATGATAATCGTAGAAAGGATGTTTGACAATGGCTGACAAAGATATGCAACCGGTTGATCGGATTCAAACCGCGATGCACGGGACCCCACAACTCCACCCCGATGAACAGAATAAATATCTCGGGACATTTCGCGAACGCGTCGAAGTTGCCGTCACCGTCTACCAAATCAAGCGCCATCACTACGTTGATCAACTCAACGTGGCCTTTACAATGCATCCGGATTACCGCTTGTACATTAATGGCAATCTTGATCAAGACATACTCGGTCCCTACCTGCAAGCTGCGGCGAAAGCTGATATTCAATTCACCATCAAGACGGATGATATTTATCGAACGGGCGATGCTAATTACGCCCTCGTCTTCACGGCTGATCAGGCAATCAACCAAGAGGTGATTGATATTGATCACCGTTATCAACCTGAATCCAAGCAACAAGCACACCCCAAAGAAGGGCACGGCTTGTTCGGAAAACTTAAAAAGTTATTCTAAATAAAAAGACAGCCACGGCCTTAGATTTGGTCAGTGGCTGTCTTTTTAACTACATTTCCGGAAATAACGCTGACAACAATTTTGCAGTCACTGGTTGCGCCGCACCAAACATTGGAAAACAATGCGGGTAAAGATAAGGTGCCGCATGAATACCCAGATAAACCGCCATTTCAGGATGCTCTGGCGTCAATTCAGCATATAAATTGGGAATCATGACATCGAAACCGGCAACTTTTAACTTTAAATCTGCCGCTAACTTCTCGACCGCCGCGATATAGGACGGATGCATGTCCGCGGTTGCGTCCAAGACATCGGCACCATTACCAAAAGTGGCGTCCTCTCGCAATAAAATCTGTGTTCCTCGACTCACGACTGAATCCAAATCTAAATGGTAAGACTCTAACCGATAACGTTCGACCGTTCCTAACTTCAATTCCGACTGAGGATACGCCAAGGCGGTGCCCCGTAGTTCGCGCGCATTCTTGCGGTCAAGTAGTGCCTGTACCGTTGAACGCCCATCGCCCACAATGTTAGCAGGGATTCGTTCGACAATGGCCTGTACTTTACCATCAATCACTAAGAAACGATAACTGGAGCCGACGATTAATGCTTCAGCCATCACCGACTTAGTTTGCTCGAATAACTGGCGGACGACTTGTTCAAATAGGGCTCGTTTGGGCATGATCCGGAAAGCAGCGACAGCTCTCGTCGTATCCGTCCCTTTCAAGACGATGCCACCGCCTTGGGCATACCGGTCATAATCATCAATGAGCTGGTTAGCCGATCGATATGTCTGTGAAGCCGGCACCTGTCCACCGTGTTCAGCAATAATCTGCTTTGCAGCAACCTTGTGAGTCAAGACGGTCGTCAACGCCTGCGGATTCAAATCAGTACCACTACCATTAACGACAATTTGTGCTTGGTCAGCATGCGTCAAGCGCATAATAGCGGCATGCGCATCCACAACTGCGACCTTGATACCACGAGCTAAGGCTTGTTCCGCCAAAAGTTGACTGGATAGGTCAAGCTGCGTAAACCCTGGCAAACTAAAAGGTTTCGTTTGGGCTTCCGCTTGATACTGCTGCGCCTGCTTAGTTGCCCAGGCCAATGGATCAGCTTGGGCCGCAATTTTAGCACTAGGCGTCTGTTTAGGATCACTGACCCGTTGTTTCAAATGGGTTAATAAGACCGCGTCGCTAGCTGGTAAACCATGTGTTTTAACAAAATCCTTCAACGCATCCAGCACTTGTAAAGCCGGCTGAGCTTGAGCACTCGCGGTCGTTGGATTCTCCATGGTGACTTGCGCACTTAATTGGTCGGCTTGCGCGCTGACTTGACTGACCATCGCTGCTGGTAAGGCTGGCATCATCACAAAATAACTCGCCAATAAGCGAATGAATTCAATCGCATTATGATCCACACCAGTCGTGAGAGTTGGATCAAGGTCGAGTCCCTGATATTCCAAATAATAAACGCCTTGTCGACCGAGCGTTGTCAACTGACCTGTACTGCGAAAACGAACCGGACCATCAAAATCACTGATTGACAGTAATTTTTTGTTTTGAACATCGGCCTGCAACTTCGCGACATAGCGGTCAATCGACGTGTAGTCCCCTTTGACCTGACTGTATCGCCCAGCTGGCGCATGGACACTACTCCGTTGGCGTTTAGACTGCGTATCAGTAATTTGTAACGTTGGCGTGGCGCCAAATAAATATTGGATTAACCAATTCATGCGCACAAAACCTTGTGCCACTTTCAAATAAATGGCATTACGAAACTCAACATAACTTGAGTAATGTTGATGAAAGGTTTCTGAATATAAGCGCGTAAATAATTGTTCATTAAAGCTTAAATTGACGTGGACGCCAGTCGTCATTAATTTGGTTATATCATAATGATTAGCTTGCTGCTGGCGCCGTTTAAAGCCCACCTCATCGGCCTCTGACAAAGGAATCTGTTGCAGATCAGCTGGCAATACCGGTGTGCTTGATAACGGCCATAAATAGTCATCAGCTGCCAAAGCTCGGCGTGCGGTCGTATTTAATCCTGCCAAATACGCTAACAATTTAGTTAGATCTGACATTGCAGGCGTGGTTAATTTTAATTGTGTCTGAGCGAAAGCATTGTGGATCTGTGGATTCTGGCGCTGGTCGCCGAAAACTTTAGGATACGGTTGCATAGACAGGACGCCCTGTGCATTGACGCGTTGCATCGTGACTTCTAAGCCCAAATTCGACTGGCTCACTAATGGCACCAATTGGTAGTGCATAATTGCTTTTCCGACTGCATCGACTTCCATATTTTTATCCATCCTTATTATCTTGATAATTTCGTTGTATCATACGGCACGCCATCGGTCAACGTTGAAACCAATCAATCGGCGGAAGTAACGGGAAATGCTATAATAATTAAGACTAGTTTTACAAGGGAGGTTATCATGCAACAACCATTAGCTTATCGGATGCGTCCCAAAACGATTGAAGAAGTCGTTGGGCAGCAGCATTTAGTGGGCCCGGGAAAAATCATTGCACGGATGGTCAAAGCCAAGCGCTTATCTTCCATGATTTTATATGGCCCCCCGGGTACTGGCAAGACCAGTATCGCGAGTGCCATTGCCGGGTCAACAAAATATGCTTTTCGGATGCTCAACGCCGCAACCGATAGTAAAAAGCAATTACAAATTGTCGCTGAAGAAGCGAAAATGAGTGGCACGGTTATCTTACTGTTGGACGAAATCCACCGATTGGATAAGACCAAACAAGACTTTCTGCTCCCCCATCTCGAAAGCGGCCGCATTATTTTGATTGGGGCGACTACTGAGAATCCTTACATCAGTATTAATCCCGCCATTCGGAGTCGGACACAGATTTTTGAAGTCCACCCACTCACGCCTTCGGATATTGAAACGGCCGTTAAACGCGCCTTAACCGATACCGAACGTGGTTTAGGTCAGTATCACGTTGATTTAGAACCAGCGGCCATGCATCATCTGTGTACCGCGACTAATGGTGATCTACGGAGTGCCTTGAATGGTTTAGAGTTAGCGGTCTTGTCATCGACTGATTCTGAACAAACTGGTGTGACGATCACTCAGAAAATTATCGAAGAATGTTTACAAAAGAAAGCCCTCTCCGCGGATAAAGACGGTGATGCCCATTATGATGTGATTTCTGCTTTTCAAAAATCGATTCGTGGTTCGGATGCCAACGCCGCCTTACATTACATGGCACGCTTGGTTGAAGCTGGCGATTTAAAAAGTATTTTACGCCGTTTGATGGTCATCGCCTATGAGGACATTGGTCTAGCCAATCCACCCGCATGCGCGCATACCGTCGCAGCCTGTCAAGCCGCGGACCAGCTTGGGTTACCCGAGGCTCGGATTCCGCTCGCCAACGCGGTCATCGAACTCGCCTTATCGCCAAAATCTAACTCAGCCATGGGGGCGATTGATGGGGCGCTCGAAAAAGTTCGTCAGGGCCATTTTGGCGATATTCCAGCGGATTTGAAAGACGCTCACTATGCTGGTGCGGCTAAATTAGGCCATGGCGTCGGTTATGTCTATCCGCATGACCATCCCGGTGACTGGGTGGCACAGCAGTATTTGCCAGACGCCATCAAGGGTGCCGAATACTACCAGCCTAAAACGAACGGGCGCTATGAAACTGCCCTTGGGGAACAATACAAAAAATTATTAAAGGCTAACCAGCAAAACCGTTAACATCCGCATCATCAGTACAATCGTTGCAACTTTTATTTTAATATGCTAGACTAATAGTCGAAATTACTAAGGTGTGCGCATTGCTCTAAATAAAGTGTTGCCGAACAATTAATATTACTTTGGGATTGGCTTCAGGTAGTAATCATAACATGCCTTATCATTTGGTAGTTAGAAAGCTATACAGCCGATCCCACCTGCTTGACGCGGGTCAATACTGAAGGGCGACTAACGGCACTACTAGTTTTTTTCGGAAGGAAACTTCCGTGGGTCAGGACTTGTCCTGGCCCTTTTTTGTTGACTGTAATCACGACCTAATGCCTCCATTGATATTGATTGGCATAGCTTACCGCTCCGGTTGGTCTGGATTAATGCTGGAACGTGGTGGCCACGTTTGTGAGCCAAAGAGCGGTCTCACAAGCCGGGCTTTTCCTAAGCTGGAAAGTTCACCAGCAAAGGAAAATTTCACCACTGAGCATCATCCAGCCCGCCCTGCGCTAGTCGGTAACTAACCCAATATCAATTAACTTTTTTGTGGGAACTAAGATTAATGATACTTTGATTACAACTACTATCTGACGTCGGAGTGGACCAGTATGTTCACCGTGTTAAGACACTTAGCTGGGGGATTCTCCCAGGTTAGTGTCTGGCCGACTTTTAAGACGTGGGTTTCGGCTTGAAAGCGCACTGCAGACCGAATTTTGGCTGCAGGTCTGCCCCCACGGTGAACGTGCTGGTCAACGGAGACGGACAATTAATCAGTTATTTAAATAGAAACACTATGATACACTAACTACAGACCGACAACTGTCCTTTTATTAAAAAACAATCTAAAAAATTCTCATGGAGGAATCAACTTGATCACCCTACTCTTAGTCATCTACACCTTAATCGCGGCCGGACTCGGCTATTACCTAGTTCGCCATCAAAATAAGCGTTTTCTCACCTTTGATCCAACCGAGTCGTCAACCGTCCAACATGTCGCCCGTTACGGTGGCAGCTTAATGTTACTCGTGGCCCTCGGCGGTGCCGTGACAATTTTTTATCAAAGTACCGTGGTTATTGCGTTAGTTCTCGCTAGCGGTTGTTTGATCATGATGGCAATCGGCTTACTTCTCATCAGTTTCATGTAAATTGAGAGAAAACGCTTTTTATTTTTTACGAAAACCTTTACAATAAAGGTATAAAGTATTGAGGGGTGAGAATGATGTTACAACAATACCAACACATCTTAGTTCCCGTTGATGGTTCATATGAAGCGGAATTAGCATTTAAAAAGGCGGTCGCCGTGGCTAAGCGGAATGGCCCTAAAGCGTCAGTTCACATGGTGCACGTCGTGGATACGCGGGCATTCCAAAACATTTCTAGTTTTGACACGACCATGGTTGAACAAGTTACCGATACTGCGCAAAAGACATTGGATAAGTACGTCGCAGAAGCCAAGTCAGAAGGCTTGGACAATGTGGACTATTCAATCGAATATGGGGCACCCAAGACCATTATTGCGCGCGATGTGCCAAAAGATTTAGGCATTGATTTGATCATGATTGGTGCCACTGGTTTGAACGCAGTGGAACGACTTTTGATTGGCTCAGTTACTGAATATGTCACCCGTATGGCGGTCTGTGATGTTCTCGTTGTTCGGACTGATTTGGCTAATAAACCAGCTCCTAAACCTAAGAAAAAGTAATCTTATTTTACTGAAAAAAGCCTCATGACCTGACTTTCGATTGAAAGTTAATCATGAGACTTTTTTAGTTTAGCCTTACATTGGCCGTCGCGAGAGTCGTGCTAACCAATAGGCATAGCCAACTACAATCGCACTCGTTGTTAGGGTTAGACCGACGAGTAACGTCATACCGATTGCTTGACCGAAAACACCGGCAACAATGCCAAGTAACCCACTGACATATAGCAGCCATCCTCCGACTCGATTCACTTTGTGCCAAATGGCTGCGGAAGCATAGGTCCAGACAACGCGCACACCGATCAAGTGATTGCGTGGCACATCCACACATAGCACGCCGAAAAAGCTGATCAACAGCCCAATGCCAATCTCCGGTACACTGACTTGCTGGAAGACACTCGGAAATCCCACAACCAAAATACTCAGCCCCAACCACCCCAATGACCAATGTTGTGCAATTTGCCAAGGTTGCCAATGGTAATTTTTTTCAAGTAACCAGGGTGCCACTAGTGATAGTCCAAAAACCAGCGTGATGACTAGGCCTAATTGTGGATCGAGGCCCACCTTTGGAATACGCTGCCCCGTTGGTAACCAAAGCCAGACCAAACTCAGTATATTCACGAGACTGATTAACATCGTTGTGGCACGCTGCTTTGACATTTGTAGTTTTCGCATTTTTTAACCTTTCCCTAACAAAATTTATTTGAGTGAAAAAAAGCGCCCAGTTTCAAATTGGCAACCAATTCAAAACTGGGCGTTTCCTTTAACTAGGCATCTTTGGCCACTTGCAAGGGCGCAATGTGGTATTCTGCCATTTCTTTAATAATCTTTTGAGTTAGCTTTTCATTATGAGTGACCAAGCTTAACGCATAAGCCACATAATAATGATCATGAGCTGAAGCCACATTGTTTAAAACGACTTCGTTAGCAGCCTTTTGGGCATATAGCCGATCAAGCAAGTACAATGATTGACTTTCTTGCGCTTTTTTCAAGGCTAAATCGATCAACTCCAACGCTTCTTCAGGGAAGTTAATCTTCGCATAAAGTTGCGCCGCAGAAGCATAAATCAAAATTTCGTTTTGCAAATAATCGTCGTCACCAATTGGCATCGCTTGCGCGTCCATGGTATGCAACGTTGCGACCGCTTGCTTCACGAAGATTTCAGCTTTGTCATAAGACTGCTTGCGTTCGTACGCTAAACCAGTCCCCAACGTTGCCAAAATGGCAAACATGTCGTGACTTGACTTCACGAATTGATTTAATAACATCCCAAAGTTGAAGATGGCTTCATCCGCATTGTCGTTCAAGACTAATTGTAAATAACCTTCATAGTAATAATATTGTTTCTTGTCCGTATTGCTACGCAGTTGCTTTGGCCGAATCTTCGCAAAGACTTCGTTGGCTGCATCCAACTGATCGTGACGAATCAAAGAATCAATTTTTTTGAAGGTCCGATATAACTGGTCATCATTTTCTACAATAACATCAGATAAACGAATTCCTAATCGATTACAAATTTTCATCATAATTTTCATACTTGGAATTTTACTTTTCTTCTCAATTAAACTAATCGTTGCTTGGGTACAAATACCCTCCGCCAATTCCTTTTGCGACATGCCTTTACGCTTCCGAAACTGCCGAACTTTCTCTCCCAATATTCTCATCATAAACCCCTCTTTATGTCTACAACACTCAACCTAACACTAATTTGATCACCGCTAAGTCCGACCCCACTCGCAAACCTAACGTCGCTAACACCTAATCAATCCTTAAACATCGATTAATAATTGATTGCCCGCATTGTCGAATTGGACAATACCAATTACGCATATTATTATATTCAGATAAGTGATAATACGCAAGAAATAAGATTAATTCTTATTCAATATTAAGTTATAGCATGTTTTACCCCCATGGTCACTTATTAATCGTTCAGGTTTTCAATTAGTTAACAGAACTAATTTACACAACGTTAACTCAGTCACCAGACTGACGAAAGCGATTCAAAGTGGATAAGGTCAACGTTTATATTTGTCAAACAAAAGCACATCCAAATCCCATGCTGTCGAGGTTCCAAACTCCTAGCCAGTTTCTAATTCTCTCATTTTTGACTGGTTTATTATCATAAACTAATCAGCCAATTAATAAGCTGGTAAAAATAATAATGTTGCGGCTGTTTTTGTATTCGTCGCAATCGCCCTGGCTGATTCGTAATAATTCCGGTTGGGCGCAATGCCGATAACCGTTGTAGCTGAATTGGCCGATCTACCGTCCATAAATAAACTGCCTTATGTTCCCGCTTAGCGCTTGCTAATTGCTCACGGGTCACCGTCAGGGCTTGCAGGGAATAGAAATCCGCCACATTCGGGCTAAACGCCGTCAAGTAAAACGGGGTAATATAGCCAACTCGCAACCGGCGTGTCCGCTGTTTTAAGCGTGTCACGACTTGGTAGTCTAACGAATGGACTGAGCTTCCCCGGTGTTCCAATAGCGTCGCGTAACGATCAGCAAATGGTGAAACTAATTGGACTGCATCGCCAACTGCCTTGATTTCGACTAACAGAGGCTGATGTAGCCGTTGTGCCGCGGCCAAATAAGCGTTAAAGGAGCTCAATTCACCGTGCTGACCGTGCTCGGTTAAAGGTAAACCGGCCAACTGGTCTAATTGATAGGCTTGCACCGGTCCCGGACGATCCGCTAAATGACGCAATGTGGGATCATGCATGACTACCCAGTGTTGATCAGCGGTAGGTTGAATATCCATCTCCACAAATGCCGGCTGGGTTGCTTTCACGGTCCGTTTCAGGGCGCTCGTGGTATTTTGTACGCCATCCGCACCATTTACCCCACGATGAGCAATAACGGCTGGTAACGTTGCTGAGGGCGTCTGCAACCACCAAGTTGCACTCAATAGCGTACTCAGCAGTAACAAGCCCATCAGGCCTAAATGTGGCCGCGCTGACCGATCAATCGTGCTGTCGCCGAACCAACCTGTCCACCAACTAGCTAAAATCACCCAGCCAAGCCATTGTAGACCAGCCAAACTTAAAATTGCGCTGACGCGACCTGCCGTCTGATTGACTAGTTCAAAGCCGCCCGTTATGGCGACTAAGCCTATTGCCACGACCAACCAAGCCACTAACCAGCGCGTCAGTTTTAACAACCGCCAGACCACTGGCCACCAAGGTTGATGCCAACCTTGTTGCCACCAATCACGCCAGCCCGTTGGCGCCCGTAGTTGGTCCCGCCAAGCAATTAACCATTTGAACGACCCTAACCATAACAGGCCCCAGATTGGTACGACCCATGGCAACCAGTCGTAACGCGTCATAAAGAGCGTGTTCTGAAAGTCAGCGGGCAGTTGAATGCTGGCTTGTAACGTTGCCAAATAGCCGCCCCAACCTAAAGGGAGCCAGATCACGCCGAGCAACCATTGACCACCCCAGATGAAGCCACGTTGGCGCCACGACCAAGTTTGAGTGCTGGACCGTTCTGCTAGGCTCGGCAACCAGGCACTCAGCACGACTAAGCCGACTAGCGACCACCAACCGCCAAGCTGAACGCCCAGCCATTTGTCGATTAAGGCCAATAACAGACCACTCACCCACCAAATTGCCAGTGGGCCATGCAACTGGGCCAAGCCGCGTTTGAAATTTTGACTGCCCCGTGCGAACATCTTCGCATCCCCCCGTTTATGTAAAAAGATGAGCCTGGGACAAAAGCGCCAGACTCATCTTACTTTTTCTCATATTTATCGCCAAAGCGAGCAATTTATTCGGCGTCTAAAGCCACAAAATCGTAATGAATCTCAGATTGCCGCTTGAATTCATCAAAACCAAGTTGAATCAAACGATCAATCAAGTCAGTATAACCAATTCCTGAAACTTCCCAAAGTTTTGGATACAAGCTAATGTTGGTAAATCCAGGCAACGTATTGATTTCACCCAAGTAAGGTTCGCCATCTTCTGAGACTAAGAAATCAACTCGAGCCATCCCCTTCAACCCTAGCGCCTTAAATGCGCCCAACGACATTTCTTGAATGCGTTTCGTCAAATCGGCTGGTAGGTCAACGGGCAATTCGAATGTTACACCACTGGCATCCACAAACTTATTATTATAATCATAAAAAGTATCGCTCTTAGGCACATCAATCGCGCCAAGCTTCGAAGCAATGGCATCCTCGTTGCCAAGAATGGAACATTCCACTTCACGCGGATTGTCGATGGATTCTTCAACTAAGATCTTATAATCGTATTTGAAAGCATCCGCTAAGCCATCCAAGTAGTCCTGTTCATTTTCAGCCTTATGAATTCCGACTGAAGAGCCTTGGTTGGCTGGCTTGATAAACAAGTGCGCCCCAACGTGTTCGCTCAGATAGGCATACGTCATTTGTTTCCGATTTTCAGGCGTTACCACCACGTATTTGGTATTCTGAATATGATGATGCGTCAAAATTTGCTTCGTAATATCCTTATCAAAACTAGCCGCTGAAGCTAATACGCCACTACCGACGTAAGGCTTCTTCAGTAACTTGAACAGGCCTTGTAAGGTCCCATCTTCACCCAAATTACCGTGAACGACCGGATAAAAGATATCAATATCCTTGGCGCCCATTAAATTCTTGATGGGTGCTAACGGATCACTCATATCTAGCTTTGGTAATTCTTCTGCGACCACCTTATCTTCTGGTTCACCATCAAAGATCCGACGGGTTGCAGTATCGCTTAGAATGACCCCATTCTTAGTAATCAAGAATAAATCAATTTGATACTTCTGTTTGTCCATTGCATCGTAAATATTATGAGCTGAACGCTTCGAAACATCATGTTCAGAAGAGTTTCCGCCAAACAACATGCCAACATGGATCTTTTTTTGTGTGTCCATTTTTAGTTCATCCTATCAAGATTTATTTCATATTACGGCTTCTTTAATTTTACAATATCTCAACAAATTTAGAAACATTTTTGCAACTTTGAAACCGTTATTATGCATTAAATGGCGCTGTTAATACTAATTTACCCAACATTTGTCCTGTTTCAACAATCTTGTGGGCTGTTTTTAAGGTCTCCGCATTGATCCCCGTGAGCACTTTTTTAGTCGTCGGCTGCAAAACACCCGTGTCAGCCAAATGCGCCATTTTGGCTAACATCATCCCTTGCGTGGCTAACTCTGGCAACTGATAATTGGGCTTGGTAAACATAAATTCCCAAGCAAAGTTTAAACTCTTGGGTTTCAACAAAGCCATTGGTAATGGTTTCGTATTCGTCACGACCGCCACAATGGTACTTAATGGCCGCATTAGTGGCGCCACGATTGGCAAATATAAGTCCGTTGAGTGAAATATAATGGCACTATCAACGGTCTCAATTCCGCGTGCTTTAAGCTGTTGTGCCAAGTCGTCATGATAATCGAGCACCACATCCGCGCCTAAGGACGTGACCCAAGCTTTCGTTTGCGGTTGCCCAGCTGTCGTGATGACCGTTAAACCGGCCCACTTTGCTAATTGAATCGCCACCGAACCGACCCCGCCGGCCCCATTGATAATCAAGACTGATCGACCAACGTTGGCATTTTTTGCCGCTCGCCACGGTAACTTTTCGAATAAGGCTTCCCAGGCCGTGATACCGGTCAATGGTAACCCCGCAGCCGCCGTGGTTGACCATTTTTTCGGTGTTAAAGCAACTAAGCGTTCGTCTACCAGTTGATATTCGGCATTGCTGCCGGGGCGATCAACCGCACCCGCATAATAGACGACATCATCCGTCATCACGCTGGTCACTTGGTCACCCACCGCCAAAACTTTCCCGACCGCATCAAAGCCTAAAATACGTGGCGTCTTCGTGGCAACTTGCACTTGCCGCTGTTTGGTATCAATGGGATTGACTGAAACGGCCTGAACCGCAACTAACACATCACGCCCAGTGGGTTGTGCCACGTCGATGGTCACGTCTTCAAAGGCGCGCGGATCACTTAGCGGATGACCCGCATATAACCCAACTGCTTTTGCTTGCATAACTAACTTCCTTCCAAAACTAGCCTAAAAACTCTAATTCATCATCTAAATATTCCACAATGGCGGTTGGAAAATCATCATGTAACGCCATAGCTTCAAGTAAGCGATTCCGATTAAAAACGCGCGTCCAAGCTTGGGCCGTTGCCGGTGCCGGTTGCATCACTAATTGTTGATGCCATTTTTTTAGCGCCCGTAAGAGATAGTCTGAATACAACTCGTCTTTTGACGTAATCAGCGCTAAATAGGATGACAATCGTTCCGCTTCACCAAAGATCAGTGGCGTTGTGAGTCGTTGATAATGCTCGATCAAGCTAGCCAACATCATTAATTTATCCGCTCTAGCCAGATCATTTTCATCGGCCAATTCATCGAGTAAATTGCCAATATGCGTATACGCATGCGCCCAACCATGATTAGGGACAAAACCGCGTGTATCACGCTCCAAAAGTAAATAAGTTGTAAATTGTTGGACCACTTGTTCCAAACGAGCCGGCGTCATAAACGCCATCCCCGCATGGTCAGCATACAATAAGACCGACAAAATCAAAATTGAAAACGACCGCTGAAAAACGGCATCATTCTCTGGTTGATCAATATGACTAAAAAGTTGCTCATCTTGGGTTAGCCGGTCGAAGATCGTTCCCAACTGATCACTAGTTAATAATTGTTGTTGTAAAGCCTCATTCAGCAGGTAGTAACAGCCTCGGTCCCGAACATTAGCATCCAGCGAACCCAAATGCTGGACCAATAAGTTGAGTTGGTCATCGGTAATTTCGGTCAATGTCCCTGCTTCCAGACCAGCGTGCAATTTTTTGATTAAGTCTGAGACAGCCCCGTCGTCCGGTATGGTCACGGTCGTGGCGGGAGCTACTGGAATCTGATCAATCAGGTAACCCAATCGCTGCGGGAGTGATTGATAGAGCTCTCCAGCGCGTAAATGCTGGCGTAACTTCATGACGTCAGCTTTTAAAGTTGCTAAATTCTGTGCTTCCATAATAACCTCGATTGCTCAGTTTATCCTTTATTTTAGCATGATTGGCGGGGTTTGCACATTGGTTACACGTTAATTTAAGCCGCCACTCATCTACTTTTAAGAGACTAGTCGTGATTGTAAAGATTTGACCTCGAGACCAGTGGTAATTGCGCTGGGACGTTTACACGAACAGGTCGACTCATAAATTAGTCCTGAACCACTTAATTTTAGGTAATTAAAAAGCCGTCCAACGTGACTTCTCGTTGCAACGACTTTTCAGTAGTAAAGGCAATACGACTTAATATCATCGAAAAAGCTTAACCATCTATTTTTCAGCTTGTGGTAAAACATCAACTTTAGATTTGATGAACTTCGCAGATGATGCTAATGACGCCTGTTCATCTGACGTCAAGTTCAGATGGATTAAGGCTTCAACCCCATCCTTGCCGATTACTGCGGGCATGCCCACGTAAGTCCCAAAATCAGGATCAAAGGCCGAAACTGGGCAAGCTAGTTTTTCATCCGCACTCACCGCTTCTGCCAGACGAACGCCACAGGTCGCAATCGCAAAGTTTGTGTAGTGTTTCCCTTCCATGACCGCAAATGCCCCTTGGCGTGCATCTTCTTCAAGTTGCTTTAAATCTAAGTCCTTGAAGTTAGCGATTGGTTGCCCATTGACCGCCACCGTTGACCAAGCTACGAATTGAGAATTACCATGTTCCCCATAAACGTAGCCCGCCACGTTTTTACCATTGGTCTGTAAAGCTTGACCAACATACTTTTGCATCCGGGCCGTATCTAAGAACGTGCCCGTCCCAAAGACCCGGTTACGGTCAAAACCTGTCATCCGTTGTAAATAGTCAGTCATGACATCACAAGGATTCATAATATCGATCAGGATTCCTTTGAAACCAGAAGCCACGATTTTAGGCGCAATATCCCGCACGATTGCTTGATTTGAGTCATACTCACCAAACCGACCCTTCGAACTGTTCATGTCGATCGCGCCAATATTCCCAGAAGCCACAATTAGAACTTCCGCATCCGCTAAAGCGGCATAGTCGTTGATCACAATTTTAGTCGTCGACCCTAATCGCGGTGACGCGTCATCTAAATCTAGCTTTTGTGCTTGTGCTAACTTTTCGTTATGATCAATCAAAACTAATTCATCAACGGTTCCATGTTGAACCAAAGTATAGGCAACCGTTGCCCCAACTTGACCTAAACCAATAACACCATATTTACGCATTATGCTAACTCCATTCTGTAAAATATTTAACTAAAGTTAGCGTACCTTGCAAGGGCTTTAAAGTCAAGCAGGGCGCAGTCTCATGTGTTTTTAATGTCATCAAAAAAGCCGGCCATTTTCAGACCGACTTTTCATTGACTTAATTGGTTGAGGCCACCGGTAAAATGGCACCCTTATAATGTTTCTTGATCCAGCTTTGCGTACTCTTTGAGCGTAACGCCTTCATCAACTTCTTGATTGCAGGCTTGTTCTTGTCACCCTTCCGAACAGCCACAATGTTGGCATATGGTGAATCGGATTTTTCAAGCGCAATGGCATCTTTCCGTGGATCTAAACCAGCTTGAACCGCATAGTTGGCGTTAATAACGACGGCATCACCTTCGTTATTCTTGTAAAATTGTGGCATTAATTTAGCTTCGTACGAATGCTTGAAGACTAAGTGTTTCTTGTTCGTCGCAATATCGTTGAAGTTGGCAGACGTGATGTCCGTCCCCTTTTTCAAGGTGATCAACCCGGCATCCTTAAAGAGTGTCAGTACCCGACCATAGTCCGCCACGTTGCTGCTTACTAAGACGGTCGCGCCCTCTTTAAGATTCTTAAGGTTTTTGACCTTTTTCGAAAAGACCCCAATTGGTTCCAAATGGACAGTGCCCGCTGAAACTAGCGTCCCATTATTTTCTTTATTCCAGTTATCTAAGAATGGCACGTGTTGGAAATAGTTGGCATCCAATTCTTTAGAAGCCAACGCTTTGTTTGGTAACACGTAGTCTTGGAAGACTTTAATCTTTAAATTGACGCCTTCCTTTTTCAATTCTGGTTGAATATGCTTCAAGATTTGTGCATGTGGCACCGCTGAAGCCCCCACCGTAATCGTGGTCGTCTTTGATGATGACGACGATGACTTACCACAACCAACTAACAGAAATGCCGTTGCGGCAATCGCTAATAACCCTAAAATTCGCTTTTTTTGCATGCTGAATTTCCTCCTAATCAAATTGTTAAACCCTTTTTAATAATCCCTTAAAACCATTAATTAACGCGTTTATCGATATGCTTGACCGCAAAATCCCCGATAAATTGGAAAATGAAAACGATAATGACGATAATCACCGTTGCAACTAAAGTGATCGCATTGTTATTGGATTGGAACCCATCTTGATACGCTAAGTTACCAAGACCCCCAGCCCCAATCGCCCCAGCCATGGCTGTATACCCAATCAATGAGATCGTCGTGACGGTGATACCGGAAACCAGCGCTGGTAAACTTTCTGGTAACAAGACTTTTCGAATGATTTGCCAACGCGTTGCACCCATTGATTCAGCCGCTTCCACGACGCCGTGATCAAGTTCATGAAAAGCCAACTCAACCATCCGCGCATAGAATGGTGCGGCAGAAATAATCAATGAGGGCAATGCCGCGCGTGGCCCAATAATCGTGCCGACAATACTTTGGGTAACTGGCAATAATAAGACGATTAAGATGATAAATGGAATCGACCGGAAAACGTTGACAAACAACGCGACGACCCAATTTAACAACTTGGCCAATGGATTTTGACTGTTGGTGGTTTCAAATAATAGCAACCCCAAGGCAATCCCTAAAATTGCCACCACAATCATTGAAACAAGCGTCAACCAAATCGTTTCCCAGGTCGAGCTCCACATATTGCCCCAATCGACATTTGAAAATTTGAAATATGAGCCTAACCCTTGACTATTCACGATTTAAAACCTCCGTTTCAACCCGCATCTTTTGTAAATAAGCTAATGCGCCATCAATTTGATCCTGGTCCCCACTGATTTGGATATACAACGACCCAATGGCGCCTTCTTGCGTTTGATGAATGGCACCCTCAATAATGTTCAAGTCTAACGTGTATTGCTTCAACATTTCTGAAACAATCGGCAGTTGTGCTTGGTCGCCGTGGAAGGTCAACTGAACGATGGTCCCTTTCGGATACTTTGCCAATAACTGATCAACGACCGCCGTCGTTTCGTTCAAGGATGGCGTGACTTCTTCATTAACGAAGCGTTTCGTTACGGCTTGTTTAGGCCGCTTGAAGACTTCTAAGACAGGCCCCTGTTCAACGATTTTACCATCTTCCATGACCGCCACATGATCCGCAATCTTACGAATCACGTGCATTTCATGGGTGATCAACACAATCGTCAAATTCAACTTTTTATTAATATCGAGTAACAAATCAAGGACTTCATCCGTCGTTTGCGGATCTAGCGCACTCGTCGCTTCATCAGATAACAAGATTTGCGGATCATTGGCTAAGGCTCTGGCAATCCCGACCCGTTGCTTTTGCCCACCAGAGAGTTCTGAAGGATAAGCAGTTTCGCGGCCGGAGAGACCAACTAACTCAGCCAAATGTTCAGCTTTCTTTTTAGCCTCGGCTTTGCTGTTACCCGCAATTTCTAATGGAAACATGATATTTTGCAACACCGTTCGTGACCACAATAAGTTAAAATGTTGGAAAATCATCCCAATTTTGTGGCGCTGCTCACGAAGCTTGGCACCAGCTAGCGCGGAAATTTCAACGCCATCAATGTCAACCGACCCACTAGTGGGCGTTTCCAGCCCATTCAACATGCGAATCAAGGTACTCTTCCCTGCCCCAGAATAACCAACGATTCCGTAGATATGGCCGTCTTCAATTTTTAAGTTCACATCTTGGACCGCATGCACGGTGCCTTGTTTACTAGCAAACGTTTTGGTCACGTCTTTAAATTCAATCAAGTTGCTTCCTCCTTATGCCGATAAATTGGTTCAGACCAATTAAATTAATCATTTATCAATCTCAATTACTTTGCAAACAAAAAAGCTTCTCATCCGATCAATTATGATTGACATCATAACCAATAGGACGAGAAGCTTAGTCTCGTGGTACCACCCATCTTTGCAGCCTGCTCACGCAAACTGTCTCAAGAGTTATTGCTAACTCGGCACGATAATGGGTGCAATCCAAACTTGGCTAACCAAAGCTCACCAAATTGCATTGATTCAAGACCATCTTCCGCTTCACGCCTAATCTCATTACACCAACCTGAGACTCTCTTAGTAGTCGTTACCGCGTACTCATCTTTTCAAAATGACATTTTTCTAATGATTTATTAATGTCCTGAGTATACCGAGGACGGATTCGCTTGTCAACCCCGAAAATTAATCGACGTCGATCAACCAAGCGACACCATCTTCTAAACTGTTCAAAGCCGTAAAGTCAGCTTTCAATGCTGGATTAACGGCCGTAACGGTCCCGTTAATTGGGCAATTAAATTCTGAAACGGCTTTCGTTGCTTCAATACTAAGGAAAGCTTCTTTTTGGCTGACCTTGTCACCAACGGCTGGTAACTCAGCATACTTCACTTCACCTAAGGCTTCGTGAGCGGCTTTCGTTAAACCAATTCGCGTATGACCGTCAGTATCTTTCGTCCAAAAATAATTTGCATCTTCACTCATCTTCAACACCATGCTTTCCTTAATTTAATTCCTTATTCAAACCGGTCGTTACGACTAAACATGTATGACTTGTAATGGAACCGCATCGACATGATCAGCCCAATTCCGGCCATGTTCGCAATCAACGCCGAACCCCCTTGACTAATAAACGGCAAAGGAATCCCAGTCATTGGGAGCAAACCGATACTCATCCCAACATTTTCAAAGACATGGAATAAGATCATCATAATAACACCCGTTGAGATGTAAGCATAAAACTCATTTTTCGTATTAAAGGTCACACGGATCATTTGATAGATTAACAAGAAATATAATAAAACTACAATGGTACAGCCGATAAAACCGAAGTTTTCACCAATCACGGAGAAAATCATATCGGATTCACGTACCGGTACTGTAACGTGTGACACATTGAAGCCCCGGCCAGTAATTTGGCCAGAACCAATGGCTTTCATACTTTGCCAAACTTGATACGCGTTGTTGGACGTATCAGTGGATGGGTTTAACCAAGTATCGATCCGGGCAAATTGATAAGCCTTAAACCCGACCGCTTCCAACACATGACGCCCACTGGTTGTAATAACCAAGTAGAGCACCGTTCCAGCAAACGCAAACACAATGGCAAAGGCTGGTGCGAGTAACCGCCAAGAGATCCCTGAAACTAAAATGACCCCACCTAAAATGGCAAAGAAGACTAACATCGTCCCAAAGTCATTTTGGAGCTTTAGTAAGATCACCAACGGTACCGTATAAGCAATTAGTTTACCAATTAATTGCCAATCACCGGCCGGCGTATGCGTTGGATTCTCAGTATTGTGCATCGTGACGACCCGACCTAACATCAAAATGAAGGCTGGCTTCATAATTTCTGACGGTTGGAAAGTCAATGAACCAACTGCAAACCAACTTTTGGCCCCAGTACTTGCATACATCGTTCGACTATACAAGACTAAGACCGCCACTAGGAGGAAGATCCCGAACCAATAAGCTAGCGGAGCCACCCGCCAAAGCTGTTCGGAGTCAAACTGCATAATAATGACTGCTAACGTCGTCCCGATCACAAACCACATCACTTGCGAAATAACCTGCTTCGTCACGTTGACCACACTTGAATCATGACTGGCAGCGACATAAATTGAGGCCAGCCCAATCAAGCCCAGCATCATGACGGAGAAGATAATTCCCCAGTCAATCCGTGATTCTTCTGCTTGACCACGAAGTCTAGATTCTTCTGCCACAGTAATAACGCTCCTTATTTTTCTAAGATAAGCTTGATTATACAACAACCTGGTGCCGAATAAACGGAACCAGGTTGAAGGTTAACCAAAAATTAGCCTTTATGCAAGTGGTACGCTGAAAGGACTTCTTGCAAACTTTCATCAAATGATTTGGTGTGTGCAAATGGTTGCACATCACTAGACAGTTCCGCATCAAAGCGATCGCCGTCTTGCATCACTTGACCGATCACTTGTTTCCCAATCAAAACTTCGGTGACCGTTTGATCGTTCACTTTAGTTTCGTTAAGTGTCACTGAAATGGCTTTATCTTTTTTTGACAATTACTTTTCCTCCTTAAAGGCCGGATTGCGACGTAATGAAAATTTCGCTGGTACCGGATCAAAGCCGCCTTTGACAAATGGTTGACAGCGTAAAACACGAGCCAGCCCCATCAGGCCACCACGAGCCGCACCAAAGCGCTCAACCGCTTCAATCGTATAAGTCGAGCAAGTCGGCCAATAACGGCAATGCGCCGGCGAAAAGGTGGATATGGCCCGTTGATACCAACGAATACTACTAATTAAAACGTGTTTCATCGCCAATTATTTTTTAGCACTCTTTTGCATGTGTTCCAGTAAGATACCGGCACCTTGCGCCACATTATTCAATGGGTGTTCAGCCACCATCACTGGCACTTTTAAGTTTTCACTAATTAATTGATCTAAGCCGCTCAAAAGCGCGCCCCCACCAGTTAACATAATGCCGCGATCAATAATATCGGCAGAAATTTCTGGTGGTAGAGTTTCCATAACATGATGAGCAGTCGTCACAATTTGCATCAACGTATCATGAATCGCTACTTCAACTTCATTGGAATCCATGTCAATTGAACGTGGCATCCCAGTGACCGTATCGCGACCACGAACTTGCATGACTTGATCATCATCGTCATCTTGTTTGAAGACTTGTGCGATCTGAATCTTAACATTTTCCGCGGTCCGTTCACCAATTAGCAAATGATGCTCATCTTTAACGTAGTTAGCAATGTCTTGGTTCATCCGATCGCCAGCCATCCGTAGTGAGCTGCTAGCAACGATATCGCCTAAAGATAAGACGGCAATATCACTAGTCCCACCACCAATATCAATGACCATGTTACCGCGTGGTTGGAAAATATCCATACCAGCACCAATGGCAGCAACTTTAGGTTCGACTTCCAAATACACCTTGTTACCACCGGACTTTTCAGCCGCCTGTAAGATCGCCTTACGTTCGATTTCCGTGGTGTTCGTTGGCGTACAGATCATAATACTTGGGCGTGACATAATACCACGCACATTTAATTTTTTAATGAAATAAGACAACATTTCTTCGGTAACATCAAAATCTGAAATTACCCCGTCCTTTAATGGTCGGATTGCCCGAATGTTACTTGGGGTCTTACCAACCATTTGATAGGCTTCCGACCCGACTGCTAATACTTGATTCGTATTCGTATCAATGGCAACGACGGATGGTTCATTTAACACGATGCCCTTCCCGGATACGTAAATCAAAACATTGGCAGTACCTAAGTCGATACCAATATCTAAAGCCATGTTTTTGCTCCTCTCAAACTTGCAGTTATACAACTTATCATTATAGCATACTCATCCCGACCTGCGAACCAGTGTCACGTCGTACTCGTACTTCAAATAACCGATTAATTCGCCGTCTCCGTTGACCAGCACGTTCGCCTTGGGGCAAACCCTGCAGCCAAAATACGGTCTGCAGGGCGCTTTCAAGCCGCAAACCACGTCTTAAAAGTCGGCCCAGACACTAACCTGGGTAAAAATCCCCCAGCTAAGTGTCTCGACACGGTGAACGAACTGGTCCACTCCAACGTCTTAAATAGTGGTTGCAGATAAAACGTTAATAAATTCAATGTAGATAAAAACCAATTTCCTTTAAGTCGAATGATCAGCGCAGGGCGGGCTGGATGATGCTCAGTGGTGAAATTTCTCTTGGCTGGTGAATTTCCAGCTTAGAGAAAGCCCGGCTTGTGAGACCGCACTTTGGCTCACAAACGTGGCCACCACGTTCCAGCATCAGTCCAGACCAACCGGAGCGACAAGTTAAGCCTATTTTATAAGTACGTACACGACAATATTCTAATCGTCGCGACGTTTAGACCATTCATCAACTGTGAGCGAATAAATCGCTTCGTCTTTATATTGAGCGTTAACCAAAATATTATCCGGTAGGGTCGCATCTAAATGATATTGACGCCGCTCAGCGACCGCACGACTAGGTTTGTTAGCCACGTCGGCACCCAAGCTCAATTTATGCAGATCAAGTTCTGTAAAGGCAATTTCTTCGACACGCTCAAGTGATTTTGTCATCACACCTCTACCGACATAAGCTTGACCTAGCCAGTAACCAATCTCACCGCGATGGTTAAGCGCGCTAATATTGTGCACATCAATCATCCCAGCAACTTCGCCATCGACGACGATTGTTGCCAGAAAAACTTTTCCATGCGCTTGTTTCGTCAACATTGATTCAATAAACTGACGTTCAGCTTGCACAGTGTCAGTCCCATCGACCCACGGCATCCAGGGTTTTAAATACTGACGATTCGCAGCCAGTAAATCAAACAGTGGTTCGGCATCTGCCACTTCGGTTGGTTTTAATGAGATATGTTTATCAATAATATTTATGAACATATTTTGTTTCCCTCCTGAATGACCATTTTCATAAAAAAACCTTCAAACACGAGTTTATCGCATTTTGAAGGTTTTGTAAGCTATTTTTTAAGGCTATTCAGCTGCTTCATGCGCAAAATCAGGATTTAACGCATAAACGGCTTCGTCTGGCACGCTGATGCGCTTAATTTCCGCACCTAACTTCGCTAATTTACCATGGAAATTAAAGTAACCGCGATCCAGATATTTCAAGTTCGTCACTTCGGTGTAACCCCGACTGACCAGCCCAGCAATGACTAATGCCGCTGCTGCACGTAAATCAGTCGCCGTCACTTGGGCGCCATTAAAGTTAGTTGGCCCATACATAATGACAGAACGTCCTTCAATTTTAAAATCTGCGTTCATCCGGCGCAATTCTTCCAAATGCATGAACCGATTTTCAAAGACGGTTTCAGTCAGCAAACTGGTCCCTTGGGCACAGAGCTGTAAAATAGTCATTTGTGGTTGCATATCGGTTGGAAAACCCGGATGTGGCATGGTTTTAACTGAAGTTGGCTTGAGCTTCAACGGGCCAATGACCCGAATACCACCAGCTTCTTCGGTAACCGTGACCCCCATCTCGCGCATTTTAGAAATCAAGGGCTTGTTGTGTTCCGCAATAGCATCTTCAACGAGGACGTTGCCTTGTGTGACTGCTGCGGCCACCATAAATGTGCCGGCTTCGATTCGATCTTGCACGATACTATGTTCACAACCGTGCATGGCCGGAACACCTTGTATCCGAATCGTTTCAGTTCCGGCACCCATTACCTTAGCACCCATTTGGTTTAAAATGTTGGCTAAGTCAACGATTTCTGGTTCACGAGCCACATTTTCCATCGTGGTGGTGCCTTCTGCCAAAGTTGCTGCCATCATGATATTTTGGGTCGCACCAACACTTGGAAAATCGAGGTAAATTGAGGCACCGTGTAGTTTTTCTGCGGTTGCTTCAACATAGCCATCATGCCGTTCAATCTCGGCACCCAGCGCACTTAGCCCTTTAAGGTGCAAATCAATCGGCCGCGAGCCAATCGCACAGCCACCAGGCATCGCAACCTTAGCGTGACCTAAACGTGCTAATAATGGTCCCATGACCACGATTGAAGCGCGCATCTTCGAAACATATTGGAATGGTGCTTCCGCTGATAATTGTTGACTTGCATCAATATCAATGGTTTTATTTATTTCATCAAAATCTACTTTTGTATTTAAGAAACGTAACACATTGTTCATTGTAAAAACATCTGATAATACGGGCACATTTGTTAGATGTGTCGTGCCAGAACTAGCCAGCAACCCTGCTGCTAGAATCGGCAATACTGCATTTTTGGCACCTTCGATATGGACATTTCCTGTCAAACGATGACCGCCATGAACTACAATTTCCTCCATGGATAACCCTCCATCACAAACGATTATAATCAAACCAGATAGCCGAAATTTTGGATTACGATGCAATCGTCTGACCAGACCAAACTTTTATTGGCTCCCTTTAATTGGGATGACCAAATAATTTTGATGCTGCTCAAGACGCCTGCATTAACGCACAGCCCTGCTAATTGCTATACCCAAAAAGCAATCCAAACACGCAAAAAACCGACTCACAAAATCCCATGATGGCACTTTGTTCAAATAGCGTCATCACTTGGTATTCCTAGTAGTTTCCTAATCATCATAACATAAACCCTAAGCGAATAAATATTACATTTTACAAAAATGTTACATTTTTAACATTCTGTCATTTACTTATGATTAGTTAACTTAGTTAGATATTGCTAGTGCCAAGTTATTTAATTTGTGGTTAATAGCAGGTGCAACTCATTGAAACGTTAGACTATCCGTTACAAAATCTTGACATCTGCTGACTCACGACTGATAGCCGTTCACATGTGATCCCGGGACCCCATCAAACCAACAGGTCGTTTTACGATGGCGTTCATGTGAGTGCTTATCACTGTAAGTCATGACATCCTAACCAGCTAGACTTCACCTGTTCTGCTCGTCAGTTTAGCCAACCTGAGACAAACTTACCAGTGTCAATCTGAGGTCGACCAATGCTTCGCTGGTCTATAATCTTATTTTAAGCGACAGTAAGCGGTTTCAGATAGAATTCACGCTTCTAAACCGCGAGTAATTAAACAGTTTGACCTTTCGCAAATAAAGTTCAACTAATTATCAATAGTCATTGAACTGTTAACGGTGGCTTATTCGTCGTGGCTGGTGGAGATGCGGCGTGGTTGTGAGTATTGTGAGTGATGAACGAAAACTGTTTTTGCCTAAAAAAAGTACCTACAACCGGCTGGCTGTAGGTACTTTGATTATTTGCTTTTCGAAACGTGTTCGCCCCAGCTGCGTCCTCCGCTTAGCTACGTTACCAATACGATGCTAAACCCGCATCATATTGGTAACTAGGCTATGCTCGGAAGCAACCCGCTGGCGCTCACACTCTTATCGATGGGCCACATGTAGACGGTTCACGGCACGCCGCAATGCGACTTGTGCCCGTGCCAACTCAGCATCATCATGCTTTTGTTGGGCTTCTTGAATCCGACTTTCAGCTCGTTTCCGGGCATTTTCAGCCCGTGCAACATCGATATCATTTTGACGTTCAGCACTATCTGCCACAATAGTTGCGACATTGTTACTGAATTCCACGAAACCGCCGTTAACGGCAATTTCATCGTCTTCCTGATCCGTTTCCTGTTGCTTGATCCGAACTTCGTCAATGGCTAAAGAAGCAATCATCGGAATGTGGTTCGGCAAAATCCCTAATTCGCCGTTAATCGTGCGAACGATCAACATGGGCGTTTTACTTTCATAGACCTGACCGTCTGGAGTAACGATGCTAACGGTTAATGAGTTTGCATTGTCAGCCATGTTAACCCCTCCTAATCAGTGACCATCGATTTCGCTTTTTCGACCGCATCTTCGATCTTACCAACTTGACGGAAAGCATCTTCTGGTAAGTCATCATATTTACCTTCAAGAATTTCCTTGAAACCTTTGACAGTTTCCTTGATTGGCACATATGAACCAGGTTGGCCTGTAAAGTTTTCAGCAACGAAGAAGTTTTGTGACAAGAAGAATTGAATCCGCCGAGCACGTGCCACAGTGGTCTTTTCTTCGTCAGACAATTCATCCATCCCTAAGATCGAAATGATATCTTGCAATTCACGATAACGTTGCAAGACCCGTTGAACTTCGGTCGCAACTTCATAATGTTCAGCCCCAACAATTGATGGGTCCAACGCGATTGATGAAGAAGCTAACGGATCAACGGCAGGATAGATCCCTTGTTCAGTCAAAGAACGTTCCAAGTTAGTCGTCGCGTCCAAATGGGCGAAAGTTGTTGCAGGTGCCGGGTCAGTATAATCATCGGCAGGCACATAAACGGCTTGAATCGACGTCACAGAACCTTTTTTGGTTGAAGTGATTCGTTCTTGTAATTGACCCATTTCAGTTGCCAAGGTAGGTTGGTAACCAACGGCTGAAGGAATCCGACCTAGTAAGGCAGAAACTTCAGAACCAGCTTGCGTAAACCGGAAAATGTTATCAATAAATAAGAGCACATCTTGGCCAGCAACGTCCCGGAAATATTCCGCAATCGTCAAACCAGTCAAAGCAACTCGCATCCGGGCACCAGGTGGTTCGTTCATTTGACCATAAACCATGGCAGTGTTTTTCAACACACCAGATTCCTTCATTTCGAAGTAAAGGTCATTCCCTTCACGAGTCCGTTCACCAACACCGGTGAAGACGGAAATCCCGTTATGTTCTTGGGCAATGTTATGAATTAATTCCTGAATTAAAACAGTCTTACCAACACCGGCACCACCGAACAACCCAATCTTACCACCACGAACATATGGTGCTAAGAGGTCGATAACTTTAATCCCAGTTTCCAAGACTTCCGTACTGGTCGTTAATTCATCGTATGCAGGGGCATCCCGGTGAATCGGGTTCCGTTCTGCATCTGGACCGAATTCTGGACCACCATCAATGGTCTCTCCTAAAACGTTAAATACCCGACCTAACGTTTCCTTACCAACAGGAACCGTAATTGAAGAACCAGTGTCTTCAACTGCCATTCCCCGACGTAAACCATCCGTCCCGTCCATTGCGACAGTCCGAACGACCCCATCACCTAATTCCAACGAAACTTCAACCGTTAAGGTATCGTCGCCGTCTTTATGGATGAGTAAGGCATTATTAATATCAGGTAACTTGTCGTTTAGAGAGAATTCAACGTCGACAACGGGTCCAATAACTTGTACAACTTTACCTGTACTCATTAGTCGTTAATTCCTCCCAAATTCGTTATTCTTGCGCAACCAAACCACCTGTAATTTCGGTGATTTCCGTCGTAATAGCAGCTTGACGTGCGCGGTTATATTTCAAATTCAACTTATCAATTAAATCGCCAGCATTATCTGATGCCGCCTTCATCGCTGTCGACGATGAGGCATGTTCAGCAGTTTTTGCATCCAAGATGGCACCATAAACCAAGCTTTCAGCATATTGTGGCAACACGGCCGACAAAATTGCTTCTTCTGAAGGTTCCATTTCGTACTCGGGACCGACATCCACTCGACTATCTTCGGCTGGCCGGTTATCTTTTTCACTTTGTGCGAAAGTCTCTTCAGAGATCGGTAGCATTTTAACTGACCGGAATCCGGAAGACAAACGGTTAATAAAGTGATTATAGAAGACATAAAGTTCGTCAAAGACTTCATTATGGTACATCGAGGTAACTGTTTTAACGATTTCACGGACTTCTTTAAAAGTTGGTACGTCAGAAACGCCACGATATTCGTAGGCAACGTTCAAGCCGTTCTTCTTATAGAAATCCGCACCAGTGCCACCGACCGCTAACACAACGGCATTATCAGCATTTAATTGGTGTTGATGCATAAAATCGTTCGTTTGTTTCAAAACGTTCGAATTGTAGCTTCCCACCAACCCTCGATCAGAGGTAATGATTAATAAACCGGTGCGTTTAACGGGGCGTTGAGCCAATAATTCACTAACCGAAATGGTATTAGAATTACTGTTCGGAACACCAGCGCTCGCTGACATCAGATGAGCTTTGGCAAGATGTGAAACGATGCTTTCAACTTTGGAAGCATACACCTGATACGTGCTCGTATGCTTTTGAATCTGGTTCAACTTAGAAGTCGAAACCATTTGCATTGCGGACGTGATCTGATGAGTCTTCTTGGTTGAGTCAATCCGGCGCTTGACATCCATTAATGATTCTGCCATGCACTACTCACCATCCTTTTCAGCCATTAACTACTTAGCAGCGGCAGCGGTTGGCTGGAACTGCTGTGCAAATTCATCCAATGCGCCATTGATTTGGTCAGCATCTGGTAATTTCTTTGTTGAGACAATCGTATCAAATAAGTCTTGATGACTCGTGTGGACGAAAGCAAACAATTCAGTTTGATAACGTGCAATGTCTTCGATCGCAACTTTATCCAAGTAACCATTCGCTAAGGCATACAAAATCATAACTTGTTCTTCAACCTTTAATGGTGAATGAACAGGTTGCTTCAAGACTTCAACGATCCGTTGCCCACGATTTAACTTAGCTTGCGTTGCCGCATCCAAGTCAGAACCGAATTGTGAGAATGATTCCAATTCACGGAATGACGCCAAATCAAGTCGTAACGTCCCAGCAACAGACTTCATCGCTTTGATTTGAGCATCCCCACCAACCCGGGAAACAGAGGCCCCGGCATCAATGGCTGGCCGTACACCTGAATAGAATGAATCACTATCCAAGAAGATTTGACCATCGGTGATGGAAATCACGTTGGTTGGAATATAAGCGGAAATATCGCCAGCTTGCGTTTCGATAATTGGTAACGCAGTCATCGACCCGCCACCTAACTTATCGTTCAACTTCGCAGCCCGTTCGAGCAACCGTGAATGCAAGTAGAAAACATCCCCAGGATAAGCTTCACGACCTGGAGGACGACGTAAGATCAATGAAAGTTCACGATAAGCCGTCGCTTGTTTTGATAAATCATCATAGATAATCAAAACATGCTTGCCATTATGCATGAACTCTTCACCCATCGCTGCCCCGGCATAAGGTGCCAAGTAAAGTAATGGTGCTGGTTCAGAAGGACCGGCAGTTACGACAATAGTGTAATCCATCGCGCCATACTTTTTAAGTGTTTCAACTTGTGCCCGAACCGTTGAGTCTTTTTGACCAATTGCGACATAGATACAGATCATATCTTGGTCTTTTTGGTTCAAAATGGCATCAATAGCCACAGAAGTTTTCCCAGTCTTACGGTCACCGATAATCAATTCACGTTGGCCACGACCAATTGGTACTAAGGCATCAATGGCCTTAATCCCAGTTTGGAGTGGTTCACTAACTGATTGTCGTTCCATAATCCCAGGTGCTTTGTGTTCGATTGGTCGCGTATGTGACGTTTTAATTTCACCTAAACCATCGATTGGCTGACCTAATGGGTTAACGACCCGGCCAATCATATTGTCCCCAACAGGAACTTCCATGATGCGGCCAGTACGTTTAACAGTATCGCCTTCACGAATACCATCAAAATCACCTAAAACAACGATACCAACATCATTGCTTTCAAGGTTTTGTACCATTCCGTAAACCCCGTTATTGAATTCGAGCAATTCACCTTGTAAGGCGTTGTCGAGTCCATGTGCCCGGGCAATCCCATCACCAACGTAGGTGACAGAACCGGTTTCAGCGACTGAGAGCTCAGTTTGATAACTTTCTAATTGTTGTTTGATTAGAGCACTGATTTCTTCAGATTTAATGCTCATAAAAGTTTCACCTCTTCGTAAAAGACTTTCTAATTGTTGATGAGTGCTCGTCTTAAGTTCATTAATTGTAAAGCGACGCTGCCATCAAACGTTTGATTGTTTGAACGAACAATCACGCCGCCAATAATTTCTGCGTCAACCTTTCGTGCTAACTTAACTTGGTCGGCACCGACACGCTTGGCAAACGCAGCTGCGATGGCATTAGCTTGCTCATCTGACAACTTGACCGCGGACGTTACTTCGGCATGCACTATCTTATGATTTTCATCATAACGTTGCTCAAACGCGTCGATAATGGCTACCAAATTCGACATGCGGCCGTAATCATACAACATTTGAATAAAGTTTTTAATGTATTCTGAAGCATGGTCAGTCAAAGTTGACAACGTTGCCTGCTTTTGATCAACCGAGAGCAATGATCCTGAAAGGACCTCTGCCAATTGCGGATTGTCGACAAAGACTTGCCGTAATTGTTTTAATTCAGCCAGGAATGCTTCGGTCTGATCTTTTTCAACTGCAAGCTCAAAGAGTGCCTTTGAGTAGCGATTTGCAATCGTAAGATTATCTAGACTCATGCTTTCCCAACCCTTCAATATACGAATTGATTAATGCCTGTTGACCTTCAGGATCCAATTGCTTCTTAATAATCTTAGAAGCAATTTCAACCGAAATGTCAGCCACGTCAGCTTGGACGTTCTTTAAGGCATCTTGACGCTCCTGTTCAATATCTTTACGCGCATTTTGTTTATACTGCGTAGCTTCGTTTTGAGCGTCGGCAACAATCGTTGTGCGCTGTTTTTCACCATTTTGCTTAGCATCAGCGACAATATCGCTAGCTTCGCTCCGTGAATGTGATAAGGCATCACGACGTTGATCAGCTAAATCAGTCGCCTCTTGACGAGACTTCTTCGCTGAATCAATATCGTTGGCAATCTTGTCAGCCCGTTCACCCATCATTTTTGTGACAGGGTTCCAAGCGACTCGCGCAATCAACGCCATCAAAACGATAAAACTAATCGCAATAAACAACATGTCGCCAAGGTAAAGACCGGATGCACCGATAATTAAATGCGAGAGCATCTAATGACACCTCCTTCTTTCATTTTCATTAAAATGAACTCGTTGACCAATGATTACTTGTTCATAACCATCAAGGCCACAACGAAGGAAATGATTGGCATTGATTCAATTAACCCAACACCGATGAACATGTTAGTCCGTAATTGTCCAGATAATTCTGGTTGACGGGCCATACCTTCAAGCATCTTTGAAATAACCAAACCGTTACCAATACCAGCACCTAAAGCGGCACCAAACATAGCAATACCTGCAGCAATTGCTCCCATAATTTGTGTATCCTCCTTAAAATTAAAAAAACTGAAAATTACTATTCCTCAGGCGATACTTTTTGAGAAATATAAACTGAAGTCAAGGTGACAAACACGAATGCTTGAACACTCCCGATAAATACTGAGAACCCTTGCCAAAGAAATTCAATTGGGAAGGAGTAGACATAACTAAACCAACTACCCCCATCAGTTGCTAAAGTTGCAACCTTACTCAATAGCATTTCACCAGCAAAGATATTCCCGAACAGCCGAAGTCCTAAGGTTAGGAAGTCGGTAAATTGTTCGAAAATGTTGATCGGCAAGAATACAAGGAATGGTGAAGTATATTCTTTAAGATAACCCTTCATACCCTTCTTTTGTACGCCAGCAGCATGCGCTAACGCCACTGTCATAAATGACAACGTCAGCGTCACAATCGGATCTGCGGTTGGGCTTTTAACGTACGTATACTGGCCGACCTGGACGTGTAGAAACAGACCAAGTTGGTTAGCGACGAAAATGAATAGGAACAACGTGAACGCATATAAACCGAAGCGTCCCGCGTCGTTACCCTTGATCGAACCCTTGACAATGCCGTTCGTGAACTCGATGAGCCACTCCAGCACATTTTGCCCACCCTTAGGCTTCAACGCTAAATGCCGCGACAATAGAAAGACAAATAAAAATACGATTATACAAGTGAGTAAAATCGAGATGTCATTCGCAATATTAAACGTCAACCCAAGGAATTTGACCGTAGGAACTGGATCACCCACTGAATATCACCTCTTTCCTTAATTTCGGTGTACACGATAACCATAACGTGTGGAACAATTAACGTCAATTGTATCGAAACATGAAATAGTAAATTAGAGCGACCTCTAATTAAAATACAATGGTAATAATACCACCACCAACCTAAAAATTCAAAATAATTTCATTATTTAGTCACTTGGCAAAAATCCCACGATATCAAGGGTTCAACCGCCTTTGACATCATGGGATTTTCATAAAGTTCCGTATATTTTCATTTTCTACAACATGTTGATTCCGCTTACTTCTCGTTAACCGCCGTCTTTGGCAGTACTAAGTTCATAATAATTCCTAACACGGTCGCAACAGCTAGACCACTAAATTGAAAATTACCGATTTGTAAATAGGCGTTACCAATTCCAATGACTAAGACTGCTGAAGCAATCATTAAATTTCTTTTTTGATTAAAATCAATTTTATTATCAATTAAGATCCGCATCCCACTCGAAGCAATGACCCCGAACAATAGGAAACTGACCCCACCGATCACTGGTGACGGAATACTTTGAATTAACGCTGACAGCTTGCCCACAAAACTAAAGACAATGGCAAAGAACGCCGCGCCACCAAGAACATAAATACTGTGTACTCGTGTAATTGCTAAGACCCCAATATTTTCACCATACGAAGTCACTGGCGGGCCACCAACCAGCCCTGCAATGATTGATGCAGTCCCATCCCCGGCCAAAGTATGACTCAAACCGGGATCTTTAAAGAAATTCCGCTTGGTCAATTTATTCAAAACCATAATATGTCCCATATGTTCAGACATCGTGACAAAGGCAATTGGTGCCATACTAAATATCGCACCCCAATAAATACCAGGATGGTAATTGATAAAAGGAATCTGAAAATTAGGTAAAGCGAACCATTTGGCTTGCATGACCGGCGTAAAGTCAACAATCCCGAACAAGACAGCAATCAGATACCCCGAAACAATCCCCAACAAGATTGGGACTAGACTCATAAATCCTCGCAAATACATGTTAAAGACGACAGTCAAAATCATCGTCAACATCGCTACCGCGAAGAAACGAATATCGTAATTATTGCCATTGATCGTGGCATCCTTGGCCGCGGTGCTCGCTAATGATAACCCAATGACCATGACAATTGGGCCTACCACGATTGGCGGCAAGGCTTTGTCGATCCAATCAGAACCAATCAAGGTCACCAACAAACTCACTAGTAAGTAAACACAGCCAACCGCAACGGTCCCTTGAGCAATCGCTGGGTAACCGGCCGTTTTCATCAATGATTGCATCACCACAATAAATGAAAAGCTAGAACCCATGTATGCTGGAATCTTATGTCGCGTAATCAAAATGTACATCAAGGTTCCGACCCCAGAACTAAATAGCGCAATTCCGGGATTCAAACCAACTAAAATTGGGACTAAAACGGTTGAGCCAAACATGGAGAATAGATGCTGAATCGATAACCCAAGCCAACTACCAAACTTTGGTCGGTCATGAATATCGAGCACGACATCGTCGTTATGAAATGGTTTTTGCTTTGCCATAATGCACCCCTCACTATGAATTTAATCCAAAAGAAAAGACAGACCCCCACTCAAAGCGGCTGGTCTGTCTGAATCGCATTCACTCGTAGTGGTGAACATCCGATCAAATCCTTTTCAGCCTCTCTGAGCTAAATTAAAGGAACTGTTTAATTGAACCAAGTTTACTTGAGTTATTGTGGTTTGTCAATAGTGCTTACAAGCCTGATTTGGGCCTCCGATTCAGGCTTAACTCACCGCATCGGTTGGCTTGGACAGGGCTTTTAAGTGATTAGTCTCTCATCATAAGCCCGTGAGATGACCTAGTATCGGTTTAAATTGTTCAACAGGTGTTTTTAAGCGACGTCTTTGAAATCCTATCGAATTTTTAAATAACCGTTTAAATCGATTGATAGACCGGTTTAACGTGATGATAATAACGAGCTATATTATGGTAGAAAAATCTAAATTTTCTGACAGATTTTGTCGCAATTAAGCGATAGTTGTTGCTAAACCAACTAAAAACGGTTCACGTTTAGACAGCCTAATTGTCTTCAATCACAATTTTTTGAAGACAATCTTTGGTGGCTTCTATCGTTTCAGCAAATGTGACTGCTTTTACGAAGTCGTGTTTAGTTCGATAGTCGATCCAACGTCGATGCATTAGTGAATCCTGTGCAATAATATCTAATATCATCCGCCATTCTACTAACAAATCGGCAGTGCCACGTTCCAACATCACTGCTTGAATTGCTTCAGCTAAGAGAGCCGGCTCAATTTCGATGGCGATAGCTAGATGTGAAATTAAATAAATATCGAAAAAGTCCTTCATACGAGTATTAGCAATACTCCGGGTCAGAATGGTTTGAATCTTTTCAGCAAGTATTCGCTCTGGTCGGTAGATACTAATGCCAATCTTGTTACCAATTAGTGGTTGATAGTTCCAGGACATTGCTGAAGGAATTAATTTTTCACCAGTCGCGATATCTAAGTGAAAATTGTCTTGCATTTGCCCCAGTTTACCTTGAAGATCGATTCGAAGTCCCTGATAGGCATTTTTCTCTTGAATCGGTTCGATACTTTTCAAAACATATTGGCAACCGACTGGGTCACTCAGACCGATGATCTGGTTAACGATATCAGTTAAGCTCGCTTTATCTACTGTGACACCCTGTAGCATTGTGTCTAGATCAACAGTTGTCCGTTTTTCAACGCCGGTTATGGCCGATAATACAAAACCACCTTTCCAAATAAACTTGGTCCTGTAAGTCGACTTTGATAACAAGCGCAAGAATTCATCGATAAAGTATTTTTTGAGAAGAATATTGTAGTCAACATTGGTTTCATCCCGTTTTACCTTTAATTTATCTTTAACACCTTGTTCTCTGCTGCTATTCTTCGTCACAGTAGTACCTCTAGTAATTGTCTCACTTGATTTTGCATACCGTTCTTAGACGCGATTGACAAAAGCTTGGTAACGTTTTTATTGGTTTTATTTAGATAACGCTTGTAAATTGCGCTCACTTGACCCATATCTAAGTCGTTGCCACCTTGCAACAATTCAATTAGTGCACGTTCCGGTGAGTACAATTTGATGGTATATTTTGTGCCAGACACCCCTAATTCTCTCGTATAAGGTTCAATATTGTTACCATAGGTTTGCCTAACAACTAGGTTTTTCGACCATTTGGCAGGCAGTCTCTTTGGCAATTTATACCCACGCTTGAATGTCATTTCAACTCGGTAAGGGAATTGATCAGACAACTCCCACAAATAAAGTGCGGTCTCTCCAGAATAGACACCCTGTTTTAGAATTAGTTGTCGAATCAAGAAATCGTTAGGTGACCATTCAGAGCTAATGAATAGATTCGATATTGGATTCTCGAGCAATCCTTTACGAACTAGACTGTTTAAAATGGGTTTAACTGCCTTTTTAAGTGGCCCTCCAAGCAAGTCTATATCAATTATTGCGTTCTGTTGAAACTCCTCTTCTAGAAATTTTAAGGGGACAATCCGAGCTCGCAGTTCGTGATATAGACCGCTATTCAATGGCATTACTTTTCGATTAATCTGCTGTTTAATCATTTAGCCCCTCCGGTTCAGTGACGTAATAATTTGGCCTATCATTTATATTGCTTCATACTGAAGCCTATTGAAGCAATTTTTATCCATATGTCATTATAGCATTCATTCCATAAACTAGTGAATCCAAATACTGAGCATTGATATTTTTGCTTCAAGTGTTTGCTGATTTTATTGGTGCTGTTGCACTGTAAGCGCCATTTTCCAAAAAGGAATGGTTAAAATCATAATCATCCGTTTGACAAGTGGTCTATTCTTTCATTTTCAGCCTTTAAAGTATCAGTAAAAAACAACTAAAAAAATCCCGTTAGTTAAGTGACAACTAACGAGATTTTGGCAAAAATTCAATTAATTATTTTGTCCCGAATAAACGATCCCCTGCATCGCCCAAACCTGGTACGATATAACCATCTTCGTTTAAATGATCATCGAGCGCGGCAGTATAGATATCAACATCTGGATGTGCTTTTTGAAGGGCTTTAACGCCTTCTGGTGCCGCAACTAAGCACATAAACTTGATATTGCTAGCGCCACGTTTTTTGAGCATATCCATGGCCATGATGGCAGAACCACCAGTCGCTAACATTGGATCAACGACAAATAATTGACGTTGTGAAATGTCGCTTGGTAATTTCACAAAGTATTCAACCGGCTTCAGTGTCTTTTCATCACGATACATGCCAACGTGACCGACTTTAGCTGCTGGAATCATATTTAAGACCCCATCAACCATCCCTAAACCCGCACGTAAGATTGGCACGATTGCCACTTTCTTACCAGCTAAAGTTTTTTGGGTCGTCTTTGTAATTGGGGTTTCAATTTCAATATCCTTCAATGGCATATCACGTGAAACTTCGTAAGCCATCAATGTGGATATTTCGTTGACCATTTCCCGAAATACTTTTGTCCCGCATTCTTTTTCCCGAATGATCGTTAACTTATGTTGAATGAGCGGATGATTCAAAACCTCAAACTTACCCATGTTTCTGTGCACGCTCCTTAGTGATTTCTTTCTATTGTAGCTAATTTATCAACAAAAAACTAGGGCTCAGCGTGATTAGTTGTGAATTCTCGAAAAAAACACGACTTTTCAGTCACATTTGACTCCAAAATTCAAAAAACCGACCATCAGTGACAGTCGGTTTACAATTATTTTAATTTAATCAACATCAATTGGGTGTTTAGCCGTTAATGCAAGCGCTTGGGTCTTCACTTGATCCAAGTTGGCTTGATCTTTTGGCGCAGCTAAAGTTTGTAGAATTAATTCCGCGACCTTAGTCGCATCCGCTTCATCAAAACCACGCGTGGTAATCGCTGGCGTCCCCAAACGAATCCCAGAGGTCTTGAATGCTCCCAAAGTTTCATTCGGAATAGCTTCTTTATTCACTGTAATATCAACCGTGTCCAATAAATCTTGCACTTGACGGCCGTTCAAACCAGATTTAGTCACATCAATCGTCATTAAATGATTATCGGTCCCACCGGAAATCACCCGTACCAAGTCAGAGTCGTTAAAGACTGCAGCCATTGCTTGAGCATTTGCGATGATTTGTTTGGCATATGTCTTAAATTCTGGTTGTAAGTCTTCACCAAAAGCAACGGCTTTACCTGCGATCACATGATCTAAAGGACCACCTTGATTGCCAGGGAAAACAGCCGAATTGATTTTCTTGCCATATTCAGCCTTGGCAAGAATCATCCCACCACGTGGGCCACGCAATGTTTTGTGGGTCGTAGTGGTTACCACATCCGCATATGGCACTGGATTAGGATGCAATCCTGCCGCGACTAAACCAGCAATGTGCGCCATATCGACCATCAACATTGCCCCCACTGCGTCCGCAATCTCACGGAACTTAGCAAAATCAATCAACCGGCTGTACGCTGAAGCACCAGCGACGATTAATTTTGGTTGAAAGGCTTTGGCCTGCGCTAAAATCGCGTCATAATCCAATTCTTCAGTTTCTGGATTTAAACCGTAACCTTGAAAGTCGTATAGTTTACCCGAAAAGTTAACACTTGAGCCATGGGTCAAATGACCACCAGCATCCAATGACATCCCCATGACACGATCGCCAGGTTGAATCAACGCCATATATGCTGCAGCGTTGGCTTGAGAACCAGAATGTGGTTGAACATTAGCATAGTCCGCACCGAACAACTTTTTAGCGCGTTCAATGGCGAGGGTTTCCACTTGGTCGATAAACTCGTTACCGCCATAAAAACGGTGACCAGGATAACCTTCGGAGTACTTGTTCGTCAAAACGCTCCCTTGTGCCGCCCGAACACCCTTAGATACGATGTTTTCTGACGCGATCAACTCAATGTTGTGTTGTTGACGAGCTTTTTCCTTACTAATTGCAGCCCAAACTTCTGGATCTTGTTCTTGGTAATTCATGAATATTTCTCCTCCATTTCGCAAGTGACAACTTTCGGGTTTTCCCGATTTCAATTATTATACACTAAAATGGGTCTGACCGGCAGACTTATTTAGCCGGTTCATATATGCAGCTCCCAATCCATTGTTGTCAAAGGCTTGACAGAGAATATCTTTAATTTCTGTTTCCGTATCAAAGTGTCGTAAACCAGCAAAAAGTTCTCGGCTTGCCGATTGAACATCATTTCCTAACGAAAATTGTTCGCAATTTGCTGGAATGTGATTGTTAGTTAAAATAGCATCCGTTGCCATAACACCCATCTGAAGTGGTTGCTTCTCGGCCCAGGCTAAAGCAGCGGGCCAATCAGTAATATGATCCACAATATAAACTTGGGCATCAGGCGCATAGTGCTTATATTTCATGCCAGGCGCCTTGGGAACTTCAGTTGCACCAACGTGATGTTGTTCTGTGAGCACCTTTTCCCCAATGACGGCTTCAATTGCCGCGGCCGTGACCGCTCCTGGCCGCAAAATAGCGGGTTGTTTGCCAGATAGATCTAACACCGTTGATTCCACACCCACTTGGGTAGCTCCGTCATCCAAGATTCCGGCGATTTTCCCATCCAGATCGTGTAACACATGTTGCGCGGTGGTCGGGCTGGGTTTGCCGGACGTATTTGCAGAAGGCCCCACGATAGGCGTCCCAGCCTCACGAATCAAATTAAGCGTGGCGGTATTATTCGGATTTCGAAATGCAGCTGTCGTTAACCCACCTGTCACTTCTGGTGCGAGTGCTGCTGGCTTCAAATTAAAAATCATCGTCAATGGTCCTGGCCAAAATGCCTTGATCAGCTTTTTAGCCGCAACCGACAACGGTTTTGCAAAACGTTCCACGGTCGCCACATCGGCCACATGCACGATCAGTGGATTATCACTCGGCCGACCCTTGGCTTGATAGACTTGTTTAACCGCAGTCACATTCGTGGCATCTGCGCCTAAGCCGTACACCGTTTCGGTTGGAAAAGCCACCAACTGGCCAGCTTGAATTAACTTTGCGGCAGCCGTAACTTCCGTCGGTTTAAAAACTTTAGTTTCCATATTATTATCAATCCTTCTCTATTTAAGACTATAAAACGACGCGTAACATCCGATCATGACCCGCCATATCCTGCCGTAACGTCACCGTTGCAGTAGGTAAAGCGGTCCTAAATAACTGTTGAATCGCGACACCTTGATGATACCCAAATTCTAAATACAAGCGCCCATGCGTTGTCAGATGGGCAGCCACTTGCTCGGCCAGCCGTTCATAAATCGCTAGGCCAGCATGTGCCGCAAACAGGGCCTGTTGTGGTTCATAATTTAAAACGCTCGCATCCATGACCGCTTTTTCGCTAGTCGCAATGTATGGCGGATTGCTCACAATGACCTCATATGGTTGGCCACTCAGCTCGGCAAATAAATCACTTTGTTGAAAATCAACGTCAAGTTGCAGTCGTTGGGCATTTTCACGAGCCACGCTGAGGGCTTCAGCCGAGATATCACTCCCCGTGACTTGCCACGTCGGTTGCTCATGTTTCAACGCCAACGCGATCGCACCCGAACCAGTGCCAAGATCCAACAATCGTTTTGCCGACTGATTGGTCGCATCACTCAAGACCCAATCCACCAATTCTTCGGTTTCCACCCGAGGAATCAGGACGGCGGGCGTGACGGTCAATTCTAGACCATAAAAAGGGGCCCTTCCCAACACATATTGCGCTGGCTCACCGGCAACAACTCGTTCAATGGCTGTTTTAAAGGCTTGCCACAAGGCCGTTGGCAACTGCTCACGATAATGAACCAACAGTTGTGTTTGGTCTAATTTACTCAGCCCTAATAGCAAGAAACGTGCAGCGTCAGTTGGGAGTTTGGCAGTTTTTAGACAAAAAGAAGCCCATTGCTGGGCTTCAAAGTACGTTGGTTGCTGCGGCAATTTAGTCATTAGCTAATTGCTCGATTTTCTTCGTTTGATCCGCTAAAATCAACGCATCGATAATTTCATCTAATTCGCCGTTCATAATGCGATCCAACTTATTTAACGTCAAACCGATTCGATGATCCGTGACCCGGTTTTGTGGATAGTTATAAGTCCGAATCCGTTCTGAACGGTCCCCGGTCCCAACGGCCGACTTCCGTTCCGCATCATACTGGTTCTGTTCACGTGATTGATAATAATCATAGACCCGCGCACGCAAGATTTCCATGGCTTTCGCCCGGTTCTGTTGTTGTGATCGTTGATCTTGCATGGAGACCACAATACCAGTTGGCAAGTGGGTCATCCGTACGGCTGAAGACGTCTTGTTAATATGCTGACCACCGGCACCAGATGACCGGAACACATCCACTCGAATATCCTTTTGTTCCAACTTGATATCCACATCTTTAGCTTCCGGCATGATCCCAACCGTGGCAGTCGACGTATGCACACGTCCGGCAGATTCAGTGACAGGAACCCGTTGAACACGGTGAGCGCCACTCTCATACTTCAGTTTAGAATAAACTTTATTCCCCGAAATAATCAACACGATTTCTTTAAAGCCACCCACTTCGGTTTCGTTGCGGTCGGCCACTTCAACATTCCACCCCTGACGTTCAGCGTATTTCGAATACATGTTGAACAAATCAGCAGCGAATAAACTGGCTTCGTCCCCACCAGCGGCACCATGGATTTCCATGATAATATTTTTATCATCATTAGGGTCCTTAGGTAACATTAATAAGGTAATTTCATGCTCCAGTTGATCTTTTTGAGCATTCAAATTCTTCAAGTCTTCCTTGACCATGGTATTCATATCATCGTCAAGCTTTTCACGCAACAAGTCGTTATTTTCAGCGATTTGGCTGGTCACGTCTTTATATTGGTTATACTTTTCAACCGTTTCACGAATACTGCCCATTTCTTTGGAAAGTTTCATGAAACGATCGGAATCGGCAATCACTTCTGGATCGCTTAATAGTTCACCGAGTTCTTCATACCGATCGGCAACGGCTTGTAATTTATCAAAAAACTTATCCATACTCGGTTAATTCCTCACTTTGTTAGTTTCGGCGGATAGAAGTAATGACGACGGCAAACGGGATAGTAACTTTCATTCCCGCCAATCTGCACTTGCTCGCCTTCATAGACCGGTTGCCCGTCTTGAAAACGCAAGTTCATGATGGCCTTTTTCCGGCAGAACCAGCAGATCGTCTTCATTTCTTCAATCTTATCCGCATACAACAACAGGTATTTGCTACCTTCAAATAATTCATTACGAAAATCATTTTTTAGCCCAAACGTCATCACTGGGACATTCAAATCGTCCACAATGTGCGCTAATTCTAACACATGATGTTTCTTCAAAAATTGGGCTTCATCAATCAAGACACAGGCCGCGTCCGGATTGGTTTTCTTGACCACGTCGTAGAGATCCGTCTCATTAAAAACAGGCATCGCTTCACGCTTTAAGCCAATCCGACTAGTCACATACCCGACGCCATCACGATTGTCTAATCCGCTCGTCATGATGATCACGGATTTATTTTGTTCTTCATAGTTGTGAGCAACTTTTAAAATCTCAATCGTTTTCCCACTGTTCATTGCGCCATATCGAAAAAATAATTGTGCCAAAGTCTCGGTCCCCTTTTCAAACCCATATTCTTTTTAATTATAGCCGATTTAAACGTTAATTTCAGCAACCAACCACGAAAAACACTTAATGATTTCATAAATGCACCCTCGAAGCAGTATAATCGCTTTTCTTTTATTAGTGTTCAGTATAAAATACTTGAGAGAACAGCTGGTCTTGTCAGCTTTTATTTATACAGTTAGGGGTTCATTAAAAATGTCAATCAAAAGTACTGTGGCAACTTGGACCGGTAAGTCCGCTTACTGGTTCTTGCATACCTTCCGGGGTGGCGGGAGTTCGCTGCCCGGCAAGCTTGCTTTAAAACTCGATCCAGCAATCTTAAAACAACTCGCTAAAAACTACGAGGTCATCGTGATTACTGGTACGAACGGTAAAACTTTAACGACGGCTTTGACCGTCAAAGTGTTGCGGGAACAATATCCTGACATTTTGACAAATCCAAGTGGCTCAAATATGAAACAAGGTATCGTCACGACCTTTTTAACGGCACCACGGGCGCATCAAAAACCATTAGCAGTGCTCGAAGTCGATGAAGCTAATGTGATCATGGTCACCAAATATATCACACCCAAAGCTTTCGTCTTCACGAATATTTTTCGTGATCAAATGGATCGTTATGGCGAAATTTATACAACTTATCAAAAGATTTTAGATGGGGTCGCCTTGGCACCAGAGGCAACGATCATTGCCAATGGTGACTTACCCCTATTTAATTCGAAAAAGTTACCGAATCCCATTTTATACTATGGTTTCGATTATCAACCTGATGCCGATACACAAGCACCGGCCAATACTGACGGCTTGTTGTGTCCCCGTTGTCAGCATATTCTACGCTATCACAGCCGCACTTATAGCAATATGGGCAAGTATTTCTGCCCACACTGTGGGTTTGAACGGCCACAGCTCACTTATAAATTGAATGCTTTGACCAAAATGACGCCAACTTCGTCAGACTTTGAAATCAACGGCCAAACGATGCACTTAAATATCGGTGGCCAATATAATATTTACAATGCCTTAGCCGCATATGCAGTGGGTCGATTCATGGCGGTTAGTCCTGCCAAAATTGCGACTGCTTTAAGCGAAAATGATGAACAAGTTTTCGGTCGCCAGGAAATCTTCCACGTTGGCGACAAAGACGTGACATTGATCTTAGTCAAGAATCCAGTTGGGTTAAATCAAGTGCTACAAATGATCAGCACGGATGATCGACCTTTCTCCTTTGCCGCCCTACTCAACGCTAATTACGCTGACGGAATTGACACGAGTTGGATTTGGGATGGCGACTTTGAGCAATTACCAAAATTAAACGTGCCCGCTTACATCAGTGGTGGCGAACGTTATCGCGACATCACATTCCGGTTGAAAGTTGCCGGCGTGCCGACGGACAAGTTAGCGATCGTTCCTGATTTAACGAACATGACCGCCGAAATTCAAAAATTACCGACTAAACAAGTTTACGTCGTCGCAACTTATACGGCGATGCTACAACTTCGCAAACAATTGGCCAGTCAAGGTCTTATTAATGGAGGGATGGCTTAACATGACTTATACCTTAAAGGCCGCCCACTTATACGGCGACTTGATGAATACGTATGGCGATATCGGCAATATTTTAGCCATGGGCTATTATGCCAAGGCAGTCGATGCGACGATTGACACCGACTTAATTAGTTTAGATGATCCGTTTGATCCAGCTAAATATGACTTTGTGTTATTTGGTGGTGGTCAAGACTACGAGCAAACTATCGTCTCTAAAGACTTACAGACCAAAAAGGCGCCTTTAACCGCCTATATCGAAAATGGCGGGCCTTTCTTAGCCATTTGTGGGGGCTTTCAAATGCTCGGCCACTACTATATCGGTGCTCAGGGTGAAAAGATCCCCGGTATCGGTGCTTTAGACCATTACACTTTGAGCCAAGATAATAACCGCTTTATCGGTAATATCACGATCAAAAACGCTGAAACTGGCCAGACCTATTATGGCTTTGAAAATCATAATGGGACCACTTTTTTGGGTAAAGGTGAACGGCCACTCGGTAATGTGATCCAGGGTCATGGCAACAATGGTCAAGACAAAACAGAAGGTGTGATTTATAAGAATACCTTTGGTTCTTACTTCCACGGCCCCATCTTGGCTCGTAATGAAGCACTTGCTAAACGGATTCTGAAATTAGCCCTCCAGCGCAAATATCCAGACGCTGATTTCAGCGTGTTAGATGAATTGCACGAAGATCTCACTAAGAACGTCGTCATTAAACCATAATTATCAAGTCTCAGCTGAATTGTCGTCTGGCAATCAGCTGAGGCTTGATTTTTAGCTACGAAAAAAAGTTCTTCGTAACTCAGGGTTGGGTGGTTATATGTTGTAGCTACTAACTTGCCGCTCCGGTTGGTCTGGACTGATGCTGGAACGTGGTGGCCACGTTTGTGAGCCAAAGCGCGGTCTCACAAGCAGGGCTTTTCCCAAGCTGGAAAAAACCACCAGCAAAGGAAAATTTCACCACTGAGCATCATTCAGCCCGCCCTGCGCTAACGAGTGAATCTAATATTAATTAGCTTTTTGTCAGGTCCTGACTTTACTACTGCCTAGATTAAAATCGTTACTTAACGTCGGAGTGGACCGGTTCGTTCACCGTGTCGAGACACTTAGCTGGGCGGTTTTACCCAGGTTAGTGTCTTGGCCGACTTTTAAGACGTGAACTTCGGCTTGAAAGCGCCCTGCAGACCGCTTTTTGGCTGCAGGTCTGCCTCACAGTGAACGTGCTGGTCCACGGAGACGGACAAATTTGCTACAATACACCAATTAGTAACCGACTCAATTCATTTTTGGGGCCGACCGTTACGACTAAAAAAGCCACCTAAAGTCATCCACGTGCTAAATGCTAACCCAATTAAGACACCCCCTTAACTCATAAATAAAATTTATAGACTTTTTGAAAGCACTTTCTATTAATCTGATAGTATCAGTTTAATAATAAAAAAAGAATGATAATCATCAACCACGATTATCATTCTTTTTTATAATTTAAAGGGGTTAACTTTCTAAGCTTGATCCCCAGGTTCAGACGCAATAATTTGTAGATCACCTTTTAAGGTCCATTGTTTAACGTCGAATGGCAAAATGAAGTGCACGCCCTTTGTTAATGGATAATCCTTGCCATCAACCGTGATGCTGCCCTTACCATCTAAAACGGAAACTAATGTATAAGGTGCTTTACCACGATTAAAGGTAGCTTGTCCATCCGTCAAACGCCATTGCCAAACGCCAAAGAATGGTGATTCAACATATTTAGTGACCGTTGCGTCACCAACTTGTGTCTTGGTAATGTCGAGTTTAGGATCTTCATGAGGCACGATCGTCGTATCAATGGATTGTTGTAAATGTAATTCACGTTTTTGACCAGTCGTCTTATCGACCCGATCCCAATCATACAACCGATAAGTGGTATCAGAACTTTGTTGGGTTTCTAAGACCATGATGCCCTTACCCACGGCATGAATCGTCCCAGATGGCACATAGAGGAAGTCCCCAGGTTTAACTGGAACCCGCCGGAACAGCTTATCCCATTCGCCATTATGAATCCAGTCAGCTAATTGTGCCTTGGTCTTCGCATGATGACCATAAATCATCGTGGCACCAGGATCGGCCGCAATCACGTACCAGCATTCGGTCTTACCAAGTTCATGTTCATGTTCGGCAGCATAAGCGTCATCTGGATGGACTTGAACGGATAGATCTTCGTTTGCATCCAAAATTTTCGTCAACAGTGGGAAGACATCGCCCTTGGCGTTACCAAAAACATCGCGATGGTCAGCCCAAACCTTATCCAGAGTCATGCCTTTGTAAGGCCCATTTTCAACCGTTGCTGGGCCATGTGGATGCGCCGAAATCGCCCAACATTCCCCAGTATGATTGCTAGGAATATCATAACCAAAATCAGTTTTCAGCCGGGAACCGCCCCAGATTTTTTCATGGAACACGGGTTTTAAGAAATAAGGTTCACTCATTACATGCACTCTCCATCTACTTGATTTAATAGTTAAATTTTAGCATAAATGAAAGCGGTTGTGAAACCAGTCTTAACGATTTGTAACCGTATCCGCGATCCAGGCCGCAATCAACCGTCGCCGCGCCGGTAAAAAGCGCGCATTATGCACCGCTGGATGAACACGATTAGACAAGAAAATTAGCCCAGACTGACTTTCACGGTCCAACATTAATAACGTTCCGGTATATCCCGTATGAAAAATAATTGGCTCATGATCGGCACCAGCATGCCATAAATTCCAGCCGAAACTTCGACGTAACCGCTGATTAGGCGTCCAGTCGTGGTATAAACTCGCAATCGTTGCCGGATCAAGCACCGTGGGCTTCTCAACTTGCCCCAACATTAGGCGGGCAAACTGAGTTAAATCTTCAACGCTGGCAAATAATCCAGCTGAGCCACAATGCGGCCCTAAAATTTGCCCCTTGGGATCATGCACGATGCCTTGTAACAATCCCTGGCGTGGGGAAAAAGTCGTCGGCACAGCTTGATCAACTTGGGGATGGAAAGTGGCATCCGGCAAGTTTAACAGTTCTAGGACGCGTTTCGTGATAATTTCTTGAATCGGCCCACCAACTAATTTTTCGATAATCATCCCAGTGAGAATTAAGCCTAAATCCGTATAAACCACGCGATGATTTAGGTTCACTTGGCTAATCGGCAGCTTCTGGATTGCCGCCACCAACGCCGCAGCTGGTAAGCTATTACGATCTTGGATATAACCACTGATTCCACTCGTATGCGTCATCAAGTTGAGGACAGTCACTTGGCGATTCTCAAATTCTGGCAAATAATCATGTACCGGTCGATCAAGCTCTAATTCACCAGTTTGCTTTAACTGTAACGCCACGGTGGTCGTGCCGACGACCTTCGTGACTGAAGCTAGATCATACACCGCATGCGGCCACAACGGTTTAACCACTGGTTGGAGCTGCGCGACCCCGACTTGATGCTGCTCAACTTTGGCACCGCGGATCACCGCATAGCTCGCACCGGGAATGATTTTCTGCGCAACCATCCGCTGAATCTCAATTTTAGTTCGTTCAAAAGACATGGCTTAATCTCATTTCTTTATTAATCTCGTAATCATGCCACGACCAAGTTTTAGTCACTCAGCCGAGCTTTCAAAGCCCATTATAGTCTAGCGATGACTCGTCTGCATCGTCCCATCAGAATCGTTAGGTTAATTTTAGGAAAGGCTCGGCCACAAAAAAAACGCACTAGCCAACAAAGACTAGTACGCTCACCGTTTCAAATTAAGCTAACTCAACTTTTTGAATCCAACCTTCAGGCGCTTCACGGTCACCGAATTGAATCCCAGTTAATTCATCGTAAAGCTTCTTCGTGACTGGTCCAACTTCAGTTTCACTGTAAAAGACATGTAACTTACCGTTGTGTTCCAAACCACCGATTGGCGAAATCACGGCCGCCGTCCCACAAGCACCGGCTTCGGCAAAACGATCCAAATCGTCGATATACACATCGCCTTGTTCCGTTTCCATGCCAAATTTATGTTCAGCCAAGTATAATAATGAATATTTTGTGACTGATGGCAAAATCGAGGGTGACTTTGGCGTCACAAACTTGTTGTCTTTAGTAATCCCGAAGAAGTTAGCTGACCCAACTTCTTCGATCTTCTTATGTTCAACTGGATCAAGATAAACACAATCTGAATAACCATGTTCATGTGCCTCTTGCCCTGGGAACAAGCTGGCGGCATAGTTACCGCCGACCTTATACGCACCAGTTCCTTTATGCGCCGCGCGATCATAGTTCGACGTGGTAAAGTTTGTAGGGGTCATCCCGCCTTTGAAATAACTCCCTACTGGCATGGCAAAAATGGTGAAGATATATTCTTGCGCCGGATGCACCCCAATATTACCGCCGACCCCAATCATCAATGGCCGTAAGTATAACGTTGCGCCAGTCCCATATGGTGGCACGTAATCTTGATTGGCACGGACCACTTGCTTGACCGCATCAACAAACATGTCGGTTGGGACTTGTGGCATTAATAAACGTTCACAACTCGTTTGCATCCGTGCCGCATTACGGTCTGGACGGAATAATTGAACGCTACCATCTTTAGTACGATAGGCTTTTAAGCCTTCAAAGTCTTGTTGACCATAGTGTAAAGCCGTGGAGCCTTCACTAATATGTAAAGTCGCATCACCAGTTAATTCATGTTTAACCCAAGCCCCATTTTTCCAATACGCGCGATAACGATAGGGAAGATTCCGGTAATTGAATCCTAAGTTGTTCCAATCTAGTTGTACGTCTGCCATTTAAGTCAACTTCCTTTGTATGTAATTTATTCAAGATTATTAATTAATTTGAATTTAATTAAAAGATTAATATTTTATGAGGGCTTTGTCAAGCACTCGGAAACATTTTTCATGAAAAGCCATTATTTTTGGTATAATAGAAGCAAATTCAACAAAGGACTGGTTCGTCGTGGCAATTAATTCTGATTCAATTTATAACGTAATGTTTTATATCGTCCATCACCCGGCTGAAATCACCTTTACCACGCCCAATTATACGAACGTGGTGCGGATGGCGATTCCTGATCGAATCAAAGTCGCGAATCCTGAAATCTATTTTCCTAACGACAAGTTACTCGTTAATCGTTTTGAAGATGAATTTGTCGCCAAAAATGGTAGCTTGCTGGACTTCTTCTTCGACTATACCGAAAAGAAAGTTCCCAACTACCATGAAGTCTGGGTTTCAACCGCCCATTTGCCAAGCCAAAAGATGTATTTTCTAGAATTATCATTTGAATAACAAAAGTAGCCCTCGCAATCATTGCTGATTACGGGAGCTACTTTTTTGATTAGTGCTATTTAGTCATAAAGATAAACAAATCCGAACTTGAGACCCCGATCGTAAAGTGCACGCCCTTTGAAACGATTGGATCAATCGTTGTGGTGCTGCTCTTATTACTCTTCGTCTCTTTACTAAACTTTTTCATGACCTGCTTGGCATTGGCACCAGAAGTGCTAGTCAGCAAAGCAAAGGCCGTCCCAAAGTTCTTCTGCCGCGTCTTATCCTTGAAGGCCTTCGTTGGCACAATCATCGCGGTCCCCATCACATCACCCGATTGGACATTCATCCGAATCTTGTAATCTTTAGTGGTTAACACGTTGGTCACGCCAGTTGGGGCTTTCGTTGGTAACAACTCGTCTGTGACTTTGGCTTTCGCCGTCTTCATAGCCGCCGCAACGGTCTTCTGACTGGTTTGGAGACTCGCTGCTTGGGTTTGTAGCTTCGCCGCAGCACCTTGTTGCGCTTGGAGCGTTGCTGCCCCGGTCGCCGCCGCAGTTCCGCCCGCCGCAACTTGGGCCTCCGCCGTTTTAACGGTGGCTTGGATCTTGGCCTGTTGTTGCTTTAAAGCTGCACCTTGAGCTTGCAACTGCTGCGCCGCTTTTTGTTGTGACTTGGTCATTTTTGAAGCAATTAAAGCTTGATTATAAGTTGTTGCCATCTTTTTATACGTGGTTAACCGTTTAGCGCTCTTGACATAAACTGTCTTTTTCGCGCTCCCAGCCGTTAGCTTGACCGTCTGGCGGGTTGTCTTGGTTGGCACTTGAATGATAAACGTATTATTGTGCACTTTGGTTGTTTTAGATTGACCATCATTCAACGTATAGTGAACCGTCTTCTGATTACTACGACCCTTGACACTGGCAACTAAACCATTCCGCGTATACGTGGACTTGGTCGTCGTTAACGTATTCTGACCGCAGCCGGCTAAAACGACCGCAAGCAGACTAGCAGTAACGGCAACGAATGCTGTTTTTCGAAACACTTGACACCCCTCCTTTAATCTAAGCTAATATTGCCGGTAAATTGACTGTTATACAAATCAGCATAGAAGCCATTTTGTGCCATCAATTCTTCATGCGTCCCAGTTTCAACCACGGAACCATGATTCATCACGATAATGTTATCGGCACCTTGAATCGTTGACAAACGATGGGCGACCACGAAACTCGTCCGGTTCTTCAATAAACGTTCCATCGCATGTTGAATATGCACTTCGGTCCGCGTATCGACAGAACTCGTCGCTTCATCCAAGATTAAAATCTCTGGATCAGCCACGAAGGCCCGCGCAATCGTTAATAATTGCCGTTGCCCTTGTGAAATATTAGAAGCTTCTTCGTTTAAAATCGTTTGATACCCATCAGGCAGCTTGCGCACAAATTCATCCACATGGGCAGCTTTTGCAGCAGCGTAGATTTCGTCTTCTGAGGCGTCTTCACGACCATACTTCAAGTTGTCGAAAATCGTTCCGGTAAACAACCAAGTATCCTGTAAGACCATCGCAAAGTGCGAACGCAGCTCCTCACGTTTCATATCGCGGGTATCGACCCCATTTAAGCGAATCGACCCACCTTTAATATCGTAGAACCGTTCCAACAAGTTGATGATGGTTGTTTTACCAGCCCCAGTTGGCCCAACGATAGCGACTTGTTGACCACGTTTAACTTCTAAATTGTAGTCTTTCATCAGTAGCGCTTCGTCGGTATAACCGAATTGGACATGTTCCAAACTAATTAAGTTATCGGTGTCCGTTTCCACGGGAACTTGGGACTTAGTGTCTTGCATTTCTTGTTCGTCGAGCACTTCAAAGACCCGTTCCGCTGAAGCAACGGTTGATTGAATCGTGTTCAACAGGTTGGCAATCTGCGAAATTGGTTGTGAGAATTGTTGGGTATATTGCAAGAAAGCTTGAATGTTCCCCAAAGTGACCTTCCCATTTGCCACGTCGATTCCACCAATAATGGCAACGAAAACATAACCAATATTATTCAAGAACATCATTAATGGCATGATGATCCCAGAAATAAACTGGGCTTTCCAAGCCGATTGATAATAATTATCATTTTGTTCTTCAAAGTCATCAATGGCATCTTGTTCCTTATTGAAACTCTTGATGACCACATGACCAGCGTAATTTTCTTCAACTTGGTTGTTCAACAAACCCAAACTCTTTTGTTGAATCCCAAAAAACTTCTGTGACTTGGGGGCGATCACGCCAACCACGACCACACTTAACGGAATCGTCACTAAGGCGATCAACGTTAACTTCCAACTAATGGAAAGCATCATCCACAACGTCCCCACAAACGTCACAGTACTCGTGACAGCTTGGGTTAAATTTTGTTGCAGCGTATTCGCAATGTTATCCATATCGTTAACGGCCCGACTCATAATGTCCCCGTTTGAATGGGTATCGTAATACGAAATCGGTACGTTTTGCATCTTCCCTTTGAAAGAACGACGCAATTTATAGACCGTTCCTTGTGAGATCCGCGTCATAATGTACTGTTGCGCAAAGTTAAACAACGCTGAAGCAACATACATTAAAATGACGACAATAATAATCTCACCGATTTTTTCAAAGTTGATGGGATAACCGGATTGACTGATCCCAGCCTTTTGCTGCGCCGCACCTTTCATGATGCCCTTATAGATCTCGGTCGTTGCTTGCCCTAAAATCTTAGGGGTTCGAATCTGGAGGATCACGGATGCAATCGCGAAAATCATCACGATGGCTAGTCCGACCCAACGATCAGACATATACTTCATCAAACGCCAAGCGGTTTTCCAAAAACTCTTCGGCTTCTCGACTAAGCCTTGACCACCAGGGCCATGCCGTGGGCCAGCTGGACGTGGTGTATCCGCACTCGTTGATTTCTTTTCACTCATTACAGTTGATCCTCCTCTCGTAATTGTGACTTCATAATTTCTTGATAAACTTCATTAGTTGCTTTTAATTCTGCATGGGTCCCTTTACCAACTAGCTTGCCGTTGTCTAAGACCAAGATCAAATCGGCATCCGCAACGGTGGCAATCCGTTGCGCAACGATTACGACCACGCCTTGTTGAACTTGGGCATCTTGGCGTAATTCTGCTCGTAACTGGGCATCCGTTTTAAAGTCCAAAGCTGAAAACGAATCATCAAAGACATAAACGGAAGCTTTCTTAACTAATGCTCGCGCAATTGCTAAACGTTGACGTTGACCACCGGAGAAGTTGCCCCCACCTTGTTCAACATGGGCATCTAAACCGCCCTCTTCTTTGACGAAGTCGGTTGAACGCGCAATTTCTAACGCATGCCAAATTTCATCATCCGTCGCTTGATCGTTCCCAAACTTCATGTTGTCACGAATCGTCCCCGTGAACAACGTAGCCGTTTGTGGCACAAAGGAAATGGCTCGATGTAGATCAGCCGTTTTCAAGTTCCGCACGTCTTGACCATCTAATTTAACTTGACCTTTTTCAATATCATAAAAACGCGGAATCAAATTAACCAGCGTCGTTTTCCCTGAACCGGTCCCACCAATGATGGCAACCGTTTGCCCAGAATGCGCCTGAAAATCAATATCCGACAGTGCCAACTGCTCGGCACTCTGATAACGATAATCAACATGCTCAAAATCTAAGCTGTGTTGCTTAGTGGCTGGTAACGTCACAGGTTTTTCTGGATCGTTAATTTTTGTTTTAATATCTAATACTTCTTGAATCCGTGTCGCTGAGGCAGCGGCCCGTGGAATCAAGGCAAAGACCATCGCTAGCATCATAAAACTCATGAGGACTTGCATGGCGTAAGTCATGAAAGCAATCATGTTCCCAACTTGCATGGTTTGACTACTGATCAATTGCCCACCAAACCAAACGATGGCAACATTGGTCCCACTCATAATTAAGGTCATGATTGGGAAAGCCAACGCCACAATCGTATTAACTTTAATGGCATTTTGCGTATAATCTTTATTGGCAGCTTCAAAACGATCCTGTTCAAACTTATCCTGACGGAAGGCCCGAATCACACGCACACCAGTCAAGCCTTCACGGAAAACTAAGTTAATCCGGTCGGTCTTGGTTTGCATCGCTCGGAACAATGGAATGGCAAACGCCATCACAATCCCGATAAAGATCAACAAGACTGGAATTGAAACGACGAAGATCCAAGTTAATTCATGACTCTTGGTATAGGCTAAAAAGCTTGCCCCTACCAGCATGATTGGCGCCATGATCATCATCCGTAACGCCATCATGGCAACGTTTTGAATCTGGACCACATCGTTAGTCGTCCGGGTAATTAATGAAGAGGTTTCGACTTTATCGAATTCATCGTTCGAAAAATTGATCACTTTCTTATAAATATCTGATCGTAAGTTCTTCCCTAATTTTTGTGACGACCGTGCCGCTAGGAAAACATTCCCAAAGGCTGCGACCACAGATAGTAATGAAAAACCAATCATTTCAAAACCGATCTTCCAAATGTAACTAATATCACCGGTAGCGACCCCGTTATTCACAATATTTGAGGTCAAACTGGGTAGATTCAATGTCGCAATGACTTGAACAATCATAAATAAGATTGCCCCGACGACTGCAGCATACGAGATCCGCCCTTTCGCTATTTTAAGCATCAACACGCTCCCCTTCACTAATATAATTATGCTAATGATAGTGCAATTACCTAATTTATCTAAAAATCAGTGCTTTGTCAACCATCTTTACAAGTCTCACGCAAACAATTGTAACTCAACCTCACCTTTTTGACAGCTAAAAGGGTTTAAGATTTTCTAAAGGCCCGCTCTGCTGGTGGGTGCTGGCGGACCTCAGGCACTCATAAGCCACCATCATTTAAAGCGTTGTTTCTATTATAGTCAGCTAATTTCGTTGAAACGATCAAAGACACCTTCTAGGCTTCCGCTGGATTGAATGACACTAAGACACCACAAAAAGCCCTGAATCAACAACTTTACCTTTCGTTGTTGATTCAGGGCTTTTTCATCGCTAAGTTTAACTTTGGCCTAACTGTTGAATAACCGTCTTAGGAACAGCTTGCAAACTCACCGCTTCCCAACTATTCACATTTTGGCCTTTAGTATCAATTTTGAGATATTTATTTAATTTTAATCGTTTATCAGCGGTGAACGTCAACCACCGCGCGTGGCCTTGGGTATCATAAGTCCGCATCCGGTAAGTATAAATGTCTTCGCCGACGCCACCCTTGCCTTTTTTCACGGCAGCGTTAGTGACCGCATAAACCGTGCTAGTTTTGACTAAAGGATTCACATTATCCAAAGCCATTGATAATTCTGAGCCATTATCTTTCGTCAATGCGCCTGCTCCTAGTAAGGCTCCCGCGCCAATACCGATCACAACTAATAACCCAATAATTATTTTTTTCATGCTTGTATTCCCCCTGCAAGTCTGATTGTTTGATTACAAAACTTATCGTAACAAGCATATTCCAGCTTGCATAGGGGGGCTAAGTCATTCTTAATTTCATTAATATATTGATAACAAAATCAACAAATTCTTAATACATAGACCAATTATTGTTAACCAGATTAAATAACCATTAGTTTTAATCGTCAGCCACTGTTATTTTGCCTTAAATCCGTTAGACTTAATTTTAATTGGAAATTCGGGGGGATTAACCATGCGTATCAGAGGTTTTAAGCACCTAGTAGGATTCAGCCTACTAACGTTACTACTAGTTCTTTTAAGTGGCTGTAGCAGTCACACGACCGCCCAAAAGACGGCCAGATCCAGTCAATCGGTCAAAAAGGTCAGCCAAGTCACCACAAAATCTGATCCTTATGCTCACTGGCAATCGGTCAAGACAGTCAAACTACCCATTTTGATGTATCACAGCATCTCCAGCGGCAATGCACTCAAGGTTCCGGCCACCGAGTTCAAAGCTGAGATGACTTATCTGAAACAGCATCATTATCGAACTTTGACCACCACTGAGGCTGTCTACGCGCTCTCACATCATCGTATACCACAAAGTAAAATCGTCTGGATCACACTTGACGACAGCTATACCGATAATAAAACGGCAGCGTGGCCGATTTTGAAAGCCAATCACCAGCACGCGACCATCAATTTCATTACCGGCTTTGCGACCCATGCTAATCATTTGACCTTAGCGGATGCGAAACAGATGCAAGCGAGTCAGGCCATCGACTTTCAAAGTCACACTGTGCGACACTTAGACTTAAACAGCTTGACCTACCAACAGCAATTAACTGAAATGACCGCGTCCAAACGCTGGTTGGATCAAAAGTTACATCAAAAGACAACGGTCATCTGCTACCCAGCCGGTCGTGCCAATCAAGCCACCGTTCGGGCTGCCAAAAAAGCGGGTTATCGCTACGCTTTGTCCACCGCACCAGGCATTGCCACAAGTAAACAAGACCACTATAACTTGACGCGTCAACGAGTAACCCCAGGGATGTCCTTGACGACTTTTGCCACCCTGCTGAATTAACAAAAGATTCCGCTAATACTGACTATTGTCAGATTAGTGGAATCTTTTTTAGAATCACGTTAAAGATTAATGGCTAACGAATAAATGATAAAACCGCCCAGTAACATGCCAATCACGGCTAATACCATCCAGATCACATTGTAAGTCGCCTGACCAACTCGACGTTGCAAATGCAAGTGAGCTTGGGAATGTTCATGTTCTGCATTGAATAATGAGGCACTCTCATTTTTAACCCAATCGGCGCCATGCGTCCCATAAAAAGGATTATTACGAACCTTAACATGGTGCGGCACACGTCCATTGTGTTTGGCTAATGGTTGATACAATCGCATCTTGATCCCCTTTTCATTTAGCGAGATTAACTCTTTTGCGCTTTATAAGGTACCGCATAGTTTTTGGGTGCATCACTGGCTTTTGCATACTTCCAGTGACCAGACATCTTCTTCTCTAACGGCGCATCCTTCTTAATACAAGTAAACCGTGACCCAACCGCGTTTTCAATAATGAAAATTCGATTGAACTCATGCCGTGTTTGCACGATATGACAATCATCGTGATCGATCCCGAATACATCTTTATAAACCAAAAATCATGATCTCCTTCATCTTGATATTTTAAATTGAATCAACGCCAAATTTATTCGACGTTCCCCATCTAGCTACATCTTCTATTATAGCCCCCATTTGTCACGCGTAAACCTAATTTGTTTGCAAAAATGGTCTCGACCCAAGCAAAAAGCTTTGATAAACACTGTTTTAACGGTGTTTATCAAAGCTTTTCGTTCTCCCAAGGTTGCTCTAGATCGCCCGCACGAGGATCGAACTCGTAACTCCGCCTTGAGAGGGCGACGTCTTAACCAATTTGACCAGCGGGCAAAATTCATTAACTATCTTACCGAAAAAACTAGCGGTTGTCAATCCTTCATTTAAGTCGTAAACGCCAAACGGTCACAACAACGAGTCCAATGAATAAAATCAGACAATACGCCACACTGCACCAAAAGACAAAGGTTAATAAAGTTGGGAGTAAAAACGTCCGCATTACCGCCAATCCAATTGCTGTCACGGCCCAAACAATTAATTGTTGCCGCAAGTGATTGAAGAGTTGGGTCAATTCTCTGACTGTCATTTAATCCCCCCACACAATACTAAAGAAAAAAGAAACTCGTTGCGCCACCCGCAATCAAAACTAATCCAAATGACCGCAACCAACGCTCATTAAAATGTCGGGTGGCCGTTGCTGAATCGGCAAGTTGAAACGGCGACCGTGGTTCTGGTGATTGTTGCCAGAAACGATAACAATAATAAGGTAACAGTTGCTGAAAAACCAGTAAGTAAATCAGAAAGCCCAAATCAAAACTACTGGCAAACAAACGCGTCGCCGACTGTTTAAACGCGATTAAAGCAACAATAATACACCCGACCACCGCGATACCCGCAATTAGGATCAAAGTCCGTTGCCACAACTTAAAATGGACAACCGGAGCAAAATTAAAGAGCCGTTTCGTGGCCGTCACATCCGCACCAGTGACCACTTCGAATAACGGATTTTTGTTCAGCCCCAGAACTGCCACTAGGGCCAGCACAATGCCTAAAATAATTGCGATAACGATTAAACCAACCACCAACTTTTCCACCTAACTTTCCATTAGACATTATCTCAATCGTACAGCAGTGCTGCAAAAAAGTACATGTGCTAAATTCTGACGCGTATCGGTGAAAAATTAACGGTTAAATCGCGGTTCGCTCTTGACATGATTTGTGCATAAAGTTAAGATTAAATAGTTGTTTATTGGGTATTCGCCAAATTGGTAAGGCAGCGGACTCTGAATCCGTAATTTACTGGTTCGAGCCCAGTATACCCAATTTTAGCTTTTCGTAAGTCGTCAATGAGGTGCCTAATACCTTGTATGACGGCTTTTTTTGTGCCTAATATAAATCACTAAAAAAAGCCACCATTTAAGCCTCAGCCTAAATGATGACGATTAACTTAACTATTTTCAGAAGCCTTCACTTAAAAATTCAATCAGCTATTTTAAAAAGCTTTTTTTGGCGACAATCCGATAGATTGCGTCACTAAGACCGGTAATAAAGACGAGAATCAAACCGGCATATTGTAACCACGGCGCCGCCTGATGCACAGATTCAATTTTACTACCGACACCAAACAAGACTAACCCTAACACAATGAGAATACTTTCAATAATATTTAACTTTTTCACGGTCAAGACCCCTCAGGCTTTACTAACCAGTAACTCGTACTGGTCTCCTATTCAAGATAACTATCATCCCGGACATTGTCAAACCTGAACTCACCTATTTCTCCCAAGGATACTTGCCGTTCTCATCCTTTTTTGTGCGTTTCATCAGACGTTCGGTATCCTTGTCCATCTCACGGCGCGACTTTTTACGATTACGATGACGAACAAATAGCACTAAGCCCCCCAAAAAGATGTAGATGACTAGTCGAGTCGCGGTTTTTATACTGCCATAGATGGTCATTAACATCAACATGTGCTTACTTCACTCCTTCATAAGTCTTAACTGAGTCGGTAGCAACTGGCACGGTCTTAAAATACGTCAGTAATTTTTGCCATTGGTCAAAGACAGCCGCTTCAGAGTACCGTTTGGCATTTTGATACGAGGCCGCGCTAAAAGTGGCCAGTTTATCTTGGTGGCTCAATAGATCTAGCATCGCATCGACCAACTGTTGTTGCTGGCCTTCCGTCGTTAAAATACCGCTGACGCCATCTTGAATGATATCGCTCGGGCCGTATTTGACATCATTGACGACCATTGGTAGCCCATGTGCTTGTGCTTCTAGTAACATCAGTGAAAAGCCTTCTGCACGACTCGGTAGAACCCCTAATTGTGCCCGATTATAGACGGCATTCACATCCGTGGTATAACCTTTAAAATGCACGGAAGCTTCCAGATGCGCTTTCGCAACTTGAGCTTCCAGTAATTTTTGCGTGTCACCGTTGGCGTAACCCCAGAATTCCAGCTGAGCATCTGGAAATTGCGCCAAAATTTGTTGAAACGCCGCAATCGTTTGTTCAGGTTGCTTTTCTGGTGCCAGCCGAGCAACTTGCACGATCAAATGTGGTTGCCGTTGCTCAAAAGGTACGGGCTTAGCCGCTAAGGTCGCCGCATCGACATAGCCGACTGGAATCGTAAACGCCGGGATTGCCTTGCCAAACCGCGCTTCAACATCGGCCGACTGTTCTGGTGTCGCCGAGATCACAGCGTCCCATTGGTGCCAATTATTTAAGGCGTGCGCATAATTGTTGTTCAGTGTTGAGTGCAAAATATCGCTAGAATCGGCCACATGATTGTTATGCAAATGAAGCACTTTTTTAGCGGTTGTTTCCATGTTGAACAGTGCCCAGGCACATTCAACGGTCCGATCACAAATAAAGACATTACTCTCATCATTTTGATTCAGTTCATCATAAAAGAAACGCGTTAGCTCCTGGAAACCGTTAAAGGTCCAACTCGTGCCATGATAATTCACCACGCGCCAAGTCAGCCGTTCTTGACCAGCATGATTCAATAGATGTAACTTTTCCAAATTGACTTGGCCATCTGGCCCAAAATAGGCTTCCTGAGCAATCTTGCCATCCCAATCAAACAGTTGTTCCAAACAATGCATGCCGCGGGTATCCCACCAGTCCATCTTGATGGTTTTACCGTTGACATCGAAGTATTGTACGTTGCTGACCTCATCGCCAGTCTTGCCGCGTAAATAGATGATCATCAAAAGTTTGCCGTGCTGAACCACATGCACTTGGCGCTGTTTGCGTGTTTTGATTGCATCCATTGGTACCTCAAAATCGGCTAATTGCAACGGCTTGCGTGCAACCGATTGACTGCCACAGAAGAATTCAAATAAGTTAACCAAGTCGTCATCCGCCAGTTTGGCCCCCATCATGACGTCATGCAAGTTCATCGTAAAAATTCGCGTGACAATTTTGGCAGGCACATGATGGTCTTTAAATAATTGTAACCGCATGAGTTCTGCGTGTTCGATCCCTGATTTTGAAAATTGCATATTATCATTTAAAAAGTAATACATGGTCTCCCCCCTAAATCGCCAATAATCGTTGCCAACGATGCCAAGTCTTCAAATAAGTGTGCTCAGTATGTTGCTTTTTAAACGCTGCCTCACTGAATTCGGTCCACAGTTTCGGCGAAGCCATTAATTTCACAATTTGATCTGCCATCGTCAACTGGTCACCGGCACCAATTAAATAACCATCCTGACCATCTTGAATATAATCTTGTGGACCATAGTCAAAACGATAACTGACCACTGGTAAGCCATGTGCCTGAGCTTCCAGCATCGACATCGGCCCGCCATCCGCAATATCCGTATTCACTAACAAACGATAATCATCATAGTGATCCGCCAAGTCGGCTTGATAATCGAGTAGTCGCACATTAGCCGTCAACTTCAATTCGCCAATTAAATTTTGTAGCGTTTTTTGATACTCAGGGTCACCAAACCCATAAATATCACATTGAATTTCAGGCTGTTGGTGCTTCACGAGAGCCACGACCCGAATCAACTGATCTAATTGCCGATCGGGTGCCAATCGACCCACGACTAACAACTCTTTGCCACGTTCCGACCATGGTCGCAAGGTGCTTTGCGCGATTGGTGTTGTCGCCACTGGTTCAATATTCGTCACCGCCATCTTCGGATAACGGGTTTGTAAATGTTGGGCCTGCGCTGCCGTTGGCGTAATAAAACCGTTAAAGTGTGGCGCATTATCAAAGGCTGGTTCTAGAAAACCGTCAATCGGCGCATGCAACGGATCATTCAACGTTTTAGCATGATAAATTGGTACCATCACGTATTTACGCGATGCATCGTCCAATTGCAACAACGGTTGAATCCCAGTTCCTGGCCGGTCGCTGATCAAGGTAGTGGTCTCAGGATCTAAACGACTCAGTTCAGCAATAAAGAAGTTAAACAATTGGGTCGTATTTTGAAAGAAGCGCTCCGCTTGGCCTTGATAATTTTCCAATAAAATCCGTGAAGCCAATGGTTCGCCAGCGGTATTCGCCACGAAATATTGCTCCATCACCGTCTCACCGGCTGGCGTGTAATAGCGTTCCATAACTAACTTGCCATTTTGACCAAAGTACTGCGTCGCTGATTTAAACCCACGCCAATCCCACAAATCCGTGGATAGTCGATTGCCTTGATTATCTAAGTATTCTTGATAAAAGACCCGGCCAATGGTTCCTGGAATAAAACCGACATTTTCAACTAAATCATCACCATTGAAAACGCGACTAAAGTTATTCCCGACTTCAACGGCATAAGCGACCGGCAAATGTAAATCTTCGGTATGTCGTACAACTGGCGCGACTGCCGTAGCCTGTTGAAAATAATCAAACATATTTAAAACATGTTGATCGGGGACATTAAATTTTTGTAACGTCTGATGTAATAATCGATCATAAGCTTTCGTGACAATCTGGGCTGGTGTTCGGTAATGGTTAAATAATTTCACCCGTTGCATCGCACTGTGTTCCACACTGGAATTTTTTGGCAATAAATATTCATTAATAAAGTAATACATCTAACCCCACCTCACTTATACGTATAGTTATAATAATTAATCAACCCTGACAAGAAATGCTCACAATCATCGATTCGGGTCCGAAAGTTGTCGTGGCGGGCATAAAAGCCACCGATGAATTTCTGCGGATGATAGAGATACATCGCAATTTCCGGTAAGAACTGTCCAGTTGTGACTTCATATTCGGCCCGAGCCTTAAAGACTTGTCGTAATCGGATCAAATCATACGGCTCTAGCAACGCATCATTTCCCGATGCCTTGACCATATCCGTCATCCTAACTGCTGCATTAACCAATTCCAGTAATGTTGGATAAGTCGTATCACGTTCTGCAATAAATTTTAAATGAATAAAGACATTTTTCAGTCCTAAAGCCATGTAGTCTTTGCGGTCAGGAAAGACTTGTAGTGCCTCATTGATTGCATAAGAAATCCAGTGATCATGGTACTTGCCATAGTCATGAGCAACCATATAGTCCAAGATTTCTTGCACTAACACCATAACGTCCTGGTTATGAGTCAATTCGTACAAGCGGGACAAAGCAAACACGATTTCGCCCTCATAATAAATAATGCGATAGGCACTTTTAAGTGAGAGATCAGTGTTTAAAACGTGGACTAACTTACCGTCTGCTTGACGAAACGCTGGGACACCTTTAAAAGTCTTCAATAATACCGGTTCAAAACTTTTATCACCCGTAACGGATTGATACTTACACAAGGTCAACAATAACAGCGCTTGACCACCCAGTTTGAGTTCCCCGTTGTCGTCAATATATAATGCGCCATCACGTTCAATCGTTGCATTCTTGAGTCCCCACTCGATGGCCAATTTTACTTTGGCGTAATCAGCCGTCCGACCAGTAAATTCAATCGCTTCTAATAAAGCGTATAAACTAGAAAAATGTCGTACACAATTATAATTGGATAAAACCTTTTGTAAGCTTGGATAATAGCCATAAATAAACTTACCATCAGCCTTTATTTGATTAATCAAATATGTCTCGCCCACTTCAATCACATTCTTGATCTCGGCTTGTGGGTTTGTGAGCACGCGGATACCTTTACCACAATCTTCTTTGTCAGATAACTGCCAGATTTGTTCACCGTCCGTGAAAATCCCCGCAGTGGTAAAGATCCAAATGAATTCAGTTTTTTGAACATCCAATGGTAAGCTGCCCTGCCGCTGCGTTAAGTAAGGCACTACTCGATCATAGTCGACCCAGGCACCGGCCCGATTTCGACCAATTCGGTGTGCTTCGCTGGGACGGAAAAATGCTTGCCCATTAATTTCCATTTCCAGTAAAGCTGTTTGAAAGTCAGCATCAAAACTGATACCATCTCGCCAATAGTTCATCCTAAAAGTTGCAGCGAGTCGCTGTTCAAATTCAGCGCGTGCCAGTCGCTGACAAGACTGAACGACTTCAATACGAACCCAACTTTGTTGCGGCGTTTGGGCTAGATTATCCGCGACCACTTGCCAAGCTTGGTTAAACGTCCCCCGTCGAATAAATTGAACTTTTGCGCGATGCCGATGATCTGACACCGATAACGCCAAAGTCACGGTCTGAGTGGCACGATCGGTCGTATTTCCAACGGCTAACACAGACTGTTTCAATTGCTTGATCATTGCTTTTTGCATTTACTTACCCCATTTTTAATCTTTTATGTATCCCAAGACGACTAATAATCAGTCATCCCGGGAATTCAGCCCTAATTTACCACGTTAATTATTAATTGGCTCATTAAGTCACTTATGAATTTTAGCGTTGGCGACGACGACGATCCACTACAAACCAAGCTCCCAAGCCGGCTGCGGCCACTAATGCGGTCCAAGCACCAACTGTTGCCCATTTGTTAGTTGAAGTAATTTTGTCATCATCACGCTTGGCTTGCTTCGTTGCAGTATCAGCCGCAGCGGTAAGTTTTGTCTTACCACGCTTAACATCAGCGCGTTGTTTCCGTGATTTCTTGGTCTTCTGCTTACTCTTTGCAGTATTCCCAGTATCACTATTCGTTCCTTGTTGTGCAGCGTTGGCTAAAGTAACCGTTGGGGTTCCAGCAGCATTAGTCGTCCCAGTCACACCAGCAGGGCTCGTCGCTGAACCACCCTGAGCAGTTGTCAAAGCACTAGGTGTATAGCTCAAACCGACGGCATTACCAGCATTTTGTGTGGTAGCTTGATTAGTGGTATTGCCAGGTTGAACCGTCGCAGCAGCCGTGCCATTTGACTGACCACCGTTGTTGCCAGGATTAGTTGCGTTACCACCATTACCACCACCAACAATCTGATTATTATTGGTTGAGCCGTTACCACTGCCAGTATTAGAACCATTTCCAGCGTTATTGCCACCGGTGTTGTTCCCATTACCAGTGTTATTGTTACCATTGCCAGTGTTGTTACCGCCATTGGCACCATTTCCGTTACCATTACCACCGTTGTTATTGCCGTCAGGACCTGGATTGATTTGATCACCATCAGAGTCCTCATCGGTATCTGAGTCTGAATCAGTATCTGTGTCGGAGTCGGTATCAGTATCTGAGTCAGTATCAGTATCCGAGTCAGTATCTGTATCTGAGTCAGTATCGGTATCCGAGTCAGTATCAGTGTCTGAGTCAGTATCAGTATCCGAGTCAGTATCTGTATCTGAGTCAGTATCGGTATCCGAGTCAGTATCAGTGTCTGAGTCAGTATCCGAGTCAGTATCTGTATCTGAGTCAGTATCTGTATCTGAATCGGTATCAGTATCGGTATCCGAGTCCGTATCGGTATCCGAGTCGGTATCCGCATCCGAGTCAGTATCAGTGTCTGAGTCAGTATCAGTATCTGAGTCTGTATCAGTATCCGAGTCCGTATCAGTATCTGAGTCAGTATCTGTATCTGAGTCAGTATCTGTATCGGTATCGGTATCCGTATCCGTATCTGAGTCGGTATCGGTATCCGTATCCGTATCGGAATCAGTATCCGTATCTGAATCAGTATCAGAGTCGGTATCGGTATCTGAGTCAGTATCCGTATCTGAGTCGGTATCGGTATCCGTATCCGAGTCAGTATCGGTATCCGAGTCAGTATCAGTATCTGAGTCGGTATCCGTATCCGAGTCAGTATCGGTGTCGGAGTCGGTATCAGTATCTGAGTCGGTATCAGTATCTGAGTCGGTATCGGTATCTGAGTCAGTATCTGTATCTGTATCCGTATCGGAATCGGTATCTGTATCCGAGTCGGTATCGGTATCGGTATCGGAATCAGTATCGGTGTCCGAGTCAGTATCAGTGTCAGAGTCGGTATCAGTATCCGAGTCAGTATCAGTATCTGAGTCGGTATCGGTATCTGAGTCGGTATCAGCATCCGAGTCGGTATCAGCATCCGAGTCGGTGTCGGAGTCAGTATCAGTATCTGAGTCAGTATCAGTATCCGAGTCAGTATCAGTATCCGAGTCAGTATCTGAGTCGGTATCGGAGTCAGTATCAGTATCTGTGTCGGTGTCGGTATCTGTATCTGAGTCAGTATCAGTATCTGAGTCAGTATCCGTATCCGAGTCGGTATCGGTATCAGTATCGGTGTCAGTATCTGTATCAGTGTCAGTATCTGTATCGGAGTCGGTATCGGTATCGGTATCGGTATCAGTGTCAGTATCAGTGTCTGAGTCGGTATCGGTATCCGAGTCTGTATCTGTATCCGAGTCAGTATCTGTATCTGTATCTGTATCCGTGTCGGTATCCGTGTCGGTATCCGTGTCAGAATCAGTATCTGTGTCTGAGTCGGTATCAGTATCTGAGTCGGTATCAGTATCGGAATCAGTATCTGTGTCAGAGTCGGTATCGGTATCTGAGTCAGTATCGGTATCGGAATCAGTATCCGTGTCTGAGTCTGTATCTGAGTCAGTATCGGTATCCGAGTCAGTATCGGTATCTGAGTCGGTATCCGAGTCAGTATCGGTGTCGGAGTCGGTATCAGTATCTGAGTCGGTATCGGTATCTGAGTCGGTATCTGTATCTGAGTCAGTATCTGTATCGGAATCGGTATCTGTATCCGAGTCAGTATCGGTATCCGAGTCGGTATCAGTATCCGAGTCAGTGTCTGTATCTGAGTCGGTATCCGTGTCTGAGTCAGTATCTGTATCCGAGTCGGTATCCGTATCCGTATCCGAGTCGGTATCGGTATCTGAGTCAGTATCAGTGTCAGAGTCGGTATCTGAGTCAGTATCCGTATCGGAGTCGGTATCTGAGTCAGTATCAGTATCGGAATCGGTATCCGTATCTGAGTCAGTATCAGTATCTGAGTCGGTATCTGAGTCAGTATCCGTATCTGAGTCAGTATCCGTATCGGTATCCGTGTCTGTGTCTGTGTCGGTATCTGTATCTGTATCTGAATCAGTATCTGAATCAGTATCTGAGTCGGTATCCGTATCTGAGTCAGTATCAGTATCGGTATCCGTATCTGAGTCAGTATCAGTATCGGTATCCGAGTCAGTATCAGTATCGGTATCCGAGTCAGTATCGGTGTCAGTATCGGTATCTGAGTCAGTATCCGTATCTGAGTCAGTATCCGTATCTGAGTCAGTATCAGTATCTGAGTCAGTATCAGTGTCTGAGTCAGTATCAGTGTCTGAATCGGTATCTGAGTCAGTATCAGTGTCTGAGTCAGTATCAGTGTCTGAATCGGTATCTGAGTCAGTATCCGTGTCAGAGTCGGTATCTGTATCCGAGTCAGTATCAGTGTCGGAGTCGGTATCTGAGTCAGTATCCGTATCTGAGTCGGTATCTGAGTCGGTATCGGTATCCGAGTCAGTATCGGTATCCGAGTCGGTATCTGTATCTGAATCAGTGTCTGAGTCAGTATCTGTATCCGAGTCAGTATCGGTATCCGAGTCAGTATCGGTATCCGAGTCAGTATCGGTATCCGAGTCAGTATCTGTATCCGAGTCAGTATCTGTATCCGAGTCAGTATCGGTATCCGAGTCAGTATCCGTATCCGAATCAGTATCTGTGTCGGAATCGGTATCCGTATCTGAGTCTGTATCCGTGTCTGAGTCGGTATCCGTGTCTGAGTCTGTATCCGTATCTGAGTCGGTGTCAGAGTCAGTATCTGAGTCGGTATCGGTATCGGAGTCAGTATCCGTATCTGAGTCGGTATCAGTATCCGAGTCAGTATCAGTGTCAGAGTCGGTATCAGTATCCGAGTCGGTATCGGTATCTGAGTCAGTATCCGTATCGGAGTCGGTATCAGAGTCAGTATCGGTATCTGAGTCAGTATCAGTGTCTGAGTCTGTATCAGTATCCGAGTCGGTATCTGTATCTGAGTCAGTATCGGTATCTGAGTCAGTATCGGTATCCGTATCTGAGTCAGTATCGGTATCCGTATCTGAGTCAGTATCAGTGTCTGAGTCGGTATCTGAGTCAGTATCAGTATCTGAGTCAGTATCAGTATCTGAGTCAGTATCAGTGTCTGAGTCAGTATCAGTATCTGAGTCAGTATCGGTATCTGAGTCAGTATCGGTATCTGAGTCGGTATCCGTATCGGAGTCAGTATCTGTGTCTGAGTCGGTATCCGTGTCTGAGTCGGTATCCGTGTCAGAGTCGGTATCGGTATCTGAGTCAGTATCAGTATCTGAGTCAGTATCAGTATCAGTGTCTGAGTCGGTATCAGTATCCGAGTCAGTATCTGTATCTGAGTCAGTATCAGTGTCTGAGTCGGTATCTGTATCCGAGTCGGTATCTGTATCTGAGTCAGTATCTGTATCTGAGTCAGTATCTGTATCAGTATCCGAGTCAGTATCGGTGTCGGTATCCGTATCTGAGTCAGTATCGGTATCTGAGTCTGTATCAGTATCGGAGTCGGTATCTGTATCTGAATCAGTATCGGTATCCGTATCCGAGTCAGTATCTGTGTCGGAGTCGGTATCTGTATCTGAGTCAGTATCTGTATCTGAGTCGGTATCTGTATCCGAGTCAGTATCGGTATCTGAGTCGGTATCTGTATCCGAGTCAGTATCTGTGTCGGAGTCGGTATCTGTATCCGAATCAGTATCAGTATCTGTGTCTGTATCAGTATCTGAGTCGGTATCTGTATCTGAGTCAGTATCTGTATCCGAGTCAGTATCGGTATCCGAGTCGGTATCAGTATCTGAGTCGGTATCGGTATCCGAGTCAGTATCGGTATCTGAGTCAGTATCGGTATCTGTATCCGAGTCTGTATCAGTATCGGAGTCGGTATCGGTATCTGAATCAGTATCGGTATCCGTATCCGTATCCGAGTCAGTATCTGTGTCGGAGTCGGTATCTGAGTCAGTATCGGTATCTGAGTCGGTATCAGTATCCGAGTCAGTATCTGTATCTGAGTCGGTATCGGTATCCGAGTCAGTATCAGTATCTGAGTCGGTATCGGTATCCGAGTCAGTATCAGTGTCGGAGTCAGTATCAGTATCCGAATCAGTATCAGTATCTGAGTCTGTATCAGTATCTGAGTCGGTATCTGTATCTGAATCTGTATCAGTATCCGAGTCAGTATCTGTATCCGAGTCGGTATCGGTATCCGAGTCTGTATCTGTATCTGAGTCAGTATCTGTATCTGAGTCGGTATCAGTATCCGAGTCAGTATCTGTATCTGAGTCGGTATCTGTATCAGTATCTGAGTCAGTATCAATATCTGAGTCAGTATCGGTATCCGAGTCTGTATCTGTATCTGAGTCGGTATCGGTATCCGTGTCAGTATCTGTATCGGTATCTGTATCGGTATCTGTATCAGAATCGGTATCTGAGTCAGTATCGGTATCCGAGTCAGTATCGGTATCCGAGTCTGTATCGGTATCCGAGTCTGTATCTGTATCTGAGTCAGTATCCGTATCTGAGTCGGTATCGGTATCCGAGTCTGTATCTGTATCCGAGTCTGTATCGGTATCCGAGTCTGTATCTGTATCCGAGTCTGTATCTGTATCCGAGTCAGTATCTGTATCCGAGTCTGTATCTGTATCTGAGTCTGTATCTGTGTCTGAGTCAGTATCAGTATCCGAGTCTGTATCGGTATCTGAGTCTGTATCGGTATCTGAGTCGGTATCGGTATCCGAGTCGGTATCTGTATCTGAGTCAGTATCTGTGTCTGAGTCAGTATCAGTATCCGAGTCTGTATCTGTATCAGTATCGTCTATAGACTCATTCGCAGCTAATCCCGCAAAATATCCGGCGTGGGTAGCGGCATCAGCAGCTTTCTTCTTAGCTGCTGCTGCTGAACTCGCAGCCTCTTTTGCTTTTTGCGCATGGCTGGCAGCTTCAGAATTTTTACCAGCTGCTTCAGCAGAATTGGCATTCTGGCGAGCAGTTTCTGCAGCGGCACTTGCGGCTTCAGCTTCAGACGCTGCTTCGGCAGCAGTACTTGCTGCTTCGGCTGCTTGTTGTGCATATTGATTTGCTGCCGAATTGACATCTGAGTACTCATCCGCAATATCAGCATATGATCCAGCAACATTGGCATATGAATTGGCGTCAGAAGTCGATCCGGTCGCTTCATCTGCAGCAGAATTTGCATCTGAAGTTTGTGTCGAGTTGACTGTTAAATAGGCCGTTCCTAACGTGACTGTTTGGTCACCATTCTTCATAACCAAGTAATAATAACCAGATTGACCCACCTGAACACTATTGAAATCTAGCTGATCACTGGTTGCACCATCAATCGCAATGCCATTTGACCCATCAGCATTTGGTGAATAGTACCATTGATACGTCATATCACTATCGTCACCAGTATTAGTTCCCTTTGGTACCCAAGTGAAGTCATCACCAGCGGAAACATTTTGATCATCTAAACCATTACCGATCGTAATCGTCATTGAGTATGAATATGAAGTCCCATCAGCATTGTGAATGGTTACAGTAACCGTGACGGTCCCAGCTTTATAAGCCGTTAACAACCCAGCATTATCAATCGTCGCGATGCTGGAGTCACTTGTGGACCAAGTCATTTCACCAGTAGCGTTACCTGGATTTGTTATAGCCTTAAATTGGTAAGTTGTTTTGTTATCCGCACCATCATCACCAGTGACATCAGCACCGTCAACATTGGAGAGAATAATATAGTCATCACCATCAATTGTGATTTCACTTGCAGGAATATCATCATCATAGATGTCGACTTCTGCGACATCACTCGCAATCTTAGAGACACCGATAATATGACCATCAAACACTGAGACCATCTGGAAAATCATGGTGCCGTCGAAATCGTCAGCAAGTTGTAAGACAATTGAACTACGACCAGTCATCACATTCAAAAGTAGGCCTTTACTATTATTATTGTCTTCACTAAGAATCGTCAGGTATTGACCGGCATCAGCAATGTCCATCCATTTCCCATTAATTTGAACTCTCCAAGTGGTGGTAACCCCAGTTGCTGGAAGACCTATTCCTAAAGCACACGCCCCTGAAAGCGTAATGGTACCGCCTTTTTTGGTTGAAGTTGACTTAGCCGGTTGTGCAGTCATCCCAGCACTTACGACCGAGCCCCAAATCGTTCCAGCATCCCCAGTGTTTTTATTATTCTCAGGGATTGTGCTGTTAGAGTAATTGGCTGCTTGGGCCGCCGCATCACCACTAGAGTTGGCAATCGAATTAGCGGTCGCGGCATACGACGTCGCATCCGTAGACGCTTGTTCCGCTAAACTAACATATGAACTAGCATCCGCAAAGTTTCCAGCAGCAACCGCTGAACTAGCTAATGACATATATTTAGCGGCATTAGCAGCGGCGGCATTGGCTTCAGCAGCAGCACTCATCGCGTCTGTCGCATAACTACGAGTTGCATTCACATAGGAATTTCCTAAATCAGTATTGTTTGCATATTGGTTTGCCAATGAATCCGCAGTCGAAGTTGCAGCACTAGCAGCGGCTGATCCGGCGGCAGCAGCAGTTTTTGCATCCGTTGCAATCGAATTATAATAAGTCGTTTGGGCATCCACAATTGTTTGAGTGACTGCGGCAGCAGCACTGGCAGCGGCAACCAAATAATTATTCGCATACGTGTTATTCAGAGCCGCTAACTTCATGGCCATTTCTACTTTGGCATAGAGACCATCAGCAGCATACGAAGCGGCAATGCTAGCTTGTTCTTGTGCCACATTAGCATAGGATTGTGCGGTCGAAGCCGCATTGCTAGCTGCAGCTAAATTGCCATCAGTCCCAGCGTTAAAATCACCACCAGCTGTGTAAGCATTATTGGCATCGTTAGCATGTGAAGCCGCGGCTGCCGCAGCACTGGCAGCCGAAGAAGCTGCCGCGGCTGCCGATTTAGCATAACTATCTGCCAAATAGTTGGCCGCATCACTATCAGCAGCTTCAGAAGCCGCATTATCTAACGCCTGATTAATGTTATCAATTGCTGAGGCATAGCACGAATCTGCCGAATCTCGATATGAAGAAGCATCTACTGCGTAACTTGCCGCAGCAACCGCACATGAACTAGCCGCACTATAATCACCAGCAGTTTGATAGCCGGCAATACTATTGCTAGCGGCTTCAGCAGCGGCCGCAGCACTCGTCGCTAAGTTCGCATAGGAATTGGCGTTTTTGTAGTCGTCTTGAGCCATACTCGTATAGAAACTTCCTAACGAACCCGTTAGATCCGCTGAAGAGCTGGCCGAACTAATGGCATCACTGGCCGCATTGGCAGCCGAGTTAGCGCTAGAAGCGTGACTAGAAGCCAGACTTGCTGAGCTGCTAGCTTGATTGTCATAAGTCCCAGCCGGATCAGTGACGACAATCGTAATCACGTTACTTGACGCTGTATACTTTTTAGTCGTTAAGCCTGACTTGTAACTCCCAGAAACCACTGTTTGGAAATAATAAGTTCCGGCTTGTAATAATGGTAAATTAAGCACACCATCAGTGCTGGTTTGATCCAATAACGTCCAATTTACTTTATCTGTCGACATGTACCATTGGTAAGTTGAATCTTTAACGGTCCCTTTGTTAGGGGTAACCGCACCAGTCAAGTTCGCGTTTTCACCGACATTAATATTAGGATTGGCGGTATTTAAAGTTGCACTCGCCGCTGAACTATCCTCATTACTATTGCTGACATCGGCGCTAAGTTCTTTAGCCAATTCGGCATTAACCACCGCTTCGACCGCATAACTTTCCGCAGCTGACATCGCATTAGCCGCGACACGAGCTAATGAATTAGCTTCCTTCGCGGTACCAGCACTCGCAGCAGCTGTTGCGGCTGAATTTGCTAACGTATATTGGGCTGCAGCTGAATCTGAAGCAGCTTTAGCATTTGAGGCATATTCACTAGCCTGAGTCCCAGTATAATTTGCCGCTTCACTCGCCGCTGAGGATGCTTGGTTGCTAGAATTGCCAGCCTGAGCGGCATCATTAGCTGCTGAGGACGCCACATCTGAAACGGCCATACTATTGGCCTGTGTGGCCGCAGCTTGGGCGTTGGCATTGGTTTCATCCGCTGTCGTACGCTCAGCGATAGCCGTCGTCATATTGACTGTACCGTTTGAGTATGCGGTACTGCCGGCTTCATAATCGTCATTACCAGCAGCAGCCACGGTCGCGGCATACGCATCTGCGGCTAAACTAGCGGCTTGATTAGCATTCATCGCAGCATTAGAAGCTGCCGCAGCATTCGTACTTGCCGTGTTATAGGCCGCACTCACGCTGGCATTGTTTTTGTCATATTGCATCGCCAAGTAAGCGTTATTCGCAGCTTCAGCAGCAGCGCTTGCGGCAGCATTAGCCGCAGCGGCAGCTGAACTTGCGGCAGCATTCGTACTGCTTGCCAGATCAACTAGACCTTGTGTGGCCGCACTCCGCGCTACTTCGGCTTGTGAGGCTGCAATGGCCGCCGCCGCATCAGCCGCAGCGGCAGCTGACATCGCTGCAGAACTCGCATTGGCATAATTGATCGTATTTTCAGTTGCGGCACCCGTACCACTGGCTAAAGCATCCAAATACATATTGGCTAAACTATTGTAATGTTTCGCCAACTCCGCTGCAGTCTGCGCTGCATCATAGGCGCTTTGAGCCGCACTTGTTGCTGCTTGGGTTTGCAACGTATTCACTAAACTGGCATAACTGCTAGCAGCGTCAGCGTATGAAGCCGCTTGACTTGCCGCGTTCGCTGCAGAATTAGCAACCGAACTATCAGTGTTGACCCCACTCCCGGCCTTTAACGTCTCATTCGCTTGATCAGCAATCTCACGAGCTTCATTGACCACTTGTGTCAATTCTGCATCCGTAATTGGCGCGGCTTCCTCAGTTTTCGCATTATTTGAAGTCGTATCCGTTTGATCAGTGGTCGTTACAGTGGTATCAGTCGTAGCCGCTGAATTAGTTGCTTCACTACTGGTTGCTTGGCTATTTGCCGTATCAGAATTAGCTGCCGAACTATCGTAAGTACTTGTTGCCTTGATATCTTCTAATGTATCGCTTACAGCACTCTCACTTTTAACACCAGCATCGGAGCCGGTCGTGGTTGTGTCAGTATCTTTACTGGTTGCCGCTGATTGATTATCGGTTGCAGTGCTTTGTCGCTCACTAGTCTGCTTAGCTTCATCAGCACTACTGCTGGCCAAACTTGACTTGGCCGTCTTGGCCGCATCATCATTGGCTTCACTCGCAGCACTACTTGTGGCAGTTTGATCCGCCGTCGAAGCTGTCGAAGACGCATTGCTGTTTACTTCATCTGAACTTGAACGCGTCTTTGATTCTGTCGAGCTACTGGCAGCAGAAATCGTCGCCGTACTCGTTTCATCACTGGTTGTTTCGCCAGCGGTTTCCCCGGCAAGTGCAGCCGCAGACAGATAGTCAGTCGTCGCAGCCGGATCAGTTTGCTCGTCAGCCGTCGAGCTCGCTGCATGGGTTTCCTCAGCCTCAGTTTCAATCACTGCATCATTATTAGTCGTTTTATCCGCATGAACCGTTTGTTGCAAGGCACCAGTTAATGCAAAAGTCGCCATGGTGGTAAATACCCATGAACGACCAACTTTGAACATCTTATAATGTAATTTTGGATCCCCTTTGAACGATTTATTCCTTAAAAGCTTCAAAATTATGCCTTCCTTCTTCAAATCTCCGTAAAGTACCCCAACTTAATTAATGAAATCTTAGTTGAAATTATGACTTCAGAATTATGTTCAACCCTTTAATCATAGTTCTCATTTTTTATCGTATCATCGAATTATTAATATCGGAAACATAACGGGGGTTGTTAAAGGTGCCTTTCCAGACCGTGAAAATGAGAAAGTCACTTTGCTTGCACAGAATTCACGGAGAGCTAATAGAACCGGCATAGTTAGTTCAATTGCCATTAAATCCACAATTGGAAACTTTATAAACTAGAGTAAATAGCTAGGTTATCCCATTCCATAAACTCAAATTAGATGGTATTAAAATAGTTCGCTTGTATTTTGCTGGTTATTGTTGGTTACGATTGTATATACATTAATCGAATCCAATCAGTTTAAAATGCCAAAAATTAATTAAAAATATTAATAAATCTATCATTTAAGCCCAACGATTCAAATAAGGTAAAATTCGGGCGACTTAATTATGTCAATTTAAGAACAAATCAAATAGGCTATCAATCTTATAAATTTCAGCTTAACTTGCGCCTGTCGTTCCGCCTCTTTAACCGGCTTCGACTCGCCCTAGTTCCCGTCGTAACTAGTAGTCCAACTAGAAATTGATTGAAATTAGTCCATACGATGCATTAAGAAGCCTCGACCATGTTAGGACTCAATCAAGAATCCAGATTAAGATTGGTTAGCGGCAATTACGACAAAAAAAGAAGCCCCCAGAATTAAATGCTAATTCTGAGAGCTTCTAAATTTTTAAATTGCTGAACGCTTATTTAAGGCGTGCAGTTAACTTTTTAGTTAAATCTTCATAGCCAGGCTTGCCAAGTAGCGCAAACATGTTGTTCTTGTAGGCTTCAACACCTGGTTGGTTGAATGGGTTGATTCCGTTCAAGTAACCAGAAATTGCGACAGCAGCTTCGAAGAAGTAGATCATATAGCCTAAGGTATAAGCATCTTGGCTAGGAATGTTAACGACCATGTTAGGAACACCGCCATCAACATGGGCCATAATAACCCCTTCAAAGGCTTTAGTGTTAACTTGTGCCATTGTCTTGCCTTCAAGATACTTCAAGCCATCAAGGTTTTCAGTTTCTTTAGGAATGTCAACGTCACTCGTAGCATTTTGAACCTTAACAACAGTTTCCATCAAGTTACGACGACCTTCTTGGATATATTGACCCAATGAATGTAAGTCAGTCGTAAAGTTAGCTGATGATGGGTAGATCCCCTTTTGGTCTTTCCCTTCGGATTCACCCATTAATTGCTTCCACCATTCTGAGAACATCGCCATATTTGGTTCGTAGTTTTCAAGAATTTCAGTGGTATAACCCTTCCGGTACAAAATGTTCCGGAAAGCAGCATATTGGTAAGCTTCGTTCTTAGTCAAATCAGCATCGCTGTATTGACTCTTACCATCAGCAGCACCCTTCATTAATGAATCGATGTCGCCACCAGAAACGGCAATTGGTAATAAACCAACTGGAGTCAAAACAGTGAAACGGCCACCAACGTCATCAGGAATAACGAATGATTCGTAACCTTCAGCATCAGCTTCTTGCTTCAACGCACCACGTTTGCGGTCAGTTGTGGCAAAAATCCGGCCTTTAGCTGCAGCTTCACCATACTTCGCAATTAACTTTTCTTTGAAGACCCGGAAAGCGATTGAAGGTTCAGTCGTCGTCCCAGACTTCGAAATAATGTTAACAGAGAAGTCACGGTCACCGATCATATGAATTAAATCGTTGACGTATGAAGGTGAAATTGAGTTCCCAGCAAAGACAACTTGTGGGAATTTACGGTCTTCACGTGAAAGTGATGACCAGAATGTTTCATGTAAGAATTCAATGGCTGCCCGAGCACCGAGGTATGAACCACCAATCCCGATTACTACTAAGACGTCTGAGTCTGATTGAATCTTCTTTGCAGCCGCTTTAATGCGGGCAAATTCTTCCTTGTCGTAATCTAGTGGTAAGTCTAACCAGCCGCGGAAATCATTACCGGCGCCAGTACCTTCACGCAGCTCCTTGTCAGCAGCTGTGACCATAGCTTGCATTTCGCCAAGTTCGTTATCATGCACGAACTTAGTTAAATTAGAGCTGTCAAATGAAATGTGTGCCATTTATTATTACCTCTTTCTATACATATTTAACAACTCACATTATACAATAGGAGCGAACCGAATGAAAAGCGCTTACCCGGTTTTTTCGTGAATTTTCGTAAATTATGTAAAAAATAAGTAAATTTATCAATCAAAAAAGGCGCAGATAACGAATTGTTATCGCGTCTGATTGCGTTTTAGACCTTTTTAAAATAATTTAATTAATTTTCAGGTAAAACTTTTTACTAAGCCTTCATCAAGGATAGGGCGACCCCACCAATAATAACCAAGATAGACCCCACGATGACATACACCATTTCCCGTTTCGTTTTACGCTCACCTAACAAATAGATGCTCCCGAAAGTTGAAATAACGATGCCCATTTGTGAAAGTGAGTACGCAATCGCTTGACCGATTTGAGCCATGGCCATGAACATAAATAAATTTCCAACGCCCCAAACCAAACCAGTGATGATGTTTCGATAAGTAGCTCGTTGTGTCCATGGTTTGTCTTTAAAGGACCAAACTAAGGCCCCTATCAACATCCCAATCGCTTGTGGCATTACGACCGCTTGCGCATCAACATTCCCATAATGCACGACAATCGTGTAACCTGCATAGCCAATCGTTGATAAAATCAGTGCCCGAATTCCGACGCCCCAATTTTCAGATAGCCGGCGATTCGGATCAGAACGGTCTGTTAAAGAGGTCAAAACTGCCCCAGCAATCAAGACGATCACTGAGATTGACCCAATCCAATACATCTTGCCATGCCATTCATTGAACAGCAATACTCCGGCTAAGGCGTTGGCCACTAACTGCATCCCGGTCGACATTGGGGTGGTCCGCGAAATCCCAATTGCTTTCATTGATGTGAACTGTTGTCCTTGCCCAACACTCCAGAACAAACCGGAAATAATCCCGGTGACCCAGACCGCCGTGGTTAAGGATGGTTGTTTCACAATCCAAAGAATGAGCCCAAAGACCAAAGCACCCATTGTCATACCAAGGGTCTGTTGCCGCGCAGAACCGCCCATATGACCACTAATTAAGCCGATACTACCCCACGCAATTGCAGGAATCAGTGCAATTAGAATTCCCATTAATCATAATCCTCATTTCTATTTTTTCTCTCATGCCTAACGACAAGAAATAAGTTTATCAGGAAAGTAACCGTTTTACCAGTCTTAAATAGCGTTCACAGCTGAAATATAATTATTTTTATATTTTCATGAATTCGTTTTCTTTATCAATAGAGACCGTTTTCAAGTAATGAAAACGGCCTCCAAAATTCGGTTTAAATTTTTTTTATTTAAGCTGTTATTTTGCCCTATTTATCTAATGTTAGGACCAAAACCTTCAAATAGTTGCTGGCTAAGTAAGCTTTACGCGTGACAAAATCATCCGGTAAACGGAACGTAGCGGTAACCGTATATGTTCGATCACTACCAATAAAGGCATCACTGACGGCTTCATTGAATCGCTTCATGGAGAAATTATTGGCGGTCGTTGCCACGACTAATTGGCCTTCACGCCGAACCGTTGGCAAAGCTTGTGCCAATAAATCGGTTAAATCGGTCGCTACTTGGAACTTTTGCTTCTTTACTCGTGCAAAAGTTGGCGCAGTGACCACAACCACATCGTAGCTCAAATGATGCTTGGCCGTGTAATCCAAATAATTTGGCACTTCAATCGTCCGAATCTCGTGCTTATCTGGATCGATGTTGTTCATCGCCAATTGTTCCGCAGTCGCCGAAGCACCCTTCTTATTGGTTTCAATAGAAATCGTTTTAGCGGCGCCGGCCACAGCCGCAGCAGCCGTAATACCATTCTCTTGACTGAATAAGTTTAAAACCGTCTTCCCTTGTAATTCAGCACCAGCCAACCATTCTCGAATTGGACGCATATCTAATAACAGGCCCGTATTGAGATCATCTTGTAAATGAACAGGATAAGTCACATTACCTTCCGTCACCAATAAAGGTTCTGGCGCAGCCGTCCCCGTCACAAGTTGGCTCTTCAAGTTGGCTTCACCAACATTGAAACGTAACTTCGCATAAATCCCCTTAAACTGGTGATCAGTGGCCGTCTCAAATGCAGCATAGAGCATTTCACGTTGTTGATAAACGCCTTCAGCGTACCATGTGAACACATAATAGTCGTTGTAACGATCGATCGTCACGCCACCTAAACCATCACCGGCCGCATTGAAAACACGTTGTGGTAAGTTTTCAGCCATCGTCGTTTCACGGCGAACTAACGCCGTCTTGAATAACTTACGGAAATAATCGACCGTTGGTGTCTGCGTTTCATCCACACTCAGCACCCAACCCAATTGCCGACGATGCTTGGCAATCAAGGCATAGCCCATAAATTGTGAACTCGCCATTAAGGTCACAAAGGACCCATCCGTCAATTTCATGCTAGGATCTTTTAAATCATCTTCCACAAGTAACGGATAACCGTCTTTAACTTTACGTTGGGAATTCCCAGTAATTTGTACTTTTTGCATATGTTGTTGCTCCTATTCGTTCAATTCTGATGAATCTAGTCTAACGCCATCAAGGTGACTAGATTTTAACTTACTTATCTAAAATAGCGGTAAATCGCTGTTCACAGCCATGTTAAGAGTAACATATTCGCGGCATCAGCGCGACTACAAGTTGTGCGTTGACCCCGTTTTATTCAACAAAAAAGTGATCCAAGCAAAACACACTCAGACCACGCTTTCAGTGCTAGTTTAATCTTCAATAATTGGCTTATCAAAGCCTTTATCCGGAAATGTTACCGTGAAGCAGGTTCCTTGATTTGGTTCACTCTTGACTTCAATCGACCCACCATGTTGTTGGACTAATTGATGTGAGATGGCCAAGCCTAAGCCCGATTCACCATACTTCGTGTTTTTCCGTGAAGGATCAGCCTTGTAATACCGTTCCCAAATGTTCTTCACTTGATCAGGCGTCATCCCAATCCCATGATCTTGAACAGTCACCACGGCAGCGTGATCCGTTCGACGCGCCGTCACTTCGATCGTCCCTTTTTGTGAGAACTGAATCGCATTTTGCATGATATTGAATAACACTTGTACGAATCGGTCATAATCAGCCCACACCGGCAGTTCATCGGGTGCCGTCAGTTTAAATTGATCTTCTGAAGCAGCCGCCTTCTTTGTGAGTTGTTCAACTAAGTTGTGTAAAACTTCAGTCCCATCAAAATTGGTCTTATTTAAAGCAATCTGACCGGTCCGAATCTTTTCATAATCTAAGTTCTCGTTGACCAACCGAATCAAGCGTTTCGTTTCATTTTGCATCAGCTCGATCGAATGAGCCTTATCCTCTTCTGGAATGGCGTCATAAGCCAAGCCCTCAAGAATCCCATTGATCGTTGTTAATGGCGTCCGCATTTCGTGCGCTGCGTCAGCCATAAATTCACGCCGCCGTTTCTCTTGGCGTTTGATTTCTTCATTAGAAGACCGTAAAGAATTCACCATGCCATTGAAATCATCCGCCAAGTCGTCAATTTCATCCTTGTGATTACTCTCAACTTGAATATCGAAATCACCACTCGCCACTGAATGGGTAGCGTACCGCAAGCGATTAATTCGCCGAACAGAATAGCGAGCCAAAATGTAACTCAGTAGTAACGCTGCGATACCGGAAACAAGCAACGCAATGAACAAATTATTTTCGATTTGTTGTTCATTCGCTTGTAACGTTTGTTCAAACGACCCCATCGAAATCGCGCCGACAAACTTCTTGGTCGTGCCACTCTTATAGAACAATGGCACTAAGACATCAATCGTCCGTAATGACGGTGTATTCACGGGGCGATCATGGTTACGAGATTTGAACGACACGTGTGGTGACTTGGTGATCGTCTTATTTTGTTTCAACTTTTTCCAGTCAGCAATCGAAATACTAGGCGCATAGAATGAGCCACTGGGCGCACTATTCAATCCCATCGAAGTCGGATAAACGACCTTCTTATTCGCATCGTATACTGAAAAATGAATATGTTGATCACGTAAAATTGCGGTCCCATCATTTAAGAATTGTTGGTTAAAACCCACCACTTTTTTCGTTTGTGTATTGTAACGAATCGCTTCTTTTTCAATACTAGTGGCATACTGCTGGAGTTGTTGCCAAGAATTCTGGTAAATCATGGTTTTAGTGGTTCGAATAAACGCAAAACCTAACACAACGATCACCGTGATGATCACCGCAAAAAACGCGAGCATTTGTTGGTAGATCAGTTTCATTTAGCGTCAACTCCACTATCATCGAACTTGTATCCAACCCCCCAGACCGTTTGAATGATTTGAGGACCAGCTTTTTCGATTTTCTGCCGTAACTTTTTGATATGTGCATCCACGGTCCGTTCATCACCGTAGTATTCATAATCCCAGACTAATTGGAGCAACTGCTCTCTGGAGAAGACTTGGCGCGGCTTTTGCGCTAACGTCTTTAACAAATCAAATTCCTTGGGTGTTAAATCTTCAATTTGTTGACCAGCCAAATAGGCTTCACGTGTCTTAGTATTCAATTTAAAATGATCGGTTTGCACATCGAAATCACTGACGGCATCATCACCAACTTCGGTCGGTGTCGCCTTACCTAAATCGGCCCGCCGATGCAACGCTTTGATCCGTGCAATCAAAGTAATTGGTGAAAATGGCTTGGTCACATAATCATCCGCACCCATTTCCAAGCCTAAAACTTGATCACTTTCAGAATCTCGAGCAGTCAACATAATAATTGGTACAGTTGGTGATGCCTTGCGAATATCTGCACTAACCGCCATACCATCTTTACCAGGCAAGTTGAGGTCCAACGTAATCATGTCCCAACTATCGACGTCTTCTTTAAACATCGAAACAGCTTCATTCCCATCATAGGCAAAATGAGCATCCCATTGTTCTTTCTTAAAAAACATTGCCATCATTTCAGAGACAGATTTATTGTCTTCAATCATTAATAATTTCATTATCATCGTCCTCCAAGTTTATCGATTCTTATCTTCACGATAAATTTATACGATGTTCAGTAAATTGCCAAACATCTGACCTAAATCTAATCATACCCCACTTCGGGCTAATAATCAGTCCTAGTATATCAACAATTTTGTAACAAAGCGTGGCACAATTGTGAAAGAAATATGGCGATAATCATGGTTTCGACAAACTCAAACCCACTTTTCGGCGATAATATCTTAAAAAACTGAAGCATTCCTGCTATATTAATATAGTAATAAAAAGGAGCAAATTAGCCATGCAAACCCCAAGAATAAACCCGACAACCTTACAACCAACTGCCTTTCAGACCATTTACGATGATGAGGATCAGTTACTCAACAACGCCCTGATTGCCGATCAACAAGTTACTGCTCAAACGAGTGAACATCCTATTATTGAACAATGCCAGTTTGAGAACACGATTTTTACCCACAATCAGTTTTTTCGCGTTGAGGTGACCGATGTTATTTTCAAAAATTGTGACCTCTCGAATTGTCAGTTTGAAAAATCAAGCTGGTATCGGGTGCATTTTATTAATTGCAAATTAGTTGGAACAACCTTTGATCAGAGCTTCTTTAAAGACATTCTATTTGAAGCCTGCAACTTAAATCTAGCCAATCTCAATGAAATGAAGCTGACGGGTGTGACGTTTAAAGCTAGCCGACTGACAGAAATCAACTGCATGGAAACTAGTCTTAAAACAACTCACCTGACAGACTGTGCCTTAGATAATGCCGATTTCACCAATACACCACTAAACAAAAGTGACCTTCGCAGTTGCCAATTCAAAGCACTGCGCGTTCAACCCGTTGACTTGCGTGGCTGTCGTGTCAACGCTGAGCAGGCCTTATACTTTGCAAACCAATTTTTAGCCTTGCGCATTGACTAAACCATGGCTTAATTTAATGGCAACTAGTAAAAAAGCGTCTCTCGCAGACGCTTTTTTATGCCACTCTTAATTTTTAAAAGAATGAATCGGTGCGGGAATATGCCCACCGCGTTGAATAAAGGTCGTTGGTTGACTGGGATTAATCGCCATGACAGGCGCTCGTCCGAATAAACCGCCAAACTCAACCGAATCACCAACGTCTTTGCCAACGGCAGGGATCACGCGGACCGCGGTCGTTTTATTATTAATCATGCCAATAGCCGCCTCATCCGCAATTAACCCACTGATGGTTGCGGCAGTCGTTGTACCAGGCACGGCAATCATGTCCAACCCAACCGAGCAAACCGCCGTCATCGCTTCAAGTTTTTCAATATTCAGCCGACCCGTACTGACGGCCCGGATCATCTCGGCATCTTCAGAAACTGGAATAAAGGCCCCAGACAAACCACCTACATGCTCACAAGCCATGACGCCACCTTTTTTCACGGCATCATTGAGTAAAGCTAATGCCGCGGTCGTCCCTGGTGCACCCACACTTTCAAGGCCAATCTCTTCCAAGATTTCTGCGACAGAATCCCCCTCATTGGGCGTCGGCGCTAACGACAAATCGACAATCCCAAAGGGGACGCCTAATCGTTCGGCCGCAATCGTGCCCACAAATTGTCCCATGCGCGTCACTTTGAAAGCGGTCTTCTTAATCTGCTCTGAAACGACATCAATCGTTTGACCACGAACCGCTTCTAAGGCCCGTTTAACCACACCCGGACCACTGATTCCGACATTAATCACACGGTCAGCTTCACCGACACCGTGGAAGGCTCCCGCCATAAACGGATTATCATCCACCGCATTCGCAAACACGACCAAACTCATGCAATTGACGGGGTCCGTCGCAGCCAATTCCTTGATAATATGTCCCATGCGACCGACCGCGTCCAAATTAATGCCTGCACGCGTCGAACCAACATTGACCGAACTGCAGACCCGCTTCGTGCTCGCCAATGCTTCTGGAATAGACGCGATCAACTTGTCATCACCGGATTGGCAGCCCTTTTGAACTAGCGCGGAAAAACCGCCAATTAAATCAATCCCAATTGCGGCCGCAGCCTGATCTAAAGTTTTAGCATAGGCCACGTAATCATGATCAGCACTGGCCGCGGCAACCATGGCAATCGGCGTGACCGCGATCCGCTTATTCACAATTGGGATTCCATACTCACTTTGAATTTGGTCAGCAACGGTGACTAAATCACGCGCACTAGTCGTAATCTTGTCATAAATTTTTTGCCGCGCCCGCTTACCGTCACTGTCGATACAATCGAATAATGAAATTCCCATCGTAATCGTCCGAATGTCCAAATTTTCTTCGGCCACCATCTGAATCGTTTCTAAAATTGATTTGCTTTCCATCAAGACACCTACAATTTCTGGATGGCGTCAAAAACCGCCTGCCGTTGAATATGGATCGTCAAGCCTGTTTTGGTTGCCAACGCAGTCAGAGCCGTTTGCGCCGTCGCAAAATTCAAGGCGTGATCGTCCCATTCGCCAGCCAACATCATGGTGAAATTTTGCGCCATCAACGTTTGTGAAATATCGATAATATTGATGTTCAATTCAGCTAATTCGTTAGCAACAGTCGCAACAATCCCAACTTGATCCTGCCCTACCACTGTAATAATTGCTTTCATCGTTTGATCCTCCAAATTAAAATTTGATAAGAACTCAGTTGTCACTATCATAGCATGGTCCCCCATTTCTGGATACAGAAAGCTCATCTCAGTTGAAAATAACAAGGGCATGATAATTGCGTGAAAAATCACTACGGCCAGGCCTGTTAGCCATGGCACTTTGTTATAATGAAAAGCGCTGGTTAATTTTCAGAATAGGGGTGCGAGACATGCATTTAAAAGGACAATTTATTCAAGGGTGGGCGATTCGATGACCACTCAACATCATTTACGTGGCGTGCTGCTTGCGAGTATCGCCTGCATTCTATGGGGCATTTCGGGTGTCGCCGCGAGTACCCTCTTCATCCACAATCCACATATCACCCCACTTTGGTTAACTCAAATTCGGATGATTAGCGCTGGCATTATTATGCTGATCTGGGCCCAACTCGCTGGCACCAAGCCCTTGGCAATTTGGCGACAACATCGTGATACGATTCAAGTCATCTGTTACGGCTTATTAGGGCTCATTCCTGTTCAACTTTGTTACTTTGAAGCAGTCAAAGTCGGCAACGCCCCAATTGCGACCATCATTCAATTTCTCGGACCATTTATTATTAGCATTTATTATTTCTTATTCAAACACGTCAAGCCCCGACGTGCTGAAGCGATTGGTATGCTGATGGCTTTCGTTGGCACGCTATTAATTGTGACCCATGGGCATTTGAACAGTCTCGCCATTTCACCAGTCGTGCTTTTCTGGGGCGGCTTGTCAGCCATTGGTGTGGCTACGAATACCTTAATTCCACGGCCATTATTGCCAAAATACGGGGCCTTGACGATTACCGGTTGGGGTCTGTTAATCGCTGGCATTTTCTTAATGGTCATCAAACCCGCTTGGACGGTCTCTTTAAGCCTAAATGCTTTCGAATGGTTGCTGATTGTTGTCATCATTTTACTTGGAACGGTCGCGCCATTCTTCATGTTTGCACGTAGCCTCAGTGATATTTTACCTACAACCGCCAGTTTATTAGATGCCTTTGAACCATTAGCCGCAACGATTTTTTCAGTCACTTTTTTAAATGTTCAATTGACTGGCTTTGACTTGTTTGGTGGTATCTTAATCATCTTGGCAGTAATGGCACTATCCATGAACGTCCGTAAAATGATGGCACGCTTACATCGTCAAACAGATTAGTTGGCAGTCGCCAGCGACTATGCTAAACTATGATTGTATCGAATTTGGGGATGTTCTGGATTCGACAGGTATAGTTTGAGTTCGGATTGCGATTCGTGGTTGTGCCACGTAAAACCACTCAGTTTATTTATAACTGCAAAAAATAATAACAATTCTTACGCTTTAGCTGCCTAAACAGCGCTAACCGTAGATCCTCCTGAGATCGTCCATGTCTCAGATCTGGGTCCTAAATTAAGTGGACTTACGCTCAATGCTCACACCTGAAGTAGCGAGAAGAGATTAATCGGGTTAGTCATTACTGGGTGCCCTGACATGCGGCGTTTGTAATGGCGAATTTCAAATAGTATGCCTATGATCGTAGATATCCGAAGGGCAATATGCTTGGACGCGAGTTCGACTCTCGCCATCTCCATAACAGTTAGTCACCTACCAGAACAGGTGCGCAGGAATGCCGGTATGACGGCATTCCTTTTTTTGTTTTAAGAACCAATGAGAAGCTGTTAGAAGGTAAAAGGGAACATTTAGGGAACATTTCAAAATACAAGATCAAGTCGGGCAAACAGGACTAATAGGACTCTAAAAAGAAGCACTTCCCCATCATGCGGAGGTGCTTCTTTTAACAGTTTTGTAAGCAAAAAGCCACTAACCCATAAAATCAAGTTGGTGGCGTAAATTTAGTTAAAGCGTGTCCGGCTAAAACCAAGCTGACACAATAATTTATAAATAAGCGGGACTAAAATAAAACAAGCAATCGAATTGATGGTCGCTGCCAATAGACTTGAAAACGCGCCAATCATCGCAACTTTCAAAGACGTCCCGGCCATCAAAGCAACGATCACGCCGTTGCCCCAAGAAGTCAGAATCTTGACGACTCCGGCGGCCAGTGAAACAAGATAGAGTTTCGATAGGTGCTGTTCATCATAGCCAATTAGTTGGAAAAATAAACTAACGGTTGCCGCCAAAATGATGGCTTCCAAAACGGTTAGCCATGCGGTTGCCGCATAACCATTTAAAATATCAAATAGTCCTAAACCAATCGCTCCGGCCGTGGCGCCATAGCCGAATCCCAATTGCATCACCGCAATCACCGTCAAAATATTGCCAAAGTGAATGAAAGGTCGGCCAACGATTGCAGGTAATGGAATCCTTAAAATACTAATACCGATAAAAATAATTGCTGCAAATAGCCCTGCAAACACTAACTTCCTTAACCGCGCGTTCTTTCCCATAAGATCCCTCTTCCAATAGTTTACTAATTTCATTTTAATGCAATTCTAGGATAAAGCAACGTGTTATTCCATGATCTCAATTTTTAGGTGGCTTATTGCGACCTGTCCGTAAAGTCACCACCCGCCCCGGTTTAATTGGTTCAGTTGCGACCAGCTGGGCGACCGCCAATAAATCATAGGCGGCTCGGGGCATTTCATACTCATGACAAAACAAATAATACCCTAGGTCAACCCCAATTTGGCGGGCAACTGCCGCACTATCTCCGGTCAGTTGCAATCGATGCCCCGCACGCCGAACTAACCGCCGCAACACTGGTTCCTGTCGGATTTCAAGATTAGCGCTTGCTAACATTAATTGTGATCGTAAACGCGCACTTTGTTCCGCCTTGAATCGTAATTTTGCTTTTGCCATTTTCTTCACCCCGATCGTATTATCGGCTTAATCATAGAAGTTATTCGCACGATTGGCAACCCGTTACACCTCTAAAAACGCCTATTTATCAGCTTTTCTATCGGTTGATAAATGAATTTATCATGGTCGTTTCAGTAACCATCTGTGTCAAGCAAGCTTCCAAGAAAATGGCGCAAATTTAAATTTATATTGGCTAATTAATGTGCAATAAAAAATGCCTCGGATAATTAATACCCCAGACACAATAAACTAATTATTTAACGATCTTCATCATGCAAACCTAATAATAAAACGATCACGCCAATGATTAGAGCCCCGACAAAGACCATAAAAATAGCTGGAATTTTAAATCCAACCGCAATCAATGACCCAACCAAGTAAGGCCCAATCGTCGCGCCAATCCGCCCAATGGACTGAGCAAACCCCATCCCCATTCCACGAGCTGAAACTTCGAATTGCCCCGGTGTGAATGCAATCATAATGCCCCAAGCACCAAGCGTGAAGAACGACAACCACGCCCCACTGATTAAAATCATCGTTTCAGTCGTGGCCGACCCAAAGGCCCAAGCACTGAGCATCGTCCCAATCAAGTAGAGGGCCAAGACCCATTTACGAGGAAATTTACCGATTAACCAAGCCGCCAAGTAGTATCCTGGCAATTGGGCCAAACTCATTAACACCGTATAGCCAAAACTATGAACGACCGAGAATCCTCGAATCACCAGAACACTTGGCAACCATAGGAACATCCCATAATAAGCAAACATGATGATAAACCAAAGTGTACTTAAACAGAACGTTGCCCGCCGATATTTTGCCGACCAAATTGCTTTCAACGCCGGTCCAAAAGCCAATTTCGTCGTCACTTCCGTCTTAGCTTTTTCGGGTAAATGACGCCGCATTAATAGCGCATAAAGTCCCATCAAGGCGGTAATCAGCACCGTTATTCGCCAGCCAAATTTTGGCATAATGACAAATGATAAGACTGAAGCTAAAATCCAACCGAATGCCCAAAAACTATCGACTAAGACTAACATTCGCGCGCGTTTGGTCCCGGTAAAATGATCCGCAATGATCGTAGCGGCTACGGGTAATTCGCCCCCAAGGCCAATCCCAGTAATAAATCGAACGGCCAAGAACCAGCCAACATTTGGTGCCAGCGTGAGCAATAAATTCCCAAAAGAAAATAATAGCAAGGTTGCAATCAAGACTGGCTTACGACCAATTTTATCCGCCAAATAGCCACAGCCGAGTGCCCCAATCATCATTCCCAATGACGTGACGGCACTGACGGCTCCCATTTGACTGGCTGATAAATGCCAACTTTGTTTGATCACCGGCATGATAAATGATAATAATGCCACATCTAAGGCGTCAAAAAGCCACGCCGTCCCGATCAGCAGCAAAAGTTTGTTACCCTTAACTTCCATTATTTCAATCCCCCATGATTGTCCTAAATAGCAGCAGTGCTCATTTTAGGTATTTTGTACCTTTAAGTGTCATCAGATTACCATGTGAAATTTTCACTGTCAACTGTCGGTTTTTAACCGATAAACTTTGGCGGGACGGCCAGATGCGCGTTGATGAACTAGACCAATTTCGTTAAATAGATGGACATGGGTTTTGCGGAAATTAGAATTATCAATGGCACTAAGCGGTTTACGCAATAAAATCGCGTAGAGTTCACGGGCCTGTTTTAAAGTAAACTGGTCCCCTAACACGAGTAAAATCGTTGGTGCATAATCCAACCGATTACGAACTCGTAGCAAGGCGGTTCGTAAAATCAACGTATGATCGGCGGTGAGGCCATTAGCCGTCACATACGGTTGCTGATTCTGATAATAAGTGGTGGCATCAATGGTTTCTGGTAATCCTTGAAAGGTCAGCCCATGCCCAGCCAAATTATAACCATTAGCATCAGGAACCACGGCAAACCAATCAACCGCTTGCGCGCCATAACCCGGCACTAAAGTGGGTTGACTAGGTAAATACACCATATAGGTTAAGGCAAGTTCTCGTTCACCCGGCCCCCGCCGGGTATTCGTGAAAGTTGCCAACTGTTCAGTATGGAAGGTTGGCAAACTGAGGCCCAATTTCTCCCGGACTAAGCGTAATGACGCAGCCTCAGCACTTTCAGCTGTGCGTAAATACGTTGTTGGCAATCCCCAGGTTCCTTTAAATGGCGCTTGTGAACGTTGCAATAATAAGACGAGCAATTGTTGGGTCGTCTGATCAAAACTCCAGATGACATTGGTGATACTAATTAAGGGCCGATTGACGACTTGCTGATCACGCATTCAAACACCTCCTACAAAAAGGCCACGACAAGTTGCGTCGTGGCCTACCGTTATTTTTTTAATTCATTTGTAAAGCTTGTACGGTCCAGCCATTGATTGCTGACTTTTCAATAATCGCTTTTTTGATTTCCCAGACATCCGCCTTGATATAGCGTTGTCGAGCGGTCATTAATGGAATATCGGAATAAACCTGCTGACCTTTATTAATTGTTACGCGCATTTAATTACGTCCTTCCCTAATGCTCAGGAAATTTGGTAAATAATTCTGTGTATTGATACTGGGGCAGAGTACTTTATACTAAAAATTACTTTATTCAAAATCTGAGGTTCTTACTTTGATCATCGGTTTGGTTGATCCACATGTCCCAAACCAAGAACTAACTCTACCATACTCTTGAACTTTTAGCTAATGGTTTGCCTTTCTATTACGCTATTCTTAAACTTTCTAACCAAATGGAGGGTGTTAGCGTTGTCATTTTTGCGTAACCGCTTTACACTTGAACTAGTCAATCAAGGGGGTCCTGTAAATGCATAGTTATAAAGGTCTCGTCTATGGGGGTATTTCAGCGGTTTATCTTGTTACGCTATATGCCTTATATCATTTAATTCGCTTAGCTTATTTTCTATTTTTCCTATAACAAAAGCGCTGACCAAAAAGTCAGCGCTTTTGTGTGTTTAACGATGCCACAAATAACGATCTACTGCTAAAGCTACTTTAGGATTTTCATGTAATTGACTATGTTGAGCCTTTTTACCATAAAAGTCTTTTTCAGTATAGTGAACTTGGCGGCCGCGCAACAAATACTTAATTGAACGTGCAGACACGTTCGTGACAAACCCATCTTCATTGGAACCATTATCTAAATTACCAACAATATTGAGCAGGTGCACGCCTTTCGGAAAGTTTGTCCGTTTAGCGACCAGTAATTCATAAGCGGCGTGTGCATACTTCGGTTGTCCAGAGCTTAAAAATGAGTTCTGATTAGCAACATCATCTTCGCCCACGACCCCATCAAAGGGACCGGCAATCGTCACCAATTTATGAATCTTCGGGAAACCCTTCGCCTGTGTCGTCATCAACATGTTGACACTGGCCACACAGCCAGCCGAGTGCGCCACAATATTATAAGTCTTAAACGACTGTTGCGCTTTTACCGCTGTAATGACCGCTGCTAACCAGGTACTCTGCTGATCATATTGTGCTAAATTATTTTTAAAGACGACTTGAATAATGGGATTTCTTGTTCCCTTTTTCCACTGGCCACTGAGTGTCACATTGCCGCTGGTACTGACGGTCGCAACCAACACTTTGTGCGCGTGAGCAGTCTTTTCGGCATGTGCGATCAAGGTATTAGTCGATTTCGCACTTCCTTGAAAACCATGAACATAAAACGTCGGCCGCTGACTCGTCACATATGGCGACTGACGTTTTTTCGAACTTTGACTGGCAGGAGTCGTTTTTGATGAAGAGGTGGTCTTCGCGCAACCACTTAACCCAACGACCACTAATAATCCTAAACACAGCCATTTAAGCAAACTTATCTTTCGCACCCTAATTTCGCCTCATTTAATTTTTAATTACCAATTTCGTCGGACTTGTACGAGTTCATCTTGCAAATACGTCGCCGATAGTTGTAAATAGGTCACCTGTTTGCCAGGCGTTGGTGAATGCAGTAACCAACCATCGCCAGCATACAGTGCGACATGATGCAGCACACCCTGTCCTTGCTGATGCGCAAAAAAGCACAAGTCACCCGGTTGTGCGTCGGCCAAACTAACTGGTTGACCATTCGCCACTTGTTCACTCACATCACGCGCCAATGTCACCCCAATGCAGCGGTGAAGCGCATAGACAAAACCAGAACAATCAAAACCATATGCGCTCAAACCGCCCCACAAATAACGCAAATCTAAAAATTTAGCACCTAACTTAACCAACTGCTGTCCGGCCGTTAAATTTACCGTTGGAAAATCAAATTGTGTGGCTCGTTTGGCGACTTTCGCTGGCCCTAGCGGTGTCTGTACCAAATCATAAAGAGAATTCTTAGTCGAGATCACAGCTAATTCCGTTCCCAAACTCAACTGCAAAATGGTACTGCCATCTGGTCGCAATAATGGCGTAAATGGCCGCCGAATCACTACCGTTGGACCCGTTTGGAGGGGCAATTCAGCCGTAGACAGATGTGCGGCCCAGAACCACCCCGGATAACCTTGCGGATGTTGGGCATCTTTTTGTGAGCCCACATAACCATAGGCCCAGCCACCGACACGCCGCTCGATTAACACGGGATCATTAAACAGGGCTTGGGTCACACATAAGTTATCGTGCTCTAACCCCACCGAATCAGCATCCGTCATTTGTGCGATCCAATCACCCAGCCCTTGACTATCCAGGGCTGCCCGATCGATTGACCGTAAACGTGGTTGTCGCCACACGGTTGTCACGGCAACACGAACTCTAGCTGTTTGCACCTTATCAGCCTCCCAAACAATTTATTAATTCATAGTCGTATTTTAACCCTATTTATATTCAACAGTAAAGTTGTTATCCTTTCTTAGGAAAGTTAACCATAAGATTAAAAACAACTGTGAAAGTATGCTATGATACTACTAATTACTTAGGGAGGCGTTTTTCCATGGACAAAACTGATTTGAAGATTCTGAACGCCTTACAAACGGACGCCCGAACTTCGCTCAAGGCTTTAGCTGACCAATGTTTCATCTCATCACCAGCCATCTCCGCACGGATCACGCGCTTAAAAAAGAGCGGCATCATCCGTGATTATCAGGCAAATCTTAACTATCAAAAATTAAATTATCGGATCAAAGCTTATATTCAACTCCAATTGGAACCCACTCAAAAGGAACGTTTTTATCCATTTGTGGAAGGGATTCCCAACATTTTAGAGTGCGACTGTGTCACTGGCGAGTATTCGCAAATTTTGAAAGTCATTTTTGAATCAACTCAAGAACTAGACGATTTCGTCAATCAGTTGCAGACTTTTGGGAAGACTAGCACACAGATCGTCTTCTCAACCAGTGTCCCTAATCGCGGCTTCAAGCTCCCCGATGACCATGATATTAGTCAAATTATCGAGTAACCAAATAGCGCTGATCACCCAACTTTCATCTAACAAGTTGAGTGATCAGCGCTATTTTTGCGTTAACTGGGGAAGCGATTCATCATATAAATAATCACTAAACCAGTTAACCATAATCCTAATAATGGCAAAATAATCATTGGTCCAAAAGTGTACCAACCGACGACACCCATAAATAAAATTTCAATGCTGTGTACCATTAATAATAATTGAAAGTAGGCCCGATACACCCACTGTCCCAAAAGTCCCAATAAAAATAAAATCAACATCACACTATAAAAAAAACTGTGCACCATTAATGAGCTCCTTATGAAAACTTATTGCTAATTTTCAAGCTACTTTCATTATTGTGGAATCATTGGTGAGACACCATCAAAAAATCGTAAATTCTGTGTAATTATTTTGTAAAGCTCGCCACTTGAGAATCGCAGACGAACGGCCCTCACCTTCAAGTTCAATCAAATAATGGCTAAAAAAATGCCACCCATCTCTGGATGACATTGATGACATTGATGACATTGATCACTTTTAGCCTTGTCGTTCTTTCAAACTTAACTTTTCAACGTTCAATTCTTTATCGACCCAATCATCCACAAAACTGCTTTCATGGCTGACTAAGATTAAATTACCTTGGAAACTTTGTAAAGCCCGTTTCAAGCCTTCCTTAGTTTCATCATCCAAATGGTTTGTTGGTTCATCCATGATCAAGAAATTACTAGGAATCAATTCCAGCAAAGCTAGCTTCACCTTAGTTTGTTCCCCACCACTTAATAGATGCATCGGTTTCATTGCGTTTGCGGCGTTAATCCCACATTTAGCCAACTTAGTCCGAATCGTTTTCGGTAACATCGTCGGATAATCATTTTGAATCGTTTGCAACGGCGTTAATTCAGGATTATCCCATTCCAAATCTTGGTTGAAATAGTTGATCTTGGCAGAGGGTGAAAAGTCCGATTTCCCACCTAAAGCTGGGATGACGCCCAGGATTGATTTAATCAAGGTCGATTTACCAACCCCGTTAAACCCTTTAAAGGCTAACTTCTCACCATTCGTCATTGTGAACGTCACTGGCGCCAACAATGGCTTGCCATACCCAACTGAAAGTTTCACCACGGTCAAGGCGTTTTGCGACCCCGTATCTAAGTAAGGGAAAGCAAAACTAGCGTGTGCATTTTCACTCGGTGGATCGACCCGATCCAAATGCGAAAGCATCTTTTCTCGAGACTTCGCCATTGTCGACTTCGAACCGGCCTTATTTTTCCGAATGAACTTTTCAGCCTTATCAATGACAACCTGTTGCTTCTCAAACGCCTTTAATTGCGCTTGTTTGCGCGCTTCTTTTTGGCGCATCGCCGATTGGAAGTCACCACGATACTTGATGATTTTGCCAAACGCCACATCACAAATACAGTTTGTGACTTTTTGTAAGAAGTCATAATCATGAGAAATGACCATGACGGCGCCGCGGAAACCATTCAAGTAGTCTTCCAACCACGTAATGTGCGCCGTGTCCAAATAGTTCGTCGGTTCATCCAAAATAATCACATCTGGATTTTCCAACAGTAATTTAGCTAAAATAATCTTTGAACGTTGCCCACCAGACATTTCACTGATGACATGGTCACGACCAATTTCATCCAACCCTAAACCAGTAATGACCCGTTCCATTTCTGTTTCAATATCATAGAAGTTATTCGCTTCCAACGTTTCCTGAATCCGACCGGCTCGTTCCAACAAACCGTCATCCATGCTCGTCGCATAGTCGGCATAGTACTGTTGCATGTTTGCATCCATATCATACAGCCGTTGGAATGCCGTTTTGAGAAAAGCATACAAGGTCATGCCTTCAGGAATATCTGCATATTGGTCCAAATACCCCGTCCGCAAATGCCGTTGCCACTTGATTTCCCCTTCTAAGGGTAAAATTTGTCCCGTTAAAATTTTAATTAAAGTACTTTTGCCGGCCCCATTTTGGCCAACGATACCCATGTGATCTGCGCGCTCCAACGTAAAGTTAGCATCTTCATATAACTTACGATCGGCAAAGCTTTGCGACAGGTCTTTTACTTCTAGTAAAGCCATTTTGTTTTCATCCTACGCTTTCATTAATTAACTCTGCAAAACAGGCCCCGTTAACTAACGAGGCCTGCCAACTAAGGCTTAGCGGCTCTATGCCATGACTAAGTCCTTATCTAACTCATACTGCATGTGAAAATACATATGATCACCAATTGGCTTAATCCCGACCGTTTCATAATCATACCGGTCATAGAGTTTCTTCGCTCCAGGGTTCGCCATATCAACGTTTAAACCGATCCGTTTCTGACCGGCCTCACGAGCATACTTTGGCAACGCTGCTAATAAGCGTCCACCAATCCCGTGACCTTGATAATTAGGATCAACCGCAATTGAGTCCAAGTACCATTCATGTTCATAACTCTCTGCTTCAGCTTCAAACGCTGAACCAAACGCATCATTGCCTGCAGTCACGCGCGCTAACACGTCATCCACGGCATCTTCATTCTTGTCAGGGTAACCAAATGCGACCCCGACCACTTGACCATCGGCCTCGGCCACTACCGTCGTCGCTTTCTCAGACAAATAATCGGGTGTCTGATATGCGGCAGTAATGGCCTGCTCTAAGTCAGGTTCTGGAATGTCGTCTAGTTCCTCAAGTTGCATTTCATCAAAGATCATATTAATTAGCGGTGCTATCTGGCCCGCATCATCCTGATCAGCTGGTCGAATCGTTATCACAAATAGTCCTCCTTCTTAGTAGTTAATACCTTACTATGAATCGGTGCTATTGTCAAAATTCAAGGCGCCCTTGATAGGTGTTTGACTTAACTTTGCCCTTAATATGAACCGCTAGTGGATTGTAGGTAAGTCTTAATTTACCGCTCCGGTTGGTCTGGACTGATGCTGGAACGTGGTGGCCACGTTTGTGAGCCAAAGTGCGGTCTCGCAAGCCGGGCTTTCTCTAAGCTGGCAATTCACCAGCTAAGAGAAAGATCACCACTGAGCATCATCCAGCCCGCCCTGCGCTAAATCATGAGTAGACCCAATATCAATTGGGTCTCGATGGCATTAATCTTACCAGTATTCCTTACTATTTAACGTCAGAGGGTATGCAGATTTCAAATATGAACACTATGATACCTCGTTTGGGGTCATCCTAAATCAAGTTATCGATTTGCCCTTTCTAAACGATAGTGGTTGGGCTCGTGGTATACTTAAACCTGAAATTATTTTGAAGGGATTTGAGCTCGTGAATATTCGTGACATTGATCATATCGTCTTAACCGTCACTGACTTACCGCGTACTTTACGCTTTTATCATGAAGTCTTTGATCTACCCATCATCACTATTGATGGCGATCGTCAGGCCGTCCTCGTTGGCAAACAAAAGATTAACTTTCAAGTCGTCGATGAACCGCATGAACCTGTCGCTGGTCAACCAACGCCTGGGAGTGCCGATTTATGTTTCATCGCTAAGGATCCGATTGAATCCATCCAACATCATTTAAAGAGTTATTTTGTCAATATCGTTGCAGGCCCGGTTGAACGAACCGGCGCTCACGGCAAATTAACTTCATTATATGTCCGTGATCCTGACAACAACTTGATTGAAATCAGTAATTATCAAGCTTAATCAAAAAACGCTAGTAGCCCGACTTCAAATGAGAAGTTAGCCTGCTAGCGTTTATTTTAGGTCTACTCTGTCAACCACGTAAAATTTGAACCAAATTCGCCTGATGAACTTTTCTGGGCGTTGCTCGATGCGTCAAATCAGCAGCTTGATGCCGTTTCTCGGTCCAACTCAGATCTGCCGCGGTCAATTCTTGACTAGTTGTTAATGGATCAGTTCCAGCATTCGTCATGGCTTGAACCATCGCTTGATCATCTATCTGCGTCCCTTCTGCAGTCGTCGCCATAAGCGCGCCTAAACCTAGTGTCGCAGTCATCATGGTTGCAACAAAACCAGTTTTTTTCATGATTGCTTTCCCCCTTAAACGACTCCAGCATACCAACTTCAAAATAATTAACCAGCTTGACAAGCCCCCTTTATAAGTGCTGGTTATATCGGATTTGTCCAAATCGGTCAGCCAAGTTTGAATTGGTTTTGGGACTCAATCTAGGATCTAAAACACCAACGTCAATCAATCCTCAAAATTGGTTATCGTCAGTGACCCAGCATAAATTCAATGATATCTAAACACGAAAAAATTATTTTTATAGTTAACCGCAATTCAAATGAGTTTTAAACTTGAATAGCAATTCAATCAAAAAGGTACTGATTAACTCAACACCTAACAAAAGACTAATCAATATTAGAAGTAATGTTTAGCGCAGGGCGGGCTGGATGATGCTCAGTGGTGAAATTTTTCAGAGTGTGAGGACCAACGGGTTGCTCCTGAGCATTGCCTAGCTACCACAATTACTCGGTGGCTTTCCGAGTGGTTGTGATGGTGACCCAAGTGGAAGGAGCAGTTGGACCGAACACGTTTCGGTTGCTGGTGAATTTTCCAGCTTAGAGAAAGCCCGGCTTGTGAGACCGCCTTTTGGCTCACAAACGTGGCCACCACGTTCCAGCATCAGTCCAGACCAACCGGAGCGGCAAGTTAAACAAGTGCTAATTAAATAAAACGCTAGTCAACAGATTCCTGTCAACTAGCGTTTTATAGTCATTATTCCGCTGCACCGACAATATCACCAGCAATAACGGTTTTAGTTTGATTTAAGGTCAATTGATGTACTTCGGTCATGTTCGTAATAACCACCATCATGGTCGTCGCTTTACCAGCGGCTTTGATGGCTGCCAAGTCAACCGTCGCAACCGCGGTACCGGCCGCGATTTGATCGCCTTTAGCCACGTGCAACGTAAATGGCGTACCGTTCATTTCAACCGTGTTGATCCCCATGTGTAACAAGATTTCTAACCCTGAAGCGGTCTTCAAACCTAAAGCATGTTTGGTTGGAAAAATACTGGTGACTTCGCCACTAACTGGCGCAACGATTTCATTATCCGTCGGTTCCACCGCATAGCCATCGCCAAGCATCTTTTGCGCAAAAGTCTCATCAGCCACCGCGCTAATCGGCATCAACGTCCCGGTTGCGGGTGCCTGTAAAATCGTTGTCACTGGTACGGTTGCGGTCGTGTTACTCGTAGCCGTCGTGGCTGCCGGTGCCGTTTGGGTCTCAGAAACGATTGGTTCAGTTGCCACTTTACCACTAAACAATGTCTGTAAGGCTTCAGCGACAAACTGGACTTCTGTCCCAATCACGATATGAATATTATGCACATCCAAGACATTTAATCCGGGCACTCCCGCTGCTTTCACGGCAGCTTGATCGACTTTACCCGTATCCTTTAATTGAAGCCGTAAACGTGTCGTACAATTATTAATGACACTGATATTATCATGACCACCAATCGCCGCATAGATCTGCTTTGCTTGACGCATAAATTTATCATCCGTCGTCTCTGCCGCAACCATCGTCGTCGCCCCAGTATCAGTCGCCGCTACTGGTTCACGCCCAGGAGTCTTCAAATTGAATTTTTTTATCGCAAAATCAAAGCCAAAGTAATAAATGACTGCCATGACTAGCCCTTGAACGATCAACATGTACGGTTTATTTGCCAACGGCATCCGGAAACTCAACAAATAATCCACTAAACCACCACTGAATGAGAAACTAGCGGTCCAATGCATCATGGCTGCAAATCCCAAAGATAACCCCATGAAGATAGCGTGCAAAACGTACAATGGCCAGGCCACAAACATAAATGAAAATTCTAGTGGTTCCGTCACGCCGGTAAAGAATGACGCAAACGCACCAGCTAACATTAAGGAACCCGTTTCTTTTTTATTTTCTGGTAACGCATTGCGATAGATGGCGTAGGCACCAGCGGGCAATCCAAACATCATGATTGGGAAAAAGCCCGCTTCATACATCCCAGTGACGCCTTTGACCCCTTTGCTGGCCCAAAAGTTTCCAATATCATTAATTCCAGCCACATTGAACCAAAAAACCGAGTTCAACGCGTGGTGTAACCCTGTCGGAATCAACAAGCGGTTAAAGAATCCGTATAATGCCGCCCCCACAAAGCCGAGTTTAGAAATGCTCGTCGCAAAGGTGACCATGGCGCCATACACGAATGGCCAAACGAAATACATGCCTGCGGTAAAGAATAGCATGACAAATGCCGCAATGATCGGCACTAACCGTTTGCCACTGAAGAACGACAACGCCATCGGCAACTTCACTTCATGAAACCGGTTATAAAGTGCCGCCGCAATTAGCCCGGCACAGATGCCGACTAACACATTTTGATCAACATATTTGAAAGCTTCATTTAATGAACTAGCTTTCACATTAAGTAAATTTGCGAGCCCAATCGCATTCGTGGGACTCAACATGGTTGTTGGCACTAAGTAAGCGACTACGCCGGCAATCGCCGCGGCGCCATCTTTGTTCACTGACATCCCGATGGCTAACCCAACCGCAAATAATAATGCCAAGTTGTTTAAAACGACATCGCCGCCGTTAATCATAAAACGTGATAATAACCACGTTTTCGGTAAGTAGTTACCGAGCCCTACTAAAATTGCCGCTGCTGGTAACGTCGCAATCGGCAACATTAGTGATTGGCCCATCCTTTGAAAATATGTTTTCATACCAATCTCTCCCTGTTCTCTTTTTCAACACCTCACAAATCCTATCACAACGTGCGTTTATATCAAAGTCGGTTTAATTGAATTTTGTATAGACCAATAGTTGATGTGACCGTTTCCAACCTTATAATGTAAAGAATTTTCGACCATGAAAAAAGTTCTGAAATAAATCAGAACTTTTTCATAAAGATTCTTCAAATGTGTTTTTTTCATCAAATGAGTTCTTAATCAGCTTGATTCAGATTAGTCAAAAGTGGTTTCCAATCCAAGGACCAAATCATGCCAAGCGCGTGTTCACCTGTCAATGTCCCCATCAAAGGCCCAATTTCGCCAGTCTTAACGCGGACGGCCGGAAATTGGTAACGTAACTCACTCGCCCAGTCTTCCGCAATCTGTGGATCATTCGCACTGATAATATCTAAGCGTACGGGTAACTGTTGTGTGATCACAAACCGGTCAAAATCATCTTGAACGGCTTGTTGGGCATTCTTCAACGTCCGTTCTTTACCCAAGACTTGAATTTTACCATGCGCATTAAAAGTAATGATTGGCTTGTTGCGTAAGACCATTGTCCCCGCTAAACTACTATTATTATAAATCCGCCCATTTTTGACCAAATGCCGCATACTATTCACAATAAACACCGTCTGAGTCATGGTGCGTAAACGCCGTAATTGACTCAAAATAGTGGCTAAATCATAGTTAGCCAAAGCCATTGCAGCAGCCAATTTGACCATATTCGCCGTCCCGGCACACGCCGTTCGTGAATCAAAGACTTGGACGGCTAAATCTTTCACAGAGGGCGCATAAGTTTTTAAATTATTGACATAACCACTAATGCCACTGCTGAGACCGATGACTAGCACTTGATCATAGCCAGCAGCTTTAAGATCATCAAAAACGAGCTGCATCTCAGGCATTGAGATTTGAGAAATCGTGGGAATATCTTTTTCTACTTTTAATAATCGATAAAATTGATCCGCGGTAATATCGACATTTTCATGATAGACATGATTACCAAACATAATCGGATCGTTAACGACGGTAATTTTATAATCTGCTGCCGCTCGCGCCGACAAATTGGCCGAACTATCAGTGACCACCGCAATTTTCATTCGTTTCACTCCAATTCAGCGTGTGCACAAAGGCACAACTTTCAAATGTGCTTCGAACTCTTAAATCATAAAAAAGGACACTTACTCACAGTATACTGTACGTCAGTGTCCTTTATCAAATTAGTCCTCATGAAATTTAAATTGCGAGATCCACCGCTGAACTTTCCGCTTGTACGGCAGCCACCGGCCATTGCGTTGAAAAAGCAATTGGGAGCGCCGTGACGTTCTCATGCCCTAAACTAGCCACCAAATTATCGTGCTGCAACCGAGTCAACACGCTGGTTTGATAACAAATCGTATTTTGACGTTTAATTGAGAAATGCCTTTCATTAGCGTGCGCTTGTAACTGTGCCACGGGTAACTCGGTAAATAATAAATAAGTTTGTGGTATTTCAGTCAGTGACTGAACGGGAAGCCGTTGCTGATCAGGATTGACCACCGGCCCTCGCGTTTGTTGAACCCAATGCTGTGCCGCCACAATGACATCATTTAAAACACTATTGGCCGTTGCCGTACTCCCGGCACCTGGCCCAGTGTATAAACAGTCCCCGATGGCTTGACTGGTCACCGCCACACCATTTTGAACGCCCTGAACTTGACTCAACGCATTCTGATTAGGAACCGCAACCGGTGCCACGCGACAATATAGCTGTCCCGCATGTCGTTGGACCTGTGCCAACAGTTTCACCTGCCAACCTGCTTTTGACGCGGCCTGACAGTCAGCCGTCGTTATCGCGGTCATGCCAGTTGGTTTAAGCTGTGCCAACGTTAGAGCCTGACCGAAGGCAAACTGACTCAATATCGTCAATTTATAAGCGGTATCTAAGCCACCAACATCATTCGTTGGATCAGTCTCGGCATAGCCAGCCGCTTGGGCCGCCACGAGCGCTTGACCATATGATTGGCCAGTTGCGGTCATCGCAGTCAGAATATAGTTGGCAGTCCCGTTAATAATGCCCGCAAGTTGTTCAACTTCGTCGGTCGCATAACTATCTGTTAACGTCCGTAAAATGGGAATGCCGCCCGCAACACTGGCTTCATAGAACAAATCACAGTGTTGACGTTGCGCTAATCTGGTCAACCGATCCCCGGCTGTTGCAATGAGATCTTTATTGGCCGTGATCACCGACTTACCATGTTTTAAAGCGGTAACGATCGCCGCTTCTGCAGTTACCAGCGTGCCCATCACTTCAATCACAATTTGAATCTGTGGATCAGTAACCACTGACTGGATTGAATCCGTTAATCGGGTCCCAAGCGGCAAACTTACGGCTCGAGGCGCATTTAAATGACGCACAGCAACCACTGCCAGATGTAACCGGAAGCCCTGTGTCTGGGTAATTTTAGTTGCAGCTTGCGTCAAGCGCTTCACGACACCACTCCCCACGGTTCCAAAACCCAACAGGCCCACTTCGATCGTCTGTGTCATTTAAATCACCTTCCTAACTTAAATTTTGGCTAAAGCTTGATCAAGATCTGCAATTAAATCGGTCGCATTTTCAACCCCGACGGAGATCCGAATCAAATCAGGCGTCACACCAGCCGCACGTAATTCTTGTTCATTTAATTGGGCGTGCGTGGTTGAAGCCGGATGAATAATCAACGATTTTGCATCCGCCACATTTGCCAATAATGAAAATAATTGTAAATGCGCAATGAGTGCTTTGCCAGCGGCTTCTCCACCGGTCAAACCAAGCGTGAAGATTGACCCCACCCCTTTGGGAAAGTACTTTGTTGCGAGTGCGTGATACTGACTCGTTTTAAGTTCTGGATAATTGATCCAAGCGACTTTCGGGTGCTGATCTAAATAGGCAACAATCTTGCGCGTATTTTCAACATGCCGTTCCACCCGCAATGATAAGGACTCCAATCCTTGTAGCAATAAGAAAGAATTGAATGGACTGATCGTGGCACCAGTATCACGCAACGTCTCGGCACGGACTTTAGTGGTAAACGCGCTACCACCTAGATCAGCGAACACCAGCCCATTATACTGTGGACTAGGCGTGGTGAAGCCTGGATACTTGCCACTCGCCCGCCAATCAAACTGGCCGCCTTCAACAATCACCCCACCCATCGTCGTTCCATGACCACCAATAAATTTGGTGGCTGAATGGACGACCACATCGGCACCATGTTCTAACGGTCGAACTAAATATGGCGTGCCAAAAGTATTATCCACGATAAAAATAATTTGATGCGCATGGGCAATCTTGGCAATCGCTTCAAAATCCACCAAGTTGATGCCAGGATTACCGATACTCTCCACATATAAGGCTTTAGTCCGATCAGTGATGGCCGCTTCAAAATTCGCTGGTTCATCTGGATCAACAAAATGTGTCGTAATCCCTAACTTTTTCAATGTCACGCTGAACAGGTCGTAAGTCCCACCGTATAACGTATTAGCCGCCACAATCTCGTCACCTTGTTGGGCAATGTTCAAAATAGCTGCCGTAATCGCCGCCGAACCAGTCGCTAAAGTGATGCCAGCCGTCCCATGTTCCAAGGCGGCCACCCGCTTATCGACCACGTCTGTCGTAGGATTCGTCAAACGCGTATAGATATTGCCAGCATCGGTTAAGGCAAAACGTCCGGCAGCTTGCTTTGCATCTTTAAAGACATAAGAAGTCGTCTGATAAATAGGAACGGCACGGGAGCCCGTTTCATCGACAACCTGACCCGCATGGACTTGGAGTGTTTCAAAATGATAATTTTTATTTTCTGTCATAACTTAAAGACCTACTTTCGTTAATTTCAAAGTTTCAAGCCAATTTTGGTAAAACTGGCCACTAGCCGCCTGCCAGCTGTTGCGAACTTGCTTTAGCGACTGATCGACAAAATAATGTTGCGGCAAATTGATTGGCCGGTGCTTACGACGATCCCGAAAATATTCGTTAGCTAAGGTATCCGTTTCATATTCTGGGTGTCCCGTCACATAGACGGCGTGCTTGGTGGCAGCTGTTAATATCAACGGCCCCACTTGGCGGTTTGTCGCCACGACCTGCAAATCCGCTGGTAAATGGTGCGGTAAGTCCAATCGTGATTGCCGCGACTGGGGCATCTTCAACAACCCGCCCGCACTTAGACCAGTGACAAGTTGTGAGGCTTGATCAACCGCCGTGGCCGTATAGATCCCAAATACTTTCTGAGCAACAAGTTGTTTTTTAATCTTGAATTGAGCATATAAACCAGCTTGGGCCGCCCAACATTCAAATAAAGTTTGGGTCACATGTGTCTGGGCCCAATCAATAATGGTTTGAAATTCTGACCAATAATCGACGGCTTCAAACGGCAGTTGCTCAACGGGGGCGCCAGTCACAATCAAGCCATCAAAATGTTGTGCCGCAATATCAGTCAGGGTCACATAATTTTCAGCGACCGTGGCGCGCGGAATACTTTTGAAATGATGACTCACTGGATACATAAAAGTCACCTCAACGTCAGTTGTTAAATGAGCAAATTGTGTCAAAAATTGACGTTCCGTGGTCAACTTAGTGGGCATTAGGTTCAAAATTAAAACTCTGGTTAGCGGCGCCCCTTGAGTCGGTTGCGCCCATTGTTGCTGTGTTTTTAATAAACCATTCACTGCGATCACTGTCATCTGATTACGTCCTCTCTTCGCCGTTAAAAACAAAAAAGCTTTCGGCCATTAGTCTCTCTAAAAGAAACTAACGGACGAAAGCTTTCGCGTTACCACCGTGATTCATTGTCATTTCACAATGACAACCTCGACAAGTACCCTACCAAATAAGGATACTCCGCAATATATCGGTTGCCACCGCACGCGTAGCCGTTTGCGACCCGCGTCATGACTCCAAGCCCATCTTCACATTTTTGATAATTGCTTCTCGCACCACTTCGAAGCTCTCTGGGAAATTATCGCCAACGCTACTCTTCTCTTCAACGTCTTAATTGATTTTTAATTTAAAACTAATTTAACACCATTTTTTCTCATTGTCAACTCATTATTCGGCTTTTAAGTCTCAATTGCCATTAGTTTCTTGGCTATTCCACTGATTGATTTGGGCGACTAAGGCCGTCAAATCAGTCGGTAACACGGCTCGTGACCGCCGACTTGCAGGTCTCAATAATCGGACTTTGCTGGGATAAGCAATCTGATAATCCACGGAAGTCTCAGAAAAAGCATCCTCACGATGACCTTGATAGTCCTGAATGTAGGGCGCAATACGACCCGAAAATTGAAGCTGATCGCCACGCTTTAATTCACCAAGGTCGCTAAACGCTTTCGATAAATTGAACCACAAGTGGGTCATCACGAGTTGTTTACCCTTTAAACGAATATCTTTAAGGAGAATCGTCGGTTCATCATACTGATAACCGTGTCGATAACCATAGCGCTCAAAGTTGCCGGTAAACGTGTATCTCTTTTCAGTCCCTAAGTCTGCTAACTGTTGACGTCTAGTTAGTTCTTTCAAAATAACGCCACCTGCCTTTCATAATTAATTATAGCAAACGTACGTTCGATGAACTAGTGATAATTCAATATTCATTCTGTTGTATTTTTAATTAATCGAGAGCAAAGCCGTCAGCCACCCCCCACGGACGCTGTTTTCTCACACAAAATCATCGTTAATCGTCAACAGTAAAGTTAACTAATAACGCGTCTTGAACAAACAATAGCAAACTGATTTTAGGCATCGCCTATTATGAAACGAACTTAAAATGAGTTACTCGCGGTATCGGTTTGGCGACTCAACGCAATCGGATTATTGCTAAAATTTCCGGCCAAATTCACAACAAATTCTAATTTTTCACTTGACAGCAATTTTGTCTATGCCTATACTGAATTTATTCAATAACGAAAGCGAGGAACCAAGGATGACTAAGTTATCAATGACCAACTTGAATAGTTCATGGCAAAGCCGGCGATTCAGATTGTAATTCCGTCACACGGATACAATCTGGCAAACAGTTTGTATCTGTGCCGACTTAACTTTGTTATCTAATAAAGAAGTCTGCATGGGTTTTTAAACACAGCAGGCTTCGGTTCCGTAAAGGGCAGACCAGAGCTTACTGGTTTGCCCTTTTTTATTTTGCTAAATCCATGCCCACAAAAAAGGTTCGAAAATTTTTAGTTGAGGTGACTATATTGAAACGCATGTTAGCATTTATTAGTGCGTTAGTCGTTTTTCTCGGGGTCGCGTTCGTCATGACCGGCAACCGCAATCAAAAAACGGCTAATAGCAAGAAAATTCCCACGGTCGGGATTCTCCAACTACAAACTCATCCAGCCTTGGATGCCATCCATCGAGGCGTCATTGCAGGCTTAAAAGAATATGGGTATGTTCCGGGTAAAACCGTCAAAATTGATTATCAAAACGCTCAAGGTGATCAAAGTAATTTAAAGACCATGAGCCAAAAGTTTGTGAATGAAGATGCCGACGAAGTCGTTGGTATCGCCACTCCCGCCGCACAATCGTTAGTTTCAGCCGCGGGCAAAACGACGCCAGTGATCTTAGCTGGGATTACTGATCCAGCCGGTAGTGGATTGATTAAGAGTGATGCGCATCCGGGTGCCAACGTCACTGGGACTTCTGGTGAATCGCCGCTCAAATCTCATTTAGACTTGTTGCGCGAATTAGTGCCAGGCGCCAAAACCGTCGGCATTATCTACACCACTTCCGATCATGGTGGCGAATACAACGCTAAGAAGTTTGCCAAGATCTGTAAACAAGAAGGCGTCAAATACAAGATGTTTACCATTGCAAATACGAATGACATGCAAACGGTCGCTGAAAAAATGGCTTCCGAAGTTGACGCTGTCTATGCACCCCAAGACAACGGGGTCGCCAGTGCAATGAAGACCTTGGTTTCAGTAACCAATAAGGCGAAAGTGCCAGTCATCCCCGCCGTCGACACGATGGTAAAAGCCGGTGGACTAGCCACCCTCTCTGTTGATCAATATCAATTAGGTAAATTATCTGGTGAAATGGCCGCTAAAGTATTAAAGGGTAAATCTACTAGCGACTACGCCATCAAAGTAATCACCAAAGGTAAAATGACGCTAAACTTATCAGAAGCTAAAAAGTTGGGCATCACGTTCCCAGCCAGCGTTTTAAAAGAAGCTAAAACGAAAGGAGTCGTTTATCAATGAGTATGATTGTATCTAGTATCGGGCAAGGGCTCCTCTGGGCTTCACTAGGTGTGGCCTTGTTCCTCACTTTTAGAATTTTAGATTTCGCTGATATGACCGTTGAAGGCACTTTCCCATTAGGCGCCGCAGTGGCCGTTACCGCAATCTCTAACGGCATGAATCCTTACCTCGCTTCCGGTCTGGCTTTTGTTGCCGGCGCGCTCGCTGGCCTGATTACCGCCTTACTGTACACGAAAGGCAAAGTGCCGATTCTCTTGGCAGGAATTTTAGTCATGACGGCTTGTTCTTCCATTAACTTACGCGTCATGGGTGGCAGTTCCAACGTCTCATTACTCGGTAAAACGACCATCTTTTCCGGCAGCTTTTTGAAATCATTACCAAAATATTTCGATAGTGTTTTTGTTGGTCTAGTCGTTATTGCGATTATTACCGTGCTCCTCATTGTTTTCTTGCAAACAAACTTAGGTCAAGCGTTCATCGTAACCGGTGATAACCGGGTGATGGCGCGTTCAATCGGGATCAACACGGATAACATGACCATTATGGGCCTGATGGTCTCAAACGGGATCATCGGTTTAGGTGGCGCGTTAATCGCGCAAAATAACGGCTATGCGGACGTCAGCATGGGGATCGGGATCATCGTTATTGCACTAGCTTCCATCATTATTGGCGAAGTCGTGTTTGGCGAATTGACCTTGAATCAACGGTTGATTGCAGTCACTTTGGGCAGTATTATTTATCAATTCGTCCGGCTCCTTGTTTTACAACTCGGTTTCAATACCAACGATATGAACCTCTTATCTGCCTTGATTTTGGCCATCTGCTTGATGTTGCCACGTTTGAGCAAGGCACTACATTTGAATCATGTTTTAAAGAAAGGAGTTGCCAAATATGACGCAGACTAAAACACCATTACTTGCACTAAATAAAATCGTCACTAAGGTGAATGTGGGCACACCCAACGAAGTGTCGATCTTACAAGGGCTGAATTTAGACGTGTACGACGGCGACTTTATTACCGTGCTGGGTTCCAACGGCGCTGGTAAATCAACACTGTTTAACACGATTGGCGGTGGTTTACCCGTTGATAGTGGGACCATCAAGCTGAATGGTCGCGATATCACGCATCTTTCCGTTGAAAAACGGACGGCCTTTCTCGCACGGGTCTTTCAAGATCCTAAAATGGGCACAGCCCCACGGATGACAGTGGCGGAAAACCTACTGTTAGCCATGCATCGCGGACAACGACGGGGCTTGAAGCTACGGGGACTAAAGCAACAACTCCCCCACTTCAAAAAAATGACGGCGACCATGAAAAATGGTCTGGACTCGCGTTTGAACACCGCCACCGAGAACTTATCTGGTGGGCAACGCCAAGCACTAAGCTTCCTGATGGCAACGGAACAACGCCCAGACCTCTTATTATTAGATGAACATACGGCAGCCTTAGATCCTAAAACTTCTGCCGAGTTAATGCATCAAACCAATGAACGCGTGACACAGGAAAAACTCACCTGTTTAATGATCACACATCATTTGGATGATGCCTTAAAATACGGCAATCGTTTGATTGTACTTGATCAGGGCCAGATTAAATTTGACGTTCGCGGCGCTGACAAAGCCGCATTGACCAAGGATAAATTATTAAGTTTCTTCGATACGATTGAATAGGTCACTAAGACGTGTGAGATGACGCTCATGCGTCTTTTTTATTCTCGTCATCCCCTTTGAAATCCGGCTAAGACAACTAACTTACGCCAATCCTCGTGACCGTATTTTGCGGTTGTCCGCGATAATTCAGCCGTCTCAAGATTAACCACTGAGAGGATTGAAAATAACAATTGGTTTTGCTGTTACTTGTGCACAATTAATGTTACGGTTAATTAGAACAGTTCTAAACTATCTAATTGGAGGTTTTTAACATGAAAGTTATCGTTGTGGGTTCTTCACACGGTGGTTATGAAACCGTGCGCGGTATTTTGGCGGATCAACCGGACGCTGAGATTCAATGGTATGAAAAAGGCGACTTCTTGTCGTTTCTCTCTTGTGGGATGCAATTGTATTTGGAAGGCGTTGTCAAAGATGTCAATGCGGTCAGTTATGCCACACCCGCTGGTATGTCAGCGCAAGGCGTTCACGTTTATGTCGAACAAGAAATTACCAAAATTGATCCGACACACCATACCGTCCACGTGGTGAATCACGGTAACCACGTGGAACGCGACGAATCCTATGATAAATTAGTGCTAAGTGTTGGGGCGGTACCATTTGACTTACCCGTTCCCGGCCATGATCTCAAAAACATTTATGCGATGCGGGGACGCGACTGGGCCATCAAGCTCAAGGCCAAAACTGTTGACCCAACCGTCAAAAATGTCGTTGTCATTGGTTCCGGCTACATTGGGATCGAAGCGGCAGAAATCTTCGCTAAGGCTGGCAAACAAGTAACCATTGTTGACATGTTGCCACGCCTATTGAGCCTATATTTGGATGAAGAATTTACCACGACTTTGACCAAAGAATTGGCCGCTCATGGGGTTCAAGCCGCGGTTGGTCAAGGTGTGAAAGCCTTCAACGGTCAAGACGGTCACGTCATCTCTGTTAGCACTGAAAAAGGCACTTTTCCAGCCGATCTTGTCGTTTCAGCTGCGGGGATTCAGGCCAACACTGAAATGCTAAAAGGCGTTGTTGACCTTGATGATCACGGTTTGATTAAAACCAACGATTACTTACAAACTAGCAATCCTGATATTTATGCCGTGGGGGATGCCACTCTGGTTCCTTTTGCACCAAATGGTCGAACCAATCGCATCGCCTTGGCTACTAATGCTCGGCGTCAAGGTCGTATTGCCGCCAAGAACCTCCTTGGCACCAAAATGGCCATGCCAGCAGTCTCTGGGTCATCAGCCCTCTCCGTCTTTGATTACCATTTTGCCTCAACTGGGGTTAAAGCTGGGACGGCCGAAAAACTGGGAGTCACCTGTGCATCGGTTCTGGTAACCGACACCGTTCGTCCAGCTTTCGTTCCAGCGGATGCCGGTAATGCTAAAGTTTGGTTCAAACTCACTTACGATCCTAAAGATGGCCGTATTTTGGGTGCCCAAATCATGTCAAAAGTCGATGTGACAGCCAACATCAATACCATTTCTTTAGCCATTCAAGCTAAACTAACCGTAGCCGACTTAGCCTACGCCGACTTCTTCTTCCAACCTGGTTACGATCGGCCTTGGAATATCATGAACGTTGCGGCGCAAAAAGCCGTTAAAGCCTTAGAAAAATAATTGACCTTAAATGAACTGATCAAAATCTGAATGAGATTTTGATCAGTTTTTGTGTCCCACTTTTAAAACCAGTGCATCATGGCGTTCATATTTATTAAAATAAGTTCTTAATTGTCCGTCTCCGTTGACCAGCACGTTTGCCGTGGGGGCAGACCTGCAGCCAAAGTCCGGTCTGCAGGGCGCTTTCAAGCCGAAGATCACGTCTTAAAAGTCGGCCAGACACTAACCTGGGTAAAACCGCCCAGCTAAGTGTCTCGACACGGCAAACGAACTGGTCCACTCCGGCGTCAGATAGTGATTTAACAAGAAAACATTGATAACCCCAGTATCAATGAAAGAGCAATTGATATTAAGAATCACTGGTTAGCACAGGGCGGGCTGGATGATGCTCAGTGGTGAAATTTTTCAAGAGTGTGAGGGCCAACGGGGTGCTTCTGAGCATTGCCTAGCCATCACAATGACTCGGTGGTTTTCCGAGTGGTTGTGACGGTGTCCCAAGCGGAGGAAGCAGTTGGACCGAACACGTTTCAACTGCTGGTGAACTTCCAACTTAGGAAGAGCCCGGCTTGTGAGACCGCCTTTTGGCTCACAAACGTGGCCACCACGTTCCAGCATCAGTCCAGACCAACCGGAGCGGCAAATTGAACAGACATCAATAAATACGAACGCGACGACGCACTAATCTAAAAAAGCCAGTGACTTTTACGCCACTGACTCTTTTGAAACCATTACTTATAAATATTGATTAACCCTTGTGTGCCTTGATCTCCAAGACCCTTCGCATCGACCATCACTTCGTAAAGACGTTTAGCTTGGGCTGTTGCCACCAAGTTTAACCCCATTGCGTCCGCTTCACTTAACGCAATCCGTAAATCCTTTAAGAAATGACGCGCGAAGAAACCGGGAGTATAATCGTCCTTCAAAATCCGAGGCACATAATTGTCCATGCTCCAATTGTCCGCACCACCACTGGATAAGGTGGTTAAAATCTTTTGCGGATCTAGACCAGCCGCTTTAGTGTATAACAACATTTCGGTTAAACCAGTCATCGTCCCAGCAATCATGATTTGATTGGCCATTTTGGCATGCTGACCAGTCCCGGCCGCGCCAAAGTGATTAACTTGATGTCCAATCACTTTAAATAGTGGTTGCATCGCGTCATACGTGGCATCATCGCCACCGACCATAATCGTCAATGTCGCATTTTTCGCCCCAACATCACCACCAGAAACCGGCGCATCCAGTGCGTGGAAACCATGAGCCTGCGCGTAATCCGCAATCTTAACCGCTAGCTTTGGCCGGCTAGTTGTCATATCGATCACCGTTTTGCCGGCCGCTAACCCTTCAAAAATACCATGTTCACCAAAGTAAACTTGTTCAACATCCGCTGGAAAACCAACCATCGTAAAGACCACATCGCTTTGCTTAGCGACGGCAGCCGGATTGTCTGCCCAAGTAGCACCGTTCGCCACTAACGCATCCGCTTTACTTTTAGTCCGATTATAGACCGTCAGTTGATATCCCGCGGCCATCAAATTCTTGGCAATCGCGGACCCCATTACACCAGTACCAATAAAACCTAATTCCATGTCATTCACCTTTCTTTGACTCATTGACCGCTTGACGACGCTGACGGACATAATGAATCGTCAATGTAATCACAAACGCCGCCAAAACAATCAATCCAAATGCTGCGGCTGGAATATCCCAGCCAATTATTGGAATAGAAACTGCTAATTTAATGGCAATAATGACGATCAAACAATACGCCATTGTTTCCAATTCAGGAATTTTACGCATCAGTCGCATAATCACTTCAGCAATCCCACGCATGCAAGCAATCCCAATCATCCCACCGATTAAAACAATCACTGGATTGTTAGAAATCGCTAACGAAGCTAATACTGAATCAATCGAAAAAATAATATCCATCATTTCAATCTGAACAACGACTGACCAGAACTGACTCAAACCTAACCACCGATGCTGTTGCCGCGGCTTTTCAGGTTTGGGCTGTTTTTGTGTAAAAAAGCGATAAACTAAATAAAATAAGTAACCCGCACCTAGCACTTTAATTTCCCAAAAACTAATTAAGTACGTGCCAATGCCGATAATTAAGAAACGAAATAGATACGCGCCCCATAAACCATAGAATAATGATTTCTCACGATCTTGCAAATTGTCTAAGCTCTGCGTCTGCGCGGCCAATACCACCGCATTATCCACGGACAACAAGCATTCAATAATCGCTAACGACAAAATAATCAACCAGTCATTAGCAGAGGTGAAAACTTGGCCCCAATTAGCGGCGCTGAAAAACGGCCCATACAGTTGTTCGATAAAATGTAACACGCCTAAACCTCTTTCCAAGTGAGTTTAATTCTACACTTTCAGTATACCCGTTCTCTTCAAGCTTTTAACGGTCCAAGTTTATTTTTCAAAAACAAACCTTTTTTTAGACACAAAAAGCGAGCAAAAACCGCCCGCTATACCTTGACTGATTAGGCACACTGTTGATGACACCAGTGTCTCGTGATAACTATCCAAACAAACCACTTATTCAAATTATTTATGTCCAATACATCGTTGCATTTATATTTACAAGCACTGTTCAATTTGTCCGACTGCGTTGACCAGTACGTTCACCGTGGGGGCAGACCTGCAGCCAAAGTTCGGTCTGCAGGGCGCTTTCAAGCCGAAGCCCACGTCTTAAAAGTCGGCCAGACACTAACCTGGGAAAATCACCCAGCTAAGTGTCTTGACACGGCGAACATACTGGTCCACTCCGACATCAAACAGTGGTAGCAACCAAAAGGATATTGGTACGCTTAATACCAACAAAAGCCAACTGGTATCAGGACTACTGACTAGCGCAGGACGGGCTGGATGATGCTCAGTGGTGAAATTTCTCTTTGCTGAGGGTTTTCCAGCTTAGAGAAAGCCCGGCTTGTGAGACCGCCCTTTGGCTCACAAACGTGGCCACCACGTTCCAGCATCAGTCCAGACCAACCAGAGCGACAAACTAAACGGATCGTCATAAATAAGACCACTACGATGCGTTTGCTTGATACGCTGCAATCAAGGATCGCAATGCCTGACCATCTGCCGCAGTCCCAATGGTTAAACGCAGCCAGTCCGCACGTAGACCCGTTCGTAAACTATAACCATGGTGTAATAAATATTCCGCTAACGCTGCTGCGTCGGGATACGCAAAGAAAATAAAATTAGCATCACTCTGATCGTAACGAATGCCATGCTGGTCAAAGAAAGTCAGCCAAGCCTCTCGCTCCGCAGCGTTTTTGGTCACAGTGGCACGGACAAAAGCTTGATCTTGAAGTGCAGCCAATGCAGCAACTTGGGTAATCGAATTGACGTTATACGGCAACCGGACTGCTTGCATCGTTGCCGCGTATGCCTTGGAGAAAACAGCATAGCCAATTCGAAAGTTGGCGAGACCATACGCTTTGGAAAAAGTGCGCATCACGACCACATTGTCATATTTGCTTGGTAATTGGATTGCGGTGAGTGCCGCCGCATTCATGGCAAAATCAATATAAGCTTCATCGATCAGCACCATCGTCGTCGCTGGCACTTGTTGAATAAATTGCTCAATCTGAGCTAACGATTCACTCGTGCCTGTTGGATTATTGGGATTGCATAACCAGACCATTTTCACGGCTGGCGTTAAAGCCGACACTAGCCCCTTAAAATCGACTTGATCATTGGCCAATGTTGGCACAGCAAGGAGCTTGGCCCCTTCAATTTCTGCATGTAAGGCATATTCAGAAAAAGTTGGCGCCGAAACGAGCACTCGATCCCTCGCTGATAAGAAGGTCCGTGAGACCATCGCAATCATTTCATCTAAGCCGACACTAAATACGATCTGATCAGGAGCGACCGCTTGCTGCTGTGCCACAGCTTGTCTCAAAGCTGTGGCCTCACCGTCAGGATAACGATTACTATTATTAAAGTCCCAAGCTTTGACGGCCGTCGCCACTTTAGGTGACGTCCCATACGGATTCTCATTTGCAGAGAGACGTACTAGTCGAGTGAGACCCAGCTCGGCTTTCAGCGTTGCCAGTGGCTTTTCGGGCACATACGGCTGTAATTTACGCACACTTTCCTTCATATATAGTGTCCTCCTACAAATTCTTGATTTCGGGACGATCCTTAAAATCACTCATCTTGCCTTCACGTTGCGCTAATTCTGACTTGATCTGATCAAAACTGACTCCTTGTTGGACCAATAAGACCAGCACGTGATAGAATAAATCAGCCGTTTCATACACCAACTGACCCTCATCAGGATTTTTAGCGGCAACGACGACCTCGGTAGCTTCTTCGCCCACCTTTTTCAGGATTTTATCCAAGCCCTCCGTAAACAAATAATCGGTATAAGACCCTTTTTTCGGGTTCTTTTGCCGTGCAGCAATCAATTGATATAAGTCTTCCATATCTTGCATCATTATTCTTCCTCTCTATAAAACTGGCTTGAAGAAACAACTCGTGTGTCCGGTATGACAAGCCGGCCCATGTGGCGTCACCGCAATTAATAAGGTGTCGTTATCACAATCCAGCGTGATGTGCACCACGTCTTGCAAGTGACCACTAGTAGCCCCCTTATGCCAAAGCTCCTGCCGCGACCGTGACCAAAACCAGGTCTGACCCGAAGCAAGTGTCCGGCGATAACTCTCCGCATTCATCCAAGCAACCATCAGAACCGCTTTCGTTGTCGCATCCGTGACGACAGTCGTGACTAGGCCATCACCCTTTTTAAAATCTGGCTGTTCAGTCATCGCACGACCACTCCTTTCACTTTTAAAGCTTGCTTAACTTGTGCAATGGTGAGCTCGCCATAATGGAAAACGGAGGCTGCGAGTGCCCCATCCACTGGCGACTGATCAAACACCTTGACGAAATCTACCAATGTGCCCGCACCGCCAGAAGCGATGATGGGTACTGACACCACGGCACCAAGTTGTTGATAGAGCCGCAGATCAAACCCCGTCTTGGTCCCGTCACGATCCATACTTGTGACTAATAACTCACCGGCGCCTAACTGCACGGCTCGCTGCGCCCAAGTCAGTGCCGTCAAATCGGTTGCCTGTTGGCCGCCATGAGTGTAGACGCGATAGTCGTGGCGGCGGTCGTCCCAGGCCACATCAATTGCGACCACGATACACTGATTACCAAACTTTTCAGCACCCGCTTGGATTAATTTAGGGTTAGCGACCGCGGCCGAATTAATCGCAATTTTATCAGCGCCGGCCTTGAGTAGGCGCTGCATATCAGCCACACTACTAATCCCACCACCAATCGTCAGCGGCATGAAAACTTGTGCTGAGACTTGCTCGACTAAATCGACCATCGTTTGACGCTGCTCGTTGGTCGCAGAAATATCCAAGAACACCAACTCATCGGCACCCTGTTGTTGGTATGCAGCCGCAATTGCGACCGGGTCACCCACATCCGTTAAATGCACGAAGTTGATTCCTTTTTTTACCCGGCCATCCGCAACATCCAAACACGGAATTAAGCGTTTCGCTAACATGCATCCACCTCCGCGAGGGCCGCCAAAGTGACGGTTCCTTCATATAAAGCTTTCCCAATGATGACATCGTGAATCCCCAGCGTATTCAACGTCTGCACATCGGTTAGATTACGGATTCCACCACTGGCGACCAAATTTGCAGTCGATATTTTTGCCTGCAACTGGGCCAACAATTCCAGATTAGGGCCCTGCATCGTGCCATCCCTGGCAACGTCAGTCACGATAAAATGTTTGGCGCCACTCGCCATCATCGTGGCAATCAGCGTACTCATTTTAGTTTGCGATTGGGCTAACCACCCATTAATCGCAACGCGACCGTTTTGACCATCCACACCGATCACAATGCGATCACCCCCAAAGTCTGCCAATAACTGTTTCACCAAAGTAGGATCATCCAACGCGGCTGACCCTAGAATCAACCGGTCAATCCCCAACTTTAAGTACCGCGTCGCAAGGGCATAACTCCGAATCCCTCCACCGAGCTCTAAAGCCCCGGTAAACGCTTGGCGAATCGCCGTTATCGTGGCCATATTTTCTGGTTGACCGGACTTGGCACCATCCAGATCGACCAAATGGAGTTGTCGCAATCCGGCCGCCGTCACTTGTTGGGCCTGTGCCACCGGATCGGCATTAATTAACGTCGTCTGGTGATAATCACCTTGATACAGCCGGACACTTTGACCGGCTTTTAAATCAATTGCTGGAAAAATCATTGGCATTCACCATTTCCTTAAAAGTTGCTAACTGCGCTAAACCAACTTGGCCACTCTTTTCGGGATGAAACTGCATCCCCAAGATATTTTGATATTGCACGATGCTCGGAATTTGCACGCCATGCTGTACGCTAGCCACGACCTGCGTTGCTGGGCTAACGGCATAATAGGAGTGGACAAAGTACGTATACTGATGATCAATACTGGCAAACTGATGCTGTGATTGTTGGAGTTCATTTTCATTCCAACCCATCTGAGGGACTTTCACTCCTAACCCCGTCGGAATCGCGACTACTCGCCCTCGTAACAGCCCCAAACCAGCATGTTGACCATATTCGGTACTACTTTCAAATAATAATTGCATGCCTAAACAAATGCCCAACATCGGCTTCCCACTTCGTCCTAACCGTTGTAAAGTCGAGACCAAGTGCCGCTCATCTAATGCTTGCATTGCGGCCGCAAACGCCCCAACCCCAGGCAGGATCACGGCATCCGCTGCCGCTAAGACGGCCGGATCAGCGGTCACAATTGTCGGCACTTGCAAATAAGTAAAGGCTTTTTGTAAATTTCGCGTATTTCCCGTATCGTAATCGACAATGGCAAACATCAGATCACACCCTTAGTGGAGTTCACCCCGACGATTTCTGGATTAATGGTTACTGCGTCACGCATCGCTCGCCCAAAAGCTTTAAACAAGCTTTCAACTTTGTGATGTGTATTGCGGCCATATAGGATGCGCGCGTGTAAGTTCATTTCTGCCGCAAAAGCCGTTGCTTGAAAGAAGTCTTCAACGGTTTCAGTATCCAGACCGCCTAAGCGGGGATTCGTTAATTCGGCGTTAAAGACTAAATACGACCGCCCACTCAGATCCACACTGACTTGTCCCAACGTTTCGTCCATAGGAACAAATTCAGTCCCATACCGTTCGATCCCAACTTTGTCACCCAAAGCTTGTTTAAAACACTCGCCCAATACGATTCCAGTATCTTCCGTGGTGTGGTGCGGGTCGACATCCAGATCACCATGCGCCTTGACGATCAAGCCAAAGCGACCGTGTTTCGCAAATAGGGTCAACATGTGATTCAAGAAACCAATTCCCGTGTCAATTTCAATGCCACTCTGTTCATCTAAATTCAAACTAATCTCAATCTGAGTTTCCTTGGTTTCACGTTTAATCGTTGCTTGTCGCATTAGCTGACCTCCTAGTCGTAATAAGTGTCAAAACGGGATTCAATCGCACGCGCGTGACCTTCTAAGCCTTCCACCCGTGCGAGCGTCGTAATTGCTTTAGCTTCCTTAGCTAAGGCTGGTTTCGTATATTGAATAAACGAGGTCCGTTTCACAAAATCGTAAACTCCCAGTGGCGATGAGAAACGCGCCGTACCACTCGTTGGTAGAATGTGATTCGGTCCAGCAACATAATCTCCAAGCGGTTCACTGGCGTAGCGTCCTAAAAAGACTGAACCCGCATTCTTGATCAAATTTAAATATTGCGTTGCATTTTCAAGTTGCACTTCCAAATGTTCAGGAGCAACTGTATTCATCAAGGCAAACATGTCTTCCACACGATCAACTACCGCAATAAACCCTTTATTGTTCACCGCTGCCGTCGCAATCTCGGTCCGGGGCAACACTTTTAATTGTGACGTGACATTCTCACTAACAGCGGTAGCGAGTTTTTGGCTAGTCGTGATCAAGATAGGCCGTGCCAACCGATCGTGTTCTGCCTGGCTCAACAAGTCCGCTGCCAACTGCCGGGGATCAGCACTCTCATCCGCAATGATGCCAATCTCGGAAGGCCCCGCTACCATATCAATGGCGACCTGACCGAAAACTTGTTTTTTAGCAGTTGCTACGAAAACATTTCCGGGACCAATGATTTTATCGACTTGCGGGATAGATTCGGTCCCATACGCTAAGGCGGCAATGGCCTGGGCGCCACCAACTTGATAAATGGCATCCACACCAGCTAGTTTGGCGGCCGCTAAAACTGCGGGATTAATGCCGTCTTTTTGTGGTGGGGTCACCATGATGACTTCCTTCACTCCCGCAATTTTGGCTGGCAATGCACTCATCAACAAGGTTGATGGATATGCCGCGGTGCCACCAGGAACATACAACCCGACCCGATTTAACGGGGTCAACTTTTGCCCGCGTAGCACCCCAGGTTGTTCGGCGTCGATGAATCCGGTGGCCTGCTCTTTTTCGTGAAAGCTGGTAATATTGCGTTTGGCAAGTTGTAGCGCGGCCTTCACCTCTGGATCTAATTGGTCATACGCGGCATCAATCGTTGCCGTTTCAAGTTTGAAGTCATCAATAGTGACGCCGTCAAATTGTTGCTCATAGGCTTTCAAAGCCTGATCACCATTTTTGATCACAGTTGCAATAATGGCCTGCACGGCAGTGACGACTTTAGGATCGGTCAACTGTTGTGTTTTGGTCTGAACTAATTTTTTTAAACTGGCTAAATCTTCATTAATAATTTTCATTTAAGCGACTCCTTCATGTTGGCTGATGGAACAACTGTGGCTAATCGATCGACTAAGTCATAAATCGCAGCTGGATGTTGTTTTAACGCCAAGCGATTAACGACCAAGCGCGTCGACACTGGTTGCAAATAATCAAAGATTTTTAAGTGATTCTCGCGTAAGGTGGTGCCAGTCTCGGTAATATCAACGATGGCATCCGCCAAGCCGGTCAAAGGGGCCAATTCGACTGATCCTTCGATCTTAATGATTTCCACATCTTGTCCGAGTTGATCAAAATAGCGTTTCGTAATCAACGGATATTTAGTCCCAATGATTTTGCGTTTGGGCGCTTCGGGATCAAAGTCCGCGGTTGAAGCTAGTATGAATTGGCACTGTCCCACGCCCAAGTCCAACAATTCATATTGAGTACTGCGATGCTCGACTAAAATGTCACTGCCAACGATCCCAATATCTGCGGCACCCCGTTCCAGAAAAGTCGTGACATCTGGGCCTTTGGCTAAAATAAATTCATAGGGTTGCGTTAGTGACTCAAAGATCAAGCGGCGTTGTTTGTGGCGAATCAACGTGCAGTCGATGCCAGCTTGTTCCAATAATGGGATGACTTGTTGTTCCACGCGGCCTTTCGTTAAGGCTATTTTCAAACGAGCTTCACTCATCTAACTCACCTTCCGTCAAATCAATTAAAGTTGCGCCGCGTTGCAATGCTTCTGCTCGCGCCGTTGGCAAATCGGACGCTAAGCTCAGTTGCGCTTGCGGTGTCTTTGCTAACAGGCGCTCGGCTTGGCGCCACTGTTGTGGTTCAAAATAAATCAACTGCTGGATTGCGGCCGGGGCCTGCGATAAAGCTAGAGTCGTTAAGAGATCCACATCCAATCCCATTCCCACAGCTGGTTCATTTTTCGCTTGGAAGTTTGCCAGCAATTGATCATAGCGTCCGCCGCTGAACAGATAACCCGCACCCGCCTGTGAATAACCCCGAAACGTCAAGCCGGTATAATACTTCTGTGGCGCTTGACTACTCAAGTCCACCGAGACAGCCTGGTCGGGCATCGTTTTCGCCATCCAATCAACCACCGTGCGTAGCCGACCAATCCCCGGAGTTACGCTTTCAGGTAATGGCGCCGCTCGTAATTGGTTAAAGATCACCGCTGGTTGGCCGAATAATCGTGGCCATCTTTCTAAGAAATCAAACAAGGGATTATCCCGAAACGCCGCAATTAGTGCCGCATATTTTGGCACCTGCTTATTGAACAGCGCCCATTTTATGTCAGCTTGCTGGGCCACATCCGTGGTCAAACTAGCGACGACTTGTTGTGCGAACTGCGCGTCACCTAATTCGATTTCAACCGCATCATCGATTAATTCCGAGCTCAACTGATTCGCAATCGTCAAACACTCCAATTCAGCCTTGATAGCCGCGTAACCAATCAACTCGACTCCGGCTTGCGTGATTTGATTATAAGAACCGGACAACCGTCGACTGACACGGAAGATGTCCCCTACATACCCAAACTTTTGCGGCAACGGCACCTTGGTTGCACTGAGAAATCGGGCAATCGGCAAAGTCATATCTGGCCGTAAAACCAACGTTTGTCCTTCTGGATCTAATAACCGGTAATACTGATAATTGCCCATTTGATACGGGCTAAACACGGCTTGGTTTTCAAGCAACGGCGTCGCAATTGGTGCCAAGCCACGCTGTCTGAAATGGGCCTGAATCACCGAAATTAACTGTTGTTTGGTAGCCGCTCGACGGCCAAATTCATCACGCGTTCCGAGTGGTAATAGATTGCTTAACATTGCCAACGCCTCCTTGATTAATGTTCATGGCTTACCCTGGTGCTTTCATTGCTGACGACTTCGTTCATCCGAAACGGGCGCGACCACAGGATACAAAAAAACGCCCTCAGCAAAATAATTCTGCTAAAAGGACGTTTACACGTGGTGCCACCTTATTTCGTTGCCAGCTCACACTGGTAACCTCTTGTTGACGCGAAGTCAACTTGGATAACGAAACCATTCGGCTAAGGCTAGTCAGTCTGGTTCACCTTAGCAGTTCATAGATGTGTGTTCATTAGGACTGTCCGCTTGGTTCTCAGCTGCCCAAGCTCTCTGGATGAGGAATGTCTTAATTACTTTTTCTAATCACAACCGTTTATTAAAATTTGATTAGTTATTTAATTTAAAACTCATTCTAGTGATTACTCGCACGATTGTCAACCATTAATTAATTTTTTAATTAAATGTTGCCCACGACCCACACTGATGATGTCATGCGCATCAGAGCCATAGATCAGCGGAATACCACGTTTTTGAGCCGCCTTTAAGATCTGATCTCCAGGGTAAAAATCATTACAAAATGGTTTATACAAACCGGCTAAATTTAAATCAAGTTCCCGGTTTTGACTTTGGATGGTGTCTAAGATTTGTCCGACTAACTTTAAATTCGCTGCGTCCAACGGCGCTGTGAGTCCAAAATAATCTTGATACTTACGAACGAGACTCATATGACCGATTCGTTGCGGCGCATACGGTCCAAGGTCGGCTTGAACGGATGCCAAAACCGTTTGGTAATAGTGGGCAAACAGCATTTGCGGCTCAGACAGCCAATGGCCAAAGCCAGCCGCAAAATCAGTCGTCCCGTTATCGACACACCAGAACTGTTGTTGCTTTCCCTGCATAAAGTGCACCGATAAAATGCTTTCTTGCGTCTTTGGACCATAGGTGTTCATAAAGTTGCGTGTCCACTCAATATGGTCCGGTAAAAAATCCACTTCAAAGCCAATCGAGATCTCGATTTGATCCGCGTAGGTCGCTTGCAATTGGCGCGCTAACGTCAAATAGGCTGGGACTTGTGCCATCGTCAATGACGCTTGCGTAAAGCCAGTCGGATCACCAGCATATTGGCGTTCAAAGGCTGGCGGTAAGGGGGCATGTTCCGTCAGACAATACTTTTTTAGACCGATTTTAATGGCGCGTTGCACCATCTTTTCGGTACTTTCGCCACTCCCATGGGGGCAAAGCTCCGTGTGCGTGTGTCCATCCATTAGCATTTTCTCACCTCATTTTAATAATTGTCCACTATTCAAACACAGATTTTGCTCAATTGCAATCAACTGCGACCTAATCTGAGTTTTGCAAATACGACCAGCAATTGACAAAAATCACTAAGTTTTCACTAATTTAGTTATATTATTCGAAAAAAAAGCTTATTAACCATCATTCAATCACAATTATCCGGTACAATGGCCTTAACCAATCAACAGGGGGCCGTCACATGCATGAAATCATCAGTAAACTTTATCAATTAGCCTTATCCAGCCATATCGTGAGTGCCCTTTTGGAACCAGTGCACATCATTATTTTGGCATTACCATTTATCACACTTTTGGTTGCAATGGCCGTTTTAGCCCTGCAACTGCAAACTAAAAAATCACTCACCGAACGAAATATCATTGGGACCTACTCCTTTATTTGGTATTTAGCTGCGGCCTACTTGCTCATTATTTTGCCTCTACCGACGCGTAGTTCCGTTGCGAGCTTAGCAACAGCGGAATACAATCTGCAGCCATTTTTCTTCTTAACTCAACTCAAACAACTAACCCCTTTTCAATTTAGTGATCCCAGCACTTGGTTAGCTGCCATCAAGTCGTCCACGTTTTTCCAGCCGTTCTTCAATGTGCTGTTCTTCATGCCAATCGGTGCTTACTTAAAATGGCGCCATCATTGGCCACTCTGGCTCATCACGCTGACCAGTTTCACGATTTCATTATTCTTTGAAACCACTCAGCTCACTGGATTATATGGCTACTATTCGCGGGCCTATCGGATGTTTGACGTCGATGACTTAATGATGAACACGCTGGGGGGCGTCGTTGGGGCACTGGTCTTAGGCGTCATTCCCAGAAAATGGCGTGAAACCGATCACTCGAACGCACTCACCCAAGAATCACATCCAATCAACTGGCGTCGAATCTTCGCATTGATCATTGATTGGGGGCTGATTGCAGCCTTTGATATCGTGTATTTCGTGCTCGTCAAACACTTTACTTGGCCGCTCCCCCACGATCCACGCTGGCTGTATTTGGCGAATATTTTCCTATTCTTCTGGTTGCCTGCTTGGTTGAACCATGGCAAAACGCTGGGCGGCCTGCTATTTAATAGTCGTATCGTCAGTATTAATGGCGAAAAAGCCAATGGTCTCCAGTTATTGATCCATTATGGTGGCCTTTATTTGATCAGTCTGCCACTGTTGTTTTTAGACCTATGGCTCTTCAATCAACTGGGTGATATGCCAAGCGCCTCACTCAATCGTTTGGACGTTTACCTCGTGCTTGTCTCACTTTTATTGCTGATTATTAGTTATGATCTGATTCTGACATTTTTCAGTCGTCACCATCAACTCTGGTGTGAACGGCTCAGCCGAACGACGGTTAACTAAAACTGACTTTGCGTTGGGTCTTAAATCATGGTAAATTGAGAGTAAATCAAAACTCTGGAAGTTATAAAAATGATAAAAGTACAAGCATTAAGCGATGACTTTCGTTGGGTCGCCGTGAACAACTATACTGACAATGATTACAGCCAGCTAGTGAATGAAGAAGGCGTCACCGATGAGATGCTCGGCTACGCAACCGACCAACATGAACGTGGTCGGTTGGAATATGACGCCAAGAGCGCGATCACGACGATTATTTTTGATGTGGTCACTCATAATGATGACGAAGGCACTTATACGGCCCAGGTGAGTTTTATGTTGGTCGACCGGACGCTCTTAACGTTCACCACTGATCATACTGATTATGTCGAAGACTTGCTCGCTGACGTGATTGATGCGGACTGGGAAAAGGTCCAACATCCGTTTGATTATATTTTTGACGTCTTATATAAATTATCTCGTCAATATTTCCAAGCAATTAATAAAATCAACAAAGAACGTCAAGATATCCAATTAAAGATGCGCAAACAAATTCAACGCTCGGTGATTATTCAGTTAATGGAATTAGAAACTACCCTAGTTTACTTTTTGACTTCACTTAAAACGAATAACGATTTGCTACAACAGCTCAAACGCTTTGGTCCAATCAAATTTTCTGCACGCCAAAAAGAACGCCTCGATGACATCATCGTCGAAGCGCAACAAGGGTTGGAAATGGCTAATATTGCGTCTGATATTATTGGTCGGGTCTCAAACGCCTATTCGAACATTTTGGATAACAGTTTGAACAACACCATGTGGCTACTGACCATTTTTTCCATCGTATTGACAATGCCTAATATCGTCTTCGGCTTTTTCGGTCAAAACGTGGACTTACCCTTCATGAAAAACCCCTTCGGTTGGGAGATCACCGTAGTCATTGCGATTGCGCTCTGTGCCCTGACCGTGTGGCTGCTCCGTCGTAATTCGTTCCGCAAATAATTAAATTGAAAGCTGGTTTTAAGATGCCAAGTCGTGTCAACGTTACTGATACCGCAGATTACATTAGTAAGGCGGCCCCCGCCGCCCAGCCAATTCTACGCAGTCTGACCCAATTAATTACCACTGAGCTCCCGTCAGCCACTCCCAAGATTAAATGGCATTTGCCATTTTGGGATTTAGATCAAAAGTACGTCAGTGTGGCGGGCTACAAGGCCCACGTCAGTTTAAGTATTTCTGAAGAACTTCCCGAAACACTTTTAGCCACCGCTAAAGCTCAAGGTTACGTTACGGGTCAAAAACGCTTAAACATTGGTTTAGATCAAGCCGTTCCCGCTGAATTAGTGAAAGCCATTTTAGCCTTGTTAAACTAAAAAACAACCATAAAAAAATCCGATTACTCAACAATGAGCGACCGGATTTTTTTCTGAACGAATTTCATCAAACTAAAGATGTAACAGCCCCAATTTGTCCAAGTGTTCTGCAATCTGAACAGAGTTCCAGGCAGCACCCTTTAACATGTTATCTGAAACATCCCACATCTGGAAGGCTTGCGGCGTTTCTTGGTCTGGACGAATCCGACCAACAAAAGTATCGCGTGACCCTTCAGCGTTGTGTGCTTGTGGGTAGATCTGATTGTCAGGATCGTCTTGTAACACGATTCCAGGTGCAGCAGCCAAAGCATCTTGAATGCCCTTGACCGTTGCTTTAGGATCTTCGACTTCAAAGTAAACTGATTCGGAGTGACTCACTGGCACTGGAATCCGCACACAAGTCGCGGTTACTTTGATATCCTTGCTATCCATATCACCGCCACACATGATCTTTTTCGTTTCATGGATCATTTTCCATTCTTCATGGGTGTAGCCGTCTTCTTCAAAGACGTCAATTTGTGGTAACGCGTTGAAGGCAATTGGGTAATGCTTCTTGTCACCTGAAACGGGTAAGATATGGGCTTCCATCTCTTTACCATCCAAGTAAGCTTGCGTTTCATCACGCAATTCCTTCAAGGCCCGGTTACCCGCACCACTAACCGCTTGATACGTTGAAACAATGACCCGCTTCAACCCAAAGGCTTTACGAATCGGTTCCAAGGCAACCACCATTTGAATCGTCGAGCAGTTTGGATTAGCAATAATCCCGTGATGTTGATATAAAGCTTTTTCGTTAACTTCGGGCACAACCAACGGAATCTCAGGATCCATTCGGAAAGCACTCGTGTTATCAACGACAACCGCACCACGTTTAACGGCTTCAGGGGCGAATTTCTTTGAAACGGAACCACCAGCTGAGAATAAGGCCAAATCAATTCCTTCGAATGATTCAGGAACAGTTTCTTCAACGGTTAAATCTTGACCGTTGAATTTGAGCATTTTCCCTGCTGACCGACTTGATGCTAATAGTTTAACCGAGTTAACTGGCAAACTTGTTTGTTCCACCATTTTGATCATCCGCGCACCAACTGCGCCAGTTGCACCGACAATCGCGACGTTATATCCACTCACAATGAAGACCTCGCTTTGATAGTTATTGAAACTTTATTATAGCACAATTTTAATAATTAGAAACTAATGAGATTATATTAACGGCCTTTTTGTGTAAACGACCGCCCCAGTAAGGACAGTATCTGTCAAAACGCTTAAACCCGGTACCATCAATCAGGACACTCAGCCATTGCCACCACCCACTTTATCGTCAGTTGTTACTGACCCGCGCGTTCCGGGAGTCGCTTAAACCGTTTTCTTGGATTTAATAGCCGTATCTGATTGCAAAACCCAGCCAAAGGGTGCATGATGAGTGCCGAGGTGATGAGATGGCATTGGCCAAAGGAAACCGTATTTTTGCAAACTTCAATCATATTTTAGACACTTTGGAAACTGACTCTGCCAAACTAGTCTCAACTAGCTATCATCAGCTAGCAACCAAGGGAATTGTGCCCACCGATTTTTCAAAACCACAGAAATCCTCAAAAGCATTGACGATGATGAACGGCATCGATGAATTGGATCAATTATACGCACAACTCAGGAATATTGATTAAATCATTAACCGGCTTAAGCTTTATTTTGGCTAGCTATCGGTTATAGTATTGTTGTCACAAAACACTAACAATAGCCTCACCAAAAGGGAAATCCATCTAGGGTCTCCCTTTTTTGATTGGTTAATTTGACTAGCACCACACTCTAAAATGCCGGTTAACCATTAAAAAGGCTTGTCCAAATTCTAAGCTCTGCTAGAATTTGGACAAGCTTTCCACTTTGAAAATTTCATGACTATATTGAAATCAATTAAGCTAAATTATTTTATTAAACGCCTAAACAAACTGATAACAATATAGACAATGAGTGTGTAAGCAATACCATTAAATAACATTGACTCAACTCTGGATGCAATAAATGCAGTATAAATTGCGGCCAATACTCCTGCTAACAAAGCTGCAAGAAAAACAGCTAGGCTACGATTAAGCAATTACTGCCACCCCCAAGTCCACTGACACTTCCTGTAACAATCTCATCACGGGAAAACGCTCCAGCGGGTAATTTTAGTACATAGCGATCAGGCGATACAGTAACGTATGGCTCAATTTTTTCCATCTGATTCTGTGTCAGCGGTGTGATACTTTCTTAATTGTTGCCAAACGCTTGATTTTGAGGGACGTTAACTGGCGTAGTGTTAGCATAACTATTAGTTGGACTTGCGCTAGCGATAATTGTCGCACCTAGAAAAGTTGGCACCAATAAAGATGTTCCCAAAATGCCATATACCATTGAGCGCTTAACCATAAATGAAGACAGCCTTTCTCGTTTCTTCCGTTAGGGACAATCATCATGTTACAAGAGTATATTAACAATCAATTTCCACTGGATAAATCGCCTTGTTGTAAAAATCAGGTTAATGTTTTGAAAATCTGATGTTGGCTTGTCCAATCCTATTTACGTTATTGCTAGTTAGGTCTCACAAGTCATGACTAGTTTCATTGGAGACAAGCTAGTTGAAATCAGATTCAATCGTCATAACTTGGCAATCCAACACCTATCTTTTTTGGTTTTGATGAACACACAGGACTCAGCTTAAATTCTGGCCACGCGAAATAAGTGTATACTATATGGAAATACTTCCTGAAAGGATCCTGACGATGTGCACCAGTTTAACTTATACCAATACTGCCAACCAACACTTTTTTGCGCGCACCATGGATTTTCCAACGACGACACCTTGGCGCCCTATTTTTCTGCCCCGACAATACCGTTGGACCACTGGGCTCAATGAGACGCGCCAGACGACACAAGCCATCCTTGGTGGTGGGCGTCAGCCAATTGGCATCGATAATTTTTTGATGGCGGATGGCCTAAATGAAAGCGGTATCAGTTGTGCTGAACTCTACCTACCGCATGCCGTTAAATATGCGCCCACCGCACAACCTGATAAAATTAATCTGACACCACAAGATTTTATCAATTGGGTTCTTGGTGAACACACTAGTCTAGAAAGCGTTTGTGCCGGCCTATCTCAAGTCTGTCTCGTCAATCAGACTTGGCATGGCGAACCCTACGTTTACCCATTTCATTGGGTTCTAAGCGATACAACCGGGCGTAATTTAGTCATCGAACCAACTGGCGGCCCACTCACGGCCCAATTAAATCCCAGTGGCGTCTTGACGAATACACCGATACTAGCGACACATTTTAAAAATTTAACGCAGTTATTAGGACAAGCTTCTGTGACAATCAACCAAGCAACCCAAGTTGCGGCCAAGAATTGGCTTGCAACTAAGCAGCCGTTACCGACCGGCAGTATTCCAACGAATCGGTTCAATCATATGGCCATTCGTCGGCTAGGAACACCAACTTTGACAGCTGAACAGACATTACCAACCTTATTTGCTTGGTTAAATGAGGTTCGTTTACCCTATGATCCAGCCAAACGTCATCAACTTAATCACAACTATACGCACTATCGCAGTGTGATTGATCTTGATCACGCCTGCTATTACTTTCGACCACGAACGACTGAACGCTTGCAAACGATTCAATTAACCCCAGAAATGTGTGACCATTGGCGAGTGCCACATGTTTTTCCAGCAAACTGAACTTGATAACACAAAAGGTTGGCCGCTACTCACAAAATGCTGAGTAGCGGCCAACCTTTTAATGAAACAACTTTAATGCCGCTGTTTTAAGAAACGATCAAAGCGGTCATTGATAACTTTTGTGACTTTGGGATCATGTAGGTCTCCCGGCTGATCACTGCCAGTTACCTCACTAACTACTTGTAGATAACCAAATAACACTTGGCTCGGATCTAAATGGTATTTTGCTGCTAGCTGAACCGCAAAGTCGTAACGATTGGGTCCTAATAAGACTGCATAATTTGTCATGCGGTGACTCCTTTCGATTGTGCCAGTTGTTTACTCATGCGCAAATAGGCAAAGAAATGAAAAATAATGCCGCTCGCTAATAAAAAGGCCCCTAGCCAAACTGACCAAAAAGTTACGGCAATGGCTAAGCCATAAATGATCACGCTTCTCACTGGATCTAATTTGATGGCAGCATAGAAGTCATTTGAAACGGCTGCACTTTTCAAATCCTGATGGTGATGCAGATAGGCATACATAAAATAGAATGTTGCTGAAATAAACAACGCCACTAAATCGTAAACAATAAAGGCCGTCTGCATATCTGCCCGATTGCCACTCGTTAACGCATCCGCGACCAGTGACATTGGATAATCCAGCAAAGTAATGCTAAATAGCATTAATAAGTTCAGCATATTTACATTTCGATCAATGCGTTTCAGCATGCTGAAGTAATCATGGTGAAATAGCCACAGTGTCCCAACATAAAAATACGAAAAAGCATAAGATAAAAATAATGGCCATTGTGCTAAAAGCGCGGGTAATAGGCGTCCCGCATGATAATCAGGAATATGAAATTCCAATACTAAAATGGTAATTAAGATGGCAAAAATGCCATCACTAAATGCTTGAAAGCGATCTGTTTTCATTCGCTCAGCCTCCCACAATCTCACTACAATATCATAAAACAAGCATAAATGCTTAGATTTGGATTTACAACCGTTTACATCTCAAAAACGCCGCCCTGACGCGATAGTTCTATGGTAAGATATCCCTATAAAAACTACGACGAGGGGACGTTCGTACACTATGGGGAAATTTATTAAACCAAAATTTTTATGGTTCGCCTTTTGGGTCATTGCGGTTTTCGCGAGTATTACCGTTTTGCCAAATTTGCAACCAATCATCACCACTCACCAAAATGTCACTAAGAGTCAAGTCAATCAACAACAACTGACTCGCATTCAAAACCACTGGAGACGTGGTCAAAAAAATGCCAAGCAACTCACGATTGTTTTCAACAATCCACACCACCATTTGACGACCAAACAAAATGCCGCTATCGCGACGGTACTAAAGAAGATCGACAAAAAGTCCACTTACTATAGTATCACCAAATTGCGGACTACCCACACCTCTAGCAATGATCGTGAGCTACTGACTTCAAAGGATGGGTCCACTCAACTAGCTGTGGCTTCAATCAATACCCGGCAAACAGAATTGCGCGTCGTTGCCAAGCAACTAACCACAGCCGCGCAAACCGCTGGTGTCAAGGTGGCAGTCACTAGTCCGGATTTAATCACAGCAAACCACCAAGCCGCTCAGAATCAGCAAGCCACGCGCTTGTTACTTCTTGGGCTGATTTTGACGTTCATTCTGATGGGTCTGCTATTTAAGTCATTGCTTATTCCACTCATTAATTTCTTGTTCCAAAGTATCGTGCTTATTAGTACCGCCAGTGTTGGCGCCAATGCGATCACTCGTCTGCAGTTGCCATTTACTAGCAACAGTTTACTGATTAGTGGCAGCATTGGTCTCATTATCACCACCGTTTTAACTTGGTCTCTAATGCGCGACTATTTCATTAATCGCGCTGGCATTGAAGACACCGATCAGGCCGCCTTACAAACGATGCAGCAACAATATCGACGCTGGGGCTTTAGTCTAGTGGGTACGGCTTTAGCGACACTTAGTTTAAGTTAGACACCACTACTCGCCTCAGCAACTGGCTGGTTAGTGGCACTCATTTGTTTAATTGCGCTCGCAGTGGTTCCCACTTTGGGACTCTCACTCACGACGCTATTAGATGACGGCTTGCGCTGGCCCGGCCATAAGCCTTGGCCACAACGCAAACACAACTTATGGGGACAATTCAGTCGCTTGAGTCACTGGCAACCAGCCTTAGGACTCCTACTAGTCTTAATCTTATTATTGCCTGGCCTGATGCTGAGTCGGCGGACTCAAGTAGATGACAGTCAACTCACACCGAGTACCCAAACCAAGCCAACCGCCGCTGATAATGGCGCGCAACTCATTACGGCACACTTTGGGTTAGGTGCCACGACACCCGTCACTATTTATTTGCAACATAACCAAAAATTGACTACCCAAAAATCTTTACAGACGATTGACAATTTGACGACCAAACTTCAGCATTTAGCTGGTGTCGCGACCGTGACTTCCGTGACGCAGCCAACTGGTCAAAAGATTGCCCAATATTATGTTGGCAGTCAATTGACAAACGTCCAAGCAACTTTAACCGGCAATCAACAAACACTTAAGGCCATCAAAAAAGGTTTAAAGGATGATCAGGATTCCTTGGCAAAAACTGAATTAGATCACCAACTTGACGCTTTACAAAAGTTGCAAACACAACTCACTCAGTTAGACGTTGATAATCAGGCGATTACGACTCAGTTAGCCAATTTAAGTGTGGATGCCGTGGCTTCACCGAGCCAATCCAGCCAATTAGCCAATGATTTGGCCGCTGCGACTGCTTTGACAACCGACATTAATCAACAAATGACGACGATTTTATCGCAACAGACACAGTTGCTCACTATGGTCAGTGGCGCGCAACAAAAGCTACAGTCCGTCGATCAGAGTCTGACTAAAACCAATGAAGACATTGCTCAAATCGCCACGACTGTTCACCAGACCAATAAGTATCTTACTGGTTTAAAGGCTAGCGAAGTTGGCAAAATGTTTTACTTACCCGCTAACGCCCAAAATAGTGCCACTTATAAGAATAGTGTGACTACTAATACTAGTGCCAATGAAAAAATCACTAAATTAGTAGTTACCTTTAAACAGCCAGCACTAGCCACCAGTAATTTTAAGACGTTGCAAGCCGTTCGCCAAACCGTTCAAACGTCGTTATTAGCGACACCATTGGCACATGCCAGCGCAACCTATGCTGGTACAACCGTTCAAGTTGCACCAGTTCGGCAAACGCTGAACCAGTCAGCGTGGATCTGGGCGGCCATTGTCTTGGCGATTCTCGCAGTCGTATTCTGGCTGAATTTGCGCTCACTCGTTTTGAGTGTGATCCTCACGACTGGGCTACTAGCGGTAACGCTCGCCAGTTTAGGATTGACGCGACTTGGCTATACCAATTGGGCACAACTTGGGCCATTACCCTGGTTAGCTATCCTGTGGAGTAGTGCACTGATTGGCCTACATTGGCTCTTAGTCAGTTCGCCAACGGTTCAACATCGCGATTGGTTACATCAATTTGATGCCAGCCAATTAACAGCCCATTTTTATCACTGTGGTAAAACGACTTGGGCCATTACCTTAATTGAACTTGTCTTGATTGCCCCATTAATCAGTGGCACCACCGCTGCAGTTCAAGTCACTGGCTTGATGACAATCATTGGTCTCCTACTCAGTAATTTGATTTTACCACTCGGATTGCCAGCCCTAATCACCTGGACTGTGCACCCACCTAAATTCAAGCGAAAAAAGAAACAAGCTTAGTCGTCCCTTGCTTAAATTGCCGCTCCGGTTGGTCTGGACTGATGCTGGAACGTGGTGGCCACGTTTGTGAGCCAAAATACGGTCTCACAAGCCGGGCTTTCTCTAAGCTTTAATTTGTCGAAACGTGTTCGGTCCAACTGCGCCCTCCGCTTGCTAAAACTACAACTAGCCAACTTTTAAAAAATAGGGTTGATGAACATTCGGAATTGCCGACTGTTCATCAACCCTTTTCTAATCTGTTTCGCCAGCAAAATTCTAAGCTTACCAGCATGACAATAACGCAGACTCATCATTAAAACAAACAAAAAGTGGCGTAGCTTCATACACCTGAAGTTGCGTCACTTTTAAACATCTAGCTAATTGCGGTTACGCCGCCAGTCCCAACTACCGAATGCAAAGACAATCATCAAAATAACCACACCAGTGACAATAGCACCAGTTTGATCATTCGACTTTTCGTTGGTTTGTGGTAACGTCCCGGTCGTTTGACCGGACATGCCAGTCGAATTACCAGCAATTTGACCAGTTGGATAATTACCAGCTACTGGCGATTGCGATTGACTACCAGCTTGCGTTGACCCATTCGTTGTGGTCCCAGTATCAGGACTTGGCACAACAGGTGTCGTTGAATTCCCAGGTTCGGGAACAGTTGGTTCAGTTGAATTGCCAGCTTGTTCCGATTCACCAGACGCTTCAGATTCACCGGGTTCTTCTGATTCGTTAGGTTCTTCTGATTCATTAGGAACTTCAGATTCGCCAGGTTCTTCAGATTCATTAGGTTCTTCTGATTCGTTAGGCTCTTCAGATTCGCCAGGTTCGTTAGGTTCTTCTGATTCACCAGGTTCTTCGGGTTCACCAGGAATAACTGGTTCACCGGGTTCTTCTGGCTCATTAGGCTCTTCTGGTTTGCCAGGTTCTTCAGGCTTAACCGGTGGCTCTGGCGTTTCTGGTTTTTCAGGCTCGTTAGGTTCTTCTGGTTCAGTAGCAGTCTTAGTATCCTTTGCGGTAACCGTTACTAATTCAGTTTGACCAGGTTTGATCGTAAAGGTCAACGGTGTCTTATTCAAGTCATAATCCGTTGGCGCTTTAGTTTCAACGAACCGATAATCACCAGCTGCTAAATCATCAACGGTTAATTGACCTTCAGCATCTGTCGTCAGCCCCGTCTTTAAAACGTTGCCTTCAGCATCTTGCAACTCATAAACGGCACCAGCCAAAGCCTTGCCAGTTTGATCATCCGTTTTCGTTAACCGCACGCTCCCCTTAGTGACAACTGGTGTTTTAGTATCAGTTGCAGTAACTTGAACGGGCGCCGTTTGATTAGCGACAATTGTGACCTTAATTGGTGTTGGATTTAACTCGTAGCCAGTTGGCGCTTTAGTTTCAGCTAAACTGTATTCACCAGGCGCTAAATCTGAAACATAAATTTTTCCATTTTCATCAGTTGTTAGACCAGATTGAATCACCTTACCGTTGTTGTCTAACAATTCATATTCAGCACCAGCAAGTACCGAACCAGTTTCGGCATCGGTCTTAATGAGTGAAAATGCACCTAAAGCATCTTCATCATTTTCGTTTTCATTACCGCCGTTACCATTACCGGAACCATCGCCGCCCCAAGTGACGTGACCACTAACTGTGACCCCATCCATTGAAGCATTGTTCGACCAAGCACCACCATTAGCACTAACATTGCTTAGCTGAACGCGGTACGTCATGTTAATGGCTGTGTGCACATTACTAAAGACAAACGTAATTTGCTTGCCATTTACCGTGACGGCTGGTTGGTTCTGTTGACCAGTGGAAACAAATTCACCGGCATCATTATACGAACCAGTATCGGCATAAACGGAACCCGGCACAAAGGTTTGGTTAGGACCAATTGTATCGGTAACCGTGACTGTCCCAAGATCTTTACCACTTGGATTTAACGCGACATTCCAAGTCAGTTGACTTGGTAAGCCGTTTTCATCGATACCGCTGACCCAGCCAATTTTGTTAAGGGCCCAGTCATAATGGTTCGTATCATCGTTGGCAGTCCCTTTAGCATAAAAGTTCAAAGTCCCATTCCGGTCCTGGGTGCCACTCAATTGCTCATTAAAAGTGATTGCCCCAGTACTTTCACCGGCCTTAATGTTAAAGGTCCCAATGGTAGCACCCGTATTATCCTTTAAATCAAAGCTCAAATCTGAAGAGGCAATTGCATTGCCCGGCAGCGTAACAGGCGCCGTATCTCCAGGTTGAATCTCTTGACCATTTGGAATCGACCATTGATAACTAATCTTATAATTCTGCCACTTGCTGAGGTCGCTCGGATCCGTGATCACGTTGCCAAAACGATCCGTTACGGTTGCTTCATCGCCAGTCAGTCCAGTCGTACTAATCGTTGCCGCGTGAACAGCTTGACCAAAAGTAAAGACGGTCAGCAACACAGTCAACAGTCCCAAACCGACTGAAAATAACTTTCTAAACATTTTCTTTCTCCCCCAATCACTTATTAATCGTTATAAGCTATGTTTTAAACATGATCCTCACTCCTAACCTAAAAGGTTCTACAAAGTCATCAAATTTAGCGTTGAGTAGTATTCTCAACTCACCTGTAGAATAACGCAGTTGCAAGATTAACCAACACCTATAGATTTTGTTTGCAAACCTTACAAACCCAAAAATGATCTGAAATAGGTTTCAGAGTTTTACCTCGAATACAGTAGCGATAGCGTCGCTTTTTCAAAATCTGTTCAACCAAGCGGGATAACCCAATAGCACTCGAATATCCTGGTCACAACACAAAAAATCACGATCAAATTCTAATTGCGGCTAGAATTTGATCGTGATTTTTTTGGGAACTTCGTGAATAGAATTTAGTTGGTTTTAACAACCATGTTTCATGAATCAAGATACTATCAGATTTAGGGCTTCAACTGCGCCCGAAACTGGCCAAGCTAAATATTCGGCGTAGAACGATAGCGTTCTGCCAAAAAGTCTGCCAGCGGCAAGTTAAATTGGTTCCGTTGTGCGGCAAATAAGCTTTCAAATGGCGCGGTTAATATCTCTTGATCACGATTCGTTAGCAATTTAGTTGCCCAATCTGGATCAAATAACAATTGTTCACCAACTGCGACCAAATCAGTATCAGCTAATACATTGGCAACGTCTTGTCTTGTCCGCACCTGACCAACGCCCATGATTGGGAGTTTTCCGGCGACTTCGTCTTTAACATAAGCTAAGATCGATTTTTCTTGATAATCTGCTGCTCGCGCAACCCGATCATAATTATTCAACGAAATATGCAAATAATCCAAATCGGTTTGCACCAATTGGTCAATGAGATACAAGGTATCTTCAAATCGAATTCCGGGCGTCTCAAATTCTTCCGGTGACACCCGATAACCCACTAGGAATGGTCGCTTGGCATACTGCTTGACTGCCGCAAAAACGGATGTCAACATGGCTTTAATAAAGTGCGTGCGTTTTTCACGATCTCCGCCCCATTGATCAGTCCGCCGATTAGAATGTGGTGAAAAGAACTGTTGGATAAGATACGTGTTAGCCCCGTGTAATTCGACACCATCAAAACCGGCTTGAATTGCTCGGCGAGTGGCCTCCCCAAATGCTTTAATCGTTTCTTGAACTTCTGCATCAGTCATCGCGCGTGGTGTTTCCGCGTTCGGACGTTCCGCAGCAACCGCACTGGCGGAGACGGTTTGAACACCACCAAGCGTCGCGCGGTTGGTCATCCGTCCAGCATGGACCAGTTGAATAATTGCTTTGGCACCAGCATCTTGAATGCCAGTAGCCAACGCCTGTAGTCGGGGAATCATGGCATCGTCGGCAATGCTTAGCTCTCCCGGCCAACCTTTGCCGCCTGCTTGTACATTGGCCGCACCAGTAATAATCGCGCCAACACCATGGGCTCGCCGTTCATAATAAGCAATTTCATCTTTGGTCACTTCGCCATCAAAAAAGCTCTGACGCGTTGTCATTGGCGACATCATGAGTCGATTTTTAACGGTTACGCCTGATTTAAAAGTTAATGCTGCTGTAAATTCAGTCATTCTAAACGTCCTCTCATCAATTTGATAAGTTAAATTTAGCACCTAAAGGCGGGTCGAGGTCAATTAATTGGTTTCACCGACAAGCACTGTATCCAGGTCAACTGCACAAAGTCCAGCGGGATAGCGCCTTAACAATTGCTGAAATAACGCTAGTGACTCACTTTGACCCGTTAGCCTTAAATAGGCCGCAAACTGATCACCCAACTCGCACTGTGTTGCTGTTAATTCAGCCACCCCACCGACTGCTTGGGCCTGATCATAATACCAATGCTTATATTGGACATAAACCTTGGTCGTCTGTAATTTAGCTAGCTGTGCATCTAATTTAGCCGTTTGATCAGCAAAAAAATGCGCCCGCGCACCCAAAGTCGCGGCTCCCGCGCGGTATAAGTCCAGAAACTTAGCAATTTCTTCTAATGAGGCATTTGATCGTTTTAAATTAACAATTTGTTGAATCAGAGCCAAGTCACAAGTCTGATATTGTCGTCGTCCCGCCGCGTCGCGCTTGATTGGTGGCAACAGTCCTTCTTTTTCATAAAACCGCAATTGTGAAATCGTCACCCCAAATTTTTTGGCAACCGCACCAATCGACTCAGTCATTTGCCAGCCATCCCTTCATAACTAAATTAATAGTTTTAGAATACCGCATCTTGCCGTTTTTGGGCTAAATCTTGTCTAGAAAAAAAGCCTGAGTGATTGCTCAGACTTCTTAGAAAAGCTGTTTCGACCCAATCGCTTGAAAAACACCCGCATAATCGGTATCTTTAGCCCACTGATTAAACTGGTCTTCGGTAATTTTAGTCCAATCAAAATCAGCTTTGATTTGTGACAATCCCATCGGATCTTTGAACGTCAATTTCTGCGTCGCTAACCACTTGATCAAAACTGGGATCACCCGCGTATCTGTTCCTAATAACTGATAGGTCGCCCCCGGTGTTGTTAGTTTGAAGGACACTGTATATCGGGCCTTAAACACCATCGCTGGTCCCACAGTCCGTACCATTGAATGATACAACGCAAGTTCCACTTGATTTAAATCAGCAATCGTAATCGTTTTGAAATTCTCCCCATTTTCATCCGTAAAGATCAACTGGGTTCCCCGAAACTCAACGTTACCATGCGCAAACGGGCTATAGGCGAAACCTCTTGCCAGCCAGCCCTTTGGTGGCTTGGGTTTTGGATACTGCTGACCATCAATCTCAAATGTCATAAAAGTCGGCTTCAACGCAATATTATCCGCAATATCTACCATTGTTACTGTTGGTGGTAATTCCATGTAAAGATCCCCTTGGCTCTCGTTCTCTCTAAGCTAATTATACCGCTAGTTAGTTAGTTTTCGGTGCATATTTTGATGCAACAGTCCCGCTTCCATAAACCGTTCACCAAATGGCTTAAAACCAAGTTGCTGGTAAAAGCCTTGAGCCGTCACTTGAGCACCCAGTACGGCTTCCTGATAGCCCTGCTGCTGACCATCTTGTAGCAACTGTTTAATTAAGGCTTGGGCATAGCCCTGACCGCGTGCTGCTTTCAAAGTCGCCACGCGTTGAATATGTAATTGTTGCGCTGATTCAGGCGTCATGCGTGCCGTCGCGACCGCTGCACCAGCGTCATCGTACAACACATAATGCCAAGTTGCAGTTGTAACTGTGTCTAATTCCAAGGCTGGATCAATCTTTTGTTCAGCAATAAAGACCGCCCGCCGAATCATGATTGCATCGTCATATATCGGCGATGTGGTTTGATTACTTTTTTTAATTTTCATTCAATGACACCACCCTTATTGATACTTTTGAGAATACCCGTTCCAAGACATCACGTCAAACGGTTCATTGTCATTTGAAAGTTCGCAATTTATCGTTTAAAGTGTCCACTTAACTTGCCACTCCGGTTGGTCTGGACTGATACTGGAACGTGGTGGCCACGTTTGTGAGCCAAAGTACGGTCTCACAAGCCGGGCTTTCTCTAAGCTGGAAATTCACCAGCAAAGAGAAATTTCACCACTGAGCATCATCCAGCCCGCACTACGCTAGTTAGTAGTTCTGATACTGATTTTATCAATGTTCCCTTGTTAAACCACTATCTGACGTCGGAGTGGACCAGTATGTTCGCGGTGTCAAAACACTTAGCTGGGCTAGTTTACCCAGGTTAGTGTCTGGCCGACTTTTAAGACGTGATTTCCGGCTTGAAAGCGCCCTGCAGACCGTTCTTTGGCTGCAGGTCTGCCTCACAGCGAACATACTAGACCATGGAGGCGGAAAAATTACTGACTTATTTCAAAATACACTATGATATACAAGCAGTTACTGATTGGTTCACATCATGAATTGCATTTGAACCACCAGATCGTTTCACATTGACTAAGCGTACCGGATACGCTCAATTAAGGTGCGTGACTCAAATTAACCCATTCTTAAAAATGTTAACGATTTCCGTTCTGCTTGTTATGTTAAAATGACTTGATGACTGTTTTTCGAGTCATATCCAAATTTGTCACAAATGAGGTCTTATAAACATGCTTACCAAACTCCGCCAGCACCTCAACACGCGGATTGGGTTCTTTTGGCTGTTAGTTTTCTTATTTTGGGCCAAGACCCTCTTTGCTTACTTTGCCGAGTTCTCCCTGGGAGTAACTGACATTCTACAGGTGTCGTTGATGCTTGTTAATCCGTTAGCAACTACGGTGTTTCTGTTCAGCTTAGCGTTATATATTCGCAAAACCGGCTTTTATTACTATATTTTATTGCTAATCGACGCGTTAAATACCGTGTTGATGTATGCTAATGTCATTTATTACCGCGAATTTACCGACTTCATGACCGTTAGTACCATGACTGGTGTGTCAAAAGTCAATCAAGGCTTAACGGGATCATCGTTCGCCCTAACCAACTGGTATGACTGGCTCTATTGGATCGATATTATCGTTTTATTGGGCTTATATGTTTTCCATGTCATCAAACATGACGATCGACCCATCCGTAAACGGACTGCGTTTGCTTATACTTCGGTCGCCATCGCTGGCTTTGGGCTCAACTTAACGTTAGCTGAATCCAATCGGCCACAATTGTTAACTCGGACCTTTGACCGTAACTATATCGTCAAATATCTGGGGCTCGATGCGTTTACCGTCTATGACGGGATTAAAGATGAACAAACGAACCACCAACGCGCTAGCGCCAAAAAATCCGAATTAGATACGGTCAAGGATTTTACAACGTCACATTACGCCGCCCCCAATGCCAGTATGTACGGCATTGCCAAGGGTAAAAATGTGATCGTCATTCACTTGGAAAGTTTCCAACAATTTCTCATTGATAAAAAAATTGATGGTCAAGAAGTGACGCCATTCTTGAATTCGCTCTATCATAGCAATTCGACCTACGCGTTCAAAAACTTCTTCCATCAAGTTGGTCAAGGGAAAACCAGTGATGCCGAAAACATGCTTGAAACGAGTACGTACGGTTTATCGACCGGTTCATTGTTCTCACAACTTGGTTCGGATAATACTTTCCAAGCGGCACCGGCAATATTGAATCAACGTGCCAAATATTCTTCCGCCGTCTTTCATGGAAATGTCGCCAGTTTCTGGAATCGAAATAACACCTATAAGAATATGGGTTATCAATATTTCTTTGATGCGAGTTACTTCGATACCACCGGTGATAAATCAACTGGTTATGGTTTGAAGGACAAGTTACTATTCAAGAATTCAGTCCAATATTTGGAACGATTACAACAACCGTTCTATGTTAAATATATTACCGTGACGAATCACTTCCCGTTCAGTATGGATAAGGAAGATACTGACTTTAAGACGACCGACACTAGTGATAGTGCCATCAATGGCTACTTCCAAACAGCGCATTATTTGGATCAATCCATCAAAGAATTCTACGCTTACTTGCAAAAGGCTGGGCTGTTAAAGAATTCAATGATCGTCTTATATGGTGACCACTACGGCTTGTCTAATAGTGAGAATACCACGTTGGCGCCTATCTTAGGCAAGTCGGCCAAAGACTGGACGGCTTACGATAACGCGCAACTACAACGAGTGCCATTTATGATCAATATTCCTGGTTCAACGGGTGGAAAAGTCGAATCCACGTATGGTGGTGAAATCGACGTTTTACCAACTATTTTGCACTTGCTGGGGATCTCCAGCAAACGCTATATTCAGTTTGGGACCGACCTCTTCTCGAAGGATCATGATCAAGTGGTTGCTTTCCGGAATCGCGATTTCGTGACCCCGAAGTACACCGTGCTTAGTGGCAAGATCTACAGCAACGCCACCGGTGAAAAGCTCGATGCTACTGAAAAAGTCCAAAAGGCCGTCGACAAAGATCAGAAGAAAGTTAGTCAAGAACTGAGCCTCTCTGATTCATTGAACTCGAAAAATCTCTTGCGGTTCTACACCCCCAAAGATTTCAAGAAAGTCGATGCGTCCGATTATAATTACGCTAATGGTTTGCAAAAAGAAATCAAGATCCAAGATACACTAGAAAAAGCTTCCACGAGTCTCTATTCCAAGAATGGGGATAAAACTACGGCCGACCTCTACTCAACGGATGCCCCTGAAGATACACATTCGAAGACTGATTCGACCCGGATTAAGATTACTAATCCTGATGATAGTGACAGTAACACCAGCACTACCAGCAGTAGTACCAGCGCTAGTTCTAAATAGTTCAATTAAAGTTATCACTCAGATCAATTGTGAGTGATAACTTTTTTTATGTCATGGTAAAATAAAAGACAATAGATTACTTTGAGGGGGCATCATCCATGGGAGCATGGCGTTTTTGGGCACACGGTACCCGGCGATTTTTCAAAAATTGGGGCAGTTACGTTGCTTTGATTTTCGGCACCAACCTGGTGATCAGTTATTTAGCTGTACCACTGTTTACTTGGTTATTAGAATTATTATTAAAGTGGCAAAATGTCAGTTACGTTTCATACACGAACGTGGGTCATATTTTAGTCAAAACGCCACTGGCCGCCATTGGCATGTTATTACTATTGTTGGCGATCATTATTTTAGTCTACTGGCAATTTGCCTTTTTATTACTGGGAATTATTAATATTATTAAAGGCCGTCCAAAAACGGTGCGTGCCGTTTTACGAGATACCGTGACCAGTTTGCATCATACGTCACTAAGCACCTTTATCTTTTTTATTGGTTATTTTATCGTCATTTTACCCTTTGGCAGTTATATCTTCACCACACCATTATTAAACAAAGCCCAGATTCCAGCATTCATTGTGAGCTTTCTTCTGGATAATCCCTGGATGGCGGCGGGACTCGCTGTCTTCTATGTCGGCGCGGGCTATCTGGGCATCCGTTTGATGACTTTACTACCCTTGATGATGATCGACCAACTGCCTTGGCGCCAAGCGCTACAAACCAGTTGGCGTCAAAGCGCCCACCGGACTTGGCGCTATCTATGTCATATTTTGGTCATCTTACTGATGGTCGCGGGCACCGTAGCCGTCATTTACGGGGCTATTTATAGCTTACAGTTGTGGCTCGACACCACTAAATTTGCAATGGCTGGTGCGACCCTCAATTTATTTATCATGGAAATCGTCACCGAAATCATTATCTGCTACACCGCCGCCATTTTCATGATGCTCATCATTGCCTGCTACCGCCAAGATCTGACGTTACCGAGCCGGCCCACTTTGACCTTCAATGAGCCAGCCAAATTACGCCGCTGGACACGTGGGACTGTTGCAATCGGGATGGTCGTTGTCAGTGGATTGTTGGTCGCCTTCAATTTAATTTATCTGAATGGGTTTGCCATCACAAAGCCCATCATGATTTCTCATCGTGGCGTTGACGATGGCAATGGCGTCCAAAACACGATTCCAGCACTGATCAAAACCAGTCGTGAAAAACCAGATTATATTGAAATGGATATACAGGTCACGAAAGATCATCAATTTGTGGTTATGCATGATCCTAATTTGAAGGCCCTCGCCGGGATCAAAAAGAAGCCCTATCAATTAACACTGGCACAATTGCAAAAATTGACGGTGCATGAGAATGGTTATCAAGCCAAGATTCCAAGTTTTGATCAATATTTACAAGCGGCCCAACAGCACCATCAAAAACTGCTGGTCGAGATCAAAACATCGAAAGCTTATACGCGAGCAGATACCCGGCGCTTCATTCAAAAATACGGCAAGACCCTTCAAACAGATCATGATCAAGTCCACACCTTGAGTTATAAAGTCATGACTGAATTGAAACGCTTAGATCAAAAACAATTTGTTAGCTACATTTTGCCATATAATCTAACCTTCCCACACACTTCCGCCAACGCTTATACGATGGAAGCCACGACTTTAAACGACCATTTTGTGGACAAAGCTGACCGGTTGCATAAAAAAGTTTATGCCTGGGACATTGACGACACCGATTTAATGGATCAGATGATGTTCATGGGCGTCAATGGGATTATTACGGACAACTTGCACGAAATGCAGACCGAAGCCAAAAAGAATACGGATCACCCAAGTTATGCTAAGTTGCTCTTAACCTTCATGAACGAACTGAGCCTAACTAGCAGCAATTAGGCTTCACAGCTTATTAGTCAAGGGACTTCGAGCCGCAAAATTTTATTCTTTGAAATTGCTTTGAAATAACGAAAAGAGAGGGCACATGCTTCGTGATAAAGCGTGTGCCCTCTCTTTGCTATTAAGCCTTATTCAAACTCTTTTTCCAAGTACAGGTACAAGTTAAAACGAAACAAGACCACCACGTTCCAGACCAACCGGAACAACAAACTGAGCGGCTGGCCTAACTCTTTTAACCAACGCTATCAAAAATTAATGAGCACGTTTTTCAAATAAAGTCGTGCTATGCAGTGGACTCCGTCGATCTGGATAGAGTTGCATCATCAACTGGTTCACCGCATTGGGGGCTTCACCAAAACCACTCGCGATCAGCCCCAATTTGCCGGGATAAACAACGGTATCACCAATTGCCGCAATCCCAGGAATATCCGTAGCCATTTGGGTGTCCACCTCAATTAACCGATGACTCATGGTTGGCGTCACTTGCCAGTTGCGAATGACTTTATTGTCTGCGATGAAACCATAATTCACGAGTAACGAATCCACCGCTAGTTGTTCCTCAGCCGTACCACGAACTTCTTTCATCGTTAAGTCCAACTGACCATTGGGACGCTTAGCTAATGCCTTGATTAAAAATGGGGTTTTAATTTCAACCGATGAAGCTTTCAACAAGTCCACGCTGTGTTCCATACCACGAAATTGATCACGGCGATGCATGAGATAAACTTGCTTGGCCACCGGTTCTAGCATGAGTGCCATATCAATTGCCGAATCACCACCGCCGGCTACAAGGACGACTTGATTTTTAAATTGTACTAGGCTCGGAATATGGTAGAAAAGTTGTTGGCCTTCAAACTGTGTGGCATTGTCGACCGCTAATTTACGTGGTTGAAAGGCTCCGCTCCCAGTCGCCACAATAATCGCTTTTGACTTGGAATTCGTCCCATCACTAGTCGTCAGCTCAAAATTTCCCATCGTTCCCGTCACATCCGTCACGGCCTGATTCAACTTAACGTCAATCGGAAATTGTTGCATCTGAGTAGCTAACTGTGACACTAAATCACGGGCACGAATTGCCGGATAACCCGCAATATCATGGATCATTTTTTCCGGATACAAGGCTTGGACTTGTCCACCCAACTCAGGCAGACTTTCCAGCAATTGCACTTTTGCATTCCGCATACCCGCGTAAAATGCCGCGAACATGCCGACCGGCCCACCACCAACAATCGTTAAATCATATGCTGAAGTCATTCGTCAACCAACTTTCTCAAATAAACTTTAATACTGTTAATTCTAGTAGATAACCCACCCTTTTGCAAAAACATTTCGCTAATTTTCAGCTATAATAGCCATAGACGAAGAGGGGTTAAAAATGCGGCGAAAACAACTTATCATCAGTTTAGCAGGACTCAGTGTCGTGCTGGTCATCGGGAGCGGCGCTTACTGGCAACATCGGCTACAACCGCTCAAAACCGTCCAAGTTCACCAAACTAAGATACCCACGATTTTTATTGGCGGTGACTATGCCAAAGCCTTTTCAACTGATGGCTTCGTCCACCGATTAAGCGAGACGCATTTGATGACCAAGGCCCTAGTAGTCCACGTTGGTCGCCAAGGACAGGTCCACGTCACAAAATACGCTCCACTACGTGATAACCCAACCATTCAAGTGATTTATGCCGTCAATCACCAACCAGCCAAGCAAACCCGACAACTTGCTAAAGTCATGCACGTTTTAAAACAACGCTATCATGTCACTTGTTATAATGCGGTCGGCCATTCTTCTGGTGGCAATATTATCTTCAATTATTTGACGCGCACCCCACAACACGATCAGCCCCAGATTCATAAATTTGTCACCTTGGGCTCAAATTATCCGGCTGTTGCGGTTGCCCTCAAAAAATTACCAGCCAAGCTACCAATTCTTAATATTGGTGGCCAATTATACCGAACCAACGGCGATGGCACCGTATCACTTAAATCAGTGTTGGCATTTAGTACGGCGTTAAAAAAGCAACATTTCCAGCCTAAAACACAAATCATCCACGGGGGGCCACTAACTGCAGCACACTCCATGTTGCACATTAATCCGCAAGTTGACCGCGATATCGTGACCTTTTTGTATGGTCACTAACTCATTTATGTAAAATCAATGACAAACATTTTAATCTATTTATAATAATACTAATATTTAACTTTCAAGACAAGTAGCAACGTACTGATCATCTAAAAAGCGCCCCGAAGCCACTGCATCATCTGCAATCACTTCGAGGCGCCTGTTCAATTTGAGTCTAATCTTTTTCACGATCTAATTGATCTAGCGCCGTCTTTAACTGTGCCTGATCTGCTGCCCCTAATGACGGGTAGGCTAATGGTAACTCGTTTAGGCGCCGGTTAATAATTTCTGAAACGCAAAGTCGTGAATACCACTTGCTATCCGAAGGAATCACGTACCATGGCGTACTTTTCGTCGCCGTATGCGTAATCGCTTCATCATAAACTTGTTGATAATTGTCCCAATATTTACGTTCACGAATATCAGCCGCTGAAAATTTCCAATTATGATTAGGTAATTCAATCCGGCGAATAAAGCGTTGTTTTTGTTCGTCTTTGGACATATGCAAGAAGAACTTCAACACCAAATAACCATTGTGCTCTAAATAATCCTCAAAGTAACGCATATCTTTAAAGCGACGGTTGAAGAATGCCTCGTTAACTTGATCCGGCGTTTCAATCGCGCCAATATGCTCATTGACGATAATATTTGGATGAACCCGACTCACTAAAACATCTTCGTAATAAGAGCGATTAAAGATTCCAATCATGCCGCGCTTTGGCACTTGTTCGTGAATCCGCCACAAGTAATCATGCGCAATTTCTTTGCTGGTCGGTTGCTTGAAAGAGACTACTTCACAACCTTGGGGATTAACACCACTCATGATGTGCGCAATCATGCTATCCTTGCCCGCCGCATCCATGGCCTGAAACACGATTAGCACACCGTAACGATCTTGCGCATACAATTTGCCTTGCAGCTCGGTTAATTGCTTAATATTTTTAGCAATTTGGGTCTTGATCACTTTTTCATCATTATATTTTTCATCCGGTCCCGTTGGTAGCGCCGTCAATCCCAACGGTTGCTTTCCGGTATATCGATATTGCTTTTCAAAATTCACTGCCGCCACGTTCCTCTCTTACCGAAATTCAATTAATGCTTGACTGGCTTTATGTGGTGCGCCTTTTCCTGGTTGCACCGCTTTTCCAATGGCTACTAATAGTCGCGGCTCATAACGCACCGGATCTAATTTTAAGATTCGACTGAACGCCGCATGGTCAAAGCCTGTCATGGGATTCGTATCATAGCCATGATCCTTTGCAACTAGCATAAACTGCATCGCGACTAATCCCGTGTCGAGTGCTGCGATATCTGACTGGGCGGGATTATCCGCGCGTTGTGCTGGTAAAAATGGCTGAGCTTCTGCCAAATTTTCACGGTCATTCACGAATAAAACGACCGCGCTCGCAGTGGTTAATTGGCGTTTATTGCCGGTAGCGGTGGCTAATTGTTGGCGGATTTGTGGCGTGGCGATCACCATCGCACGAATCGGCTGTAAATTTAATGCGCTGGGCGCTAAAAAGGCTAATTTTAACATTGCGGTCATCTCAGTTTGTGAGATTTTAGTCGTCCCATCATAATTGCGGACTGAATGTCGTGCTTCGATTACATCATTAATTGGCTGATTAATTGTCATCCGTCTCACTTCCTTGTTTTCAAGTATAAGTCAGCGGTTACATTTTGACCAGTCACGAATAGTACCGAACATTAATAACTTATTATTAGTAGAGATTCGTCATTCATCGTTGTCACCCCCGCCTGAAACGGTTACAATTAATTTAACCAGTCAGGGCTGCGACGTCATGAGGCCTGAAAATTAGGAGGAATTTGCACATGGCAAAACGTAAAATGATTTTAGATTTAGATACGGGAATCGACGATGCAATGGCCATCGCCTATGCGGTCGGCGCACCCGATGTTGATTTAATCGGGATTATTAGTTCATACGGTAACGTGGTCGTGCAACAAGCCGCCCACAATAGCTTACAAATTCTGGCATTGTTAGGCGCAACGAACGTCCCCGTCTACGTGGGCGAACCACATTCCAGTACCACGGAACATTTTGATGTCATGACTATCTCACAACAGATTCACGGTAAAAACGGGATTGGTGAAGTAAAATTACCCGAACCTGACCGCCAAATCGAGTCTCAATCCGGAGTGGATTTCTTAATTGATGCCGTCCATCAATACGGTGCCGACTTAACGCTAGTGCCCACTGGTCCCTTAACAAACCTGGCCGCGGCCTTGAAAAAATCACCCGACATTGCCAGCCAAATTGGTAATGTGACCATCATGGGTGGCGCGTTGACTGTTCCCGGCAATGTGAGTCATTATGCGGAAGCCAATATCAATCAGGATGCGGAAGCCGCTAATGCCGTCTTCACTAGTAACTTAAAATTGACCATGGTTGGCTTGGACGTGACACTACGGACCTTACTGACGAAACATGAAACTGGTCAATGGCGTGACTTAAAGACTACTGCCGGTGAAAAGTTTGCAGATATCGTCGATTACTACATCGCCGCTTATGACATTACCAGTCCCGACTTACATGGCTGCGCCTTACACGATCCGTTAGCCGTTGGTGTGGCCCTAGATCCAAGCTTCGTCACCACTTTAGGTCTAAATATGTATGTTCAGGACAGTGGCGAAGATTACGGTCGGACGATCGGTGATCCAGCCCGTTTAGCTGATCCGGAGACCAACGTGACCGTCGCTTTGACCGTTGACAAAGACCGCTATTTAAAGACGTTCATGAGCTACTTAACAACTTTGTTCAAACAACATTAAAATCAATTTTTATAAAAATCAGTCAAATACCTTTAGTCGTTAGACAATTGGGTACTTGGCTGATTTTCTTACATATACTGGGTTATCTAGTGAGGCGACTCAATTTTAAACTCGGCTAATGCCTTATTTTAGCAATTTATCTATTTCTGTCACAATTTGTGTAGCACCCAGAAATTGTGCTGTTTTCAATACCTTCAATAACGCTACTTTGCCACTCGCTTTATCTTTTCTCAAATACTGTATTTTTGCTTCATAATACATTACTAGTAACCGGTATCCCGCCATAGTGACTTCACTTGTCAGAAGCTTTAGCTGTTCAATAATCACCAATGATTTTGAAAAATCAGCATGCCGTATCATACGATCAACACAATTTAGAAATGCAGTCGCAAAAATCGCTTTGCTTTGTGGATAATATCGATAACGTTGCAGAACTTTCAGCACCTCCGTGAGCAAATTCAGCATTTGGTCATACGGCAATACATAACAGTTATTAGCAAAAAAGCGGACATCTTCTAAAGTCCATGCTGATAAGTTTGAAAAATAGTCAATAACTAGATCAAGATCACCCTTCGCTGATTTTTTTTGTGCTTTATAATGACTCAATAATCGATAACTAGCTAATTTAACCCTTTCAATTTGATTTTTCTCACCTTCAACTTGGTGTATAAGCACTTCAAAATCGGTCAATTGATCAGAATTCCACGTTTCTTTTAATTGGTATTGTCGATAATCACCTAAAGTTGGTTTAAAGTCATTATTAATCCATAAAAACTCATCCATAGTTATCATTAAATTGGATAGCACTTGATGAAATTTATCAGCTGCTAAGGTTCGATCACCTTTTTCAAATTTTATGGCATTAGTTTTTGAACAAACGCCAACATATACTGACTTTAACGATAAAGATTTGGCTACTCTAATTTTCTTGATTTCTGGTCCATACATCACATTCATCACCATTCTAGTAAACAAAAGTTAACTCTTCTTTTTTAGACTCCTGATAAGGCATACAGTGATTAGCAGGAGGTGACGCCGTTTGATTAAATTCATCAAAAATAATCAGGTCTTTACAGCATTATCTGGTATAAATTTGTTTTCAAAAATTGGTGACCGTTTATTTTATACAACAATGCTTACATTAGCAGCCACCATTCCACAAGCAAACTTCGCAGTAATGTTAGTTTCCATATCGGAAACAGCACCAATTTTATTTAGCTTTTTCTTAGGAAGCTTAGCAGATACTAAATCAAATAAGTTAGCACATCTCATTCAAAATTCAGTCACAAGATCTATAGTATTTTTAATAATTGCCTGGTTGTGTCGCAATTCAATGACCCTGATTTTGATTTTTTTTATCGCATGCTTTAACTTCATTGCTGACTTACTTGGCAACTTTTCTTCGGCTTTGATATCACCTTTTACAAAAGTTTTAGTTACCAAGGAAGATATGCCACAAGCACAAGGAATCATTAGCGTCACAGCACAATTAGTTAGTATCTTGGCGACGCTGCTTGGTTCACTCATGTTATCTTTTTTTCTAAGCCGAACCGTAGCCATCGCTAATGCTGGAATTTTTTTATTAGTGGGTATTAGCTTTTTTCTTATTACCCCTTACCTTACACATGTTTCCAAAGATATACCAATTAATCATCAACATAATATCTGGTTATTGGTTAAAACAAATTTCAAATCGCTATTACAAGATAAAAAGTTATTAAATGATTTAATTCAATTATCACTGCTCAATGGTTTCTTTGGCGGAGTTACCCCCATTTTCACACTATTTATTCAAAAGGGCACTGCGACAATTTTCTTTTCGCGTCCATTAACTATTGCCCTATTGTCAGGTATCGTGACAGTGTCAATGTTACTTGGCAACGGATGTAGTGTTAAACTGCTCACTTCAACAACGAATAGTACGCTAAGTTTAATTGCTGATTTTTTCATAGCCGTATCCGGTTTAGGCTTTTTCACACGTCATATTTTCCTAGTTTTTATCGGTACTGGTATCGTCGCCTTTTTCTTGGGAATGATCTCCCCTCGTTTTTCAACCAACATCATTAACAAGTATCCTACTCAGCAGTTGGGTGGAATGATAACTACCGTCAATTCATGTTTGGTACTAGCGCCACCAGTAACGAGCTTATTATTTCCTTTGTTATCCAATATCAATTTGAATTTCGCATATTGTGGCTTTGTTGTCTATGCGTTACTGCTGATAATAATTCGAATTCCCATTTCAAAGAAAATAGCTAAATCATCACATTATTAATGAGAATTTCAAAACTCATTTGCAAAACATTGTTAAATCAGCCTCACAACTTCTGCCAGATTTCTTTATAAGTTGTTTCGGCCACAAAAAAGCATGAGCTAATCGTCTAACGCGACAATTGCTCATGCTTTTTTGATCTCAATCACACTTTAAAATTCTAACTAGCCTAGCTGATCCAGCCAATCGCTTTCAAACCGTTGGCGATGCCATCATGATTACAATCGGTCGTGACACGATCTGCCTGTTGCTTGACTTCATCTGAAGCATTGCCCATCGCAATACCGATGCCGGCGCTTGCCAACATCTCGCGGTCGTTTTGACCATCACCAAAAGCCACGACATCCGCTGGGGCCACGTTTAAGGCTGCCGCTAACTTGGCGATACCTTCTGCTTTGGAACCTACTTTAGGAATCACATCAACGCCATCTTCATGAAAACGAACAAATGAAAATTCGTCTGGATGTGGCAATAAAGCATCTTGTTCTGGACGATAAAACATCATCGCTTGATACACATCGTGCGTTAAATGATAATCAGGATCATAAGTTAACTCCGGCGCTAAGAAGGTGCTCAGAACATCCGCGGTAGCTGCCGAAGGATGACTATGGGCGTATAAGGTTCCCAGCGATTCGACCACAATATCAATGTTAGCCGCATCCGCCGCCTGCACTAACTTGGTCACATTCTCCCGTGACAACGTGTGTTGATGAACTTGTTCATGATTGGCAAAAGCCGCCGAACCGTTACACAAGACAAAGTCGCGCAGATCCAACTCCTGAATCACATTTTTAGCCATTGCGTAGTTCCGCCCTGTCGCAATCGCCACGTTAATGTCTTGTTGCTTTAATTTTTCAATACTCGTGATCGTACTTGGTAATAATTTTTTATTGGTATCTAACAACGTATCGTCGATATCAAAAACCGCTAATTTCGCACCCATGCTCGTACCCTCCAGCTTATCGCTTAATAAATTCAGATTTAATTAATTCATGTTCGGTCGTATGACCAATGGCTAATTTGAAAGCCGCCTGTCCTAAAGCTTCCAAATGATGGTCGATCGTTGAAAATTTTAATAATCGACTGGATAACAAATTCTCTTGTCCAATGACCGGCAACGGCGGCAACTGATGTTCCGTATCATACCGTTGAATTCCCGCCGCAATGTCATCGCCATTGGCAAAGACGGCATCAACTTGCGGCTGTAATTTCGCAAAGTAAGCCCCCGCTCGATAACCATCCTCAAATTTGACCGCGCCAGTGAACAATTCACGGTCGGCTAAATGACCATAGACTTGCTCGTAGGCTTCACGCGTGATGCGTGTACTAGCGCTAATCACATTGTTACGGCTCAAGACTACGCCCATCCGTTTATAACCGTTACTTTTAGCCCACGTTAAAGCGCTCACAAATGAAGCCAGTCGATCCGTATACGCCGCCGCCAATGGCCGATCTTCGCCTGGATCTTCACAACAGACGATCTGCCCATATTTGCGGTAGCGCTCCAGCGTATCCAATTGACTACTGCGCGAGGTGAAAATCAAAGCGTCATAAGCCTTACTGCGCAACTGATCTAGGTATTGGCGTTCAATCGTCATATCATAGTTCGTCGGCAACAACGTAATCTTGTAACCGGCTTCAAAAGCCGCCATGACAATCCCGTCAATCACTCTGGCGAAATACGGATGATTTGCGTATGGTAACACCACACCAATCGTCTTCGTCTGACCCTTACTGAGATCACGAGCGACCCGATTTGGCGCATAATCCAATTCTTGCATGATTTTTTCCACTTTAGCTCGTTTATCATCCGCAACGTACTTCTGATGATTGATCACCCGTGACACCGTCGAAACGGAATAACCAGACAAACGCGCAATATCATGAATATTTGTCATCGACTTTCAACCCCTATCCCTTTCATTCTACCGTTAGCTGCTACCCGTTGCACGAAGAATTATTAACTGGATCGACAAAAAGCCTCAATGTGCCTACCATAATTTATGAAACCGGTCCCAGGTCAATATTTTTTTCTTTGCAGATTGCCCTAGAACTCGTAAAATGGGCTTAAAGGGGAACATTATGCTAATTTTGGAAGCTTTAAAACAACAAACCGACTTCACCACGACTGAAAAACGCATTGCTGATTATATTTTGGCAAATTTGCCGACATTAGCCAATAGCTACATTAAAGAACTCGCCGCTGCGACCTATACCTCACACTCGGCGATTATTCGACTGGCGCAAAAGCTGGGCTACCATGGTTTTCGTGATTTTCAACATACCTTGACCGTCGCCGCCACCGCCCAAGCACAGGCGTTGACCGCTGTTGATGCCAACTTTCCATTTCAAGTGGATGATACGGCTGCGACGATTGCTAAAAAGTTAGCCGCCGTGACCGTCACGGCGATTCAAACCGCCCATGCCCAACTCGATACAGCTCAATTAACTGCGACCGCTAAATTACTCGCCCACGCCGACCGAATCTTTTTATTCAGTCATGGGGATTCACAATTACGCGCCCGCAGTTTTCAAAACAAGTTGGTCAAAATCAATAAATTTGCAATTATTGCCGAAGAATATAGCGATGACGCTTGGAACGCGGCTAATTTATCCCCCAACGATTGTGCGATTTTCATTTCATATACCGGTACGACGACCACTCATCAACAATTTGCCACTTACTTTCAAGCACACCAGATTCCAACGGTCCTGTTAACCGGTAATGCGCAATCGCCACTGATTCCACTCACAACACAACAACTGATCTCAGTTCAACGTGAGACAGATTTTGCCAAGGTCGGCACATTTGCTTCACAAGCCGCTTTTGAGTACTTATTGGATACGTTATTCTCGTTACTATACGTTCAAGACTATCGTCATAATTTAAGCAATCTTCAACAGAATCAAGATTTGATGCAACATGGCCCCCTACAAACAAAATAATCAGCGACGCAAAAAAACTGTGCTTACAAGGATTAACCAAGTAAGCACAGTTTTTTTCATTAGCCTAATTTGATGCCAGCGTCTGCCAATGCAGCATCCACCACAGCCATCACCGTTTTGGAATGTGCTAGCTGCTGTTTGACGAAAGTCATATCATGGTTAGCGATAACTTGTTCAAACTTAGCAAATTCTGAAAACATCCGGTGTGGATGCCGATTTAACGTTATCGTTTGTGGCTCGCCACCATTGGCCGTTTCGGTGTAACGCTCGACGGTATTCGTGGGACCAGTGACCACGATTGACCCTTGATTGCCTTGCAGTGTTGATTTAATTGGCGCATCACAATCCTTAGCGCCAATACAAACAACTTGAGTCTGCGGATAAACTAAGGTCAATACTCCTGACGTGTCAATATCACGTTCAACGTTAGCCGCATAATGAACCGCTGTTGGCGCACCTAGCAATCCAACGACAAAGTGGATGTTATAAATATTCAAATCCATCAACGCCCCACCACCCAATTTGGGATTAAAGGCCGGCAAGATAACTCCTTGCTTGAACCGATCATAGCGTGACGAATATTGTGAATAATTGCAATCAACAATCTTCAAATCGCCTAACTTTGGTAAATCGGCTTTGATTTGTTGATAGTTTGGCAAGTACTGGTTCGTAATCGCTTCAATCAGCACCAAATCTTTGGCCATAGCCAATGCTTCAAGCTCCGTGAATTGAGCCGAATTGAGGGTGAATGGTTTCTCACAAATGACATTTTTACCTGCCAATAACGCTTGTTTGCTAAAGGTATAATGTAGTGAATTGGGCAAAGCCACGTAAACCGTGTCAATGGTCGTATCAGCCAATAGTGCATCATAATCCGTATAAACTTGCCCAATCTCATAGTTGGTTTGCAAATCATGTGCATGGGCCACACTGTGCGGGGTACTCAAAATTGCGGTGAGGTCAATCGCCGGCAAATCCCCGACCATCGTCAAAAAGTCTTGCACAATTTTACCCGTGCCTAAAATTCCTAATCGCATTTGATCACTCCTAACGTTTAACTTGTTGAATACCCTTTTCTAACAGTTCAATTTGTAAAATAGTCTCTTCATCTTTAACCGTTTTCGGTTGCCCATTGATGATTGACTCGTACAGACCAGCATAAACGCGACTGTAATCACCAACTTCTGAAACAACTTTTTCTTCATGATACTGGTCATCATGATCCATGTAAGTCAATGTACCGTAATCTTCCGGTCGGTCAATGCCAAAGTCAGCGTGATTAGGCATATAGAAATGCTTCAAGTCTGTCTCTTGGCGGTCAGTAGTCACTTTCTCAAACATCCCTTTTTTACCATAAACGACGAAACTAGGGCGTGGTTTGATACGGAAATAACTAGACTTAACGGACACCTTTAGGCCACCATAATAGAGATCCAAGTCAAAGTAATCATTCATCCGGCCTGCGCCGAGTAATTGCCGAACATCATAATGGACGTCATCTGGCCGACCAAAATATGAAATAACTTGATCAAGCGTATGGCAGGCATGCCCATAAAGATAACTAGAATCTAATGAAAAATGAGTCACGCTTTCTGGAACTTCTGGGCGGAAATAGTCAAAGGACATTTCAACTTCCAACAAGTCTCCTAATTTACCACTTTCAATCACTTTTTGAACCGTCAAGAAATCTGAATCATAGCGACGATTTTGGTAACACTGGATCAAGAGCCCTTTTTTCTGAGCCAATGCAAACAGTTCTTTAGCTTCCGCAGACGTTTCGGTGAACGGCTTCTCGACTAAGGCATTTTTGCCATGATTTAACACGTCTTTCGCTAATTTATAGTGGGTACTGCTGGGCGTGGAAACAACGACTAATTGAATCTCAGGATCATCATAAATATCGTTAATATCAGTCGTGTAGTGCACGCCAGCAATCGGTTCCCAGTCTTGTCGTCCCGACCGCGAATAGATCGTCTTGACCTTGATTTTATCCTTTAACTTCAGTGCAAAGGGTAAATGATACCGGTTAGCACTCTTCCCATTACCTAAATATGCAATTGTTAACATCTGATGATTCCTCCAAGTTAATTTGATACTTCTATTATACCGACCCCACCGCTGAACCCAAGCGTTTCCACGTCGATTGGTGCAGATGTTCAGAATTCTTTGCGGTTTCGGCGTTTTTTTAAACCTCTTGTCAATCATGTCTTTAATACCCGTTTAAGTCTAATTGCGGTAAAATTAAATCAATTAACTAATTAACTCATGTAAGGGGGACAACGGTTTGCAAACCGTCTTCTTAGTACTACTTCTGATTGCTGCGGTCGTGGCCGCAAATGCCGTCTTTGCGCGCTTCAAACTCCTCCCAGTGGCTTTTCTTCAAATTGCTGCTGGTTTGGTGCTGTCACTGATCCCGCTTTATCAAAATTTCGAACTCGAACCAGAAGTTTTTTTATTCGTCATTATTTCCGTTTTAATGTTTAACGATGGACAAAATACCAACATGCGTAAGCTTTCCCATCAGTTGCGCACGACGCTATCACTCGCAGTCATGCTTGCCATGGTGACCATCGTGATTGTTGGTTTCGTGACCCATTGGTTAGTCCCGGCATTTTCGTTGGCCTTGGCGCTCGCATTAGGTGCAATCATCACCCCCACCGATGCCGTCGCCGTGTCGTCGATCACCTCAAAGATCTCCGTCCCTAAAGATGTCATGGATACGCTTGAAAATGAATCGCTATTTAATGACGCATCCGGTATCGTCGCGTTTAATTTAGCTATCGCAGCGCTTGTGACTGGGAAATTTTCGATCTGGAGTGGCATTGGCAACTTCTTGTATGTCTTCATTGGCGGGATTATTGTTGGCGCATTCCTGGGCTACGTTATCGTGGCGGTCCGAATCATGCTGATCAACATGGGCGTCGATACGCCGTCAGTGGTCGTGCCCTATACGCTACTAACGCCATTCGTGGTCTACTTCTTAGCTGAAGGTCTCGGTGTCTCAGGAATTTTAGCCGTCGTCGCGACGGGGTTAATTCATGGCGTCCAACAGAACCGCCTGCGACTAACGACCTCGCGACTACAAATCGTGATGTCAACGACTTGGTCGATCATCGCTAGCATTCTAAATGGGATTGTCTTTGTTTTACTAGGCGTTTCTCTGCCAAGTGTGATCAGTCATTTGCAACAACGCGATACCAGTTCGGTCGCCATCTTGATTGGCTTAGGCTTGCTACTGTACGTGGTCATGACGCTGGTACGTTTCACGTGGATTCAACTTGGTTTTGCGAACATTCGCGCTTGGACCAATCGGGAACGAACCATTAATAGTCTGGTGGCCGCGTTAAGCGGTGTCCACGGCACGATTACTTTAGCCATGGCATTTTCATTACCGCTCACGCTGGGCAGCCATGCGTTTACCTATCGTAACGATATTATTTTCGTTGCCGCGGTAGTCATTTTGGCAAGCTTACTCGTACCAACCATCGTGCTACCACTACTACTGCCTAAACAGGTCGACAAGGTCACTGATGAAGATTTGGCACAGGCCAAAGTCGACATGGTCACCAATGCGATTCGTATGATTCAGGCACGCTACGGTGAAACGCCCGATGCTGGCGAAGTCATCATGATTTTGGAAGGACAACGCGCCGTTGATGGGCGTCCTGATAAAGCACAACTCAACCGGCTCTTTGATCAAGCCTATGACTTAGAACAAGCCACCATTGACAAAATGATTGCTAACGGCGAAGTAGATGCTGGCGTTGCTGAACGCTATATCCGTATTAGCCAAAATCGGTTGCAAAATCAACAATCCTTCTGGCAACGCCTCCGGTCATTCATCAAATTTTTCATTTTTGGCCGTTGGTCGGTCTCTAAAAAGGCCCGTGCGCGCCGTAAAGCCATGCAACAATTCAAGCAAAGCGGCTTAACGCGTGAACAATCGATCGAGAAAAACCGGCAAGTTTGGGCTCAAATGCGGGAAGTTGAACAGAAACCATATACCGTTGTGGTGAACTTCTTAAATAATCAATATAATGAGTCGAATCGCCAAGCCGTCGGTATCGTGCGACGGGCTTATGACGAACGTCATCGGCGGCTTTCTGGGACTCGTGACTTCCAAGACGCCCAAAATGAGCTGTTGATTCAAGCTTTTCAATTGGAATATAACTATATTCAAGCCCAGATGGCGACTAAAAAGATTAGCCATGATCTTGGGAACCAATTATATGAACAGATTTCAACCGATCAATTAGTTTATCTGCAATCGGTCAATGGCGACTGAAGAAGAGTCCCATTCTTTGCTGGATAATCTTCTGAATGCTTAATAGCCCCGAAACCAAGTCAATTTCACTTGGTTTCAGGGCTATTTTTCTTTATTGTCAGGAATTTTAATGCCGCTTGATTGGTCTGGAACGTACTGGTCAACGACCGAACAACAGGCTAAAGTAGTTGCGATAAGCCCATTATGTACCATTTCTTTACAAGTTCGTTATCAAATCTCGACATTGTGCGTGTAACCTACAAATTAAACTTACTTGGAGGCGCAAACCATGCAACATTTTATTACGAACGATGATTTATCTCTAGAAATAACGACTGCCGTGATCCAACGCGCGCATGCCATGGCACAGTCACCAGCTGATTTTCAAAACCTTGCTCGTCACCAACAATTAGCCACCCTCTTCTTCGAACCGAGTACCCGCACACGCCTGAGTTTTACTTCCGCCATGCACAGTTTGGGTGGGACCGTGCTTGGTTTTGAATCCAGTAGCTCAACCTCCACAGCTAAAGGTGAATCTCTGATCGACACGATACGCGTTGTCTCACAATATGTTGATATTATTGCGTTACGCCATCCGCAAGCTGGTGCGGCTCAACTTGCTGCTAAATACGCTAGTGTGCCGGTCATCAATGCTGGCGATGGTGCGCACTTGCACCCTACCCAAACGTTGGCCGACCTGACAACGATTGATCATTATAAGCATCGACTTAACCACCTCACAATTGCCTTTGCGGGAGACTTAAAGTACGGCCGTACCGTTCATTCACTTGTGCAAGCCTTGATGCGCTACGGTCAGAATCGGTTTATCTTCGTCTCTCATCCAACCTTGAAGATTCCCGTCACTTTGCGCGCACAATTGGTTGCTAAAAACATTGCCTTTGAAGAAGTTACCAATTTTGCCGCAATTAACGTGCCACTGGATGCCCTCTATATGACACGCGTCCAAGCGGAACGTTTTGCAACTCCAGCCGCTTATGATGAAGTCAAAGACGCCATCCAACTCACGCCGGCACAACGCAATCTCCTCACACCAGAGACCCTATTGTTGCATCCGTTACCACGAGGTCATGAGTTACCAACCACTTTCGACACTTGGCCCCAAGCCCATTATTTTGATCAAGTGAAAGCGGGACGATTTGTGCGGATGGCATTAATCGAGACCTTATTAGCACAAAATCATTAAGTTATTTTGACTTCAACAACCGTTGATCAAAGTAGTCTAATTGCTGCTGTGCATAGTCGCTAGTTCCAACGACTGCTTTATAAAAAGTGCGCACAGCTTTGCGATTTGCCACTTGATTTTGGTAAGCCTTAACACAAAAATCAGCAACCGAATCTTGTTGGATCAACTTCTCCTGAGCTAATGATTCATCAAAAATTGAATAATGTTCCTGTTCAATGACCGTACGAATATCAAAATCATTGGAACAAATTAAGCCAGTGTTTAACATCAGACATGTCGCTAAAATTGCAATTTCACCAAGATCAGCTGTATTCTTCACCCGAAGACCTTGTTGGCGACGATAGCGGTTCATCTTCAAGAAAGCAGTTGTAATAGCTTCTTTTCGAGTATTGTACACTTCTAAAGAAATTGACGAAAATTCTGCTGTTTCGAATAGTCGCCATGTGCCATCTGTCAAAAATGGTTGAATCAACTTTTGATTGTGTTGTGTGCGAACTTCTTTCCAAACATCCTCATGAACGATAATCTGTGGATAAACACTATTCAACCAATTCAAGATATCATATTTTTTAAAATTGCTCGCATAAAATAAAACGTTCGTATCAATAAAAACGGCCTTTTCACTATTAATCATCATGCGTCGCCACATCATTCAATTGTTGCCGCCGCTGTGCCCACAACTTCGCTGCAACCGTTGGCTCGGCATGTGTCAACATCGTTGCGGCTTCATCTAAGGTCAATTGCTTTAATTTTAAAGCTTGTAACACTGCTCTTTTCAAAGCACTAAAGCTAACGATAGGTTGAGGCTCATCTAATGGACTCATCACTAAATCAAGCCGGTTACGTGCTAATTTCCAGGCTCGCTCATCATAGGCTTGCAACTCAGTTGAAACCCGTAAGCCAAGTTCCCGTAATCGCCGTGTCACAGCGACATATGGCATAGCAGACAAATCAGCTAATTGAATAATTGATAACACTGGATTAAAATTTGCCTGATGTTTTGCCGCTTGCCAATAGCGCTTAACCAACATTTCAGGTAGCATCACGCTCGCGGCAAAGTGATCTGCCGCCCGTTCATTATTTAACTGACTGACTTGGTTGGCCGGCACCTGATTAGTCAAAACCAGCAAGTGCCATAACTCATGGGCAACACTAGAATATCGATTTCGCAGATTTTGTCGCGTATTGATTGCAACTTGTGAGATTCCTTGTGACCGAATTGTCGCACCAAAATACTCAGGATCAGCAACATCTTGATAGATCACTACCGCTTGTTCCATAATAACGGTTTCGATACTCGCACCAATAAAAATCCAGTCACCAAAGTGATTAGCGACAAAACTATTGGCTTGCTTCTCAGCAATGCTGTCAGTCAATAACTCAATTTCATCCGTTAGTTTCATTTAAAGACTCCTGTTCAGTGACCAGATTGACATAACGATCTGCATCCATTAATAACTGAAGTAACGCATCTTGACCGGCCTTATTGGAAATTCTGCCACGTAATAAATAAGCCGGCTGGGTTGCTTTTGATGAATCTCTAGCTAGCTTTGTCGCCGAGACTCCGGTGAGTACAACCAACTTTTCGATCAATGCCGGTTGTAATGACCGTTTCTGATTAAATAACTGACTCATATAGGCTGGCGTTATTCCTAAATATGTAGCCAAGAATTGATGACTACGTTGATGATCTTTTAACCACCTATCAACATTCTTTAAAGTATTCACATCACTCTGAATCATGTTTTTCCTCCAATTTCTTGATAACTGAAGTATATCACGTCTTGTTAACGTTAACTAACTTTTTGAGATGTGTATCAAATGTGTTAACAACGTTTCCTTATTAGTAACGACACTGACGCTACCAACTGCGGCCAACTGCCATTGTGCCATTAGTCGGGTAAACTGAAAGCAATCAGTTAAATGGTGGGCGGCAATTGGACAGAATCAAAATGTGAACGACCGGCAAGTCGATGTTTTAAAACAACTTTGTGATTCATTCCAATTGACCTCATCTGTGACACTGTGGATCCCAACACGAACAATATCCGTAGAACGGTTGCGGCCACACTGCCCCAGGAGTCAAATCGTGTGCGTGTCTTCGCTCAACTTGACTCCTCTCATTGACATGTAACGGCGTGGTATTCAGCCTGCCAATCGTCCGGTTACCGGACAGTTGTGCTTGCCGTTATCAGGACTACCGTTGATATTCTCCAGTTAAACTTATCGTAACGTCTCATTTGGGCCAACTTACAACGACCACAGTAATTATGGCCATTTGACCATGACCTTCGTCGACCACTAAATGATAATCATTACTCGCAGCCTGTACCTCCTCGTCAGTCAACTGTCCCCCATCGGCGGTTGCTGATGGTTATCATCTTACGAAGCTCACCTGTCAAATGTGTCAACGCGAGCAGCCATCATTTAACTGAAGTTGCCATTCCTAATTAATCAGAACTAGCTGTCACCAGTGACAATTAGTTCTGATTTTTTTGACGAGTCACACTTGCGTTAGACTTACTCGAACATGCTAAGCTATAATAGTAAAACATGAATTAGTAGAAAGTGAGCGATTAATTAATGGAAACGCCAATTTTAAACACAATTAATTCGCCAGCTGATTTAAAAAAATTAGCATTGCCCGAATTAACTCAATTAGCCACTGAAATCCGATCGGTCTTATTGAACAAAGTCAGCCAAACTGGCGGTCATGTCGGTCCCAACTTAGGGGTCGTAGAACTCACGATTGCTTTTCACACAGTCTTCAATTCGCCGATTGATAAAGTCGTTTGGGATGTGTCTCACCAATCGTACACGCATAAAATTTTAACCGGACGTAAACGTGCTTGGTTGGACCCAGATCATTATGATGATGTGAGTGGCTATACAGCGCCAAGTGAAAGTGCCCATGATTTCTTCAATATCGGGCATACTTCAACTTCAATCGCCCTCGCGACTGGCATGGCCGTTGCCAGAGATTTGCAACATCAGCCTGGCAACGTCATGGCTGTCATTGGTGATGGCTCATTATCTGGCGGTTTGGCCTTAGAAGGCTTAAACACCGCCGCCACACTGAAAACGAACCTGATCATCTTAGTCAATGATAATGGTATGTCGATTGCCGAAGACCATGGTGGCTTATACGCCAACTTAAAATTGTTACGAGAAACGAACGGTCAAGCAGCCACAAATCTCTTTAAGGCCATGGGCTTAGATTATCGGTACGTCGCTGACGGTAATGATCTCGCTAGCATGCTCGCCGCCTTCAAAGCGGTGAAAGCTATCGATCACCCCATCGTTTTGCACGTTCATACGGAAAAAGGCCATGGTTATGCCCCCGCAATGACGCACAAAGAGGCCTTTCACTGGCATGTTCCTTTCGATCTAGCGACTGGCAAAACCTTAAACCCACAAACTGGTGACTCTTACAATGACGTGATCCACGCGACACTGGAACACGAATTGATTGACGAAAAGACCCCTTTAACCGCTATTACCGCGGCTGTACCTGGCATTTACGACTTGAAACGATTTGGCAAACAGCACCCGGCGCGTTACTTTGACGTTGGTATCGCCGAACAAGAATCAATCAGTTTTGCGGCTGGTCAAGCACAACAAGGCTTGCGACCAATCGTCTTTCATTCGGGAACTTTCCTGCAACGCGCGTACGATCAACTTTCCCATGATCTCGGTATCAACAAATTACCAGTGACCATTATGGTTGCTGGTGGCAGTATCAATGCTGGTGATCCGACTCACCAAGGAACCTTTGACGTCGCAATGCTTTCAAATATTCCCGGCTTAACTTACTTGGCACCAACCACTAAAGAAGAACTCGCGGCCATGATGCATTGGGCCTTACACCAAGACCAAGGTCCGGTTGCCATCCGAGTCCCTGGCAATGGCATCCATTCGGCGCCGCTCAAGACCTTCAACCCACAAAAAATGCAACCCTATCACGTGGGTCAAAAAGTTGCCCTACTTGGCGTTGGTAGCCTATTGCCGTTAGCCGAACAAGTCCAAGCCAGCTTACGCGAGCATGACATCGATGCCAGTGTCTATGATCCTCGTAATTTGTCCGATTTAGACACCACAACTTTAACCGACTTACTGACCAACCATCAGTTAGTGGTGACCTTGGAAGAAGCCAGCCTAAGCGGTGGCTTCGGTGAAAAAGTTGCCAGTTTTTATGGCAATACCGACATGCACGTTTTAAACTTTGGTGCCGCGAAACGCTTTAATGATCGCGAAACCTCAGCAGAACTTTGGCATGAGTTTAAACTTACACCAACACAACTCGTGACCGAAATCATGAAGAATTTATAACGATATCAATCATGCGGCGCAGCTAAATAAAGTTGCGCCGCATTTTTAGGCCTAATACATTATCGCGTTCCTATTGATGAGGACTTAAATTGTCGTTCCGGTTGGTCTGGACTGATTCACTTGTTAAATCGCTATCTAACGTCGGAGTGGACCAGCTCGTTTGCCGTGTCGAGACACTTAGCTGGGCGGTTTTGCCCAGGTTAGTGTCTGGCCGACTTTTAAGACGTGGGTTTCGGCTTGAAAGCGCCCTGCAGACCGCCTTTTGGCTGCAGGTCTGCCCCACGGCGAACGAGCGGGTCCACGTAGACGGACAAATTGGACAACTATTTTAAAGCCAAACAGGACAATATGCTGATTAAAATTGTCATCAATTGACATCATGGCGCACCTTCCACATACTTAATCCTAAGCAAACTCTAGGAGGATTAATGATGCCAACCAAACAAGCGTTACTCATTATCGATTATACGAACGACTTTGTTGCCGACAAGGGTGCCTTAACCTGTGGCAAACCTGGTCAAGTTTTAGCACCGGCTATCGTCAATCTCGCCGAGCAACAATTTGCCCAAGGCGACTGGGTTCTATTGCCGACAGATGTGCACACGCCACATGATCCTTATCATCCGGAGAGCAAATTATTTCCACCCCATAATGTTCGTAATACTTGGGGCCGTGAGCTCTACGGTCCCTTAAAGACTTGGTTCGAAGCACATCAAAATGAAACCACTGTTTGGCAATTTGATAAGACGCGCTACAGTTCATTTGCCGGCACCGATTTAGATTTGCGACTCCGCGAACGTGGCGTTCTAACACTCCATCTAGTGGGCGTTTGCACGGATATTTGTGTGCTGCATACCGCAGTTGATGCCTATAATCTCGGTTATAAGTTAGTCATTCATGAAGCCGGGGTCGCAAGCTTTAACCAAGCTGGACATGATTGGGCACTAGGTCATTTCAAAAATAGTTTGGGCGCAACTATCGTTTAAACCTTGTGAGCAGCCATTGCATTTTTAGTTGACTCCCTTATACTTTTAATTAAGGGGGAATTTCACATGACAACCGAATCAACTGCAACAAGTTTAATGCAAGCAATCAGCACAGCGGACAACGATCCAGAAATTAAAGGGAACGCTGAACTGAACAAACTCTTACTCAAGCACGCAACACAATTGGAACAAGGCAAAGATTTCCATCAAGTTGCCGGCGACTTGAATCAAGCCCTACGCTTATGGGGAATGGGACATCTACATGGCCCTAAAGCGCTAGATCCACTTTACCAGGCAACCGTTGCTGCGGCACCTGGTATTTCGGCACAAAAGCCGTATGCCGCACCATCTAATCACTAAAATTAGGCTATTTAAAATAAGCGTCGTAAAGCCGGATTGGCTTTACGACGCTTATTTAGGTCATTTTTGAAATAATCGACTCAACAAGTTAACCTCATTAATTTGCGGTCGTTTCAACCCATTTATTTAGTAAGAAAATATTTGCGACGGTTTCCACCACGATGATGATCAACATGATTGTGACACCGACCCACCATGAACTAGTCGTGTTGCCACCCATTAACGACGTTGAGATCCAAGCCACCTGCCCCATTAGGAAACTGACGACCCGGAAAGTCAAGATGATCATAATGACGTACACAATACCGTTCACGAGCCGTTGCCGAGCGCGTGGTAAATAGTTGCTGGCAGCACTTGTAATCAAATGTACCAGTGAAACCGTACTCCAAGCTAATAAATAGATGACTAGCATAATAGCCAACATGCCTAAGCAAACCCCGATGGGATTAGACCCGACAGTGCTTAATTGTAAATTAGTTTGGAGGTCATCGTATATTGGCGAGAGTGTTGACCAACCGATTAACGCGGTCAGTAACATCAATACCGCTTGCAATACTAATAGGTAGAGAAAGCTGACAAAGGTTGATAACAAGTTAGCCGCATAAAACAAGCTATCTTTAATGGGCGCTAACCGGAACGTATCGCGCGTAAACGCCTGCTCATTTCGAACCGCTAGCAACACAAAGGAGACAAGTGACGGAATTACCGACCACCCCATGACGGCATAGAAGAGCGTTCCCGAATTGAAATTGCCTTGGATCAGCGTCCAAATTGATGAGACCGCTACCGCAGCCAATTCTAACAACATGAGGATATGAATACTCCGAAACTTTGAACCGCTCATGGCCTTAAACAAGCTACTAAATTTCGTCATGATCGTCACCTCCGGCATATAAACTTTCGTAGTAGTCTTCAATTTCTAGTCCTTTTTCATCGCGCACTTTATCCGCACCGATGTGAACCGCAATCCCATGATCTTTGACGATCACGATTTCATCTAAAATAGGCGCGATTTCGGTGACATAGTGATCACTAATTAAAATCGTGGCCGCTGCTGGTTTCCATTGCAAAATACTACTGATGATTCGTTTACGACTCATGCTATCAATCCCACTAAAGGGTTCATCAAGCAAGTACAAGTCCGTCTGGCGGGCTAACGTCAACGCGATCACAACTTTTTCTTTCATCCCTTTAGACAAGGCTGCTAACTTTTTAGTCCCATCAATTTGTAAGAATTTAGCCATGGCTTGATAGCGGGATTCATCAAAATCTGGATAGATAGTTTGATAAAATTTCACGACCTGCGCGACTTTATAGCCACCACTGAAGCCATGCAACTGTTCTGAAAAGCTGACATGCCGTTTGCGTTGTGCAAGTTCAGAATCACCACTCACTTCAATAGTTCCCTTACCTTTAGCACTACCCGTAATCAGGCGCATGAGCGTCGTCTTACCGGCACCATTTTCACCTAACAAGCCCACGATTTTGCCGGCATCTAACGTGAGATCAACGTTGGTTAAAATCGTTTTACGATTCTGTTTATAAGCTAAATTTTTAATCGTTAATACTTTTGTCATCCTGCTGGGCCTCCCTTTGATCAATATAGCGTTGCAAACTTTCAATAATTTCATGATCACTTAAATTTAACGCATGCAATTGGTCGTAGACTTGCGCTAATTGTAACATGACTAATTGTTCTTTTAATTGGGCCAACCGTTCGTGGTCTTCAGTCACAAAGTTACCTTTGCCACGTTGTGAAATGATCGTTCCCTCGGTGATCATTTCCGCTAAGGCGCGTTGGACCGTATTCACATTGACCGTTAAGTCGACCGCTAATTGGCGCACCGCTGGTAACTGATCGCCCGGCTTCAACTTGCCGGTCAGCATTTCATGATACAAATGAGTCTTGATTTGATAATAAATCGGGATCTTGTCGTCAAACTTCAATTTGTAACGCCTCCCTAGTGTTCTATTTAACTATTACACTATAACATCAGCTATCCATTTGTGCAAGGGAGAACCTGTAGATGTTGCATTGACACAATTTGCTTAACTTGCCGCTCCGGTTGGTCTGGCTTGATGCTGGAACGTGGTGGCCACGTTTGTGAGCCAAAGGACGGTCTCACAAGCCGGGCTTTTCCTCAGCTGGAAATTTCGCCAGCAACCGAAAATTTCACCACTGAGCATCATCCAGCCCGCCCTGCGTTAAATAGTAATTCTAATTGGTTGTTATCAGATTCTAATTTTGACAATATTTCGTTGATCATAACCACTATCTAACGCCGGAGTGGACCGGCTCATTCGCCGTGTTGAGACACTTAGCTGGTTGATTTCCCTAGGTTAGTACTTTCGGCTTGAAAGCGCCCTGTAGACCGATTTTTGGCTGCGGGTCTGCCCCCGCGGCGAACACATTGGTCAATGAAGACGGACAAACTTAATGCGTTACTTTATGCACGCCAACATCAATTATGTGGTCAAAAGAAAAAGCGCCCCACTTATGGACGCCGAAAATTACTTGCTTTAATGAAATACCGACTAAGCAACCCACGAAAGTCAAACTGGGCGATCACCGTGGCAACAATAATCAAACTACCGCCAATCAGTAAGTGTTGCGTGAGCGGTTCAACATGGAACAGAATCGACACGAGACTCGCAAACAGCGACTCGGTCATCAATACCAAGCCAGCCGTCACCGTATCCGTGTATCGCTGGCTCGACACTTGCAAAACTTGCGCCGCAAAATTCGCGACCACGCCGAGGTACAGTACCGGTCCAATCGCCGCACCCCAGTTGATTTGAGCCAGTTGATGATAATCAATCGTCAAGGCATAAAACGTCCCTAAAATGGCTTGAATAAACCCAAGCTGGAACGCTAAAATCTGTGGTCGCGCTTGCTTCGTCGCATAGCCATAATAAGTCATCTGAAAGGCATAGAAAACGGCCGTCAAAATGGTTAAGAAGTCGCCCATGTGAAACCGAAAACCAGTTGTGATGATACCAGTCAAGAAAACCATGCCAAGCACACATAAAATAATTGCTAAATAAATTTTAACTGGCGGTACCTTTTTGAAGAACAGCCAGGCAATCAATGGTAATAAGATCACATAAGCCGACGTAATAAACGAACAGTTACTTGGTGTTGTTGATTCCAGTCCAGTTGATTGCAACTGGACCACTACAAAGTTGAACAAGGCACAAACCGCACCAATCTTAAACTCTTTGAAAGTCATTGTCTTGACGACCTTATGAAAAAAGACATAAGCCAGTATGGCCGAAATCAACCCACGTAAGGTATTAATGACCGATGGCGGCATATTGGCTGCAATAACCATTTTGATAAAGGTATAACTGGTCCCCCACATAAAAGCGACTAAAATTAAGTTTCGATTGGCATGTGCTTGGGTCATCTTTTCACCTGATTTTCATTTAATCGCCTTTAAGTCTAAGCTTTCATAATTGCCGCTGCAAGTAGAATCATGAAATTTTCATCAGAAAGCTCAGTGCACTAAAAAAATCGCCACCACTGACGATTTCAAAGTTACTGTATATACTGATTTAAAAAACTTGCCACTTGATGCTTATAGGCTGGATAATCTTGATTAATGGCTGTCGTATGACCCGCACCAGGCACCAGCCATAATTTTTTAGGCTGGTTCGCCTGACGATACAACTTGCGACTCATCCGCGTCGGAACAAAGTCATCTTTCGTCCCGGCAATGATCATAATAGGAAGCTTATTTTGACGAATTTGTTTAACGGCATCCGCTTCACCAAAAGTATACCCCGCCCGCAATTTAGTGATCGCACTCGTGACGTCCACCAATGGAAAGGCTGGCAAATGATATAACTCACCGGCTTGATAACTGATGATAGCTTTGGCACTCGTAAAGGGACTATCAACCACGTACGCTTTAATTTGCGGAATCTGTGGCTCCCCGCTCGCCATCGTCATCCCAGCGGCGCCCATACTGATACCACTCATCACAATTTGGGTGGTCGCGGTCTTTTTGACCACCGTCTTTGCCCACTGTAGATCATCTTTGCGCTCCAGCCAACCATAACCAATCGCCTGGCCTTGGCTAGCACCCGCTGCACGAGCATCCGGCACTAACACGTTATAACCCAATTCATGGTACATTCCGGCCCAAGCTCCCATCAACGACTTATTGCCGGCAAAACCGTGGGCTAGTACGACCGTTTTCTTCGCATTGGCCTTGGGAATATACCAAGCAACTAGTTTAAATCCGTCGGCAGATTTGATCGTCCAAGTCTTTTTCTGTGCATGCAAGTACCAATACTTTTCCTTGTAGACCGCACTCTTTCTCGACAATGCCGTACTTTGGGTCACAAAACTTTTGTCGCCCCGGGCAATCGCCACGTGATAAAAGTAATTGCCAGCCCCAATCAAGCCGCCAATCAGTATCACGACGATCACCCCAATTGTGATCAACCATTTTTTCATCACTTGTCCGCCTCAAATTCTTGATAGAAATATTGCCACTACCAACATAATAACGTTTATAATTAAAGATAACTAGACTACATTTGGAGGGAATTGCGATGCATTATTCGGAAACGTGGGACTTAGACCGTATTTTTCCAGGCGGCATTGAATCGCCAGCACTACAAACCAAGTTGACGACCATTAAGCACCAGTTGCGTGACACACAAACGACCTTAACGAACTGGCGAGCCGATGCTGATACCCCAAACTTCGACTGGTTTGAACAAATCGTCAGAGATTTACAAACGATCGAAGCCGGCTTGGCGCAAAGCGAAGTTTTCGTTGTTGCGATTCAATCAGCGGACGCCAGTGATACTAAGGCTGGCGCCGTCCTCAATCACCTTTATCAGCTCGACAATGAACACGAAAAGTTGATGACGCAATTCAAGAACCTGCTCGTCGATTTACCACAGGCGACGTTTGATAAAATTATCACTGAGCCTGACTTACAGCCACTCGCCTTTAATTTGAAGGAAATGCGTCAACAAGGGTTGGCCTTACTCGACAGCGAAACGGAAGCCTTAATCAACAACTTAGCGATTGACGGCTTCCAAGGTTGGAGTGACCATTACGACACCCTCGTCAGCCAAATGCAGATCAAGTACACGGACCAGAATGGCAAAACAACTTTGCTTTCAGCTGGTCAAGCTCAAAACAAGTTAGCCGCCGCGATGCCTAATGCCCAACGTGCCGACCTAATGGCTAATTGGGAACAGGCTTGGCAACAGTATGCAGCGCCTTTCGCGGATACTTTGAATCATCTGGCTGGGTTTCGACTACAAAACTATCAGGCCCATGGTACGACGAACTTTTTAGCCAAGCCCTTGGCGCTAAACCGTATGAGCCAAGCGACACTCGACATGATGACTAAAGTTGTCGGTCAAAATAAGGACATGTTGTTACATTATTTACAGCGTAAAGCTGCCTTGATGGGCAAAACACAAATTGATTGGCAAGATTTGGAAGCGCCCTTAACGTTAGGGACCGCCACGAACACGCAAACTTACGATGAAGCCGCTGAATTTGTCATTGACCATTTTCAAAAGTTTAGTCCGAAGATGGCGGCCTTGGCTAAGTACGCTTTCGACCATCGTTGGATTGAAGCTGAGAATCGGCCCAATAAGCGACCGGGTGGCTACATGGATAATCTGCCAGAGACTCAGGAATCTCGGATTTTCATGACCTTTACAGGATCACCCAACGATACCGCAACTTTAGCTCACGAACTGGGACATGCATTTCACGCTGATGTGCTTAAAGACTTGCCATTGTGGCGTCAAGACTACGCGATGAATGTCGCGGAGACCGCCTCAACCTTTGCTGAACTGATTGTTGCGGATGCCAATGTAAAATCAGCGACCGATGCCAAGACAAAATTGAACTTGTTGGATGCGAAAATGCAAAATCCATTAGCGATGTTTTTAGATATTCAGGCGCGTTATTTGTTTGAAACACGCTTCTATCAGGCTCGGCAACAACATGTCGTGACGCCTACTGAACTCTCAGACTTAATGTTGGCTGCTCAAAAAGAAGCTTATGGTGACGCCTTGACCACTTATCACCCAATGTTTTGGGCCAGCAAATTACATTTTTATATTTCCGATGTGCCATTCTACAACTTTCCCTACACCTTTGGTTACTTATTCAGCTTGGGAATCTACGCGCAGGCAAAACATGATGACCATTTCGAAGACCGCTATATCGCTTTATTAAGTGATACGGCGAATATGTCGACCGAGGACTTGGCACGGAAACATTTAGGCGTTGATTTGACTAAACCTGATTTTTGGCAAGCTGGCGTTGCTTTGATCAAACGAGATATTGATGAATTTATGGCGTTATCTGCGCCACTATTATAATGAATGGAAGTGAGCACATGTTTCCAGAACGTTTACGAGCCTTACGTCGTGGGCAAAAAATGACCCTTGGCGAATTGGCGACGGCTTTAAATCATTTACCAGACGCTGAACTCACGCGTAAAAATACCGCTGCTCAGATTGGTAACTGGGAGCGCGATTTACGGACCCCTTCCTACTTAGAAGTTCGCAAGTTGGCCGAATACTTCCACGTCACCACTGACTATTTATCCGGGCGCGCGGATCAAGAAGAATATGACCTAGGTCGGATCTTCTTGTCTGGTAAACCGTTAACTTTCAACCAAGAACGACTTTCCAGTGAAGACCGCTATGAACTATTTCAGTTGATGAACGGCTACTTGCACGGTCGCCAACAACGGACGACCCCAGATGCCGCCGGTCAAGAAGAACTGGATCTACACTTTGATAATTAGGAGTTTTTAGATGAATCCGAAGAAATTAAAGCAATTGAAAAAAAAGGCCAAACGGCAGTCGACTCAGGCAACGCCTTACATTGCCGAACTCACGAAATACCGGGATTGGTTCCAAGACGATCCTCAAATTTTAGTGTTGCTCAATAATGCGTTAGAGGCCGACCGTTTGTTGGCGGCTGGCCTGGCGCCACAACAATTGCCATTATTACAAGTTCCAGATAATTTCCAAGATCAACTCATTGCCCGAATCAATGCAAAATACGCCTTGCATGACCCAGCCGGTGACGCTGAATGGAATCGGCTGTCCGCAGCCCTACCAAAGGTTGATCATTTATTACGTGATTTTCGCGACTATTTGGAAGACCAGTACGGGATGTGGGCCTATATCAGTGCTCCCTTCTTAAAAGATCTCGCTGATTTCGTTGGCAATGAACCCGTTTTGGAAGTCATGGCCGGCAACGGTTATATCTCCAAAGGCTTATCACGGTTGCATCCGCAACAAACAATTTACACGACGGATTCCAAAGCCTGGACCAAAGAAGCCGATAATCAGACGGGTAAACATCCTGTCACCACAATTGAAGGCTTAGACGCCGTCAGTGCCTTTGAAAAGTACGCGGATCAGGTGAAAGCAGTTATTATGGCTTGGTCACCGGATAAACTCACGATGGACTGGGACTTACTACAAGCGATGCGGGCAAGTTCAGTTCATGTGCCACTGATTTGTTTAGGTGAAAAATACGGGGCAACTGGCTCGAAACAATTCTGGGACCAAGCGCATTATCGCGATGATGCCGCGGTGGAAAAACTCAACCGTCATTATCGACCATTTGACTTGATTCATGACCAAGTTTACGTGATTGATTGAGTTATTTTTGGTGTCACCATCACACCCAAATACAGTTCCACATCTAACCAGTCCAACAAACATCGACTTTCGACAGGTCATGTTTGTTGGACTAGTTTTATAAAAAGGTTCGTCCATCATCTGTTGCCGTCATTAGGATTCATAAACAATGCTTGGATCTTTAGCAGTCTCACATCAAACAATTAAAAATTTTCCACTTCAATAGACAATGATAGCCGACCACTTCTTCATCGTGGCCGGCTATTTTTGAAGGCTAGTGATCTAATCACAGACAAGGATAATACTAACTACCATTTTGCACGGTTTCTCTCACTTTGACAGCGATTGCACTGGCGGTGACTACACATCCTGTGATTATGAATAATATTCTTATACTCAAAAATCGTCCCATCACCCCACCGGCATAAGTTCCAAAAACAAAGCCCAATACCGTTACCATTCCTTTGAAGGCATAGACTTTACCCACAATAAATTCTGCCGTATGACGCTGAAAGCTAAGATTATTCTGTATATTAAAGAAAGCACTGCTTAACCCAATAACGCTATAGATAAGTATCAGAATCAAATTATTTGAGAATAAAAACGCAACTAAAATAAAACAAATTCCAACAATAATAACCTGAAACACTGACGCCACTTGTTCAAACTTCCCGCTAAATCTAAAGAAAAGAAAAGCTCCAAGAATCACGCCTGAAGATTCGGCAATATTCAGCATCATATATAGCGTCGTTTCGTTTGAAATTGACATTTCTCCCAAAAAAGGGAGTAATAATGGGGTCAAAACACCAAAACCAAAGTTTGCAAAAAAAAGGACCAGACTCGCAGACTTTAACGAGCGTTTTCGTAACACATACTTATAACCGTCAAACATTCCGGTTGTTGTTTGGTGTGCCGTGGTGTCTCCAGTCAATTTAGCCTCAGGTATTTCAACTTTTGTAAAAGCGACAACCCCGATTGATAACATCAGAATACAAGCAATAATTAACAATGCCATTTTAAAGCCCCAGTTTTCACTCACATAAGTCATAATGATAGGCGCAGCAATTGACATGGTTTGATCGGACAACTCCAAAATTGAATTGATTTTATCCAACTCTTTTGCTTTAAAAAAGTGATAGATCAGCTTTATCTCGGCCGGATGAAAAATTGGTTCAACGAAGCCAATTAAGACGATGATCACTATAAACTCATAGATTTGAAATTTACTCTGATCGTAGAAGCCCATCAAACCAACCATTAGAATAAAACGTGCCACTTCTGAGAACAACATGGTATTAACTGGCTGCAGTTTATCAATAAATAATCCCATGATGGCATGAATAATGAAGCTCGCACCATAATAACCACCCCAGAGCAGGCTAAACCAGACTGGCGCCGCACCTTTTAAAGCTAACGTAAAAGCAAAAATAATTGCTGCATTTGAAAAATCTGACAAAAAAGTGATCGGTACGATTGCCTTTGCTTTCATTTTGTTCTCCTTGTTTTCACATAATGAGAAAGCAACTATCCGTTTTCTAATCTTTCACTAATGATATAGTAAAAAACGTAAAACGCAATAGTCATTCAAAGACTGCCTCTCTCACTAAGCGTAGCAACGCACAACCGATCTTTCTAACCGTAAATGAATACAACAAAAAATGGCAAAACCCCAGTATAATTCTGGAATTTTGCCATTTCATAACTTGAAAAAGATATAAAATTTTTCGCTGATTTCAAATACCAACGCGACAGAAACCAATTCAACATTCCGTTAGGCCCAGTATTTAATTGTGTCCCATCAAGTAAATACAACTGATGACGATTACCATCAGTAAACCGCCTAAATAACCATAAAACCATTTTTCACGCTGCGTAAAATGTTTCTCACTATGGGCAGCCTTGGCAAGACCACCGATGAAGAATAATAGAAATGCATAGCCCCCTAAGCCAACCAGACTAAAGGCTACCCAACTTGTCCCCGCTACCGAATTCATCGTTTTCAAATGAATGCCATAAACTAGTGTGCCTACCAAAAACCACGTCGGACTGATTAAAATCAAACCTTTACGCATTGCCATCCCTGCTCTCATTTAGTGATGGGCCTAGTTTAACTCAGTGAGTTTGCTGGGACAATCTTAAATAAGTGACCGAAATTTTGTTATTATTTCATTAATGAACAAGTGAACCCAGCTAGTCGTAAGTGGTCTAAATGCTTGTGATAACGCACATCTGACCGATGGCAGGATTGTGCTAATTGGTTCTTAGGTCGGTTGGCCCTGATTGCGTGGCTTCAATATTTTTCAATTTATATTTGGCAACCAGCTAACCTGCCAAGATTTTCTGGTCAAAAAAAGTCCGAGTTATTTCCCGGACTTGCTTGCAAAATCGTTATTGCTAGCCTCACCAAAACTCAGCCAATAATATTTCGTTGTAAGAATGCTACCGCGGCTTGATGCATTTTATGTGGCACATGGTGCATGCCACCATCCGCATGCTGAAAAATCGTGTGCTTCAACGCCGCTGTTTCGCCAAAGCGTTGTTCAAAGTCTTCCACATATTTGTAAGGCACCATCGTATCGGCGGTACCATTAAAGAAGAACATTGGCCGCCCAGCTAGTTGTTCAATATGTTGTGATAGGTCGAATTGACCGATCTGCGCATAAGTTTTTTTCAATAAATCCGCTGGTAATTGTGCTAATAACGCCGCCGGAATCTGAGCCACCTGGTCTTTGGCGAACGCAACCGGTTCCGGTGAGCCAATTAATGATACCCCAGCCTGAACATTGGCTTGCGTTGCCATAACTCCCGCAGCGGTAATGCCGCCCATAGACGTTCCCATTACCCCAATCTTATCAGGATCAGTCAGTCCGCGTGTCACTAATGCGTCTACTAAGCGTGGAAATTCCGCCACCGAATGACCGACAATCTCCCAGAAATGCTCAGGATGCCGATCCAAATCAGTACCATCATTGCGACTCCCATGCAAATAAGCCGTTGGCAAAATGACCCGGAAACCAGCTTCAACAAGTTGATAACTTGCCACCAGCTCTGATGACGTCGGGGTGGTCCAACCATGATAATCAATGATCGTTGGTAATTTGGTTTGAGCCTGACTCGCCGCAAACACGTGTAATACCGGTAAATCGTCCAATTTAGTTGTGCGGACGATGACATCTTCAAAGACAGTTGTTGTCATTTTTATCACCATTTTCAGAATTAATAGTTAACAGTGTAGCAGAGAATCGGTGTTAAACCAACAAAAAAGGGTCTAGAATTTTTGGTGTTGGAAAGTATTTCCATTCCAAAAGTACTAGGCCCTTTTTGATAACAAAAAAAGCATCTAAGCCTCCCTAGTGCTATGCTTTAAGCGACTAAACTCAAGATAAGCGGGGTAGGAATAGATGTCTCAACTAGATAATACACTTAAATTACTGGGAATTACAGACACAAACATTCAGGTGTTCGGTACTCGTGAGGAATTTAATGGTCGGGGCTCGGGTCGCAAAAAGTATTTGGTCATCCAGGCAGAGCTTACCTACACACTCAGGCGCTGTCCCAGCTGTGGATACAATACGTTGCACCCTAACGGACACAAGCTCACTCATGTCCACATTTCAGGACCCATGGACCGGCCCGTAATTCTAGAGCTAAACAAGCAACGCTGGCGTTGTAGTAACTGCCATAGCACTTGTACGGCCACCACTCCAGTGGTATCAACCAACCACGCCATCGGTCACGGACTAGCGACTCATGTGCTGAAGCTAGCCAGTAAATCACTCCCGGCTAAGACTATCGCCAGTCTCACCGGTATTTCGACAAACTCAGTTCAGCGTATTTTGACGGCTAATATTCATCCACACGCGAGCCGCCGGTTACCGATTAATCTATGCTTTGATGAATTCCGTTCCACGCACGGCTCCATGTCGTTTATTTGCATTGACGCCGACACTCACAAATCAGTTAAAGTACTTAGCGACCGCCTTAATAGAACCATCAAACAGTTCTTTCTTAGTCAGTACAGCACCGTAGAACGGGCCGCGGTTCAACGCGTCATCATGGACATGAACGCCTCCTATCAGGCATTCGTGCACGAACTATTCCCTAACGCCGAACTCATTATTGATCGGTTCCACATTATTCAATTAATGGGCCGGACGATGGATACCATTCGCACTCAATGTTTAAAGCAACTCGACAAGCATTCGCGGGAATATAAAGTACTGAAATCACTATGGCGCCTATTCCACAAGGCCACCCCTGACGCACAAAAGAGCCGCTACCTCTTCGGCCTGAATGAGTACTCGACCGAACAGAACGCTATTGATATTGGAACCGATACGTTTCCGGCCTTCAAAACAGCTTATGAAACCTACATCGATCTCCACGATGCTTTGATGGGGCGTCACGCTGATGAACTCAAGAATATCATCACTAACTATCAGCCTAACGGCACGCCCCTAGATACGGCCATGCATACCCTACGAAAGAATCTTAATGGAGTAATTAATGCCGCCAAATCGTCCTACTCTAACGGACCGATAGAAGGCATCAACCGTAAGATCAAGGAGCTCAAACGTGCTTGTTATGGCTTCTCCAATCAGGCCAATATGTTCACACGCGTCTACCAGCTGATTGCCTAGATTATCTACCACAATAACGTCACGATGGTAGGCTTATTTGTTATGCCTTCAAGTACGATATTCAGACGACACACCAGATTAAACGCCGCAACTAATAAAAAAACAAAAAAGATCTCCCACACGAGGAGATCTCCAAAGGATAGAAACTATCCTTCAACACCATTTGACAAAGAGCCACAAAAAAGCGCTAGTTTTCAAGCTAGCACTTTCGTTAGATCACCCTTCAGCGTGAGGTTAATTTAGCACTCTCCGCAATCATTGCGGTTAGTTTTTGATCCGAGATGGCCGTCGCATTAATTGTTATCGTCGTCCAATAACGTTGATTAAAGTGGGCTCCCGGTGCAACATCTTTGAGTGTTCGGATCGACTCACTATGTGCTGGCGTGAGTTTAAGATCCACCATGACCTGATCATCTTTTTGATAAACCATCGCCAAAATTTTATGATTATGACGCTGCTTAATCGTTGCAAAAACAATTGCGGCCTGCTCACCCACATGATTGAAAGGAAAAGCTAAATAACCACCCGTTTGGGCCATAATTTTTTTGATCAAGCCGTCGGTCGTCAACCTAGTCGTTGTCAACAATAACCTGACCTAAATCACGACTAGCCATGACATAGTCATGTGCGGCTCTAATTTCGGGTAATTTAAAGACTTTGGCAATTGGAATCGACAGCTTATATTTAGCAATCATCGCAAACATTTCCGTCACCAATGCTGGTTTAACTTCGGTTGAATCAAAAACAGTTAACGATTTGCCCGCTAAAATAAATGGATTGAAGTTCTTCACGATCCACTCGCCAGCTAGTAATCCGATCAATGATAACTTGCCACCTTGATTCAGATGCGCAATCGAATTGGTCAACGTAACCGTGCCAACCATGTCTACAATGCCGTCAAAACTAGCGTCGGTCACCAGTTCGTTATTTTGATCTAAAATGGCTTCATCAGCGCCATTGCGCGTTAATGCCGCTAGCATATTGGGCCGTCGCGTCGTGGCCGTAACCGTTAATCCAAACGCTTTAGCTAATTTAATTGCGGCTAAACCAACCGCACTCGTCCCGCCACGAATTAATAGCGTTTGCCCTGCCTGTAAATTCAATGATTTGATGGCACCAATGGCTGTATAAAAGTTTTCAGGATACTGTGCTAAACTCACCCAGTCACCCGTATAAGCTACTGGGAACAAGTGTTGATCATCGACTAAGGCATAATCTTGATAACTACCATCGACCTCACGACCGAAACCACCCATCATCGTAATCACTTTTTGACCAACTTTTAATGAACTATTGGTTGATGTCGCCGAAATTTCGCCAACGGCTTCGACACCAATAACTCGTGGAAATTTGACGGACGGCGACCCGCCAGCCCGGGTCAAAACTTCATAACGGTGAACCCCAAAAGCGTGAATACGCATGACGGATTGCGACGCGGTGGGTTGCGGAATTGGCCGCTCCACAAGGTTCATGACATCTGGATCGCCTGGTTGTTCAATAACGACTGCTCTCATCATCTATCGACTCCATTCTAATTTAGATTGATTCCTCAATAAATTAAGTATAAGGTGTAACGTAACGTTACAGTCAAGTCTAAAGTTGGAGGAACTGTCATGCTAACGATTCAAAAATTTGCTAAATTAGCCGGTACTACCCGCCGGACCTTGATCTTTTATGATGAAAAGGACCTATTCAAGCCTAAAAAAGTTGCCGAAAATGGCTATCGCTACTACGATTACGACCAACTTTATCCCGTAACCTTCATCCTTGAATTGCGCCACTTAGGTTTGCCAATTTCAGAGATCAAGTTGCTCACACAAACCACAGGACACGCTCCATTGAATGCCGAACTGAAAAAAATCCTCAGTCAGATCAACCAACAACTGGATAACCTCACGATTCTGCGCGAGACTCTGAATGATCGTTTTAATCAATCTGTGCCGCCCGAACCAGTGATCAAAAATCGGCCGTTTATTCAGTCAGAATCAGTCAACCACTTTTGTCGTTCACGCCAATCCGTTGCTTGCACTGAGGCTGAGATTGCTGAAATTTATGCTGACTTTTATGCCCAACTGGGTCGCTTAAAGTTAGTCGATCAACAGGATTCCGGTTTTTTAACCCAATTACCTCACAGTGACGCCAATGGCTACCCAACCGCGTCATTCTGCATTTTGAAAGCTGTGGGGCCGCGTACCGATACCGGTGACCTACCCTTGATCGAAAAGCCCGCTGGCAAATATGTGTCGATCGATACCACGAACGATATCAAAAATATCTGTATTGCCTTACGACAGCTTGCTGATTATCTCAAAAAAAATAAGCTGCCAATTAATGGTCAGCTCTGGCAAATGAATTTGGACGAAAATTTCACGAGCAAGGGTGCTTCGCCATTGGTTCGTTTACAATATCAGCTTCAAAACTAATGACTCAGTCTTGAAAATCAAAACGTGCGACAAATGACTACATCAAGTAGCCGCTTGTCGCACGTTCATTATTTTAATTAGTTGTCTAATGAATCCAAGAAATCTTCAACTTGTTTTTGCGTCTTGCGGAACTTATCCACATAACGACCGATTTCTTCACCGTCTTCAATACCAACGAAACTAGGAATACCCATGACCCCTAAATCTTGCGCGATATCAATATTGGCATCACGATCAACTGTGATCCAATCGTATTGGTCATATTTGGCTTCTATCTGAGGCATAACCGGTTTGATGAAGGCGCAATCTGGGCACCAATCCGCCGTAAAGAATAACATATGCTTGCCAGTTTTAATGCGTTCGCGAATTTCTTCGTTGCTTAAAGTTGTCGTTGCCATCTATATTGCCTCCAATAATTGTCAGGATTAATTCAATAGTTCTAGTTTACCACGTACAAAAAGTAAGTAAAGCCTTTTGTCTTATTTCGCTGCTGCAGTCAAAGCTTGTGTCAAATCGGCCTGTAAGTCGGCCACATTTTCGATCCCCGTGGACAAGCGTAATAAATTCGCCGTGATCCCTTTTGCTTGGCGTTCAGCTTCGGATAAGTCAGCGTGAGTCTGCACGGCAGGAACCGTGACCAAACTCTCGACGCCGCCTAAACTTTCCGCAAACGAAACCACTTTCAAAGCTCGTAAGAAGGTATCTACATCCACCCCGGGGGCTAAATAAAAACTAATCATGCCGCCCCGACCAGGATACAGCACTTTTGCAACGTGTGAGTTGGCTGTTAACACTTTTACTAACGTTTGGGCATTCGCTTCATGTTGCCGCATCCGCAACGGCAGGGTCTTCAAACTCCGAAGTAACAGCCAAGCATCGAAGGGGTCCAACACGGCGCCAGTTGTGACCAGATTAAATGCCAACTGGTCAGCGTCAGTCTGATGTTTCGCAACAACCGTCCCCGCCAAGATGTCATTATGACCCGCCAAATACTTCGTTGCTGAATGTACCACGAGATCTGCACCTAAATCGAGCGGTTTTTGAATCAATGGCGTGTAAAACGTGTTATCCACAATCAACTTAATGCCATGGGATTGGGTCGTTTGCGCGGTCGCGGCAATATCAATGACTTTCATCGTCGGATTCGAGGGCGTTTCCAACCACAAGGCAACGGTTTTGTCATCAATTGCTGCCGCCAACTGTTGCTGATCTTGGCCATCCCAAACCGTGAAGTTCAAATGATAATGGTCATGCAACAAATCAAAGAAACGATATGAACCACCATACAAATCGTCAGAAATAATAATCCGGTCACCACTATTGAACAAGGTAAAGACTAATTGAATGGCCGCCATGCCCGAACTTAGGGCAAAAGCCGCCACCCCATTTTCCATTTGAGCCAGTGTTTTCTCCAAGATACATCGCGTCGGCTGTGCCTCACGGGGATAATCAAATCCGGTCGATTGACCAAGTCCGGCATGACGATAGGCTGTCGACAGGTAGATGGGCGCAGAAATTGCCCCAGTTTTCTCATCATCAGTACGGTTTCCGGCTTGCGCGAGCAGTGTTTCTAGATGTAGCTTTGTTGGTTTTGTTGTCATTATCAATGACTTCTTTCTCTTAATAGACTGGTTAATTTTTAATTAACATTGTTGATAGGTTTGAGTAGATGCGCCGGATGAACTTTTGTTTGGCGATTGCAACCTTTTAGTGACAGCCACGCAAATACTTGAAAATCCTAGGTTTCACTTTGGCCTGAACACTCAAAAAAAGTCCCCCATCCATCTATACAACGGACGAGGGACGCATTGGCGCGATACCACCCAAGTTTATTAACTAGTCACCTAGTTAAACTTATTGAGTTATTACTAACTCACTGGAATATCGGCCAGTACCGCTAGCACAGCCTTTCGACCGTTACTAGTCATTCCGAGCTCATCTTCATCACATCTCTAACCACCGCTTTTCAGTTAGGACGGCTTCCTGTCGGCTTTTGACGTGATTACTCTTCTCATCAACATGCATATTTAATTATATTCTAATCTTACTCTAATGATAGCTTATACGTCAAGCAGTGTTCTAAGTCTGCTATTGCTGACCTAATATGGTGTGACTATCATATTTATTAAAATGACTCATTTATTGTCCGTCTCCGTTGACTAGCACGTTTGCTGTGAGGCAGACCTGCAGCCAAAGGACGGTCTGCAGGGCGCTTTCAAGCCGAAAACCACGTCTTAAAAGTCGGCCAGACACTAACCTGGGTTAAACCACCCAGCTAAGTGTCTCGACACGGCAAACGAGCTAATCCACTCCGACGTCAAATAGTAGTTTAATTAAAGCCATATTGAACTAACTTATTATCTAACGAAAAACTAATTGATACTAAGAACACTAGTTAGTGCAGGGCGGGCTGGATGATGCTCAGTGGTGAAATTTTCCTTTGCTGGTGGGCTTCCAGCTTAGGAAAAGCCCGGCTTGTGAGACCGTCCTTTGGCTCACAAACGTGGCCACCACGTTCCAGCATCAATCCAGACCAACCGGAACGGCAAGCTAAGCGAATATTCATAAATATGATCGCTACGATACACTCGTGTGAAGGTTAATAACAACGATGTACTAAAAAAGCACAGCCCAATGACAAAAAAATTCCGCCAGCAGCCAAAGTGACTGTTGCGGAAACTTTTTAGTCAAACCAACAAAAACGGCCAATTCAAATAATTACTCACTATAACGCTAACTGACTAAAGTTAATTGTGAAGCCAGCTGGGTCAATTCAGTTTGGATCTGCTGAACCGCTACGCCATGTTCTGCGTGGGCCAACGTGGCTAGGCGTTCTGTCAGCAAACGTTGCTGAGCCAATAAGTAGGCTTGACGTCCTGCTGCCGGAACAGCTGCGACCACGGTTGATTGTCGGCCGACCCTCGATCTTAATTTAATTAGTCCACATCCTGCTTGACAACTCATTGACTCACCCTTTCTGATTCAATAAGTTTAGTTTAAACCTTTCGACCAAGGCGAAGGCAAGTCTTTTTTGAGAAAATTTAAGCTTGTTGCCGATGTGCCGTTAAGAAGTAGAATGGGACCGCAATGACTAAGCAACCCAATCCCATGATTAATTGGAAACCAGACGCTTTAGACAACAACCACAAGCTGACAATGACCGCGATCACGGGTAAGACTGGTCCAAACGGCACCCGGAAACTAGCACCAGTCTGCGTTTTACGTCGGCGAAAGACTAGTACAGCTAGAATCGTTGGAATATATTGGGCAAATCGTGAAACAACTGAGATCGCCGCTAACGTTTGGAACGTGCCCGAAATTGCTAATGGATAAGCAATCAAAAATGAGATCACCATCGCGACCGCCGGCACATTGCGACGATTACGATAACCAACAATTTTAGGCATCACGCCATTATCGGCCATTGAAGAACCAATTCGTGGCAAATAGAACGATTGGGCCGTCGCAACCCCTAAGATGGAGACAATCGTCCCCAACGCCACGATCGTTTTACCAACTGGACCTAGAATTTTTTCAAAGCCATCTTGAATCGGAGCAGTACTACCAGCTAAACTACCACCTAATACCCCGATTGAAACGACTTGAATCGCAATGTAGAGCACTGCCACGACCGCTAGCACGATAACAATCGCCATTGGAATCGTCCGCTGCGGATTTTTGAATTCTTGCGCGGCAATCGCAATCGCTTCAAAACCGGTGAAAGCGTAAAAGATCAAGATTGCGGCCGACCCAAATGAATTGGCAAAACTAGCACTATTGACCACGAATGGTGTAAAGTGCGCCCCATTGATGAAGAAGGCGCCAACCACAACAAACAGCACCAATGGCAATAATTTGGCAATCGTCACAATATTATTGACCACTTTTGTCAAAGTTACGCCGGCAACATTGATCAAGGTTAGGCCACCTAATAACACCAAGATTGTTAAATCTTTCCAAAGTGCTTGTTGCAACACGGGGAAAATGGCGCTTAACGCCGTGGTGAAAGCATTAGCCATCGTCGCCCACGCAATAATACTAATCGCCCAGACACTAAACCCAACTTCGTAACCGACGAAATCCCCAAAAGCTTCTTTGGCATACAAATACGGCCCACCATTACTTTTAAAATAAGTGGCGTCTTCTGCATAACACAGCGCAATCGAGACGATCAACAACATATCAAAAATAAAAACTAAAATACTGGCTGGGCCCATCAGCGCTTCCGCCTGACCTGGTAATAGAAAAATACCAGAACCAATAATTGAATTAATGCCTAACAAAATAACACTTAACATGCCGAACTTCGACTTCAAACCTAATCCACACCTTTCTCACTCAATCCTATTTTACACGTTTATGCTTTTTAGCCCAGTGTCCGCTCCAAATAAGCGGCCCGAATCAACCGATAGGCCACCGGACTTTCGAGCTGTCCTAAGGCAAAGCTAGGCCGTTCGACCTGACTCAACCAATAAGCATCATTGCCCAACTGCCAACCGAACGATTGACCACTCACACAACAGTGATTCAACGCCTCATTTTGCGTCAATAAATGTTGTAGTAACGTTTGTAGCGGCCGACTTGTGGCAACTAATTGCAAATCCGTGACCTGTGCCGCTAACAACCAACAGCGTGCTTGGTCGGTCAAGCCGCGTAATTGTTGCGGCATTGCTTGCGCTAAAGCCTGTGGTGGCGTCTTCAAAGTTAACACCGTCAAGCCAAGTAGTGCCGCCGCAGTATTGAGCAACGTCTGATGACTCAAAACCGCTAGATAACCAACCAGATACCATTGTCGTTGCAAACTTGGCGGCACAGGATTACCGCTTGCTGCCACGACCTGGGCCATTTTTTCCAGCAAGCGAGCATATGCAGTGTGATCAATTCGCGTGACTAGCTGCTCAATCGAATATTGCGAATAGATCTCGCTACCCTCGTCGGCTGGGTTCCAACTTAACAAATCTACATCCGCTCGTGTCTTAACTTGCGCCAGGGCTGCCTGCGCATCTGCTGACCACGCCATCGTTGGCTCGAAATCGTGCCCAGTCAATTGAACTGAATATTGCCACACATCAAATCCCTCCTTGCTGAACTGGTAAATGTAGCTTACCACCTTAGGACTACTAGAAGGCAACTGTTTCGTTCAACTTTATTAGAAAAGTTTTGGCATTCCCGTTAAACTAGCTCTAACCAAAGACTAAAATGTCGTTTCTCAATTTAAGCTTGCCAACCGTATCAAACGGGGTTAAAATTAGGTTTAAAATATTATCTTTATTTCGAGGAGGGTTACAGTTGTCCTATACCATTCAAGAAGTTGCTAAAAAAATGGCCATCTCAACTTATAGTATTCGCTATTATCACGATCACGGGATGTTGCCATTCGTTAAGCGTGATGCCAACAACAATCGGGTCTTCGAAGACACCGATCTGGAATGGCTACACCTCATTATTTGCCTCCGTCAAACTGGGATGCCGGTTGAACGAATTCAACATTACTTGGCGCTCGTTCAAGAAGGCGAAAACACCGTCCCTGAACGCTATGAGATGATGAAAGCCCAACAATCCCGCACACTCGATGAAATTAATGACCTGCAAAATCATTTGAAAACGATCAATATCAAAGTTGACCACTATGCGGATGTGTTAATTCATCACAAATCAGACAGTTTCGTGCCGTCCAACATTCCCGAGGCTGAGGAACACGATGTTTATCAAGAAAATCAGTCATAAAAAATTTAGGATAAAATCAAAAAGGCTTGCAGAATAACTGCAAGCCTTTTCTTGTATAAGAGTCGAAACGTGGGCCAACGGGCAGTTTGTTCCGCTTAACCCGGTATCGTGATTATTCCAAGCCAAGGAATAATCGCAATACCACGTTAATGCTCACAAACTAACCGCCCGCCGTCCCACTCTGATTACTTTTCTAAATGCCAGTTAAAATGAGAATTACGTTCAGCAATCAACCATTTGCCAGCAACTTTTTCATATCGATCTTCATAACGAACCCCTTCTTGCGTCGTAGTTGTCGTGCCATCAGCATTCGCTTTAACTAAAACAACATAATTATAAGCGGTTCCCGTCGCATGAGTGCGATCCGTAAAATTGACCGTCTGCTGACCACTCATGTGAAAGACGGATTGATAGTCGTCCATTGAACTAGAGAACGCTTTAAAGATTTCATCACGTCCATGTAAGGTAAAAGTGACTTTGCCATCGTTGATAATGTTTACCACACCGTTTGTCGTAAACAATTGCACTTGTTTGTCATTTTCTTTCGTATCTGCGTCATTCGAAAATAAATCCACAACTTCTTTTAATTCCAAGCGATCACTAATTTCTTGTAAATCCATTACTTCACACACTCCCTAATAATTTTTTAATCGTCACACGACTTCTACAATTAATCTGCAGGTACCCAGGCACCAAATTGTTGTTCTGCCTGTGCTAATGAAACGTGATAGTAACGTTTTGTACCATCTAAGACGTCAATTTTAGCCATTTCAGCCGGGGTCAAGGAAAAATCAAAAACGTCAAAGTTTGCGCGTAAATGATCTGGATTCGTCGTCTTTGGAAAAACAATCGTGCCGCTTTGCAAATGCCAGCGCAGCATGACTTGCACGTTACTTTTACCATACTTTCGACCTAGCTCGGTGAAGATTGGCTCATTAATTAAGCCCGCGTCACCATGCCCAAGTGGATACCACGATTCCATTTTGGTCCCATATGGCGCCAATTTCGCTTTCAAGGGACGCTGTTGGAAATACGGATGTAATTCAACTTGCATCACGGCCGGCTTGATCGTGGCAATTGTCAATATCTTGTCCAACCGGTCGCCATCAAAGTTACTGAGGCCAATTGATCGTACTTTACCGGCTTTGACCGCTTGTTCCATGGCCTGCCAAGCACCCACATAATCCCCAAACTGTTGATGCAACAATAATAAATCGATATAGTCAGTGTCCAACCGGGTCAACATTTTGTCGATTGCCACTGGCGTCTTTTCCAGCCCATAATCGCTAGGCCAAAGTTTGCTAGTCAACCAAATCTCATCCCGGTTAAGACCACTCTTCTTAACGGCGGCCCCCACGCCGCGCTCATTCTGATAAGCATGTGCGGTATCGATATGGCGGTAGCCAAGTTTTAAAGCAGCGGCAACTGCTTGTTCAGTAGCAGCATCGCCATCAATTTGATAAACGCCGAGCCCAAACTGTGGAATCCGGTGACCATCATTTAACGTTAAATAAGTTTGTGTCATGTGATAAAACTTCCTTTCAAATTATCAATAAGTTTATTATCGACCCAATCGGGTTATTCGCCAATGGGCAGCTTTTCGTAAAGGGTGACCTATGCCACCCTTTTGCTAAAAAAGTGGCTTAACGTGACTACCTTGGTTGTTTAACCGGTGCTTTCCGAACGAGATTCAAGATAAAACTAATGATTACCAATCCTAAACTAATCAACATAATCGTGTGCAAACTGTTAAATAGCATTGTCCGCATGGCTGGTAACAAGCTTGTTGGTAATTGTTGCGCCGTGTTCGCATCAGATAATTTATTGATCATCCCGGTCGTAATCTTGCCATTCGTCGCTGCGGCTTGTGTTGCGGTTCTTAAACTTAACACGGCCCCAAAAATCGACGCCATAAAAGTTTGTCCTAGCGTTCGAAATAATAAGCCAAACGTTGTTGAAACACTGATCAATTCTCGTTGCACGCCATCTTGTAAAGAAACTTGCATTGGCGTAAATGCTAAGCCCATGCCTAAGCCTTCAAAACCGCCACTCACAATTAGCCACCAATACGGAGCCGTTTTAGTAGCCAGTGTCATTGCCAGTGCCGAGATCAACACACTGAGCGTTCCAAAGAATACAATCTTTTTATAAGATAAGTTGCCCATCAAATGTGCCGTTAACCGCGTGCCCACTAACAATAAAATAGAACTAGCAATTTGCGTTAAGCCACCTAGCGTAGCACTTTTTCCCAACAAACCTTGTGCCCACATTGGTGCATAAACACTGTAACCAATCATGAAACCATTGATTAAAAACATCATCACATTTTGCACCTGTACCCGCGGATTTTTTAGCAATTCGAGTGGTAATAACGCGTGATTGCTTTGTTTTTCAACCATGAAGAAAGCCACTAACACGAGCAGGCCAATCCCTAACAAAACCAGTGAACGGGTCATACTAACAGCCAACCCATCACTAGCAAATAGTAAGATAATTAAAGCCGCTGAAAGTAACCCCGCGCCAAGGTAATCAAAAGGTTGTTTAGCTGTGGTTTTGACTGGATCATGATAAGTCACCTGCAGCAACAACATTGAAATGATGCCAATCGGTAAATTGATCAAGAAAACCCAGTGCCATGAAAGAACATCGACGAGCCACCCGCCAATCAGTGGGCCAACAACTGTCGATAAGGTATAAAATGCGGTGACCCAGCCTAACGCCCGTGCACGTTCAGCTGGATTAGGATAAATATCGGCATAAATGATAAATGGAATCGACACCATCCCACCCGCGCCGATGCCCATCAATGCGCGTGCAATGATCAACATGATCATATTAGTGGCAAGCCCACCGAGTAATGAACTGAGAATAAACAGCGCAACTGAGAATTGAAAAATGCGTTTGTTGCCAAAATTCTCGGCAACCCGCCCCCATAAGACTGTCGTCACCGCAGTCCCCAATAAGAACGCTGAACTGATCCAACCTACAAGCCGAATCCCATTCAAATCACTCATAATTGCTGGTAAGGCGGTATTCACAATTGTTGCATCGAGACCGCCCATGAAGTTCGCAATTAATAAGGCCACTGTTGCGAGTGCTAAATTTCTTTTTACCATAACTTCCTCCTAGTATAATCGGACGCGTGAACAGCTGAGCTGCCATTGGTCACAATGCTTTTGTAAATGAAGTTGTGCTTCAAGTGCCCAGACATTTCTGAACCCATAGATGCGCGCATCGATCAAGTTACGCATGACTGCCTCAGCTTCGTTACCGGTCACGGTTACTTTCAAACTCACTTCTTGACTGCTAAAATAGTGCAGTCGTCCAATTTTAAGTTGTTGCAACCAATCCGACTTGGTTTGTTGTTCACCGGTTAAATGACTGAAAACTGCTGTTGGTGCGGTGATCCGGTCGAGCAAGGCCAAATCTTTAGTCAGCAAACCTTCAATTTGTTGGCGACAAACCCGTTTTACCGGTGCAGTGATTATTGCGTTACTCATTCTCATTCGACCTCCTTGATCACAAAATCTATTATGCAATGTGAGCTTGCCTAAAAAAATGGGCAGTCTTTGACAAAAAGTTACTTATGCCACCCTTCTCAAAAATTCGTTGCAGAAAAAAACACCAAGCCCTAATTTGGCTTGATGTTTGACTGACAAATTGACTTATTTAGTTAGTTTTAAGAATGGCGTGACGCTACTCATCAACGTTACTGCCATTTTGACAACCGTTTCAATAGGGGCTTGTTTGCCATCCGCTACCCAGGCCTTATAGACTTCTAAACCAGTATTCTGAATAAAAGTCAATAACACCCGTTGCTGAAACGATTCTAATTTAGCAAATTCTGGCGACTCTGACCAAGTTCGTGTCATAACCTGATCAATCATTTGCTGGCGAATCCCGATGTAATGCCCGTTACAAGTGATTTTATCATAGGCCTCACCCTGCTTGGCAGAATATTCAATAAAACTGCGCACACTTTTAGCCAGATCATCTGGATAATGAAACTGTCCGGCAACTTTCAAGTAATCCTGCGAATAACGGGCTTGCATTTCTGCCAATAGATCGTCCAAAGTCGGATAATACCGATAAAAGGTTTTTTTATTAATTTGCGCGCGTTCCGCCAAAGCTTTAACGGTGATCTTTTCATAGTCCTTCTCACAGATCAAGCTCTCAAACGCCTGATAGATACCGTTAATCGTCTTTTGAACCCGTAGATCTTCGTGACCGGTAATTTTCATGTGACCACCAACTCCTTCCAAATTATTCTGACTGATTATCTGGGTCTAACACTAGCGATTCAGCCAATAAAATCTCACTATACAAGCTATAAATATATTTAGAGTCAAAACGATGTTCCAACACCAAATCATACAAATACTGACGTTCTGCATCAAATGCTTGCATCAACGCTCGCCGCTCCTGTAAGGCTTCGTCACCAGTAAAGTTAACGGGCTCCCAGCTGCGACGTCCCCACTGACGTAAGAAACTCGTTAACCGATTTTCACGTAATTGGTCACGCAGATCATAAGTCACACTGGCCTTAACCGCCGCAGTCAGGGTTAATTGCGTCAGTCGTGCGAGCCCTGCCGCCACCATGGCCTGACGCATCTTCGTAATTTTCGGTGGCATCCGTTCAGCCATCAAATCCGCGGGCAATAGTCGTGGTAACAATATTGTTGGCACAATCATACTTAGAATAATAACCACTGTTTCAACCAATAACACCAGCTGATTGTCGCCAGCAGTTAATACAGCTACTGATAAAGCCAGCGCTAAAGTCACCGTTCCATGGACGCCACCCAGCGCAAAAATTAACGCAGCTGTTGGTTTCAAGCGAATCAAGCGAGCATACCCATATCGAACGATTAGGGCCAATCCATAAACGAGTATGCCTAACCAGAACCAATGGCCCGTAACGGTTGTGGACTGATAACCAGTCATAATACGTGCCAACAAAATTCCCAGAATCACAAAAACAAAACTATTTAGTATTTCTGAACCAAAATTAATCAATTGGACGGATAAGTGGAACTGCCGTGGGTCAGAAAATCGGCTACGTTGTGCTTCGCCATTGTAGACTAAACCAGCACTGACTACCGCAATAATTCCTGACATTGACCAGACTTCAGCCAATAAATAGATCACGACTGGCGTCATCAAATAAATAATAATCTGGGATGAAGGAAAGTTCCAACGGGAGCGCAGCAAGCTTTGTCGAATAACCATTAGTAAAAATGCGACCCCCGCACCGAAGACTAAGCCACCACCTGCTGACCAAAGAAATGACAATAAATTCTGTCCTAGGGCCAAATGACCACTGGTATACCAGAGTACCCCAGCCTGTAAAATGATCAGTCCCGTTGCATCATTGAATAAAGCTTCCATTCGTAACACAGTGCCAACATGAGTTGGCAACTGCCGGCCACCGGTCACTGAATCCAGGGCCGTCGCATCCGTGGGGGCACTGATTGCCACCATAATCAACGCCAGTGGCCAAGCAATCCCACCAATAAGATGTACTGCTGAACCAACAATAATGGCGATTGCCACCGCTAACCCCACCGCTGTACCTAGAATCAAGTGGCGCTTTCGGCGCACAATCAAGACACGCGTATTTTGGCCTTCAAAAAAGAGTAGTGGCGCAATTATCGCCGCCATAAAAATTTCATTATTAAACGACAAGACTGCCGCATTAGTTAGTGGTAGTACGCCTACCACTAACCCCATCAACAAATTAATATAGGTTGGCGACAGCCGTTTAAACCCCTGCGCTAGGATATTACTAACGGCGACAGCCATTAAAATCACAAATGTCGATAAATAGATATTCGTTGCCATAATATTTGCCTCAACTCATTCATCTTTTTAGTTAATTGTACGCGTTTATTCAGTCAACTTACTAGTATCTCGTAACATTCATCGTCAAAATAGGTATCTGTTATGATCCGTTTCCATTGCCCCGCACGTTAAATAGCGATTTAATAAGAGAACATTGATAAACCCCGTATCAACAAAAAATCAATTAATACAGGGCAGGCTGACAGATGCTCAGTGGTGAAATCTTTCTTTACTGGTGAACTGAACTCTCAGCTCAGGAAAATCCCGGCGTATAAGACCATATTGTAACTTAGACGCGGTCACCACGTTCCAACACCATTCCAGACCAACCGGAACGGCAGACTAAGCAACTACTTCTAAATATAATCGTGACAACACATTGATGACTACTAAAAAACGCGCTAACCCCAATTCAGGTTGACGCGCATTATGATAAACTATTCTGGCCGGTTGATGCCAACACTAGCTTTAACATAGTCATGATCGTCAACGGCATGCAATACGAGATCCGCAATTGCCCGCCGTGAAACATCATGCCCACCAAATGGTTCGCCCTTTTGCGTGACTTCATAATCATCACTGCCATTATCGAACCAACCGGGACGAACAATCGTATAATCCAAATCAGAGGCCTCAATCACATCCGCCGCTGCACGATAACCACGTAGCATTGGGTTGCTGGCAACATTACCGCCGCCACCTAAGCTAGCTGGAATTTCATTGTAAATACCCATCGATGTAATAAAAATCAAGCGTTTGACTTGAGCTTGGTGCATGGCTTTGATAATACTTTCGGCCATCCCTGATAAATTTCCACTTAGCGCGGCAAAGACCGCATCTTGACCTTGCATCGCTTGTGCTAATTGCTCACTATTCGTGACATCACCTTGAACAATTGTTTCACGCTTGGAATCAGCATTCAAACGACCAGCATGCCGTGCAAACAATGTTAATTGATCCTTACTATTTTCCAAGAAATAATCGCGGGTCGTTGACCCAATTGAACCCGTTGCGCCAATAATTAAAACGTTTTTCATCATAACTAACCTTCTTTAATTTAATTGATAGTCTTAGCTTAACCCCTTGCAGTAACTTCAAGGCAAGCTTTTTTGATAATTTTTTTAGTAAGTGGTAACTACCGACTGTTTAATCTGTAACTTACCATCAATCTGTTGAATCGTCATCACCGTGTTCAACGGCCAAACATGCCGCGCGCCACCATGGATCTCGGCTGTCACCTGGTTCTGACCCGTCACTTGCCAGCTCGTTTTACTTAACACTTTAACCGTGACGTGTTCTTCAACAGAACTAAAATAATGCATCTGACCATTACCAACTTGTGCCAGCCATTCGGCACGTGGCTGCACGTAACCAGTCATATGTGTCAACGTAAAGTCGGCAGCCAACAGCTTCGACAATTGTGCGACATCATCCGCTGCCATTGCGACATTAAATTTCCGATATAACGTGATAACTTCGTTTTCCATTTTAATTCACCTTCATTAAGTTTAAGACTATCGTTAGTATAATCGGTTGCAGTAACTTCAAGGCAAGCCTTTTTGATAAGTTATTTTCCCGATAAACAGCCCACAGCACACGGACCGGTCAATAAAGCCAACTAATGCATCCTTCTACCGATTACTACTTTGAGCTTTTGGTTGGCCTTGGGCTGCTTTTAAAATACCAATTGCACCAATCAATCCTAATATCGCGATAACGGTTATCCAGATTAATGACCAGTTATACGATTGAACCGGCTGAGTATATTGACTCGTCAAAGCTACGACCGCAGATAGACCAATTGATCCACCAATCTGATGAATGGCGTTGATTACGCCAGAAGCTGATCCACTCAATGTTGCGTTCGTATGGGCCACGCCAGCAACGGTCAACATTCCCAACGCAATTCCTTGACCAATCCCCAGGACTACCATCGGCAACGCAATTGCCAACCAATAACCACTTTGCACTTTAATTAGTGCTGCCATTAATGAACCAATGGCAATTAATCCCATGCCAACAGCAATAATCTGTGCTGGTCGATACCGCGTCGTCAACCGACTGACCAAAAGTGCCGCAATAAATTGTGGTACCGTTTCTGGTAAAAATCCTAAAGCTGCTTGTAACGGCGTAAAACCGTAAACTTGTTGCATCGCTAATGGCGTCAAAAAGAAGTAAGCCAAGCTGACGCCCACAAAAAAGAAACGTGTCAAGTAGGCCCAGCTCCGTTCAGCGTCTTTAAATAAAAGTAGTGGCATAATTGGAACGCTGGCTCGACGTTCATGAGCAACAAACCAACTCAGTGTCGCAATTGCTACGACTAAAGCCACTAACCGATAACGACTACCGTCAATACTATAAACTAGCGCAGTCACCCCAATCACTGATAACAAGGTCCCCCAAAAATCTAATTGTTGTTGATAGGTCTTGGAGCGTTTTAAATACTTAATCGCTAGTAATAACATAATCAGGCCAATTGGCACGTTGATAAAGAATCCCACTCGCCAAGAAGCATAAGTCGTAATCAAGCCGCCAATAACTAAACCAAAGCTTGCTCCCAAACCACCAGTTGCCCCATAATAAGCAATCGCACGAGTACGCATGCCATCCGTATAATTATCCATCAGTAATGCCAATGTACTGGGTGCCAGAATTGCCGAGCCAATCCCTTGAATAGCACGCATCGTGATAATCATCGGTGCACTGGTTGCCAAACCGACTAACAACGAACTGAGACTAAAAATGACTAAGCCTAATATGAAGAAATTTTTACGACCAAAGATATCGCCAGCCTTCCCAGCAAATAACAAGAAGCCACCGAACGTTAGTGCATAAGCATTGGTGATCCAAGCTAACGACTGCGTATTTAGGCCCAGGTCGGTCGCAATCTTAGCAGTACTGGTAAAAATAATTGAATTATCCAGAATAATCATAAAATAGCTGAATAATATAATTGGTAAAACTATACCGAATCGTTGTTGTTTTTGCATTTTTAATGACTCCTTACTTGTCGTAACCAACGTGAAAAAGCCTTACGATCACCGTTGGCCTGGGTATCCTGCACCGAATAATTTGGTAATACTTCTGTATCACTTGGCGTGAGCAATTGTAATACCCGTTGTGTTTCACCAGACCCATAGCCTGCATTTGTTGAGAATGAAGCAATTTGTTTGCCGGCAAGCTGGTCGCCAGCCAAAACTAAAAAAGCTCTCATCGGATTAGCTAAAGTCATCGCCCAAATTGGATGAGCTAACAAAATTAGCTGATATTGACTCAAATCAGGACTATCGTCGCTTAAAGCGGGCCACTGCTGTGCTTCACGCTCAGCGGTTGCCCGGGCAACGCTAGCAGTATAACTGGCCGGATACGGGTGTTGGACACCTAATTCATAAACATCCGTTGTCAGCTGTGTTTGCGCAAAACGAACTTGCTTTTCAGTATTGCCACTACGCGAAAAATAAATGATTAGCGTTGTTGCCGTGGGTGACAATACTCGTGTTCGTGCTTGACTAGTATTGGTATCTTGCCCATCAGAAACGGCGCCACGACCAGTTGTTTTTATTTTCATCATTATCTCCTAAATATGACTCAGGGTCATTTTTTAATTTAAATGAACGAGTCGCTAAGACGACTCGTGCTTAAAGTTCATAAGTTTGTAAAATTGCGGCTAACTGTAACTCACAAAAAGATACCACCGATTGGATTGGATCAATCGTGGTGGGTGAAATACACCAACTGAAGACAATCCCATAAATGTCAGTGATCAGTAATTCTGCTAGCCGTTGAACAGGCGTACTTGCGGCTAATCGATGATTGTCAACTAAACCTTGAATCAATTCTTCTAACGAGGCTAAATCAAATTGCCACTTTTGTTGATTTTTAGGATCAACGACAAACCGAATCCACTGTCGAGCCATATTGTCACCTGACTCAACGACCACCCGCATGTAATCAACCATATAATCATGGAGCGCTTGTTGCGGGGCTACTGTTGCCAGTTGTGGCAATTGACGCGTTAATTTGCTGAGATGTAGCTTGCTTAATTCAAGTAACAACGCTTCTTTTGTCTCAAAATAATTATAAAAAGTGCCTTTAGCTACCCCACTTGCCTTAGTGATATCCACAATTGACATTTGTTGGTAACCCTTTTCAAATAAAAGTCGATCCGCATTCTCAATTAATTTTTTGCGGGTCTCTGCAGCTGCAGCCGCTCGATTTGTCATCTTCATCACCACAAACAGTAGTTTAACACGTTTGTATTTTAAAAACAATGACTCAGGGTCATATTTTTATTATGCCAGTATATTGTCGGCATCATATTGATTAAAAACAAGGCATTAAATGTCCGTCTCCATTGACCACCACGTTCCAGCTTCAGTTCAGATCAACTGGACCAGCAAACTAAGCGGATGCTGACAACTATGATAGCTACGCCACGCTAAAGTACTGGCACTTTATGATAAACTGTAACCAAAAAGATCTCCACCGTAGTGAAGATCTTTAGCCAATCTAAGTTACTTCGCATTAACTACCAAATGTTCGTTGACAAAGGCGTCAAAACCAAGTTCATACATTTCACGACCGTAGCCAGAATTCTTAACCCCACCGAATGGTAATTCCGGCAAAGTTGCCCAAGCACGGTTAATAAAAGTCATGCCGGCTTCGATTTGACTCGCAACCGCTTGCGCATGCTTGGTATCTTCAGAGAAGATCGCACTTCCCAGACCATAACTGGAATCATTGGCCAATTGAATGGCTTCTGCTTCTGAATGAACTTTATAGACTGAAGCGACTGGCCCAAATAACTCTTGATTATAAACTGGATTATTTTGATCAATATCGGTTAAAATCGTTGGCTGGAAAAACTGTCCGGACAAATCAATTTTTTCGTTGCCATAATAGACTTTAGCACCACCAGCAATCGCCGCATCAACTTGTTTTTGTAAGGTTGCTTTCGAACGTGCCGATGACAATGGCGCTAAGGTCGTTGCCCGGTCCATTGGATCACCCGGTTTAACCGCTGCAAAAGCGGTTTTCAACAACTTCAAAAAGTCTTCGTATTTATCAGCCATCACGATGAAACGTTTAGAAGCCGCACAAATTTGACCGGCATTGGCTAAACGAGCCGCTGGAGCCCACGCTGCGACCTTTGTCATATCCGCGTCATCCAAAATAATAAAAGGATCATTACCGCCAAGTTCCATCGTTGACTTCTTCAAATTAGCACCAGCCGTTTGTGCGACCGAAGCCCCACCACGTTCTGAACCTGTTAAAGCCACACCTACTACGCGTGGGTCCGCAATGGCTTTGGCCACTTGATCATAATCAACAAATAAATTAATCAAGCTGGCGACTGGGGCACCGGCACGCCGAATTACCTCAACAAAAGCGGCCGCACTCCCAGGAGTGTTAGAAGCATGCTTCAGTAACAAAGGATTCCCAATCATAAAGTTTGGCGCAAAAACGCGCATGATTTGATAATATGGGAAGTTCCAAGGTTCCACCATGAAGAGGACCCCTAAAGCTTGTTTCTGGTAATAGGCTTCACCAATGCCAGTTTTTAGTGGCGTTGGTTTCAAAAAATCAGCCGCATGATCCGCAAAGTAGTCCGCAATGTTCGCACATAGTTCTACTTCATCTTCGGATTCACCAATCAGTTTGCCCATTTCTTGCGTCACGACTTTTGCTAGTGACGTTTTTTCAGTACGCATTAACTTGGCAATTCGATGCAAGATCACGGCTCGATCACTAACTGGTTGTGAACGCCAGTCTTGATATTGCTGATGAGTAGCCGTTAATGCTTGCGCCAAGTCAGCGTCAGAAATATTTTGATACGTTTTTATTACTTGATTATTATATGGATTAGTTGTTTGATAAGCCATTTAAAAAATCTCCCTCTTTGAATCTAAACATGATTACTTTAATCGTCACACTAACTATGATTAACGTTACAACTTAAAGTCCGCTTTAACGCAACTATTTTGTTTGTGATCAGGATACTTACTGAGAATAACAGCTTCTAGTTAGGCTAAGGCAACTATTAAGACTTTTTACGACCCGATTTTAAATTTTATTTCCGTTCACCCGGCACAATTAAGAAAATTGCGGCTAATAAGGCTAATAGTAATAAGCCGCTCCCCGTTAAAATAGCGTGTTGAAAGCCAATCACCTGACTGTGGGCCACATTTTGTACGGCCACCAGAATGGACAGACCAACAGAGCCCCCAATTTGGTGCATCACATTGACCACCCCAGAAGCGGCACCCGCATCCGCACCTTGCGTATGTGCCACCCCGGCCGCTGTGAAAGGACTGAGTGACAAGCCTTGACCAATACCAATCACTACCATTGGCAGAGCGATACCTAACCAATACCCAACGGTTGGCGTAAAGAAGCTCAGCCAAAACATCCCAATTAAGGTTAGTCCAATGCCGCTCACGAGTAAGCCACCATTGCCCCATTTAGCCGTCAAATGGGCCACTTGTAATGCGACGATAAAGTTCACGATTGTTAACGGGAAGAAGGCGACCCCCGCCATCAAGGCACTAAAGCCCAACTGATTTTGCATCAGCTGTGGCGTGATAAACCAAAAGCCTAACATTGAACCCAGATAAAGGAAACGACCTAAATAGGCCCCCACTCGTTCACGATCCGCAAATAAACGTAACGGCATAATCGGTTGAGCAGTCCGCTGTTCTTGATAAATAAAGCCAGCCAACATCACAATCGCTAAGCACAATGCTGGTAATTTTGCCCAAGTTCCAACGATACTGTAGACGAGCGCACTCATGCCAATCAATGAAGTCAGCGTGCCGACCCAATCTAAATGACCACCAGCCTGACCCTGATCGGCGGTTAAATGCCGAACTGCCAGATAAAACATCCAGATACTAATAGGAATATTAATGAAGAAACCCACGCGCCAAGTCAATAAGCTGGCGAAAATACCTCCAATAACCAAGCTCACGCTGGCACCGATTCCTGCCATCGCACCATAATAAGCAATCGCACGAACACGCGCGGGGCCATCATAAGTATCCATTAAAATGGCTAACGTCGTTGGTGCCAAAATTGCTGAGCCAATCCCTTGAAAGGCCCGAGCGGCAATAATCATCGGCGCATTTAGCGCTAAACCAACGATCAATGAACCTAGGCCAAAAATGATCAAGCCAATTTCAAAGACCCGTCGCCGACCAAATAAATCACCGGCACGCCCGCCTAATAATAAGAAGCCGCCAAATGTGAGTGAATAAGCACTGCTGACCCATGAGAGTGTCTGCTGCGTCAGATTTAAGTCTTGTGCAATCTTCACCGTTCCCGTAAAGATGATTGAGTTGTCTAGTAAAATCATAAAATAACTGAATAGAATAATTAATAGAATCCAGTCAAAGCGTTTGTTTTTCGTCATGTTGTTACTCCTTGTCTTAAAGTGAATAAATGCAGTTTAGCCCCTTGAAGTAACTTCAAGGCAAGGATTAATTTAACTTTTTTTATCGGGGGTTAAAACAACCCCTACTACTTCCAGAAGCTATGGCGAACTGTTCCAAACTCAATAAATTAGGATCAAAAAAAGGCGATTATCCAATTCATAATCGTCGTTCTTATCTTAGCGCTAATGAGCGATTTTAATTTAGCGATAAACGGGTTCATCACCGTCCGTACCAGGCTTCGTAATCCCCAGGCTGCTTCGGAAATATCCGGTCGGATCAGTCACAATTTTCATAATTAAATCCGCAATACTCTGGCGTGAAACCGTCGTCCCTTTGTACGTCTCACCTTTTTCCGTCAACTCATAATCAATCTTAGCCGCGTTCGTCATGTAACCAGCTCGGATAATCGTATAATTTAAAGTTGACGTTTCGATGGCTTGAGCTGCCCGCCGCGTATCTTCCATGACCTCATGCCCAATTGAACGTTCCAACCAAGCATCAAATTTAGCAGGTAATTCATGATACAAACCGAGTCCAGTGATATAGATCACACGTTGAACCCCAGTGGCAGTCATGGCCTTGACCATATTTTTCGCCATTGGTTCAAAAGTACCGCCTAAATTAGCATAGACCAAGTCTTGACCGACCATCGCTTGCTTCAAAGTCGCATAATCATTGACGTCACCTTCAATCAGCGTTTCACGGCTAGGATCAATTGGCTGCATGCGATCTGCATGGCGCAAATATAATGTTAAGTGAGCGGTCGTTTCATTCAATAACCGTTCACGGACTAACTGGGCAATCTGTCCATGCGCACCTAAAATTAAAATAGTCATTATCAAATTCCCCCTATTCAGTTGAACTTAAACAGTATAGAACTTAAAGGAAGCTTTAAGTCAAGGTGCACATCTCTCAAAACACCAGAAAAAAACGAGTTTGATTTGTTCAAACTCGTTTTAGCCCTGCTATGTCAATTTTCATTATGGCGCATCGACCAGTTGCCAAGTGATATTGCCGCTATAGTCGGTCTGACCGCCACCGGTATAAATGTTCGGTTTAGCTTGCAAATAAATACCCGTTTTACCCACGCCGGACGGTTGATCAGCTTGGGTTTCCCAACCGTCAACTGCTTTGACCGTCGTAACACCGGTAGCTCGCGTGCCACTCGCAACCGTTTGTGCTTCCGCTAATGACTCGGCTTGACCATCCGAGTTAACATACATTAGCTGACCGCTTAATTGGCGACTGGCATCGCTGGTATCCACCAAAGTATCAGCCGTTGCGGTCACTCGCCACGGTGAATCGGCATCGCGCGTATCCGAGATTTCAATTTCTGGTGAAGCTGTTGGCGCGAAAAACGTGGTCGCATTTGGCACTTTCAAATTACCATAAGATAGGCTATCACTAACCGTGGTAAATTTAAGCTCACCAGCAGACTTGGTCACTTTAATGGCTAAATCAGTTGTTGCCTTAACACCATTGCTATCTGCCCCAACGTCAATTGTGGTGCTAGCATTGGTCGCCAAACCAGTTAGCTTTTGTGCCAGATCAGTGTCAGTGGACTCGTACTTGGCCGCACTATCGACATCGCCACTGACGGAATCATTAACGGTGATTCCCGCTTGACCGGCCAGCCAAGTCAACACATCACTATCCGATTTACCAGTTAAGCCTTCCAATTGTGCTGGCGTAACCGTTAGACTTTCTGAATCTGCCTTTAACACTGGCACAGATTTACGAACGGTAGCTTCAGCACTCTTCGTATCACCCATGTCATTACCTTCATAGACTTTGATTGTGTCTGGATTGCCTAAATCAGCAATCGACTTGCTTAACTTCAACGTATAATTGCCATCCGCATCCGTTGTCGCAGTCTGATCGTCTAATTCAGTCGAAATCGTCGTCTCAGGATCAGCCGTCCCAGTAATCTCTTGATCACTCGGCTTCACCGGATTGTCAATCGTCACATCTTTCATCGCAGCCAGTGCCGCATTATCAGCAGGAAATTCACCAAACCCATATGACATTGTCATCGGATTACCCTCAATTGATGACGTCTTGGGAGAGAAAGTAACCCCCACATAGATTGGCGCCTGTAACCCAAAAGTCCCAAGCTTTTTCAAGTTAACGTTTAAGACTTGCGTCGATGGTGAAAAGGTCAGATCCGTTCCAGACAACTTACCGGCAGTCGATGGCTTCGACAGCAATGAAGTGCCTTTTGCATCCAACACATCCAAAGAGCCTTGCCCGATTTGCCAAGTTTTCCCAGTAATAGCACTATGATCTGAATCAATTGTGACCGTAATTTGAGTCGTATTTTTCGTGATCCGATTGTCTTCAATATTATTAGCCGTGATTTTACTAAACAGCACGTACTGACTTAAAGAGTAACCATCATAAGCCTTGAGTCGGATACCACCATCAATTTTATTAGAGTTGGCCGTCCCACTTGCCGCTTGGCCGACAAGACTGATACCACAACTCACACTAATTAGCACCACCAGCAGCAACGCCAAACGACGCCAAATCAAATTAAGTTTCATGAGATTTCACGCCCCTCTCGTAATTGACGTTTTTGCCAAATAATTAATGCTAACAGTAACCAGCACATCAACAACAAACCGCCAAAGATAACGATTAAGCCTGTGCTCGCTTCGGCAGTCTGTGGTAAGCGACCGTGTTGTAAACTAGCTGCCGCTTTCTGAACTGCTTGTGGCAAACTGACTGGTGATTTGGTCGCGGTCGCCAAACGCGGCATGACTGTATCTGCCGCTGATTGAATCTGATCACCACTTGGAATTTGATGATTGCTTTCTTGTAATTGTTCCGCGTTGATATCGGGGGCGGCAACGGTGACACCAATGTGTGTCTGGTTGACTGCCGCCTGACTCACTTGAGTCTGAGTGACCACTCCCAGTATCAGGACTAAAATTAACCCCCACCATTTAAACTGATTCTTCAAAGTTAACGCCCCCCTTTGTTAACTAATGCGAGTCATTGTTTTGACGACGACGCTTGAGCCAATAGATCAGTAACCAGACCAAGAGGACCAGCACTAACATGGCTAACGCGCCTAAACCGAATAATAACCAAAGATTATAGCCTTGTTGATCGGCGACCGCCGCGTTGGCTTGTTTAGCCGCCGCTTTAGTGATCGTAAAGTTACGATCAAAGACCCACCGGTGCGCACTATTTTTAACGACCATATGGATATGGTAGCGACCAGCTTTAAGTTTAGTTTCTCCGACTAACATTGGATAACGGTAAACGGTATTGGGTGCCATTTGCACATTGTCTTTTTTAAGCTGTTTGACCACTTTGCCACTGCTCAAACTTGTGACTTTGGTGTTCATCTTTAAATTAGGCACAATAACCGCTTTCGGATTACGCAAGTTAACAATAATGCCACCATGATAGTTGTAAGTGCCCGCATCTAATTTGCCTAACACCAATTTAGGTGCCGGTACCTTGCCAATCGTAAATTTCATCCCAATGACGTAAGCATAAGCACTGTGAATATTATTGGCATTCTTAACAGTACTCGTCACTTTTTGATCGACTCGTTTGAAGAACCAACCACCCAAAATGACCCCATCAGTCGTGTCCTTTGGCAACTTAACTTGAGTTGTCACCACTTTTTGACTGTTAGCAGGGACGGTAATCGTTTTAGGTCCTTGTAGCTGACTGATCTGACTCATGGGATTCTGTAAGGACGGATCAAATGACTTTGGCACATTCGTATAATCAATCGCCCCGTTAGCATTCGTCCAAGCGGTGTGGATGCCTACCCGCACTTTGATATCACGATTAGTCTCGTTATACACCGTTGCTTTCAAAGTTTCGTTCTGTCCCGGTGTCAGCTTCAAATCATAAAACGAATTCTTAGCATCAATTTGATTCTTGGGTAGTTGAGCGGCCACACTGAAGCCAACGTTATTAGTCGCTTTGGCAGCCTGACCAACCAACTGGAACCAACCACTCACTAGTCCAGCCAGTACAACCAACCCAACTAACGAGATTCTTTTTAATAGACGCATCTCGACTCCCCCTTTAAAATGCCATCTTTTCTATGTAGGCGTGAAAAAGGTGCTCATTCGATCATGATCACCCTTTTCACGAAATTAATTAGTTAGTCGGTGTATCATTTAAAGTCCAAGTTAATGAGCCTTCGTATGTCCCGGCTTTGGCGTTAGCTTCAATGCCCGTGATTGAGATGTTATCAGGAGAAAGTTGGAATGCCGTGGAACCAGCCCCAGCATCTTTAGCCGCGGAATAGATCGTTGCACCAGTCGCATCACCGGTTGCTAAAGCAACAGATTGACCAGCAACACCGGTCGCAGCTGCATCACCAGAGTTTGTTACCGTATTCTTAGTGGTATCATCCGCACCAAAATTAATCGTGGCACCTTTCAAAACATCGGTTGCACCATCTAAGGTTAAGGCTGAACTGCTGACTTGTACGTTCCAACCAGCGTTAGTCCCACGTGTGTCTGAAACTTCAGTGACCAAATTAGTATTAGCGGTACCGCTACCAAATCCTTGTGACGTTACTTTGATTGGCGTCTCGGTCGTATTCTTAAATGATTGCGTACCCGTTGTGACCGCTTTTTGACTCCCAAAGTTAATATCCTTCGAAACGTACAAGAATGACAATGGCCCAGTTGGATCAACGGTCGCACCACCGTTATCACTACCATCTGGTTCCTTAACCGTTGTACCAGGATTGGTTGGATCAACAGGTTTCGTAACGTTGTCTGGTGCATCAAACGTGACTTCACTAGTTGTCTTACCATTAGTACTTGTTACAGTTGCCGCACTGGCTGCTACTGGCAACACGCTCCCAAGTACCAATGCCCCAGCTAAGACTAAACTACTTACTTTTTTGTTCATAATTAAGTACTCTCCTTTACTTAAATCCCCATTATTTCTGACAACCCAATCAGTTAAGTAAGTACGCAAACCGCTACTGGTCACGCTGTCCACAACATTGCTGAAATAGTCTCCCATTTAAATGTCGCAGGTCTTGCTCTGTTACCCTGGTCAACCATTTACAATTGCATTGTAGCATCTATTTTATAATTCAGTATAGAAATTCTTATAGAAATATATTGACTTAACAAACTAAAAAAATGTCGAACAAATGTTTTTCTAATAAAAATCACAAAAGTTGGCACGGGGACAGTTCATTGATAGGTCAGCGTTCGAAGCCTATTATCGACTTGATTATTTTGATCAAATACCAATTTAAGCCCCAGCTTATGTCCATTTATGATTATTTAGGCCAATTAGTTAATTAGTTGAAATAATTAAACGATAATCAGACTATAATTCACTGAAAACTGGCTATTATTAAGCTTTATGCTGTCAGGTCTCTATTATGAGAGCCTGCACGGTCGGTCAAACCAATTATCTTCACAAAAATTTTCAAAAAGACTTTATCCACATAAAAATCATAATTATTTTAATTTACAGACAAAAAAACTCGTCAAAAATGATTAACACGTAATTATTTTTGACGAGTTTTATTAATTTACTGATATAGCTAATTCTGGAACGGGTGGGATAATTGCTTTAAAGAAAATGAATCGCAGCAACCCCTATAAACATCATCGCTAGGCCAATAATGCGTGCTATCGCAACTCGATTAGCTTGAGACTCAAATAAACCGAATTGATCAATCAGCGCACTAAAGAAGAGTTGACCAAATAAAGCAATCACGACGACTTGCCCAGTCCCAATCTGTGGGACTAACCAGGCACTCCCAAAGACATATAATGCCCCTAAAAAACCGCCAAGCCAGATCCACCAATAATGCTTACCTGCTTGAATTGCTGGCAAAAGCGCTTTCAGGGGTAACCGTAATAGTGCTAGTAAAACATACAGTAGCAACGTTCCTATCGTAAATGAGATCATTGCCGCATGGACTGACGATCCTAATACCACGCCCAAGTGACCATTGATCGCCGTTTGACTTGCCATTAGAAACCCAGAGCCAATTCCAATCAACTGTAGTAAGACATGTGATTGATGGTCTTGTTTTGCTGGTTGAGCGTGTTTCACTAACATCCCAGTTGCCAATACCATTCCTAACGTCACCAGCAGAATACCCACCGTTTTGATCACCGTCAAACCAGATTTCGGCGAGTAAAATAGCCCAAATTGATCAATAATAATACCCATAACAATTTGCCCAAACAATGGTAGTACCGCCGTTTGAATACTTCCCAATCGCTGGAATAATAATAAATTGACCGTCAACCCAATGACCCCTAATAACCCACCTAGCCAAATCCACCAAGGATTATGCACAAACATTGGCCAAGCGACTAGTGGATTGATTCCGGACACGACGGTCAAGGCAATCAAAAACAATGCCCCAATAGTGAACGATACAGCTGAGGCTAAATACGGTGACCCGACGTATTGTCGTAATTTAGAATTAACGGCCGTCTGAATGGCTAAGCCACTTCCCATAGCAACTGGAATTAATGCTAATAAGAACATCCGATCACCCCTTAATTAATCAATGAGCAGCGTCTACAAGCTATAGTTAACGCTAGGTCAACCGATTTATCCTCAATTGTGATTCTTTAGTTAGCCGCGCGAACATAACCAGCCAATTTTAGGCAGTGAAATTAACGTTGATAATCGACTTGATCAGCGGTCAACGGCCCGACTAATTCATGTGGGGTATAAGGTGCTTCCAAATAGCGCACCTCTGCTGGGGTTAATTTCAAATCTAGCGCCTTCACGGCACCACTTAAATGGTGCGCTTTTGTCGCGCCAATAATTGGTGCGGTTACCCCCGGCTTTTGTAACAACCACGCCAGTGCAACTTGGACACGATCAACATCATGCTTGGCCGCCACTTCACCAACGCGTTTGATAATTGGCATGTCGAGTGCTTTACTGGCATCATATTTTTCTCGGGCGACTTGATCCGTGGTATACCGCTTCGTTTCTCCCGACCAATCACGTGTTAGACGTCCAGAAGCTAATGGACTGTATGGTGTGACCGCAATATCTTGATCCAAACACAATGGCAACATTTCTCGCTCTTCTTCACGATACAACAAATTCAGGTGATTCTGCATAGATACAAACTTCGTCCAACCGTGTTGTTCAGCGACGGCTTGAGCTTTTTCAAATTGCCAAGCAAACATCGCCGACGCCCCAATATATCGAACTTTGCCAGCTTTCACAAGATCATTCAAGGCTTCCATAGTCTCTTCAATTGGGGTGTGATAATCCCAGCGATGGATCACATACAAGTCAACATAGTCGGTCTGTAGTCGTTGTAAACTTTTATCGATCTGCGTCATGATAGCTTTACGTGATAATCCTGCCACATTCGGCGCCTTTTCAGGTGTAAAGAACACTTTCGTGGCCAAAACGATTTCATCACGATGAGCTAGCTTCTTTAACGCTTGCCCAACGAAACGTTCACTATCCCCATGCGAATAAATATTGGCTGTGTCAAAAAAATTAATGCCAAAATCCAACGCCTGCTTGATGACTTGCTCACTTTTATCCGCATCGACTGCCCACGGAAACATGCCCGTGGACGCATTGCCAAATCCCATTGTCCCAAGACAAAGTCGTGAAACATCTAATCCAGTATGACCTAATTTTGTATATTCCATGTTCAAACTTCTTTCTAACTAAATCATCATCTCGTCGCAAAAGTCAGTGGTCCATGATTGACCAAGACATCCGGCTTAATTGCGGTTATCTTTTGCTGCACGATCAAAGGCTGACTCATTTGCTGAAACAACTTAAAGTTGACGGTTTGACACACTTGCTGATAGGCAAGCGCATCGCGGTATACTTCAAATAAAACCAATTTTTGCGGTTCGGCTTGATCCTGACCTAAATAAGCAACGACTAACCCAGCGTCAGTTGTCAAGCCTTGGTGCATTTCACCTTTTAACCGGGTTTGCATTTCTGACAGCTTGGCGGCTTTAACCGTCATTTCTGTTAGGGCAACAAACTGATTTGTCGGTGCAATCTCCCGTATGGCAGGCGCTTGCTGTAACAAACACAACGGCGTTAAGGGACGCATTGACTGCTCAACCACGGCTTTTCCAGCCACCGTCTTAAAGGCTTGAAATTGTGATGATTGCGCGTGCCGTGCATAACTTGCTTGATCCCGGTACAATTCAAGCACTCGGTTCTCCAAGCCAGCGTCATCAACGTGACCGGTATACATTGCCAGCGTGCCAGGTTCCTGCTTAATTGAAGTCAACAGATTTTGCTGACCAATTTGCTTAAACGCTTGCCGCTCACTAGCCTTGATCTGTAACTTAAATAGTCTAAATAACGGTGCTTGCTCGATAATCATAGCCTTTCACACTCCTCGCGTAAAAATTAGTTTAACGGGGCCAAGGGTCGGATTGTTTTAGCGGGTACCCCACCAACAATAGTGTTATCCGGCACGTCTTTTGTCACGACCGCCCCTGCGGCAACAACCACATTATTGCCGATATGCACGCCACCAATAATGGTCACATTGCCACCAATCCAAACATCGTCACCAATAGTAATCGGCTTAGTATAAGTAATTAAATATTTGGTACCATCCGTTCTGGTGCCAAACCTTTTGGTCGCGTCTAAGGCATGGGCACCGCAATACAATTTAGTATCTGGCGCAATAATGACCCGATCACCTAACGTAATTAAATTAGAATCTTGAAACGTACAGTTGCCATTGATGAAAACATCCTCACCAACCCGAATATGAGTGCCATAAATCGCACTAAAAGTGCCATTTATCACTAATCCAGTTCCTGCTTTTCCAAATAACTGCTGAATTGCGGTCGCCCGCGCATCAACATCCGACGTCGTATTAATCAAATTGACCAACTTCTTACCATGAGCCAACATTTCCTGCAATTCTGGATCGCGGTAATCGTAATCTTGTCCTGCCAATAGTTTTTCATGCTCAGTCATCATGCTTAATTCCTCCCTTTATCCCCGTTACTGACCCATCAACTGTAACCAATTACCACTAAAGATTTTTTGCTTCTGTGTCTCGGTAATCGCCATTTCATTGATGGCTTGTTCAATCACCGCAGTAGGCCCAACTGGTGGAATACCAAACGGGGCATCCGTACCAAACAACAGATGATCCTCACCAAAGAAAGTCAAAGCAAGTGCCAAGGCTTGTGAGTTGCCTAAAATTGCCGTATCGACGTAAAACTTTTTAAAATCTGCGTAATTTTCAGCGGATTGAATATATTTAATCCGCTGACTAAAATAAGGCACCATTGCGCCAGCATGATGAACAATGACTTTCAAATTGGGATATTTACGGAAATAATGCGCAGCCACCAGACCATTCATGGCTTGTGTTAGTTCATATTCCCAACTAAAAGTGAGATTATTGTCGGTCTTATGTGCATCAAATACCGGATGAAGCCAAATTGGCAATTGTAAGCGTGCCAGCTTTTCAAAAATCGGTTCATATTCTGGTGCAGTGATTGGTTGACCCAATGCTTGTGTAAATAGCTGTACGCCAACCAACTCAGTTGAACCCACGACTTGCTCGTCAATCAGCTTCAGCGCTGCAGGCACATTATTCAACGGCAACATTGCTACACCAGCTGGAAAAATGGTCTGATTTTCTCTAACTAGACTTGCCAGCTCATCGTTCGCCGCCCAACACAACTCCGCCGCTTGATCAGCTGCCACAAAATCTTCTGGATTTAAATTCACCATCGATAAAATCTGTTGATGGTCATTAGGGATACTAGCAATATGTTGAGTTAAATCCGTTAGCAAAGGATTCTTCATATATGGAAAATGAGCCAAAATATGTGGTTCAATCTGTTGCATTTTCGTTAAAAATTTGGGTGGTAAAACATGTGCGAAAACATCAATTTTCACGATTAAATCCCCCTACTTTAAATCCAAGCGAACAGTCGCACTCACCGGGCCAGCCGCTAACATCGGTGGTAAGTATGGACTACCCGCGTACTTCTTTTCATAAGCTTGACTAATGGCCTGTGTCAATTGATCATCCGTCGTTACTGGCTGGTAACGAACCTCGTATTGTTGACCAGCCAACGCAATGCGGCCTGCTTGTTGCTGTCTTGCTGATTGATACCAACGGGATTGTTGCCCATTCCAAGCACGCACATATAAATCGTCACCTACGACTACTGACCAAATCCAAGTGGGAGTCCCATAGGTTTTGCCATTCTGATAAAAAGGTGAAACATGCATATCATCTGCCGTAGCAAATGCTTTCAGTTGTTTTGGCGTCCAATTGCTCATTTTTGTCTCCTCCTCAAGTCCAACGCTTTGACAACATCATACGGGCGATTAATAATAATGTAAAATGCTTAGTTTTTATGCTTTATCATGCATTTTATGTATGTTTGTGGAGGAAGCTATGGATACTCGTTTATTACATTATTTTACGGTATTGACCCGTGTCGGAAATATTACCAAAGCGGCAAATGAATTGCACACTACGCAACCCACGCTATCGCGCCAATTAAAAGAACTCGAAGCTGAGATTGGCACTCAACTCTTCATCCGCGGTAAACGCGCGATTACTTTAACCGACGCTGGCGTTTTATTTGAACAACGGGCACAGACCATTTTGAACTATCTCGACCAAACGCGCCAAGATCTGCATGCTCAAAAACATGGCTTAGCTGGAACCTTGCGCATCGGTTGCGTCGAAAGTCGCCTTTCTAGTCATGTCGCTGATTGGGTCGCAACTTTTCAGCAACAACATCCCAATGTTCAGTTCTCACTATTTGGTGCCGACGGTAATTCTATTCGTAACCAACTGGATCAAGGTAAGCTAGATGTCGGCTTCTTGCTGGAACCCGTTGAATCAGCCAAATACTTTTCACATGTCATTCCAGTCACTGAAACTTGGGGACTAATCATGGCGAAATCGGCGCCACTGGCTAGTCATGCCGCTATTACCGGTGCCGATTTAACCGGCATTCCGCTGATTGGCTCACGCCGCAGTATTGTAATCAATCAAATTGCGACTTGGCTACACGTTGATTCCGACAGTCTTAACCTACGTGGTGAGCGTAATTTAGAGAATAACGTCATCCCATTAATGACCAATCATGGCTATTATGATATTGGTATTGACGGTGTGCTAGACTTTTATCCACAAGGACCGCTCACTTTCGTTCCCTTTAAACCCATTAGTCAGACACGCCATACCCTCATCTGGCGAAAGAATCAGCAGCCCTCACCGATTGCTCAAGCTTTCATTGATGACGTCACGGCACAGATTCGGACAATGCCAATTTAAATTTTAGGAGTTGACCTATTTTGTCAAATCAGCAAAAATCATGGTGGGGTGCGCCGCGAACCATCACTAACTTGATTGCCAACCGCAAAATTTCGTGGTTGGATTTGGATTAATCAGAATTAAAAAAATTCGCTAAGCTGACCAATAAATTTAGGTTGCTTAGCGAATCTTTTGTCTCATATTAATCTGGATCACTATGATATCTAGTGGGTCGTGCATGGCCGTGCTCTAAATCATGCACGATATTGGTTCCTGGATGGACTAAATGATGCGTATCACGGAATTCAATCGTTAATTGTGTATGCGCTTTTAAATCCGCTAATACGGTTTGATAAAGTGCTGGGTCATGCGGCAGTTCCAATAGTTCATAACTATGTAGCAATTTTTCATTGGCTCGCTGCGCTTGTAAAAAGAAGCCATAGCAGTCAAACAAATGATTATCCACAATCATCAAATGATATCGCCATTGATAACGCCGCAAAAAGTAATGATCAAAATTAGCGCATAACGTCTCAGATTCTTTTAGCAAAATAATCCCCCTAAGCTTGATGACCACCGACTAATTTCGAACGATCAATGGCCGTTCCGGCAGCCGTTTTACTATAGCCACGCACAATCGCGCCATAACCATACCGACTTCTAATTTGATCAATTGTATGTTCCAATTGTAAATTGGCCTCGTCGCGGCGTTGATTGCTAAATAACGACAGCTGTAAACTATTGGGCTTACTGATTCGGTTAACACGCACCCCTAAATTGCGCAACGCATTGCCCTGCCAACGCTTTTCAAATAAGTATTGCACCGCTCGTATTAACTCATTGGTTTGATTGGTGGGATCAATCTTAGTCTGCGTACTCCAACCGTGTTGTCCCTGTTCATCAGGTTCTGAAAAGCCAACCTGCACACTGATTACCTCACCTAAAACATCGTGTTGACGGAGTCGTGTTGCGACTTGATCAGCAATTTCAAACAAAACTGTTTCAATGTCTGCTTGAGTCGTATAGTCGCGCATCAAAACTTGGCTATTGCCATAACCTTTGTTTTCAGCGTGCGGTACATAACGCTTAGCTAAATCGGAATAATCGATGCCCCAACTATGAAAATAAAGGGCATCACCTAAGACGCCAAACTTTTGATGGAGTTTCTTGCGGTCAAACTGAGCCAATTCGCCAATATTGTGAATTCCCAGCCGATTTAATTTGTCCGCTGTTTTACCACCAATCGACCAAAAATCAGTCAGTGGCGCAATTTGCCACAGCTTCGTTCGGACCACATCATAGCCCCATTCTGCTCGCCACGGGGCCTGTTCTTTAGCCTCATTATCCAATGCCAGCTTTGCCATCAAAGGATTGGGACCAATACCAACGGTCGTCACGATCCCAGTCTCATTGAAAACTTTCGTTTGAATTTGCGCCGCAATAGCACGATTAGAACCAAAAAGTCGATGGCTGTGTGTCACATCAATGAAAGCTTCATCAATACTATAAACGTACCAATGCTGATCATCTGTAAATTGGCGAAAAATCTGATTGATGCGATAATTTAATTCAATGTAATCTCGCATGTGTGGTGCGACCAATTCAATAGCCATATTTGGTTTAATTTCATATTTTCGGGTGCCTAAACGAACATTATAATCACGTTTAGTATCGGGTGAAGCCGCTAAAATCAGTCCGCCTTGTGATTCTGCACGTGATAAGACTGCAATCTTCGCTGCCAATGGAAATTCGCCGCGTCGAATCGCTTCGGTACTGGCAAAAAAGCTTTTGCAATCAATACACATGATGTCACGAACCGGTAACCGACTAGGATCATCGAGTGGTGTCGTCATGGGACCACCACTTTTCAGCAGTTGGAATTTCAACGTAACGTAACTCATCAAGATGAAAGAACTTGACGCTATCATTAGCTAGTTGCAAGTAGATTTGATCTCCTTGATAGCCCGCTACTTGCCCGTGATATTCAGCCGTGAAACAATTATTTTCTAACGTATCACTTTGAACTATGACCGCCTGCCCGGTCTTCCAGGCTTTTTGTAGATTAGCACTGATTTGGGTCACAGGCATTTCAGGCTTAACTTCGCGAGGTCGGGTTTGTTTGCCGACACTTTCCATGTAAGCACTGTGATCCGATAAAATCCACCCCATCCATTTAAGCATGCCACGATCATCGTACAACCACTTTTCACGTGGGACAATTCGTTCCATTAAAATCACCGACCTTTATCCATAATTATACGAACACACGTTCTAAAGGTCAAGTAAAACCAAAGCTAAAATGCCAATTTTATTACACCGCTTTAAGTCTTGAGTACTGAACTAATAACAGCTAGTCAGGTTAATTTTCCCGATTTCTTGCTACCAAATGATCACTTAATTCATCATTGACAGCTTCGCAGACATTGCTAATTTTTTCTGTCATCAGCGACAAAAAAAGTCTCTGAAAATATCCAGAGACACTTTTCAAAGCCACAGCATTTTCAGGCATAAACTCAATCGCCCGTGGACAAGTTGCCCATATTTTCCCAGAATCTATTTAACAATGTCAAACCAATCACCGGAATCTTGCAGCATTTGCCACAACCTATCTGGCAACTTCATATCGGCCAATTGCGAGAGTTGCAACTGTTGCTGAATAGCTGCAGTTGCCCCCGTTTTAACTTTCTCAGCCCAATCCGGATTCATAATTAAACCATGTGCAATTGCTGCAAGATCCAAGCCTTCATCCAAGGCTTCTTCGGCCTGATCTGGTGTATCTAATGAACCAGCAGAAATCAACGGAATACGGTGATCAACATATTTAACCAGCATTTGAAGATAAGTTTCATCCCGATCTGTACTGCCAATAGGCTTGGAAGTCAGCACATTGTTCAAAGTCACATGAACATAATCCACATCGTGCTGGATTAACTCATCAATCAATGCTTCCATTGACAACCCGGCATCCTTTAGACATTTCACTAAAAATAGCCAGTTTAAATCATTGGGACGATAATCTCGATAACCATTTTTGTCACGTTTAACTGGCGGAATCACGCCAATTCGTTCATAGTAACGCAGCGTATCAGCTGAAAATCCAATTAGATTGGAGACATCTTTTCTATTCATGAGCGCTCACCAACTTCCTTGATTGATGTCCTCATCATAAACCCTGCACCTAACTCCCTAGCAAGGAAAAGATTTAACAATTTAAAAATAGGTCATTAAAAAGGCGCTCACTTCAATGATTGGAAGTTGTGCCATCATTGAAGTGAGCGTCTTTTAATTAACCTTAGTGTTTCCAAATGTGACCTGAAAGTTCTAATTTAAACGTACCGACTGTGACGCTTATCTTTTAACGGTTTAATTTTAATCGTCTTGATCAACTTTATCCCGGTGTTGACGTTCCAATTCACGCAATTCGGCTTCGGTCGTTTCCATATGGTCATAAAAATGATTTAATTTATAATTCAAATGGTCGATTGCTGCCTGTAAATCATCACGTTTTTCTTCCATCACGGCGAGCTGTTCTTTGAGTAACGCTTTTTGTTCCTTGGTGTTATCTTCTTGAGCATCGAATAGTTGAATATAACGCCGTAAATTTTCAATACTCATCCCAGCAGCGCGCATTTGTGTCACAAAACGGATGCGTCGCAAAATGCGGTCATCGATATCACGATTACCAACCTCGGTTCGATCAATTGGTGGAATCAAAGATTCTTTTTCATAATAACGAATTGCCGCTGACGAAACGCCGGTTTGTTCGCTTGCTTCCTTAATATTCATTTCGAAAAACCTCCATTAATAAACGGGCCGATCTTCACCTTGAGTCGCCGGGTCGGCCATTCCAATACTATCATGGCTGTACTTATCAGGGTTAGCAATGACCTGCAAGACGAAATCCGCCACGCTTTGACGTGAGCCCGAAACGCCCTCGTAAGGTTGAGTCTTAGTCGTCACCACGTATTTAACCTCATCACGATCGTTCAACCATGGCAAACGCAATGTGGTGTAATCCAACCCAGATTCTTGCAACAACTCATCCGAACGCCGTGCTGGTGCCATGCCACCACCAATCATTTCCAAGTTCCAACGACCAAATTCACCGGGAACTTCATTATAGAGTCCCAGCACATTAGTAAATAAAATCCGTTGAACGTGGTTCGTCTGCATCGCACTGATCACATTCTTCGTTAGCCGATTCTGCGTATCATGGTCAACCACTGCCACAAAGACCAAATCCTGTCCGGCCATAGCTTGGTCAACTGCCACGGCATCCGTCATGTCACCGTCTACCAAGTTAACACGCTCATTATCACCAAGTTGTGCTAAGCGATTGGCATTTCGAAGGAACAACGTTAGTGTCACGTCGTTAAAAGCCGGTTCCGTTAGAATACGGTGTTCAACAATCTGAGCAATTTGCCCATTAGCTGCTAAAATCAAAACTTTTTTCAATTTGATTGACCTCTTCTTTTAAATTTGATGTTTACAGTATATGACCTTGCAGTAACTTCAAGGCAAGGCTTAACGCCCATTTATTTTGCTTTTTCCCACCATGACCGTAAAATCGTTGCCGCTGACGCTAACTGACCACTGCTTAACCCAATTCCCGGTTTGACATTGGCTGCGGTCACTAAGTCATCAAAGTCAACTTCATAACTTCCAGGCGTCCCAGCATCTGTATAAAATGGCATTACTGTGCCATGATAGTCGCTCAACTGGCTTAAAAATGTTCGCACCGGTGTCGCAACTTTCGCTGACCAAACTGGGCCACCGACTAAAATTGTTTGATATTGTGCTAAATCTGGCGTGGCATTCGTTAGTGCTGGCATGTTGCCACTAGCTAATTGTTGGTTAGCAATGTCAGATGTCGCATACATATCCGTCGAAAACGTGTCCGCAGCCACCGTTAAATCAATCCGATCAGCACCAGTAACTTTTTGTAAGGCCGTCGCCATGGTCGCTGTGTTGCCAGACCACGAATACGCCACAATTAACAGTTTAGTTGTCATTGATTAATAACTCCCTTATTTTTATTGATGAACTCAGCTTAACCCTTCAAGTGAACTTCAAGGCAAGCTTTTAATTCTAAAAAAAGTCCGGGAACAAAACCCCAGACTCATTTTGATATTCCTAATATTTATAGCCGAAACGTGGAACAAAAGGCTTTGATGCAACCGAGCTAAGAAAGTCAAACGATTGAAAATACCAATCATTCGACTTTCTAGGCTATGCTCGGTAGCAAACCGCCTCTTGTCCCACTCTCTCAGAATTAACAGACTAGTCACCAACTGGATGATAACCATTGCGATCAACCATGGCATTCATCGTTGCCATGTCTTGATCATCAATTTCAAAGTCTAATTTTGTATTGGCTTCAACATGCGCCATGGCACGTGCCTTTGGTAATGGTGCGACACCATTTTGAATGATGAACCGTAAGGCAAGTTGCGGCACTGAAACTTGATACTTAGCCGCTAATTTTGCCAAACTGTCGTTATCTAGCAAACCACCCGTGGCGAGTGGTGAATAAGCTTGCACCACGATCTGGTTGGCTTTAGCCGTCCGTACGACCGTTGACTGTGTATGACCAACATAATATTGAATCTGATCAACAGCTGGCTTGACCGTCAAGCCGTCCCAAGTCAACAAGTTTTCCAGATCTGCCGAGTTAAAGTTGGAAACACCGACAGATTTAGCCCGACCGCTCTTATAAATATCTTGCATGGCCCGCCAAACTTCGCGATTTTCAGCATCATGATTAGAACCCATTTGTGCCCAAGGCCATGGGGCATGAATAATATATGAATCAACGTAAGCCAAATCTAACGCTGCAAGACTGCTATCAAAGTCGGCCATTGCCGCATCATAGCTTTTAGATTCTGCTGGTAATTTTGTCTGAACAAAGATTTCTTCGCGCGGTACATCCGCATCGTGCAAAGCTTCGCCAACACTCTTTTCATTCTGATAAGCTTTGGCTGTGTCAATAAAACGATAGCCAGCTTTCAATGCGTTGCTAACGGCGTCATAAGTTTCTTTGCCTGGTCGTGTCTGCCAAGTTCCAAAACCAACTTTAGGCATTTTCAAACCATTATTTAAAGTAAAAGTTTCTGTAATTGTTGCCATTTGATCACTCCTAATTTAATTGTTAAACACAGCTTAGTCCCTTAGACCTACGCTAAGGCAACTCAAATGTTTCAAATCAGGCCGTTTTTTAGCCTTAACCCTAATGTAGTAATTTCAAAACTAAAACAAAGTACAATAGGACCGCAATACCAACGCCCAGCGTATACAACAATGCCAGCCATTGGCCCTTAGCTGTCCGACCAGTGGGGCCAAAACATAACGCGACCCCACCACAGATTACACTAAGAGTGCCTAATTCCAGACCCCAATCGTGGTTGATCAGCATCACAAAGGGTCCAATTAGCGCCGCCACAATTGCGACCCACTTCGCTACAACTAAAACTGTCCGCCCAACTTTCTTATCATAGGCATCATATTTTTCTTTCCGTTCTTTTGCCATCGTCGTTGCCACCTTATATTAATCACTTAATTTGAGCCAATCAATCTTCTTACCTAGTATGCCGTAGATTGGTCAATTGTTCAAGAAGGCGCTTACTTTTTCAAACAAAAAAGAACCCACGTTTCCATCCGCGAGTTCTTACTTAATTCCACTAAGTCAACACTTAGTCGCTTTTACATTTTCTATCGTAACTCTTAAAGTCCACTTTAAGTCAAGCGTTTAACGGTAAGCTTGTGACACAACTTCCCAAACATCGCTACCCTTGGTAACATTTTGCTTTTCCAATTGGCCCTTAGCCGTAACACGGAAAAGCCCTGCCAGATGTGACACATGTTCATTCGTATTTTCGCGTGCTTCGATATAAACTAAACCATCATTCTTTTTCGTTTGTTGGAAATCAAAATCTGATTTAGTCGTATTCGTGCCTTGATATTCAGTCGCTAATTGGTCCCAGACCCAATCATTAATTTGTGCAGTCGTTAAATCAGTTTCAACCGCGGAAGAACTACTTGAAGCACTGCTACCCGTATTGATCATTGCCGCCGAAGTGGTGACATGACTAGAATGAGCCGCACTAGTCTCCGTTTTTTGACTCGCCGTTGTCGACGTTGACTTGGCTGAACTCGCAGAACTAGCTGCAGCCGTCGTCGTTTTCTTAGCCACTGGTTTAGATGAACTGGTGACTTTTTCAGTGGTGGCTGAATTGGTGCTTGTCACCGGCGCAGCCTGTTGCGAACTGTTAGGCCACAAAAGGTACCCGCCCCCCAAAACTGCTACACCAACCAATACTGAAGCACTCACAATTAACTTTTTCATCACTAATCAACTCCCCAAAATTATTAAACTAACTCTTAAGTTAACAATACGCCAAGTTGGGCAATTTTACCAACCTTTTCCGGGACTAAATAAAATCTTAATATTCACAAAAAAAGCGAGCCGGCTGTATAAATACAGTTAGCTCGCTTTAGTCACGGCGCTGGTAAACCAGCGAGGGTGACGCTCCACAACGTCAGTGACCTAAGCAATCCGAAATACGTCGGAAAAAAATGCCCCGCTATCAATATTAGTCACATGCCGCTCGCGCGGAACCACCATCACTGATGATCTGACTTTATCGACTCATCGCAAGAACAACCCTAACATCTTTCTGAGTAAGATGCAAGCCTAACTTATTTATAGCCAAGTTCCTAGCACAAATAAAATGGGATAAGCAATGAAGAAAATTGACGCGCTTTTGACCGTAGTCATGAAAGTCTGGCGTTTATCGGGCTTGGCAAAAAACGGTCGCATTCCCCACCACATCAACGGTAACAATAAAACGACTAGACCAGTGATCGGTGGTGCAAGTCGTAAGGCCAAATTAATCAATGGCCAGAGGCTACCGACCACTAAGCAACCCTGCATTAATTTGATTGCACCACGTTGCCCTAAATAATAAGCTAACGTATAGCGGTGATTCAAAATATCTTCCTCACGGTCGGCTGTATTATTAGCTAATTGTAAGGTAAAGAAAATCAAGGTTAATGGCAGACATAGTAAGAACGTCACACCGACTGTTGCCCAAGTTAATGGTCGGACGCCATAGCTTGAAACCACCACACAGGTCAATTGGATTAAAAAGGCAATTGACAAGGCAACAACCGTTTCGCACCAAGGTGTCGCGTTAATGGGATGTGGTCCCGCGGTATAAAAAATACCAATCACATAACCAATAATACCTAATAACAGCACGAGCCAGCCGGTCCGTAAGACTAACCAAGTCCCAGGAACCAGTGCTAAGATGTACAACCCCAAGGCTAACTGTCCGACACCTTTGACGGGTAACTGCAGCCGTCCCAACGGATTCGTTTGTTGCGCATAGCCCTGACGATCATGAGCATGCAAATAATCATAATAGTTATCCGAAACATTGACTGCCAAATCAAAAATAAACACAGTCACTAAGCCCAGTACCACATTGACCCAATTGACGACTCCCAACCGTGATTGGGCAATCGCTACCCCCAGTACAAACCACATGATATTCAATGGTGCGGTGTAAATTTCGGTCAATTCATAAAAAATTGGCCACGTTAACCAACGTCGCATCTGAATGCCCCCCCTAAAAATTATGTATCCCCTATATCATATCGAATCCCACCTAAATTTCCTAGCATTCTGAACGTCAATAATCAAATCATCGCTGAATTCTCATGTGGTTCAGCTAAAATTTCACCACTAAATTGCTTTATTCAGATGAGCTTTTCTTGGCGCTAGCACCTAAAAATGGTATATTTAGTCGGTATCACAGGAGGAATTTTTATGACATGGCTTCTGACAGCTTGGACGATTCTCTTACGTCCGCTCAGTTATTTAGTTACCATAACCAACCATATCGGTGGCTGGTCATATGGGGTCTTGTTTATCGTTATTTTTCTGGAATCAGCTTTTATCGCTTTCGCCTTTTTACCTGGCCAATCCCTCTTGTTCCTCAGTAGTTCGATTGCAGCGAATGCCGGTTCCAAATTAAACATTTGGCTATTATTAATTATTTTTGTGACTGCCGCAACCAGTGGCGCCATGTTGAAGTACAGCATGACTCGCCACATGGATCAGCGGAGTCGGTTAGAACGTGAATTAAATTCTAGTAAATTAGATTCCACCCGTGCCCTCTTTGACGAACATGAACGGCCATCAATGCTTTGGGGCCGTTTTATTCCTTTCATCGGCTTATTCATCCCGGTCATTGCTGGGACGACCGCCATGGATTGGCGCCATTTTCAAATTTGGAACTTTATGGGCGTCTTAATCTGGGTTGGAATTTGTTGTTTCTTTGGCTATTACTTCGGTGATTGGCCGTTTGTCGAAAACAACTTTACTTGGATCATGCTGGCACTAATTTTCATTCCAATGCTAGCTCGGTCAGCGTATCAAGCCATTAAACGACACCGACTTGCCACCAACTAAAAAAGCCGTCATCACTGATTGGGCGCTCTCCAATCAAAGATGACGACTTTTCGTCGTTCTGAAGGTATTAGTTTGGCTCTGATACCATGCTCATATTATAACGTTTTGTTGTAAAAATATCATTAAATACCTGTAAAGTTTACGCTTCCGCACTAGTTATCTCGTCCAAATGATCAGTCTGGGCGGTTAACCAGGTCGTTAGTAAGGTTTTCGCCGCAACGCGATCTGCTAAGACATCTTCAGCTGACCCTAATTCATCGATTCTCAAACCAGAGCGAAAAGCTTCAGATTCAGCAATCATGTAAAGATTGATTGGCATGTCATCTTCCGCAATCGTCACTTTACCAATTTCCGTTAAATTCGCTAATGGCAAATTAATCACACTTGTCTCCAACCGGAAACTAATGGCTGGATCATGCTTAGTGGTTAACGTTGCTTGGGCTATTTTATCCGCCTGCACGTTGTCTAAGAACCCATTGAGCCAATTGTCCACTTGGGCAGTTAACTGCTCGTAATCGCCCGCTACGGTCGTCTGAGCAATCGTCTCAGCGGTCACTTCATCAATAAAAGTTTGTACGTTTCGTTGCATAGTATCCCTCGTTTAGTTAGTTTTGTGACGCCAACGGGTCAATAAGACCACCGTGTAGAAGTTAATCGCTAAGCCAATGGCCGCCACAACTTCTAATAATAATTTGATCTCCATCCCAGCATTACTTTGGGTACCGGACATCAAAGCACTGATCAATCCCAGTGAATAGATCACTAGCACTAGCCCCAGCACATAAAAGCCCAGCATCCGGTTCAAGTACACTGCCAAAACCCCTAGTAAATATAACACTAGCGCAATCAACAACCCTTGCCACATCTGACTATTAGCAATCTTGGCCGTCTGTAAATGCAAGTGACTGGTCGACATCATCCAATTGACGATACCGTAACAAAAAAAGGAAACAAACGCAAATGCGACTAATCGTGTGAGTTTCAATAGATCACTCCTGTTATTCGGCAATCAAGTCAATAACGTCCTCACGAGGAATGCCAGTAAAGTAACGGTTCAAATCAATTGCCGCTAACTTTTCTGAAATAGCATTATGATCATAACGTAAGCCAGTCAAAGCTTTTTCAATGTCATGAACATCACCGCTACCGAAGAAATCACCAAAGAATTTAATATTTTGAATATGACCATCAGTAACAAGTAACCGGGCATCAATCGTCCCCATGTCAAAATGTTGACGGCGCTTAACTGAGAATTCCGGTGATTTACCGTAAACCCAATCCCAATTAGCATAATAGTCTTCATAAATTTTATCAATGGCTTTTTGTTGTTCAGGGGTCACTTGATATTCTTTGTCCTTGATGTCAGCTAAAGAATCCACGTGGAATAATTTCGTTAACAACGTATCCCGAAATTCAGGGACCGTGATATTTTGATATTCAGGCGCTAAGAATGGTCGCAAATTTGTGACCCGGCTACGAACCGATTTGATCCCCTTTGAAGCAATCTTATCGGTCGGCACGGTTAAGGCATTGGGCACCACGTTAAGGTCCACATTCAGCATCAGCGTCCCATGCGAGAAGGTCTTCCCATTTCGTGAATACATGGCATTGCCAGAAAATTTCTTGCCATCGACTAATAAATCGTTACGACCACTGACATTCGCGGTCATGGCACCCATTTCATGCAAGACATCGATAATGGGTTGGGTGAAAGTCTTAAAATCACCAAATTCTTGGCTGTCACTGTCCACAACAAAGCTAAAGCATAAATTGCCAAGGTCTTGATAAACCGCTCCACCACCGGATAAACGCCGGGTAACGGTAATGTTATGTTCACGCACGTAGTCCGCATTGATTTCTTCCAATGTATTTTGATTGCGCCCGACAATAATGCAAGGTTCTTCGTAATAAAACAAAACTAACGGTTCGTCAAATTCAACATTGTTCATCAAATATTGTTCTGTGGCTAGATTACGACCAATTTCATGGTCTTTCATTGAGACATAGTACATTTAATATCAGCTCCTCAGCTTTAGGTTACTCTCATCATACACTTATCGAATAAAAAAGGACCCACCGTGTGAGCCCATTTTTTTGGAAGAATCATAAAATTGAGTGTGGAATTCTTCATCCCCCAACATCATTGAGTCACAATCCACATCCGCGAGCGTTCTGATTGGCGGCTACACGCTCTCCATGGATAATTCGTGCCATCAATAGATGGAAGTTGGTCAGCTTGGTTATCCGAAATTAGCGGAAACGCTGTATACTGCACTAGCTATCACTTGACGGGTTTGTTACAACAATTGGGTAACATTGAGTCTGACCTGAGATTCTTCCGATAAATCCAATATAGCACACAATGTAAGCGATTGCAATAATGTCAAAAGCACAGTTCCGTTAACGTTACCATTAACGGAACCGCACTTGCTCACTCAATTTAACTGATTAGTCCACTTTAGCGTGGGACATAATGGGTCGCACCAGAGTAGCTCTGATACTTCAACCATGTCCGACCTTCTGCACGGACCGTCCCATTGTAATAAACGGTCTCGCCTTGATTGTAACGACCAACCACTCCTGCACTCATACTTGGCGCATTATGGATAGCGGTCGCATTCGTAAAGCGAAAAGCACCCCGACTATTTGTAACTTGATAGTTTCCAGCAGCGACACCACTAATTGAAACATAGTGTGTTGCACCAGAGTAAGCTTGGTATTTCAACCAAGTTTGGCCGTTGGCGATCACTTTACCATTGTAGTAAACTGTTTCGCCAGAACCATAACTTCCCACCGTGTTGGCACCAGCATTAGGTGCGCTCTTGATTGCCGTAGTCGTCGTAAAACGATACGTTCCACTTTGAGCAATCGTTTGGGCTGGAGCTTGATTATTATTAGCATTGCCACTAATGGCAACGTAATGTTGTGCTCCAGAATAAGATTGATAACGCAGCCAAGTTTGGCCATTGGCCGTTACTTTGCCATTGTAATAAACCGTGTTGCCGGCATAATACGTCCCAACAGTTTGGGCATTATTGTCTGGCGCACTCTTGATTGCCGTAGTCCCATTGAACCGATATGACCCGCTTTGAGGAGTTACGACTGGTTGTGAACCCGAATTAGAATTACTGTTGTTACCTGTAATGGCCACATAGTGTTGTGCCCCAGAATAGGATTGATAACGCAGCCAAGTCTGGCCGTCAACTGACACTTTACCGTTATAATAAACTGTTTCACCAGCCCGGTAAGTCCCAACGGTTTGGGCATTGGTTTGTGGTGCCGTCTTGATCGCCGTATCATAGTTGAAACGGTATGAGCCCGAAGCTGGAACCGTAACCGGTTGACTCGGCGTTTGAACGGTATCACCGTTCATGGCAACGTAATGAGTTGCACCTGAGTAAGCCACATACTTCAACCAAGTTAAGCCATCAGCATTAACCTTACCGTTATACCGAACACTTTCACCAGCATTATAAGTCCCAACGACTTGAGCTGACTTGCTAGCAGCACTACGGATATTTGTTTTTGCAGTAAATTTGTAATTACCACTTTCAGCGATCACATTGTTTTGACCACCGTTGTTATTGTTATTTTGGTTATTGTTGTTCTGATTGCCATTACCGCTGATAGCGATGTAATGCGTCCGACCTGAATAAGATTGATATTTCAGCCAAGTATAGCCGCCAGCATCAACTTTGCCAGTATAGTTAACTGATTCACCAGCATCATAGGTCCCAACCACGGCAGAATTCATGCTAGCTTCAGTATGAATGTCTGCTTTAGCCTTGAAGACATACCGACCACCGTTATTGTTTACCGTATTATTACTGTTGTTATTGTTGGTACCAGGATTGCTAGGTTCTTTACCAGGCGCCACGTTAGTCACTTCGCGGTCCCAACTTTGTAAGCCATAGCTATTGACCATATTGATTAGTGACGAAGCGTAATCTGGAGCCGTTGCGTAACCATCACTTTGAAGTAAACGTGCAACGCGTTGATAATCACGTTCCCCAATCAAATTACGATAACGGGAGTTTTCATCTAAGAAACGCCCATGATCTTCAACACTAGCGGACCAGTTGGGATACTTTCTAAAAGCGGCATAAACCGTATAATAACCACCTGGACGCCATTCTTGCGTTGGAAACGAAATTGATTGACCGTTATAGCTTCCCTTGATTCCGAATAAATTATTGCCTTGAGTCGATAATTGTGAACGACCCCAGCCACTTTCTAGAATTGCTTGCGCAGCGGTAATTGAAGGTAAGACCCCATATTTCCGCCAACCAGCAATGGCCCCGGCTTTGATTTCACTAAAGAACTTATCTTGATAACCATATAGGGCTGAACTCATCAAAATATTGTCATCATAATACCCAGGACCGATGGTATGGTTGGCCTGGATCTTAGGTTTGTCAGCCTCTGGTTCGGCCGCTGCAGATTGCGGTGCTTGACTAGCTGCTTGCGAATTCTGACTAGCTGCGGCGCTTTGACTTGAAGCAGAATTAGCGCTTGCCTGCGACGATTGACTCGTTGCAGACGTTGCACTAGCTTGTGAGCTTTGGCTCGTCGCAGAAGTTGCACTCACTTGTGAACTTTGACTGGTCGCCCCACTTTGGCTGACGGCACTAGTCGCTGATTGTGAGCTAGCACTAGTTGCTGCGCTCTGGCTAGCCACTGTACCGGTCATCCGTGAACTTTGACTGGCCGCACTAGCCTGGCTAGCTTGTGAAGCCTGACTAGGTGTCGCAACTTGACTCGCAGCTGAAGCTTGACTGGGTGCCAAGGCTTTAGCTACCGGTGTGGTTGCATCACGATTAATCTTAATGGTTCCAGCAACATCACTCGCTGGCTCAACGGCTTTGAGTGGTGCCGTGCTAACAGCAACGGACTCTGGTTTAACACTAGTTTCACCAGTCTGTACATAGACGTTTTGCTGATCATTCGTCAGTTGCTCGTTGGTCGTATCCACTTGGCGCGCTTTTTCCGTGGCAGTTTTCGTGCCGCTGGTTGCAGCGTCAGCCTTACTAACCACTACCGGTAAGAGTGCCGTGCTAAGCATGAGCGATGCGATTACTTTTGTCATTCCGATTTTCAAGTTAGAATTCCCCAAATCTTTCATTGAATTTTTTTGTCTTGTCAGTCTTACAAAACTTAATTAATTTTCCGTACTTTGCTGTTACAGCAATTATAGTAGCATCTAGCCGTGTTACATTCAATTCGAATACTGTAATATAAATTATTCGATATTGATTAATATAATATATAATCATTTAACGTGATTGATTATTTTCTAATTTTATTAATCTTATGTAATAACGCTTACAGGAATTTTGTGGGTATTTTTTTGTTCATCCTTGCGGTTAAGTGCTTATAATTCATTCTAAATATAATTTAATTTATTTTACGCATTGTTATATCTAATCGTTAACACTAGCCATTAATTAAAGTACCGCTGAGGTCTGAGGCAATACCTACTAATAAAAAATTTCAAATCTAAGCGATAATTAAGATATCAATGAAAAATTTTACAATTTGTAACAAAGTGCCCTCTCGCTTACGAACTTCTGGGCTAAAAGGCTTACAGTTATGAAAATTAATGCTAAAATGAACATATTAATTACCATACACAAACGGGGGTAACCATTATGTTACAACAATATCAAAATATCTTGGTACCAGTTGACGGGTCCAAGGTCACCGAAGAAGTTTTAAAGCGCGGCATTGAAGTTGCTAAGCGCAACCAAACCCACTTGGACATTTTAAACGTCTTAGAAGTTAACCAGTTTAGCGATACGTACGGCGGTGCGGTCAGTGGCGATGTCATTTATAAGCTGTCAGAAGATGTCCAAAAGCGGCTCGAAGAACTCAAACAAGAAGCCATCGATGCCGGGGTTACCGACGTTGAAATGCATGTTCGTTTTGGGAATCCTAAAACAGTCATCGCACGTGAATTTCCAGCCGATCATCATAACGAACTGATCATGATTGGCTCGACCGGGCTATCAGCTGTCGAACGCTTGATGGTCGGCTCCGTCACCACTTATGTCAGTCGAAATGCCGTTTGTGACGTTTTGATTGTAAAACCTGAGAAGTAAATTTTCTAGAGTCTGGGACAATCCCCAGGCTCCTTTTGTTATTCTTGATATTTATAGCCGAAACGTGGGACAACCGGCGCTGCTTGGCTTTTTGTTCCATTCCCTTTTTGACTAAGAAAGCTGGTATTTTAGATGCACTGGACTTATCGCCTTACTATCCCAACGGCCTTTGCTAATTTCACCGTCAGAGCTTGTCTGCAACACTGGCTCATTCCTAAACGTATCCAAGGCCAACTCCGACAAGGTCGCCGGCTTTGGGTCAATAAAGTGCCCGCTTCGGTTGCCACCATCGTCCACCCTGCTGACCAGCTTACTTTAGACTTTATTCCCAGTGACTTTCGGACCCCGATTTCAAGTTACCAACCGGATTCAGCCGCAACCGTGCAGCTCTTATATCAGGATTCAGAGTTACTGGTCGTCAATAAACCCGCCGGCGTTAAATCCCATCCGAACCAGCCTGGTGAAGTCGGATCCATTTTGAATCATCTGGCGGCTTATTTAGCACCGACTGGGCAAGCCCCTTACATGGTTCATCGTCTCGATCAAATGACCTCTGGTGCCATGTTAGTGGCCTTGAACCCAGTTGTGGTTCCAATTCTAGACCGCCTGATCAGTGATAAACAGATTCATCGGACTTATTACGCGTGGGTCCGGGGACATTTTGAACAGGCGCAAGGCAGTTTTTCAGAACCGATTGGGCGCCATCCAACTGACAAACGTAAACGCTGGATCGATGTCCCTGAAGCACAACCAGCGTTAACGGATTATCGTGTCATCCAGACGACTCAGCAACAGAGTCTCGTAGAATTAACGCTACAAACTGGTCGCACACACCAACTACGCGTCCATTTGGCGGCTAATGGTCATCCAATCATCGGTGATCCACTGTATGATCCGCAAGCCGGAAAAGCCCCACGATTACTATTACACGCCATCCGGTTGCACATTCAACGACCATTCAGCACCGCGTCTATCGACGTTGAAGCGCCATTACCAGCAATTTTTAAAGCCACCGATCAAATTGATCAATTTTAACCAAAAACTGCGCTTAACCACCCCAAATCTAGGGTAGTTAAGCGCAGTTTCATTAAATTCAACGATTAGAAATCAGCGTTTCCGGGTGTCCGTGGGTAAGGGATCACGTCACGGATGTTTTCCATGCCAGTCACATACATCAATAGTCGTTCAAACCCGATACCGAAGCCGGAATGAACGGTTTCACCGTACTTCCGAAGTTCCAAGTACCAAGCATATTCTTCTGGTGGCAACTTGTAGTCCTTAATCTTTTGAGCCAGTTGAGCCTGACGTTCTTCACGTTGACTACCACCGACTAATTCGCCAATTTCAGGAACTAACATGTCAACGGCAGCGACAGTCTTGCCATCACCGTTATCGCGCATGTAGAAAGCCTTAATTTCTTTAGGATAGTCAGTAATGAAAGTTGGCCGTTTGTAGACTTGTTCGCACAAGTAACGTTCATGTTCAGCTTGTAAATCTAAGCCCCAATAGACGGGAACGTCAAACTTAACTGGCGCTTGCTTCAATTCTTCAATAGCTTCGGTGTAAGTAATTTGCGCGAATTTTTCATCGACAGTTTGATGCAACCGTTCGAGCAAATGTTCGTCAACCGAGCTGTTCAAGAAGTCTAATTCATCCTTGGCATGTTTGAGCAAATAGTTTACCACGGACTTCAACAAAGCTTCGGACGTCACGATAATATCATGTAAATCCGCAAAAGCCATTTCAGGTTCAATCATCCAAAATTCGGAAGCATGCCGTTGCGTATGAGAATCTTCCGCCCGGAACGTTGGACCAAAAGTATAAACATTCCGTAAAGCTAAAGCAAAGGCTTCTACTGGTAATTGACCGCTGACAGTTAAGTTGGTTTCCTTCTTGAAGAAATCTTCATGATCGTCAACTTTGCCATCCGCCGTCTTAGGTAAGTTGTTCAGATCAAGCGTGGTGACCCGGAACATTTCGCCTGCGCCTTCGCTATCACTACTCGTAATAATTGGTGTGTTAACATACGTGAAGCCATTTTCTTGCAAATACTGATGAATCGCAAATGCCGCCAATGATCGAATCCGGAAAACTGCATAGAACGTATCCGTCCGAGGCCGCAAATGGGCCATTGTCCGCAAGTATTCATACGTATGCTTTTTCTTTTGTAGCGGATAATCGTTGTCGGATGCCCCTTCAACGTCAATTTCAGTGGCATGCAATTCCAACGGTTGTTGGGCTTTAGGCGTATAAGCGACCGTCCCAGTTACCTTGATCGTAGTACTCAATGGCAACTTTTTCAGGTCGTCATAGTTAGCCATGTCACTCGTCATTACGATTTGGACATGCTTAATGGTTGACCCATCACTTAATTCAATAAAACCAACCCGTTTTGACCCACGGACCGTTTTAACCCAACCGTGTAAGACAACGGTCTCGTCTTCGGCAAACTGTTTGTCGCCGAATAAATCCTTTACTAAAACTTCTGTCATTCTGATCTCCTCCTATGACAACTAAAAAAAGAGCCTACCTCCCTAATCACTAGGGACGAAAGCTCTTTCCGCGGTACCACCCAAATTGTTTTTAATTCAAAACCAACTTTAATAAACGTCCAAATAGACGTTCCGCATGATAACGTGTCGGTTACGGCTCAGCCTACTCTTTAAGATTTCAGCCAGCAACAAAAACGGGGTTATCCAAACCGGGCAGTTGACTAAGCTTTCACTATCCTTAGCTCGCTATGCACTGGTGCCGACTTGGCGTTGACCGTTTCAATTCTTTTTAGTTTTATTTAACTTTTGTCAGAGTATCACAAATAGCGCTGAAATACAACTCATGACAGGTGTACCGTCACAGGCTAAAGCGGCTTCACAATTAAGGATATGCCCGGCAACATAAAAACTGCGACCATCAACGGGCACACCTCGTTGATTGATCGCAGTTTAATCAGCTTAATTTAATGACCCAGCTTTATTTCAAGCCTTTCCATTGCCAGTCGTTAACTTCTGGCAAATCGGTCCCAGCATCACGAATATAAGCATTGTGCTTAGCTAACATGTTGTCCATGTCTTGAACAAAGGCTGCTCCTTGATCTTCCATCGCTGGTTGTGCAGCAATCGCAGCTTTGGCAAGATCGAAACGATCCATTTGATTCATGACCCGCACATCGAATGGTGTCGTAATGTCACCATTTTCACGATAACCGTGTACATGCAAGTTGTGGTTGTGACGATCAAAGAAGATGTCACGAACCAAATCTTCATAACCGTGGAATGCAAAGACCACTGGCTTGTTCTTAGTGAAGTAATGATCGAATTCTTCATCTGATAAGCCACGAGGATCCTTCTTAGGACTCCGTAACTTCAAGAGATCGACCACGTTCACAAAGCGAATCTTCATGTCTGGGAAGCTGGTATGCAACAATTGGATTGCTGCTAAAGCTTCCAGAGTTGGTTCCGTCCCAGCAGAAGCAAAGACGATATCTGGTTCGCTATCTTGATCGGTACTTGCCCAATCAATGATACCAAGGCCATTATCAACTAATTGTTTGGCTTCTTCAATACTGAACCATTGTTGACGTGGATGCTTTGAAGTAACCACATAGTTAATCTTTTCTTGGCTTCGGAAAATAACATCCCCAACGGCTAACAGCGTATTGGCATCAGCTGGCAAGTATTCACGAATATATTCAGACTTCTTTTCAGCCAAATGTGTCAAGGCACCAGGATCTTGATGGGTATAACCATTATGGTCTTGTTGGAAAACAGTTGAAGCCGCAATAATATTCAATGACGGGTACTTTTTACGCCAATCAAGTTCGTTGGCTTTCCGTAACCACTTGAAGTGTTGGGTCAACATTGAATCCACGACCCGCAAGAAGGCTTCATAACTCGCAAATAACCCATGACGTCCAGTTAAGACATAACCTTCAAGCCAACCTTCCGCTTGGTGTTCAGATAATTGTGCATCCAGAACACGGCCAGCAGGTGCTTCATATTGGTCACTATCTGGATGGATATCTTCCAACCATTGACGATTAGTCACTTCAAAAATACCATATAAGCGGTTAGACATGGTTTCATCAGGGCCAAACAACCGGAAGTTGTTCGGGTTCTTCTTGATGACATCACGAAGATAATCTGACCAAACAATCATATCTTGTTTAACATCCTTACCACGGTCAGAAGTATCGACCGCGTAGTCCCGGAAGTTAGGCAAGTTCAACGCTTTAGGATCGACCCCACCATTGGTAATTGGGTTAGCCGCCATACGACTTTGACCTGTTGGGATAATTGATTTAATGTCATCTTTTAAGGTGCCATCTTCATTGAATAATTCAGTTGGCTTGTAAGATTCCAACCAATCAACCAAAGCATCGGAATGTTGCATATCATTTTGGTCAACAGGAATTGGAATTTGATGGGCCCGGAATGAGCCTTCAATCTTATCGCCATCCCATGTCTTAGGACCAGTCCACCCTTTAGGTGCCCGGAAGACAATCATTGGCCAAGTTGGTAAGCTTGGATCATTGTTTTCACGCGCATGTTTTTGAATCGCTTTGATCTTTTCAATCGCTTCATCCATGGCTTTTGCCAAGATAGGATGAACTTTTTTAGGATCATCGCCTTCAACAAAGATTGGTTCCCAGTTCATGCTTTCGAAATATTGCTTGATTTTAGCATCTGAAGTTCGGCCAAAAATAGTTGGGTTAGAAATCTTGAACCCGTTTAAGTTCAAAATTGGTAAAACTGCCCCGTCATTAATTGGGTTGATAAACTTCGTAGATTGCCAAGAAGTGGCTAATGGACCCGTTTCGGATTCCCCATCACCAACGACTACCGCTGCAATTTCATCAGGATTGTCTAAAATAGCCCCAGTCCCATGTGAAATTGAGTAACCAAGTTCGCCACCTTCGTGGATTGAACCTGGCGTTTCGGGTGCGGCATGTGAAGCGACCCCACCTGGGAATGAGAATTGTTTGAATAGCTTCTGCATCCCTTCTTTATCCTGAGTAATCTCAGGATAAATATCGGTGTAAGTCCCATCCAAGTATGAGTTAGAAACCATGACTTGGCCACCATGACCGGGACCTTCAACGTAAAACATCTTTAAGTTATATTTATTAATAACCCGGTTTAAATGGGCATAAATAAAGTTTTGCCCGGCAATCGTACCCCAATGGCCGATTGGATGGACTTTAACGTCGTTAGGTTTTAATGGTTGTTGTAATAATGGATTATCTTTTAGATAAAGTTGACCTACGGATAGGTAGTTGGCAGCACGCCAATACTTGTCAACTTCTTGCAAATATGCTGGTGATGAGTAATCTGTAGCCATATTCAAAACACTCCTTAATTTGCTTAAAATTATTATCTGTCTGTAACTGACATCGTTTACAAGTACTATCTTAACAGGTTGATTTTAAAAATCAACCTTTTTGTTAATTGGAACGGTCCAATTTGTTAATCGAACGTTATATCTGATAAAAAGAACCAGTGTCCACCTTAGAGCAGCACCAGTTCACGTCATGACAAAAAAATTTATTTAATATGACCGGAATTTAAACCAACTGCCTGTGACGTCAATGGCAACCAGTTTAATGCCCGTAATAAATAGCGATCCCAAAAGTCCCACTCATGATTCCCTGGTCCCGTCTCATAGACGTGTTCAATCCTCCGTTGTGTCAAGAATTGATCAAAATCGTCATTGACACCTTTCAAATCATCCTCGGTACCAACTGCCATATAAATTGCGGGTAAAGTCACCTTTTCAGCTAATAAGCGCGCAATTAAAACTTTAGGATTGAGTTCCGAGCGGCCGGCAGCTGCCAAATCAGGGCCAAATACCTGTTGCTGATAGGCCGTCGTTTCAGCGAACCATGCCGGTTTAGCAGGTAACTTTTCCATTCCTGGTCGAATTAATAATCCCGCTGACAACATAATGATCGCACCAAAAGTCTCATGAAACCGTAAGCCGTTATAAAGTGCACCATAACCGCCCATCGACAGGCCACCAATAAACGTTTCATCGCGTTTTGACGATAATGGAAAAGTTCGCCGCGTAAACGCTACCAATTCTTGACCAATAAAATGACTATATAGCTCAGTTGACCAGGCGTGATCCGTGTAGAACCCATTTTCACCAGCTGGCATGACCACCGCTAAATTGCGTTCATCCGACCAACGTTGAATCCGCGTCCCAGAAACCCAATCCACTTCACTACCCAGTATGCCATGCAATAGATACAACGTTTTAAACGGTCCTGTTGGTGTCTGGCCTTGTGCATCCACTTTATCTGTAGGTAGACAGACTAGCAACGGCACGGTTCGATGCAACGACTGCGACATAAAATTCATTCTGATTAACGCCATTTGATTAACTTCCTTCTAAACTACTTCAATTCTCTTTGCCGACCACTTTGTTTTATACCGCCAAACGTGCTCAAGCTAACTGTGTCTTGCGCTTAGCTATCATATTTACAAGTATCTACTTAGCTTGCCGTTCCGGTTGGTCTGGACTGATGCTGGAACGTGGTGGCCACGTTTGTGAGCCAAAGGGCGGTCTCACAAGCCGGGCTTTCTCTAAGCTGGAAAATCACCAGCAAAGAGAAATTTCACCACTGAGCATCATCCAGCCCACCCTGCACTAAACAGCAATTCTAATATCAATTGACCTCTCGTTGATACTGGTTTAATGAATGTTCACTTGTTAAATCGCTATTTGACGTCGGAGTTGACCAGCTCGTTTGCCCTGCAGACCGTTTTTTGGCTGCAGGTCTGCCTCACAGCAAACGTGCTGGTCAACGGAAACGGACAATCAACGAGCTATTTCAATAAGATATGAGTCACAACGCATTTCGCAGACTGATCTTACTGCTCCGTAGAAACAAACGTGGTGTACTTCATATACTTATAATGCAACCGCATATTCGAAACTTCAAATGGCGTTCCCTCATCAAGAAAGAAGATTCCACTCATGACACCGACCGGCTCCGTTGGCTTTAAAGCCAATAATTTCTGGTCTTCAGCCGTCGAAACGTCCGCTGAAATCGATAAGAATGATTTCGTCACCGCTGACTTCAAAGATTCTTGCACATATGTGAAAATTGATTTGCTGACAATTTCTCGATTGAGTTCTGGAACGAGCTTTATGGGAATATAGCCAGTTTCAATCATAAACGGCTGATTGTCTAGCAATCGCAACCGTTTAATTTCGTAGACAAATTCGTCAGACGCCAAAAATAAATCCTGTTGCAACTCTTGACTTGCAGGAATGACCTGAAAGTCTAATAATTGAATACTAGGTTGGGCGCCCTCGGTATTCAAACTATCTGTAATGCCTAAATTGGTTCCTTCGTATTTAAATGAAGATTGATTTTTAAGATATAATGGGTTAATAAATGTTCCTGAACCCCGTTTTTTAAAAATCAGGCCTTGATTCGCTAAAACGTTAAGGGCCCGCTTAATGGAACTGCGGCTGACTTGATATTGTTCACTGAGGCTGCGCTCATCTGGTAATTTTTTATCTGCAAATTCATTGGCCATGATGCGCTTGTTCAGGTCGGTGATTACTTGTTGATAAACTAAATCTGCCATCACGATTCCTCCTCTACTTTAATTTCTTACCTAGAGTATAGCAGAAATTTTGTGGTTTGAGTGAATTGCACCGGTCCATTTTAAAAATTGGAACGTATATTTTATATTGTGAGGATGAAAACTATGTCAAAAAAACGTAAAAATAAAGATGGCTTAGGCAAAACGCTAGTCGAAAAAATTCTGGATAAGGCTAATATTAGTTATCAACAATACGCCTTCCCAACTAAAACCGAGGGCGATGTTGAACAACTTCAAGTTGATCACCTCGGTGTAGACGAGCATCATATTTATAAAACCTTGGCTTTAATCGGCAATAAAACAGGACCTTTAGTCGGTGTTTTGCCAATTGACGAACATTTAAGCTATAAAAAATTAGCTAAATTATCCGGCAATAAAAAGGTTGGTATGATTCCATTGAAAGATCTAGAACGGACGACCGGTTATGAACACGGCGCCAATACGCCAGTTGGCATCTGGGAAACCAAAAAGTTTCCAATTTTCCTAAATGATAGTGCCAAGAAACAAGGTCAGATCCTGGTTTCTTCTGGCAAAATTGGCCGCTCAATCGAAATTAATGCTGATGATTTACGCAAACTCGTGCATGGGACTTTCGGCGAAATAACGGAGTGATCATTTGGAACAATTTATTTGGAATTGGTTATTAGTCCTCATTAGCCTGTTGGGTTTACCCGCCATATTTGCTTGGGGACTGACCACCGTCAACCGGCACACTAAAGCAAATCTCGTCAATCGTTATGGCATCAATAGTCAAGTTTATCTGGGCTGTTTAGGGATTGTGATCCACGAATTGAGCCACTTAATCATGGCAGTCATCTTTCGTCACGGCATTCAGTCAGTACGTCTGTTAAAGTTGCCACATCTCAACCAAACGAACGGCGCCGATGATGACTTGGTCTTGGGCTATGTCAACCACACTTGGAGCCAAGCTAGTTTCTATCAAAGCATCGGTAACCTGTTTATTGGCGTTGCACCAATTTTTGGCTGTACGGCGAGTCTGCTAGGCTTGGACGCCTGGTTATATCCCGGATTGGCTCAGGCGATTTTTAAAATTGCCGACCATCCGTTTGATCCTGACTGGGCCGGCAGTTGGCTCGCCCTGACCACGAATACGAGTAGTTGGTGGCAATTGTTGCTGCTACTTTTCCTGACAATTCTGATCGTCATTGGCGGCTTTGATCTTAGCCCGGCGGATTATCAAAATAGCTCATTAGGACTGGTCACCATGTTAATCTTACTCACCGTTGCTACCGCCATTTTTTCGATATTTGATCAGCATGCTGGTCAAATATTGAGCGTAATTACTTCCTTTGGGTTCACCGTTGGATTGATACTAAGCTACTCACTCATCGTCTCGCTCATTATTATGTTTATAACCAAATTACTACCGCTTAGACGATAAAAGGTCTGTGATTGCTCAACATTCAAGTAATCACGGACCTTTTTGCAACTTATTTTCTAACTACTAAATCACTTAACCGTAAACTTATCATTGGCGACAGCGGCAAGTTGCTCAACTAACTGAATACCACTAGCCATCGACGGATCATTATTCGTGTAAATCGCCATCAATGCCCCGTCTGTTCCAGTTTTAGTGGTCACAACCTGTCCAATACTATTAACAGCCCAATGACCTTGATCATCCGCATTAAGCCAGCCATTTTTCACCGCATAGCTCGTAGCACCCTTGGAGATTCCCCAAGCCTGATCCGTCTCAACATTGTCCAACAATGATTTCGCATACTGTTTTGACTTTGTCGATAAGTAAGTCGACTCACCAAATATCGTTTGTAACAGCTTAATTTGGTCAGTGGCGGTCGTCTTGGTCAGCCCCCAGTGTGACAAATCAGCTTGACTGTGCTGCATATCGAGATTTTGATAGAGTTGATTAAGTGCTTGATTACCCGCTAAAGCATCTGCAAGCAAGGCATCCGTCGCATCGTTATCACTTTCCTCAATCATCTTGGCTAAGTTGGCTTTATCAGTTGCCGTTAAAGTCAATTTTCCTTGATCACGGAGATGTAAAATTTGAACTAAAACGCCGACTTTTACCGTGCTGGCACCAACATAACTTGTCGTTGCAGGTTGATTAGAATAGGTCACCAATTGCTTAGTCTTGAGTGAATAAACCGCAACACTGATCTTTTCGTGCGACGTCAGGCCAATTTTTTCCCAAGCACCTTGAAGCATCGTTTGAGAAACTGTTGGTGCTGCTTTGGTGGTCTTGCTGGTCACTTTGGTCGCAGCATTAGCCTTAGCTTGCCGAAAATCTCCTAGCGTGTTGGCTTGATAAATTGAGAAAGAACCTAAGATAGTAATCAAAATAGTACTCAATAATAGCAAGCCTTGTGTTTGACGCCGCGGTGGCACTTGAAACCGGGTTCGCAACCGATCAAGCTGTTTAAATAACCACAGATCTAAGCCCGTCAAGCCAACGGTTAAAATAACAACTAGCACCCAATTTAAAATACTTTGTGGCTGAATCAAAATTTTTAATGGCCAGAATAATAAGTAAGCTAAACTAACCACACGAAAGAAATTTGGCCGCGGTTGGTCAAGCGTCTGTAATGCTTTGTTCAAAGCATACACGATGCCAGCAGACAAGAAACTAGTGATCACTAACACAACGATACGCCAAATAGGTGACTGAACTGATCCTAATAGTAATCCGGTCGACAACAACACGAGTAAAAGGCCAATAGTTAGCGTTTTGGGCTTCACCACCTGCGCTTCAAAACTCGTTTGTTGACGACGTTGTGTAAATCCAATCGCCAACAAGCTCCCTAAAGCAAACGGTAACAAGAAGAATGCTGTCGCTAAACGATTCGGCGCAGTTAAAGCGCATCTAATCGCCCAAAATAGGCCAGCTACACTAGCACTACCAGCCAAAGTAATCATTGCGGCCGTCAGTGTCTTTTGTAATCTTGGTCGTGCAAATATCAGCGCTACCAATCCCCAAAGTAAATAAAACTTGAAGTAAGCCCAAACTGGCCACAGGTTAAAGAACAGATTATCAAACCCATGATGCCCAATCACCGTAGCGCTAAAGAAAGTCAGTGCTGGCTGGATTTTCGTTGCGAACAACCCGTTCAAATCATGATTGATCACTAAACTTGACCCAGCTACCACCACTAACAAAAACAAGAGTCCCTGCAGCATGAAAGTTAACTCATTGATGATGACCATCCAGAGTGAGCGCTCGGTCTGCTGATGACTGCGAAGTAACAATCGTTGCGTTAATAAATAACCCAACATACAGAATACCAAGGTAAACCCAATTAATTCCCCATTATAATTACCCATTAGCCGACTAATACTAACTAATAATAATCCGTATAAACCTAACTCATGCCATTTTGTAAGATTCAACATGAGCACCTCATTGAATTGTTGATTCATTTGAAATAGCTTTAGTTGTTAGTCCCAATCACGCGGTAAATATAGGTTCCAACACCATCACTTTTCAAATCAAGCTACACCAATTCATATTTCGTTTATTATAAATTCTTTTATAATAATAACATATCTCATTCATCTGAATCCCGATACGACTTTACAGTTTCATGTCAAAATTTGTACAAAAAAAAGCGCGTCAGGTAAAAACCAGGCTCGCAATTTGTGTTTCAACTCGAAACAGGGTCATTTTAATGATCATCTGCCGCCCATTCAGCTTTGAACTGGGTGACAAAGCGCCGCATCACTTGTGTTCGTTGATGGGCTAATTGTTGGGCTGTCGTGGTATTCATTAAGCCTTCCAGCTTAAATAACTTTTCGTAAAAATGATTAATGGCCGTACCAGGCTCTTGGCGATACTGAGCCTTAGTCATATTCTCACGCGGGGCAATTTCGGGGTCATAGATTTTTTCGCCCACATGCCCTGAATAATACAGTGCGCGCGCAATCCCGATCGCCCCAATCGCATCAAGCCGATCAGCATCTTGCACGATTTGTCCCGCCAGTGACAACTTTTGCGCGCCAGCTAAAGATTTACTAAACGACATATGGTCAATAATATCAAAAATCGCTATTTGATCCGCCGGTGTCACGTGAATGACCGTCAACTGGTCCGCTAAAGCCTGATGGGCCTTAATTGGATCAGCCATTAACTTGTCATCAATCACGTCATGTAACCAGGCCGCCGCAATCGTCAGCGGTAAATCAGCCTGTTCCGCTTTAGCCAGTCGCGTGGCTAATTGAACAACGCGTTGTAAGTGGTCAGTGCCATGCCCACTGTGATCCTGTGCCAAACGCTGTAACGCGTAAGTTCTAATCTTTGATAATTGCGCATCCGTTATCATCTAATCATCCTATTCCTGAGTTTGATAATAAGCGCGCAACTTTTTGATCGTGCCACGACTAAATGAAAGCCGATCACCGTTCATCATCGTAATCCAACCCTTATTAAAATCAATCGTCACGATCTTGTCCAAGTTAAGCGCGTAGCTTTGGAAATCGTTGAAAAATCGGCTATCGCCAAGTTGTTCTTTGATCGTACTGAGGTTTTTATGCACCAAGTAAGCTTGGTGCTCCGTCACAATTCGCGCCGTACGTAGCCCATGAACTTTTTCACAATACACGATATCCGTTAATTTTAACTTTAACAATAACGCCCCACTGTGTAAACTCAAAGTCGGTTCTGGGGCTTCATTCAGGGTGGTAAGTCGCTTCTTGATGACGGTCAACACTTCGCGCACCCGCGGCACGAATTTGGCTTTATTAAAGAGATCCATCTTTGAAATAAACCCAGTGGGGGTCGTCATGGCACTCAAAGTTTCAGGCAACATATCATCGCGCACTGAAACATACACGATAAATCCATCAGGATCGTAATCGCGAATTTTTGTTGCTAATTCAATACCGTTGGTGGCCTGTTTTAACACAATATCCAAAAAATAGATATTAGGGCCACTGGTCATCTTCACCGCTTGTAGGACATCGTCAGGCTGCCAGACTGACGCCAGTTCGTAATTAAAATTTAACTCATCAAGCTGGGCGGTAATGATGTCGGTTAACCAGAGACGTTGTTCTTCCTGATCGTCACTGATAAACACCTTCATATCAATCACTCTTTCTCATGGTAAACAAGCCTCACTAACAATTAGTGGGGCAAAACATTTACCTGCATTCTGATTCAATTGTTTGCAATCGACTGTAATACTCTTTAATCATACTAAATCAAAATCGTTCCGGCAACTAAAAAAGAGACCTTGGCTCAAATTTAGTTATCAGCCAATAAGTCTCCTATTCAATCTTACTTTTCAATTTGGGTTGGCCGAATTTGTGCTTGATTCAATCGCATCAGCTCATCCGTCCTTAATTTATCCACAATCAACTGTGAGGCAGCCGTCGTTAAACTCCCACTTAAATCTTGGTCAGAAACACGTGTCGGCTCATCCAAGTGATGCAACCGATCGACCAACGCCTCAATAAAACTATCGTAAGCGCGTTTCGGATACCCAGTAGCCGTCACTTGATCAATCCCCTGGCGAATCATGTCCAGTGGATAACTTGGTTTCAACAAACTAATCACAATAATATCGGCCAATTGCATGATCTGATACTTTTTCTTGACCGGCGATAAAATGACCTTATGTTTCACATAATTATTAATCATCGCAGCCGTTACGGGATCAACCCCCAATGGCTGTAGTGTTTCGTTAATCAATAATAAAACTTGATCCATATATAAATCAAAATTAGGTAATTCCGTCCATTTTGGCAGAATGACTTTATTCATTCGATGCCGCCAGTCTTCATAAGTTTCCGTTGTCGTTGTCATGGGTAACCCCTCCTCAACTCGTTACCATCATTATATACAGATTAGCTAGTCATGTAAACTAGATTTCCTTGTAAATAGCATTAATAGCGGAATATGTTATCATTTATAGGTCGATTTAAATTTAATAGAAAAAGTGGTGCCTTAACAATGTATGAAATGACTAAGAAACACCGAACTGGCGACGACGTCAAAGAACTTATCCCCCAACCCGTCATTGATGGTCTATGGGCGCGCCTGAATCAAATGCGGAAAGATAAGTTACTCATCGACGCTAGCATGGCAGTGATGTTTAGCGATGATTTTGAAGATGAAAAAATCTTCTTCATGACGCTACAAAAAGAAGGCGCCTTTGCCAATGAATACGAATTGGCTTATGATGGCCCGAAAGACTTCCTCGGTAAAGGCACGATCGTCATCTTCAAGGATCGGCCTAAAACCATCCAAATGAGTATTTCCGCCGCCAACAAAGAAGCGGAAACAACGCCTGACGCCGCTAATTAACCAGCAACAGCGTTTTAAATCCCCAATGATTGCCAACAACTCGCAAGCTATTGCGTTGTCGGCAATCTTTTTTTACAAAAAAATACCACCCACGATTGTTATCGCAAGTGATATCCTTCATAGTCTATTAGAATTAATGACTACTGAATCGTAATCTTGCCGGCGTCATCCGCAACCTTTTTAGGTAAAGTCACGGTGAGCAAGCCATCGTTATAGTGAGCCTGAATTTGATCTTTCAGCACATTCTTAAACGGAAAGTGCCGGGTCAAATCTTCAGCGGGACGCTCCCGATGTAACATCCGACCGTCATCATCACGGTCAGGACCATCCGTCGGTTGCGCTGCTTGAATCGTCAAACAATCGTCAGCATATCGTACCGTAATCGCATCTTTATCATAACCGGGTAATTCAGCGGTCACCGTATAATCCTCATCATGTTCAACAACATCAGTCTTCATGATCAAATGAGCGTTCAAAACGGTCGTCACTTGACGATGAGCCCGTTTGAGCATTGCAACTGGTAATAAGTCGTCGAAACGACTAAATAAATGCTGGCGCATGTTTAAGCCCCCTGTAACAAATTAGTTCTAGTAAGCCTCTTGGTGAATTGTTTTGGCAAGCAAAGCCAAGGCATGGTCACGTGTACCGACTCGATCCATATCAAAGATAATGGAATCAATGTCGCCACCCTTAAAATCAAACTGCTCGAAATAGATATATGGATCTTCACCTTCGACCTTTAAAAAGCTGGCAATAATTTTCTTGTCAAACCCTTCGGCCCATTCTTCATCATCCATCTGTTTAAAGTCTTCCCGAGTAACATACCCATTGGCACGGATTAAATCCATAGCCTTCTTGACATCGCTGTCCTGAATAACCAATTTCTTCGAATCCTCGTGAATCTTAGTTTTCGTTTCTACTGGCATCACACAAGATCTCCTTAACTTGAAGTAACTTCAGTTTAGCACCATTCCATGAAAACGTTAAACATCTTTATCTGATTGCAAATTATAGTAACTATCCTTATAATAATAGCTACTCAGCGTTATACTTTAAGTAACTAATTATATGAAATGAGGAATGTTTCTTTGGACAGTGGCCAGATAATATTAAATTTAGTCATTATTGTCATTACGTTCTGCGTCGCCGCTTTCTTTGTGGCCTGTGAATTTGCCTTAGTTCAGACCCGACCAAGCGCCCTCGAAGAAGAACAGAAAAAGCGTGATAAGCCTTCCAAACGGATAGCAACTTCACTGCACATGGTACAAAACCTCAATGAATATCTCTCAACGACTCAAGTTGGGGTTTCATTAGCCGGAATTATCTTAGGTTGGATTGGGGAGCAAACGACAGAACATTTCGTCCTCCAATTATTGGATGTCTTCCATTTATCGATCAGTACCTCGATTTTACGAGCAATCAGTATTGTCCTAGGGGTCTTTATCTTGACGTACTTGGAAGTCGTCTTAACGGAAATCGTGCCTAAGAATATTGCGATTGATATGCCCTTAAAAGTCATGGCGGTCATCACGACCCCATTGCGTTGGTTCCATGTTATTTTCTATCCGTTTGTTTGGTTGTTAAATACGTCTTCGACGGGTGTGGTCAAAATGCTCGGTATTCCAGTTGCGAATGAAGATAATGACGTGTACTCCCAAGCAGAAATTTTAAACTTGTCACGAAATGCGGTCTCTGGCGGTCAATTAGACCGAGACGACTACTTGTATATGGAACGGGCTTTTGAATTTAACGATAAAATTGCCAAAGATATCATGATTGACCGCACACAACTGGTCGTCATTGATATCAACGATACCGTTAAACAAGCTATTCGTGTCTATTTACAAAAACGGTTCAGTCGATTACCCGTTGTGGCTAATAATGATAAGGATAAAATTTTAGGTTATGTTTACAATTATGATTTGATTCGGCAAGGCGAAGTTGACGACGACATTCGTGTCAATAAAGTCTTGCGCAATATCATTACGATTCCTGAAACCACGCCGATTCAAGCCATTTTGCAAAAAATGATTGATAAGCAAACACCAATTGTCGTGGTGGTGGACGAATACGGTGGGACCAGTGGGATCGTCACGGATAAAGATATCTATGAAGAACTCTTTGGGACCGTCAATGATGAAATCGACAACGTTTCTACCGAATACGTTGAAAAACAGGCCAATGGTAATTTCCGGATTAGCGGGAAAATGACGTTATATGACTTCGAACGTTTCTTCAAAACTGATTTACAAGAATTTGAAGATTCGGATGTCGTCACATTAACCGGCTACATTTTGGATAACTTTCCTAAGATTCAAGCTGGTGATACCGTTAAGATCGCTGATTTTGACTTTAAGGCACTCGACTTTGAGAATGCCTACATCAATTGGTTTGAAGTTAGTCGCCGTGAAACACCAGTGATTGCTAAAGATGACGATGACAATGAAGATGAACCCGAAAAGTAAGCATTAATCAAATTAGGCACTGGTCACCATGATCAGCGCCTAATTTTTATACCCAATCAGTGGCCCCTTAATCCGAACTAAAAATCATCAGTAAACCAGGTTTGCAAAACTTGGGGGCACAGCGTAAACTTAACGTACAAATTAAGACAGAAATGAGGAACCAGTCGTGAGTGAAACCACCATTAATATTATTTTTATTTCAATCGAAGGCAATACTCGCTCCTTTGTCACTGGCATGCAAGACTACGCCAAGACGCAACACGCCGCAGACGAGACCAACCCTTTGATTCATTTAAAAGAGATTAGCGAACAATCAGATTTTGAAATTGAGACCAAGCCCTACTTTGCGTTCGTCCCAACCTACTTGGACGGCGGTAATGGGATTGACAATGGCGTCAAGGAATTAATGACCAATGTTCTCGGTGAGTATTTAAACTACGACCAAAACCCTAATCAGTGTTTAGGAGTCGTCGGTAGTGGTAACCGTAATTTCAACGATCAATACTGCTTAACCGCTCGTCGCTATGCGGAACAGTTAGACACCGACTTCATCGCAGACTACGAATTACGTGGCACTTCCGTTGATACGGAACGCATCTACAATGTCATGAAAGAACGCTTAGCTGCTTTTACGAACTAAAGGTCTGTTACCAAGCATAGCCTTTTGTGCCACGTTTCGACTATAACTATCGGAAATATCAAAATGAGCCTGGGAATTTTCCCAGACTCATTTTTTTGACCATATTTATCAATTTCGAGCAACGTTTGCCACTCCGACTACGGCCCTACTGCTGATCCACGGAGACAGACAAATTAAGCCAATCCCATTGCCTTACCCATTTAATAATTTTTCATGCCGCGCACGAACTAGCACAATGCTCAACGTTACTAGCATCATTGCCGTAACGACCATAAACAAGATTGAATATGAGAACTGTGCGACCATCATCCCACCAAATAGTGGTCCGACCGCACGTCCCATTGATAAGGCCATGTTAAAACGACCTTGATACTTGCCACGTTGCTGTGGCGCCGCCATATCATCAACCCATGCGGGCACAATTGGTAGGCCAATCACTTCACCGATCGTTAACACCACCATAATGATAATGAAATCAATATACTGGCGTGCAAAAACCAAGCCTAAAAATGATAACGCAAATAAGGTGATTCCAAAAGCAACCTGCGTGCCAATTTTAAAACGTTCGTTGAACAATGTCACGATGGGCTGACTCAAAATAATTAATAGGCCGTTAATGGTCCAAACTTCGCTGTATCGCCGAAATGGGATGCCCAGATTCGTCATATGCACCGACAGCAAGCTTTCCCATAACGCGTAACTCAGATAGATCGTAAAAATCATCAGACAAATCAGCCAGATCAATTGCCGCTTGCGTTTTGACGTCGTATCGGTCGTCACTGGTTGCGCCGCTTTTTCAGTGGTTGGCGTCAAATTGACATTGAATGTCGTTAAAACGATTCCAAACAACCCGACGTAACAAACCGTGGTGACCATAAAGACCACGCTGATGCCTAAATCAAGCAGATAACCGACGAGCAACGTCCCGATCACGACCCCTACGTTCAGCGCCAGATAGAGCATGTTGAAAACATACCGGTTGGATCTGCTCGTCACCGTCGCCGCGTACGCATTCACAACTGTCATACTGATGCCATCGCCGAAGCCGACCACGATTAGCCCAATCGCATACGGCATTAAGCTATGCCAAAAAATTAAGGTCGCCAACGTGATGGTTGAGATGGTCACGCCTAAAATAGCGGTCCAATAGGGTCGCCAACGGTCAAATAACCGGCCACCAACATAATTACCGAGAATCATCGCGAGCGACATACAAAATAGGACCGTTCCCGAAAATGTCAGCGTTTGTTTCAAATAATTATGCATGTAGACCGTGGTTAACGGCCACATGAATGCGGCACCCGCATTATTAAGCAAATTAGCTAACAATAACCACCGTAACCGAACTTCCTTTTGCATTCATTTCACCTAAATTTTCCTATTCTTGCCGATCAATATTCGTCATTTTCAATGGATCAACCCAGTCATCAAAATCAGTCGCAGTGACATAGCCACTCTTCAACGCCGCGACACGTAACGTGCTGCCGTCTTTTTCAGCCAATTGGGCGATTTCAGCGGCATGATGATAGCCAATGTGTGGCGATAGTGCGGTCACCGTCATCAACGACTGATCAACTAAGGCACGCATCCGTGCCTTGTTCACCGTCAAACCGGCAACTAATTTCGTTGTCACCCCTTCGATAGTGCCACTTAGCAGCTCAGTTGATTCCAAAAAGGCCGCAATAATCACTGGTTTATAGACATTCATTTCAAAGTTTCCTTGGCTGGCCGCAAAGTTAATCGTCGTGTCATTTCCCATGACCCGTGCCGCCGCCATCGTCAGGGCCTCGATCTGAGTTGGATTGACCTTACCAGGCATAATTGACGACCCCGGCTCATTGGCTGGAATCGTTAATTCACCGTAGCCCGCTCGTGGCCCACTCGCTAAGAAACGAATATCGTTACCAATTTTGACTAGATCCGCAGCTAACGTTCGTAACGCCCCATGGACCACATTCAACCCAGAATGCGCGGCTAAACCGGCAAAATCATTGTCGGCTGGGACAAACTTAATCCCGTAAGTTCCCGCTAATTGACCGGTGACTTTTTCAGCAAAGGCTGGTCGTGTATTTAACCCAGTTCCTACAGCCGTTCCCCCAATGGGAAGTTCTAACAATGTCGGTGCTAATTGTTCCAAGTAAGTCAGATCATGTTGCAACATACTAATCCAGCCACTCACCTCTTGTCCGAACGTTAAGGGCGTTGCATCTTGCAAATGGGTCCGACCAATTTTGACCGTCCGCCAATACTTCTTTTGCTTCAGCGTTAACGCCGCAATCAAGTTTTGAGTTTGTGTCATGACTGGCTTCAAAGCCAAGGTCGCCGCAATATTCATCGCCGTTGGAAAAGTATCGTTGGAACTTTGAGACTGATTAATATCGTCATTAGGTAAAACTGGCGTGTCCGCATCAATTTGTGCGGCAACATGTGCCAAGACCTCGTTCACGTTCATATTCGTTTGCGTTCCCGAACCCGTTTGATAAACGTGTAACGGAAAGTCGGCCATTAATTTATCGTCATCTAAAGCCAATAATTGGCGCACCGCTTGGCTAATGACTACTGACTTTGCCGGTGATAGCGTTTCAAAGGCCTGGTTCACTTCAGCCGCTGCTTGTTTAATCTGTAGTAACGCCCGAATGACTTGTACCGGCATCAACGGGCCATGAGGAAAATTATGTCGGCTCCGTTCCGTTTGTGCCCCCCACAATGCCGTTGTTGGAATTTTAACTGTTCCCAAGGTATCTGCTTCTTCACGAAAAGTTGTCATGATTAATTTAGTCCTTCCTAACTCAACTAGTGTCGTTTGATCCATTTTACATTATTTCCTAGTATACTCCGACCAACAGTGACGGCCTAGCCATGCGCCCAAAATAAAAAGCGCGTCATTGAAAAAATTAACAGATTCATAAACCAAATGTCGACATGCTCGCGCCATGATTGCTATAATAAATCTAAGCGCTGTCACGCAGTGCTAATCTAGTGGATAGCGAGGTGCGCAATGGCAACCAATAATTTTGGTTTAGCGCCAGGTTTTTTAATCATTTTGATCATCTGGGTCTATCAACGGGTTCGGATGCCCAAAATGCGCTCATTAGCTGGCTATATGTCACGGCGAGCAATCAAAAATGAAGAGACATGGAAATTCGCACAGCATTTTTATGCCATGTTTGGTATTGAAATTTTCACGATCTTGTTGGTTGGCGCCGTTTGGGGCGGACTTTTTAATGTCCGTTGGTTACAAAGTATTAATTTACAAGCGATTGCGCTCGGACTTGCTCTGATCTTGCAAAACGTCGCGACCGAACGCGAATTGCGGCACGAATTTCCAGAGAACAAGCCTGCTAAACATTAAAAAGTGCTTTATGATTGACCACGGCTAGTAATTGCTTAATATTAGTAATGGTAGCTTTTACAGATTTGACTTAATTCCAATTAAACAATGTATTTTATATTCTAGTAAAGAAGTGAAATTGATGAGTAAAGAAAAAATCGCCTTGTTCACCATTTTTGGTGGTACGGGGGACTTAGCACAACGTAAGCTCTACCCTTCATTATTTAAACTGTACCAAAAAGGTTATTTACAAGACCATTTTGCCGTCATCGGGACTGCTCGGCGGCCTTGGACAGATGACCATTATCATGAAATCATTACGGATTCGTTAGCCAGTTTAAACGCTGACGCGGACACCGTTAAGGCTTTTGCCAGTCACTTTTATTACCAATCTCATGATGTGACGGATGCCCAACACTACGTCACTTTGAAGCGTTTGTCTGAGAAGTTAGATGCCCAATATGGCTTACAAGGTAATCGGATCTTTTATCTAGCCATGGCGCCAAACTTCTTTGGCACGATTGCGCAACACTTGAAGTCCGAGAACATTTTAACGGACAACGGCTTCAATCGGGTCATTATCGAAAAACCATTTGGTCACGATTATGAAAGTGCCAAGGAATTAAACGACGAATTAACGGCCACTTTCGCTGAAAACCAAATTTATCGAATTGATCATTATCTTGGTAAGGAAATGATTCAGAATATTTCTGCGATTCGCTTTGGCAACAATATTTGGGAATCATTATGGAACAATCGTTATATTTCTAACGTCCAAATCACCTTGAGTGAAAAATTAGGCGTGGAAGAACGGGCCGTTTATTATGATAACAGCGGTGCTTTGCGCGATATGGTCCAAAACCATATCCTACAAATTCTCAGCTTATTAACGATGGATCAACCGGTCGAATTCACTGAGAATGATATTAACATTGAAAAAGTTAAAGCTTTACGAAGTCTACGGCCATACAAGCCAGAAGAAGTTGCGGATAACTTTGTGCGCGGCCAATATGCGGCGGATGGCGACATCAAAGACTACCGTTCTGAAGATAAGATTTCACCAAATTCCAACACGGATACCTTTGTCGCTGGGAAAGTGATGATCGATAACTTCCGTTGGTCTGGCGTGCCATTCTATGTTCGAACTGGGAAACGCTTGGCAGACAAGTTCACTCGTATTGATGTTGTCTTCAAACGGCCGGTCGTCAACATTTTCAACCACAATGATGACAGTTCAGATCAGTCCAACGAGTTAGCACCTGATGTGTTAACCATCAACGTTGAACCAACTGAAGGCTTTGAATTACGGATGAATGCCAAGTGCGTCGGTCAAGGCTTTGCTACAACACCGATCCAGTTAAATTACGATCATGATTCCGAAGCTACCGCTAATAGTCCAGAAGCTTATGAACGACTATTGCACGATGCTTTAAATGGTGATGCCACTAACTTTACTCATTGGCAAGAAGTTGCGGATTCTTGGAAATTTGTGGATGTCATTCAAAAATATTGGGATGACCACACTCCCGACTTTCCTAACTACCAACCAGGATCAATGGGACCAGCTGCTTCAGATGAATTATTGAAGCGCGATGGTAATGAGTGGTTTTATAAGGGCTAAGTATTAAAGCGTTTGGGCTAAAACCCAAGCGCTTTTTTTTGTCCAAAAACACTTAAAAAATAGTCGGCTAATTTTTACTTTTCACGAGCCAGCTGTTCACAAGTCTGGACTAACTGACCTAAAGCCAGTTTCAATGCTGGCAAACTCAAGGCCGTAAATCCTAACAGATAATAATCATGGGTCGGCATACCTGCCCAATTTGACTCCAAGGGATAAATTCGAATCGACTGCCGTGCTAATGCGGCCAATAGACGCGCTTGCTGAATGTTAGGAATACGGATGACCACATGTAGGCCCGCCCCCGTTAGAATTGGCTGAATCACCGAACTTTGCGTGAGCTGCTTAGCCAACAATTGATATTTCTGCCGGTTCAAGCTGCGACTACGACTGAGGTGGCGATAATAGGCCCCACTCTCAAAATAATTGACCATCGCCTGTTGAACCAACCCGGCTACCATCGCTGAACGGTAACGATAGCGTTGATGGTAAATGGCTAATAGCCGTTCCGGCAACACCACATAACCCATTCGTGACGTGGGATCGATGCCTTTAGCAAAAGTCCCTAAATAAGCGACTTGATCAGCGGTCGCTAAAGACTGTAACGCTGGCAAAGGATGCGCATCATAGCGATATTCACTGTCATAATCATCCTCAACAATTAAGACGTGCTGATCCGCAGCCCACTGTAGCAAGTCCAAACGAGCCCCAATCGGCATGCCATAACCTAATGGAAACTGATGGGCGGGTGTCGTATAGACGACTTGCGGTTGCTGCCGTTTCAACACGGCCAGATCCAATCCAGTTGGGGTTACCGGAATACGAACCGTTTGCTGACCATAACCCGCCGCCAAAGCCGTTAAGCCCCGATAACCGGGATTTTCAATTCCAATCGTGCCCGTGGGCAATAAGCTTAATAATAGCTCCAGACCCGCTTTGGGGCCATTCGTAATTACAATCTGGTCTGCCCGGCAACGCACACCACGTGTCTGATGGAGAAAAGTCACCAGCTGTTTTCGTAGCGCCATTAAGCCTTGCGCCTCTGGATACAATGCTGCTGGCTGTTCTTCCGTTTGACGCAAAGCAGTCCGAACCGCCTTCTTCCAACCATTCCAACTTGGCTTCAAAATTTCGGTCAATCCATAACGAAAATCATAATTAACTGGTGGCATAGCGGCCGGCACCTTCGCAGTCGGTGGTGTGGCTTGTTGTGACTGGGGCCAGTATTGCAATTCATTAAAATAATAACCACTACCGGGGACGGTATAAACATACCCTTCCGCAACCAGTTGATCGTAAGCTTGCTCAACCGTTGTTTTTGAGACTTGCATGTTTTGAGCTTGCTTTCGAATCGACCAAAGCTTCTGATGACCGGCTTTCTGTGGTTCATAACTATCGCGTAAAAGCTGATATAACTGCAAATAAAGCGGCGTGGCCGCCTGACGATCAAGTGGCATCTGAACACTGTCCTTTCATTTTTGCTAAAACTGTTACTTTTAATCGAGTCAATTATTCTTTAGTATAACCATTAATCATGGTGAGAGGAAGTTTTCAATATGACTGAGACCAATCAAATTATCAAAAAAATTCAAGTTTCTGGGATTCGCCGTTTTGATGAGGCCATCTCGGATGTGCCAGATATTATCAAATTGACCGTTGGTGAACCCGATTTGCCGACGCCCGAACATGTCAAAAAAGCGGGTATTCGAGCCATTCAACAGGATTTTAGTCATTATTCGCCATTAATGGGCTTCCAAAAATTACAAGTGGCGGCTAGTCGTTATTTTAATCAAAAATATCAGTTAACTTATGCCCCAAGTGAAATTATCACGACCGTTGGGGCTACAGAAGCGGTTGCCACTGCGTTACTTACGATATTAAATCCAGGTGACGGCGTTTTATTGCCCACACCAAGTTATACCAGCTACGCGCCCGTGGTTGCTATGGCACAGGCCACGTTGATTCCGATTGACACGACTCACAGTGGCTATAAACTGACTCCAGCTGACTTAGCTGCTACTATCCAGGCCCATGCTAATGGGCATTTAAAGGCAATTATTTTAAATTATCCGACTAATCCCACTGGTGTGACTTATTCAAAAGCTGAATTACTAGCGTTGATTGCCGTCATTCGCCAAGCAGGGTTGTTGGTTATCAGTGATGAAATCTATAGTGAAATCACTTACGATCAACCACATACTGCCTTAGGAACCCTTTACCCAGAGAAGACAATTACGATTAACGGTTTGTCAAAGTCGCATGCCATGACCGGCTGGCGGCTCGGATTGATCATGGCCCCACAGGAACTGATCAACGAAATGAAGAAGACCCATCAATACCTGGTCACTTCAACCAGTTCAATCAGTCAGGTCGCCGGGATTGAAGCCTTAACTAATGGCCTCGATGATGGACCACAGATGCGTGCCATCTATCAACAACGACGGGACTATTTAGTCACACGTCTTAGTGAAATGGGTCTTAATTATGTCTACCCAAGCGGGGCTTTTTACTTATTTGTCCAAGTTCCAACTCATTTTAAAGGGACTAGCTGGGACTTTGCGACGAGTCTAGCTCAACAGGCCCAACTCGCAGTGATTCCTGGCTCAGCGTTTGGTCCGACTGGTGAAGGCTGGTTCCGGATCAGTTACGCCGCAAGTCAGGCGGCCCTTCGAGAAGGCATGAATCGTTTGGCAACTTGGCTCACTGAATTTGAAACAGCTTAATTTTGGAGGAAAACGCATGAACTTTAAAAACGCACATTTAATGACCGCGATGGTCACCCCATTCGACGATGCTGGTCAACTTGACAAGCACCGACTAGCTAGCTTAATTGACTACTTATTAGCACATCATACAGCCGGAATCCTAGTCGGAGGAACGACCGGTGAAGGCCCGACACTTAGTGAGGATGAAAAGCTGGCGTTATTCCAAATGACGGCCACTTTAGTTGCTGGCCGGGTGCCAATCATGGCTAATACGGGGTCGAATAATACCGCTGCTACCATTGCTTTTACCCGTCGTGTCAGTCAAATTGCTGGCATTGACGCGGCGCTTGTCGTCGTACCACCGTATAATAAACCCGATCAGGCTGGGATGGTGGCACATTTTACCGCGATTGCTGAACGTGGTGGCCTTCCAATTATGATCTACAATATTCCTGGCCGCGTCGTCGTAAAGATGACCGTCCCCACCGTCTTAAAACTAGCCAAACAACCGAATATTATTGGGATCAAGCAATGCACGTCCTTAGAAGAATTAGCCGCAATCGTTGAACAAGCACCTGCTGATTTTTATGTTTACACCGGCGAAGATTCTCAGACACTGACTGCAACCGTTTTAGGTGCGCATGGCGTTATCTCAGTTGCCAGCCATCTTTATGGCGATGACATGGCGGCGATGCTGACCCAACTTGATCAAGGAAACTGGGCCGCCGCCGGTCAATCCCAGCGTCAATTAATCCCCAAGATGGCCGCCCTATTCAGCTCACCCTCACCGGCGCCAGTCAAGGCTGCACTCAATCAGCAACATATTTTAGTTGGGGAACCACGCTTACCAATCTTGCCATTGACCGCTGAACAACAAGCGACACTGTTTGCTGAATTGAAATAAAGGTTAACTAGTATCACTACGACGACACCTGCGTTATACTGTTTATAAATTAACTAATGAAAGTGGTGACGCACATGTGTGGTGGTTGGACTTTTGGTGGCGGCATGCCATTTATGTGGATGGGCGGCTCATTTTGGCTACTTATTCTAATCATTGGGATTGCCGTTGGTGCCTTGTTGTTCCGTAATCGAAATCATAATTCATAACTAAAAAAAGTTGTTCGCCAAACTCAGTTTTGAGTTCGGTGAACAACTTTTTGTTTGTCGTAATTTTTCTGATTGTCTATAACAACGGTTAGATCAAAACTTGCTCCGATTGGTCTTGACTGATGCTAATTTTAATCTAAACAACACAATTGTATTAGCCTTCTGCTTCGACAGCAGTCGCAATCGGTGTCTCTCCGTTGATCAACGCAATCGTTTTACCAATCGTTTTCGGAGTACTTAAAGTCTTAACCGCAAACGTGGCAACATCATCTCTAGTGATCTCGCCACCAATACCAGGATTGACAGTAACCTTGCCGGTACCGGCATCATTGACTAAAGTCCCTGGTTGTAAAATCGTGTAATCTAACTGAGTTCGTGTTTTAAGCCATTCATCCGCATAATACTTCGCGACATAATAAGGCTTCAATGAATTTGGCCATTTAGCACGATCAGTCGTGAATTCCGCACTCACGATCACGTAACGTTTGACGTTGGCTAATTCTGCCGCCTGCATCGACTTAACGGCCCCATCAAGGTCAATCATCAAAGTCATATCGTAACCGGTCTGACCACCAGATCCGGCTGCAAAGACCACTGCATCCATCCCTTTGAAAGCCACGGCTAACGCTGCTGGTTGCTCTAACAAGTTAAAGCTAACTGGTTGAGCACCGGCATCTTCAAATGCTTCGCCTTGTTCTGGCTGGCGAATACCAGCAAAAACTTGGTCGCCTTGGGCCACTAATTTAGAAACAATTTTCTTACCGATTTGACCATGAGCACCAATTACAAATACTTTCATCTAAGTCACTCCCAGCAATTAATAGTTCTTATTATAAAGCTAACCACCAGTGAATTAACACTAATCTGCTTCTCAATTTGTCAGCAACCGACTTCCGTTCTATAATAATTAACATTAATTTATAAATTTTCAGAGAGAAGGCTTATTAATGACTAGATATGTTCGTCAAGCGACCAACGCGGACCTGCCAGCAATGATGACTATCATCGCTCAAGGGCGGCAAGCCTTAGCAGCGGAACAGATTCCCCAATGGCAAGGGGCTTATCCGCAAGCCGCCGATATTCAAGCGGATATCACCGCTAAGCGGGCCTGGTTACTCATTGTTGATGGCAAGATTGCTGGTACAGCAGCCCTTTTAACCACGCCAGATCCTAATTATCGTCAAATTTATCATGGAAACTGGGCTGGCAATGCCAACGCGACTTATACTTCGATTCACCGAATCGCGATTGCGAGTGGTTACCACGGCCAACACTTAGCTGACTTTTATTTTAGCAATCTCATGACTTTAAGCTATCAAGCTGGGTTTCGCCAGATTCGGGTAGATACACACCGCCTAAATCAACGGATGCAACATATCATTACTAAGGCTGGCTTTGACTATCGTGGTGTCGTATATATGGCAAACGATGCCACTGACCAGCGTAACGCCTACCAAGTGATGCTCTAAAAATTAATGACAAAACGGGCTCGGGATAAACTCGAGTCCGTTTTGCTTTTCCTGATTGCTTGGCCTAAAGATTAATTTCGGTTATAAGCCCAAACCGTTAATGGCGCAAAGACTAGGACAATACCGCTACCAAATAGGATCACTAGCAACGCGGTATTGGTCAAACTACCGGTCGCTAAAATTTGTCGAATTGCCGTAATCACATACGTCACTGGATTTAGTCCCGCCATGAACTGCATAAATTTTGGCAAACTTTTAAGCGGAATAAACGCATTTGAAATAAACGACAAGACCAACATGGTAATCAGTGAGAAACTTTGAACCGTTGTGGCATTTTTGGCTAATAGGCCTAGCAAGGCGAATACCCATGACAACGCCCAGCCGGTAAAAATCGCGAGGGCGCCACTGACAATCACCCAGCCTAATCCCGCGGCTGGTCGCCACCCCATGACATAGCCGGTCGTTAAAGCAGTTACGGCTGCAATCACCAAACGCAAGACATCCGCAAATAACTGACCCGCTAACGGGGCAATATGAGCCATCGGTAATGATTTAAACCGATCAAATACCCCTGAATCCAGATCTTCACGAATCTGCGAACCAGAACCAGAAGCAGCCGAGAGCATTGTTTGAATCAAAATCCCGGGGACAATCGTTGGTAAATAGGCTTGCACCCCACCCGCAATTGCGCCACCAAACAAATAACCAAACATCAGCATAAATAGAATTGGCTGAATCACAACGTCCATAAATCGATCAGGATTATGAACGGTCTTTAACAAATTACGATACGCCATCGTTGCGGTATTCATCACTAAACTACCGCGGTGTGTTTTAACTTCCATTATGACACCTTTCCTTTCTAATTCTTACCTACTGTCAAATTCATGAAGACATCATCTAGCGAGGGTTCTTGCACCGTTAAATGCGTGATCACGATTTTGGCCTGTTGCAACGCGGTCAAAACTAGCCCTAATTGATCAACAGACCGAATAACCACGCTCAATCGTTGGCCGACCTGTTTCACCGTTGTTTTCAGCTGGGCATTTACCAATTTGATGGTCGTTGCCATTTGGCTGACTTGCGGCACCGTAAAGTTCAAGGTGGTTCCACCAACTTGTTGCTTTAACTCAGTCGGCGTCCCAATCTTGACCAATTTGCCATGATCAATCACAGCAACGCGATCCGCCAATTGATCCGCCTCCTCCAAATATTGCGTGGTCAAAACAATCGTTGACCCTTTCGCAACCAACTTACGGATGGTCGCCCACATCTGGTTACGGGTTCGTGGATCTAAACCAGTCGTTGGTTCATCTAAGAAAACCAGTGCAGGTTGCGTAATCAAGCTCACGGCTAAGTCCAAACGCCGACGCATCCCGCCGGAAAAGTTTTTTAAGGCCTTGTCTGCGGAAGCAACTAGCGAAAATTCCGTTAATAATTCTGTCGTCCGTTGTTTGGCGGCCACCCGTGATAAACCATTCAAACGGGCAAAAATCATCAAATTCTCACGCGCAGAAATGTCTTCGTCAACGGAAGCATATTGACCGGTTAACCCAAACATCGACCGCGCTAAGGAACCTTCTTTCACCGTATCATGACCAAAAATTTTAACTTGCCCTTGATCAGCTTTCAATAAAGTCGTCATCATGCGAAGTATCGTTGTTTTGCCGGCGCCATTAGGTCCTAACAACCCAAACACTTCACCTTGGGCGACATTAAACGAAACATCATCAACTGCGACTTTATCCCCAAAACGCTTCGTTAAATGACTCACTTCAATTGCTTTTACTACTGTCATCATTATTCCCTCTTACGTTTAAAATTTAATCAGGCTACCTGAACAAAAACATTATAAGGCCCCCTGATTAATTTTTCAAGGATTTATTCAGGCTCCCTGACTGTTTTTTCTCAAAACAACCCGTATAATACCTATAGGAGGCCGAAAACATGCCTAATTTAACTAAACAAAAAAACGCTGCCGGCAAGCTCATCGAGTTTGGTATGGCGCGTCATGTTGCGGATGATGTAGTCCATCATGGTCATTCTGATCACGGTGAACAGCAGTTGCTATTTCAAGGTCAAGGAAAAATATTACTAGCGCTATCACAGACTGACGGTCTATCACAGAAAGAATTAGCCACGCGCTTAAATTTGACCGCACAATCGACCGCTGAATTCGTTAACAAACTCGTAAAAAAACAATTTGTCACAAAGGAAAAATCCACTCAGGATCGGCGAATGACCATTATTCGTTTAACCGACCGCGGTAGAAAAGCCGCTACTAACGAAACTGCCAAAGTTCCCGAATTTTTAACGGTGCTCAACGATGAAGAACTCGACCAACTAACTGCGATTCTCACTAAAATTAACACCAGTTTGTACGATGAAATCAATGCGGCCAATCCCACCTGGTTCGACAAATTCCATCAAACCATCACTGATCACGTCCGTGATTGGTTTCTATAGACCACAAAATAGCCCTCCGGAAAAAAATCCAGAGGGCTATTTTTGGTACTTATTTTTTTGTAGTTGGAACAGGAATTAAGGCTTGCTGCGTTAATGAATATAAATATTGACTGATTACCGGTTTGGGTGCATACATTGACGCTAAAGCTGCGGCATACAAATTGACTTGCCCAGCGTACCGTTCTAGTAAGGCCTCCGGTTGCTTAACGTGATCCGTCTTATAATCAAACAAAATCAGACCGGTTGGTGTATCCAAATACCCATCAATAATCCCATGAATTAAGATTTTATTCGGATCATCCAGCTTGAAATCATCAAATAAGCGCCAAGCTGGCATCAATAGTGAGAATGGGACTTCTCGACGGACTCGACTAGGCGTCGCCAAAATCTGTTGACCTAACTCACTGGCATAAAAGCCAACCACCGATGTGACATCAATTAGTTTTGCCACCGGTGCCGTCAAAACCTGCTTCATCACTAACTCAGCAATTGTGGTCTCAACGACTGCCGTGGTGACCGGCGCATCAAGTGGCAATTGTTCTAACACTAGATGTGTGGCACTTCCGACTTCCGCCCCCGTCGGCGTTTGCGCCGTTTGCAGAAATTGTGGCGTTGCCAAGTAGTCGGTCACATACCGACTACTTGGCCGTGATTGTTGGACACTGATGGTCGGATTGGCCTGCATTAACGGCGTATCAGGATCTTCAAAGAGTCGTTTGACTTCCGAAACCGATTGATAAGCCGTCGTTTCAGTCGCCACTTGTGCTGGATAGTGGAAATTCATGATTTTTTGAATTTCGGCCTGAGTCGCCTGATCCACATCGAGATCGATTTCAGCTTCCACTAACTCAACTGCACTAGGCTGCTTTTCCGGTGCCATCTGTGGCTGAATTGCCGTCTGCCCAACTGATTCGGGATCACCTAATTCAAGCGTGAGTTTCGTCTTGTCGTCAGCAAGCGAGAACGCTGGCGTTTCACCGTCCCAATAATCTTTGAAATCAGGATGCCGAATCAGTGTCATTCCTAACCAATCCAGATCACTCTTAGCCGTAATTCGCGCTTGGTCATCTAAAACTAAGTGCTCATCATTGAGGACTCGGCGCCACTTTTCTGTTGCACTTTCGATTGACTCAATCGTGCCCACTAAATACAATTGCTGTTCTGCCCGTGTGACCGCGACATAGAGTTTCCGCATTTCTTCTGCACGTAATTTTCGACTCACGACTTGTTGCGTCATCAATCGTGGTAAGGTTGGGTATTTGACTCGAGTCTTCGGGTCCAAATAAGTAATCCCGATGCCAGCCTCACGATCTAGCAAAGCCGATTGCCGCGTATCCGTCTGATTAAATTGTTTATCTAAGTCCATGATAAAGACGACCGGATATTCTAGCCCTTTACTGCCGTGAATCGTCATCACGCTCACAGCTTCCGTTTCAGTCTCCGAGACGGCTTCGGCTAAGTCTTGATCCTTTTCTTGCATCCGTTTGATAAACCGGACAAATTGAAATAGCCCTTTAAAGCTCCCCGTTTCATAAGCATGTGCGCGCTCATATAAAGCGTTCAGATTGGCTTGACGTTGCTTACCAGCTGGCATCCCACCAACATAATCCAAAAAACCCGTCCGTTCATAGATTCGCCAAATTAATGTTACCAATTGATTCCGGCGTGCTAAATCACGAAACTCAGTCAATTGCGTCATAAAACGTTCGATACTGGCATAAATCTGATCCCCATAAGCGTCATGCGGACGCGTTGGATAAGCCGCATAGAAATCTTTGAGTGCTTGGAAATAATCACTGGTTTTATTTTGAATCCGCAAATAAACTAATTGATTTTCGTCCAAACCAACTATCGGTGACCGTAAAACTGCCACCAACGGAATATCCTGATACGGATTATCAATAATGCTCAGTAACGACATCATAATACGGATTTCCGTCGTTTGAAAATAGTTTTGAGCATCATTGACCACGATTGGAATCTGTAATCGCTTAAAGATATCAATAATTGTCAAATTATGATTCCGGGTCGGCACTAATAATGCGGCATCACTATATCGAAACGGCCGATAAACCTTATTTTTTCGATCATAAATGGGCTTGTCCATGGCTTTCAGCGCTAAAATTTTCTGCGCCACCATCGTGATACTGCCGGCCGACAAATCATCAATCGAAAAGTTATCCGGATCAGCTTCCGTTTCATCTGGTGTGACGCCAGCTTGATATAGCAACAAACTCGTGGTTTGGGCTAAATCTGGCGGATAGTCTTGGGGACCATACTTTAGTTTGGCCGCTTCGTCGTAATCAATTTGGCCGACTGGCGCATCCATTAATTGACTAAAAATCAAATTTGCTAAATGGTCCACGTTAGCTACCGAGCGGAAATTTTCCGCTAAAACGATGCGGTCGCCGTGATCAGGATGTTCCCCATAATCCTGATATTTATGCAAGAACAACAGTGGGTCAGCCAGTCTAAACTGATAGATCGACTGCTTAACATCGCCAACCATGAACATATTGCCAGGGTCTTGACGAGCTAATAGTTGCAGGATAGTTTCCTGTAAACTATTAATATCTTGATATTCATCGACCATCACTTCATCAAATTGTGCACGCAGTTGGCTTAACGCCCCACGTCCACTATCATTTTGACTGGTCAAAATTTGTAACGTTAAATGCTCCAAATCACTAAAATCAAGCACATGGCGTCGCCGCTTTTCAGCGGCAAAAGCGGTTTTAAAGCTCAGTGTTGCGCGGACCAGTGCCGTCACCAGCTTGGCTGAGCCAGCCATGATGGTTAAAACTTCCTTTTCATCCGCCGCAAAATAATTCTCATTGAGCTGTTTAAATTGATCCTTCACCGTTTGAACCAATTGACCGACTTTAGCAGCCGCACTCGTACGGAGTGGGTCATCCTTATAAATCTTCTTCATACGACCAAATTTAAAAGTCGCACACGCTTCACGACACTCATTCCAACTGGCGGTCGTGAGTTGCGCCGTAAACTTAGTCAAGGCCTGCTGCGCGTCAGTAATGGCTTTAATCGTCTTATCTTCTAATTCACCCGCCTGAGCCGCTTGCAAGGCTTGAGCTAAGTTAGTTTGCATCGTTTGGCACGTTTGCACTAATAACGGCAGTAACTGGGTTTGATAAAATTTCGAAGCGGTCACCGTTGACGTTTCAATGACATACGTCGCCGGCAATGCTTGCAACCAGGCCTCCGGATCTGGCGTCGATTGCGCAAAGTCAAAGAGCCGCATAATCAGGGCACTTAACCCATCATCACTACGATCATTAGAAAAGTTTGCCGTTAAACGCGCAAACTGCTGGCCGGCTTCACCATAGAGTTGTTCACGGACCTCACCCCACACTTGATCACGAATCAACAGGCCCTCGGTGTTGTCCGTTAATAAACGAAAAACAGGGTCTAAATCAATTACATAATAATATCGTTGAATCAGCCGCAAACAGAAAGCATCTAAGGTACTAATATTAGCGACCCCCAGCAAATTCAATTGTTGGCGCAAGCGTTGCACGGCAGGAGACGAACTCGCCTGATCCGTTTCCTGCTTCAACAACTCTGAAATTTTAGTATTCAACTGATCTTCCAACTTTTGCTTCATATGCTTGGCAGCCAGGTTTGTAAACGTCACTACTAATAGTTGGTCAATAGCTGTTCCGGCCGCTAACTTGCGCATGATGCGCTCAATCAATACCGTTGTTTTCCCAGAACCAGCCGAAGCTGAAACTAACAAATTATTATGCTGTTGCGCGATGACTGCTTTTTGACTCGCTGTAAAATTAGTCATTCTGAATACCTCCCGCAGCAATTTTTGCTAAAACTTCACTCGGTGTGAGTGGTTGTAGATCATGGTAATTGTTCTCAGATAGCATCGCATCAAATTGCATAATCGCTAAATAAGGTGAATATTGTAATGCCGTCGTTTTATCGGTCAAACGAACCGGATTTAACGCTAATGAGCCAGCAAAAATTGCTGCTGCCGCGTTAATGATCAATTGTTGATTATGCGTAATCAATTGCGTTAATTGTGCTTCGGTAACCAACGAAGGTGTGCGAGTGTTGGCATGATTATATTCTCCCGAAGCCTTACGTCTAAACGGATAAATTTTAGAGACGCCACTCTGTTTCTGGAGATCTGTATCTAATTTTTCTAATAGCGTTGGATCATCCAGTAAAATGCCTTTATACTTATTGGCTTTTAGCATGGCGGCTTCAAAACCCGTTTTGACATCACTCGGTTTGAGCGTTGGATTTTGGATATGCATGTACAATGCGCCAGCTAACTTTACCTTGGCCTCTGGATCAGCCACAATTGTATGTTCATTACGCAACACCGCATCCAAATAGGTCAGCATTTGCATGGCAATGCCGTAGTACGCTTCTTGAAAATCAAACCGATGGACAGATGACTTGTAATCCACAATACCTAAGAAGCGTTGGTCAGCAACCTGAATTTGATCCAAACGGTCAATCTTGCCACGGACATGCACACTATGTTGGGCATCTACTTGAAAATCTAAGGCTTTCAAACCGTGTTCCTTGCCAACATTCCCGAATAACAGTTCCGTTTGTTCTGGTTGGGCCGCGGACCGTTGACTCTGATTGCGAATCGCACGCGCAATTTGACTGACCGTATTGATCAGCTGTTGCCGCAAATACGCCATCCGATTGGAACTTGATAGAATCATAAATTGTGGTTGGGCCAAAACTTCAGTCGTAATCTGACCCAAATAATGATCCAACTGGCCATCATCTAAAGTACCTAAACTTAAATGATCCGCACGCACGGCCTTGACCAAGCCATCCAAAACGGCATGGAAGAATTCCCCGGTACTAGCTGCGGATAATTCAAAAACATCGCGCTCTCGTAGTTTCAAGCCATACTTTAAAAAGTAAGCGTACTGATTCCGATAAAATTCTTCCAGTTTAGAAATGGATGTATAGATTTGATTGCCATATAGTGCTTTGACCGATTCAGGCTTCAAGGGCACCGGAATGTTACGGTAGCTTAGACCAGCCAACAATTGTTGTGCTAAGGCCCCAAATTCTGGGTCATTAGTCAGCTGCCGCCGCAACCAAACCCAGACTGGTGCAGGCCGTAGTGCGGCCCCAACTCGGTTACGGTCCATATTGGTCGTCAACACTTCACGATAAACTTGAATCACATGCGTGATCGTCCGCCGCTTCGTGCCTACAAATGGCTTAATCGCCGTCACAGTTGGATCTGGTGCACTCAGATAGACTCGGGTTGGTAACTTAAAGTGTTGCTGAATCTGTTTAACATAATTTGAAAGTCCTAAATCAGTTTCCTGATCATCTTTTAAAGGCGCACTCAAATACAGCCGTTCAGTAGCATTCATGAAAGCTAAGTAGTTCAAACAGCGCTCATCACCTAACTGAATAACGGCAGAATCACTCAAATAGTGGTCCCCATCCAACTGATCAATAGCTGACTTTAAGGCCGATTTGTCGACATCACTCAACAAATCATTAGTCATGATTCGATCTGGCATGACTAAATCAGTCGCCCCAATCATGAAGACGATCTTTCGGTTTTGGCTTTGGACCATCCCACTTTCAGAAATCAGGACTTGATCTAATGTTGAAGGAATCTGTGAATAACTAGCCCCTTCAAAACCCGCCTGTAGCAAGGCTAAAAAGTCTTCACTTTTGAAAGCTGACGACCCTAGCAACGTGACAAATTCATCCAGCATATTGCAGAAAGTTTGCCAGGTCTGTTCAGGTTCGGCTGCCGCCGCCACATCTTGATGATCGAGTGCCTGATCACGCCAAGCCAATAATTGCTGATCCACACCATGCTGTGTCAGAAAGTCAAACAAATCTGTGGCTGCCGTCCGACCATCTGCGGCCTTAGCCAATTTTTTGAAGAACGGTGGGAAAATTTGGGCCACAAAATGATGAATTAAGTTAATTTGCTTTGAAATAGCGACATTCTCATCCGTTTCAACACCCGCATCGCCAGCTGTAAATTGGTAATACTGCCAATCAGCTTTTTCTAACCAACGCCGACCAGTATAGCCACTCTTTAGAATGAAGTTTTCGGTGAGATCTACTGCTTGGCGGTAGGCCTGACGTGACATGACCTGTCCGTTAATGACTGGTAACAATAATTCAGTTTTCAAGACACGCATGACATCTCGATATTGATAATGTTTAGCGTCCAAATCAAATAACGCACTGATTAATTCAACGAGTGGATGGTCCGCCATCGCACGTTGTAGATCGACAAAATAAGGTACTTGTTGGGTCTGAAAGATTGGCGCCAGCATCGTTTGGTAATTGGTCAAATGCCGTGTAATCACTAGAAAATCTTGATAATGATAGTTACCCGTCGTGACCAATTGGCGAATTTGCCGAGCAACTTGGGCTAGTTCAGTCTGCCGATTATCCGTTCGAAAAATTTGTAAATCCGTATTCTGTGGTTCGTAGCCACTCGCGTGTTGTGGCTGACCGCGCCAATAATCATCTAATGCGGCTAATCCTGGTGTCACACGCGATGTTTTAACTTTAATATCCATACCAACATGGATCTGACGCACTTGGGCGTACTGAAACAACCGATAATATAAACGCCCGGTCTGATAAAACAAGCTACCATTTTCAGGGAGTTTTTGCGTGACTGCTTTATCTAACATCAGACTGATCGTCACTTGGGCGCCGCGTTCCAACATTGTTGTAATGAGGGCTTGTTGTTGCCCAGGTAGCTGCGCAAAACCGGCTAATTCCAAATAAACGTGCATCTGACTGAGATCGCGATGTTGTAAATAGTTATTCAGTTCGGCCAACACATCCGCTGGCTTCAAATATTTACCGGCCGTGGCGGTCACAAAATCACCGTAGACAATCGCTAAATCATGCAACTTCGCTTGTAGATCACCGGCTGGTGCTTGCAACGCTAACTGGGTGACATCTTCTGGGGCCAAGTTAGCCGTTTGGAGTTCATTGATTTCTTTGGCTAACTGGGTGATAAAACCCGTTTGGGAGACTTCACCGCCAAATAATCGTAGTTCGTCCGCGTGTGCCCGCAAAATTCGGTACAGCAACATATCAATCCCAGCCGCGGATAATCGTGGCACTTGATAAGCGGCCTCATTTTTCATGAGATACCATGCCAACCGCGTAAATGAAAAGACTTGGACTTGGGTTTGCGCATAAAGTTTGTCTTGTCCGGCAGCTTGTGCCAACCGATTTAAGACATCAACTTCGGTGTCGAATTTGATATGGTTCGGCACTAAATAAAAAAATTGGTCATTAGACTGAGCAGTGCTTAAGGCTTTCACCAATTGTTGCACCATCACTTGACGATGATCGACCTGAGCGGGTCCCAGCACAAATTGTAAACTCACGGCAATTCCTCCTTTAATCTGAACAAACGTTCTATGTAATTATGTCTCATTATCGCATACTTAACTGAGCAAAAAAAGGCGACGTTATCGACCAATTTTTCCATTTTTTTAAACCAACTTACACGCCTAATTATCCACGTTGCCACAAGTCAGCAGCCAGCATCATAACCACTAACCCTCTCAGCCTAGCAAAAAAAGCTGACAAGCCACGTCATTTCACGAGGCTTCGCCAACTTTTTTTAAAATTAAACTAGGTATTTATGCGCATCTGCTTAACTCACCGCTCCGATTGGTCAATAGTCCTGATACCAATTGGTGCATTAAGCGTACCAATATCCTTTTGGTTGTTAACACTGTTTGACGTCGGAGTGGACCAGCCTGTTTGCCGTGTCGAGACACTTAGCTGGGTGATTTTCCCAGGTTAGTGTCTGGCCGACTTTTAAGACACGGGCTTCGGCTTAAAAGCGCCCTGCAGACCGCTTTTTGGCTGCAGGTCTGCCTCCACGGCGAACGTGCTGGTCCACGGAGACGGACAATCAATGACTTATTTTAATAAATACGAACAATAAAAGTTTTCTAGAATTTTAGTGTTCCGCGCCCCAGCTGGCTGGATTTTGCCGCCAAGCATGGAGTGACGCTAAGTCATCATCAGTAATTTCATTGGCCTGCCGAGCGACTTCAATCAAGGTCGTATAATTCGTCAAACTAAATAAGGGTAATTTTGCTGCCGCAAAGTTCGTCGTTGCAGCGGCCAATTGATAACTAAAGATCGACCCAACGGCTTGGATGTCGCCGCCTTCAGCTTGTACCGCTTTGGCTGCTTGCAGCACACTGCCCCCCGTTGAAATCAAATCATCGAGCATGACGACTTTTTCACCAGGCTTAAAGACGCCTTCGATTTGACGACCAGCACCATGATCCTTAGGCTTTGAACGAACATAGATTAACGGTAATTCCAGAATTTGTGCAACCCACGCCGCATGTGGAATGCCCGCCGTCGCCACGCCGGCAATGACTTCGGTGTCTGGATATTGTTCGCGAATAATCGCTGCAATCCCTGTCGCAATGTGTGTTCGAACCGTTGGATACGAGATTGTCAACCGGTTATCAGTGTAGATGGGACTGTGCATCCCACTTGCCCAAGTAAACGGTTCATTTGGTCGTAAGGTAACGGCTTTTATTTTAAGTAGATCCGCTGCGATTGTTGCTGCAATTTTAGTCATTAGCTGCACTCCATTCTGTCATAATTTGTTGATACGCTTGCACGGCATCTGTGGCCTGCGTGATTGGCCGACCGACCACTAGCCCATTACTACCGGCTTGAGCGGCCGCAGTCGGTGTCATCACGCGTTGTTGATCATCGGCAGCCGCCGTAGCTGGCCGAATACCTGGGGTAATCCCAATAAAGTCCGAGCCAACTGCAGCATGAATGGCCGCAACCTCTTGCGCTGAACAAATCACGCCATCACAACCACTGGCTTGGGCCAGTTCTGCATAATGTACCACGCTAGCTTGCACCGTTCCAGGAATTTGCTGATCCGTATTTAGCATCGCTTGATTCGTCGACGTTAATTGTGTAATCGCCAATAATTTTGGTGCTGGTAACCCTTTTTCAGCCGCACCGGCAACCAATCCACGTTTGGCCGCCGCTAACATCACATGTCCACCAGCGGCGTGAACCGTTGTATAGCGCACACCCAAACGACCAATGACGCGCATTGCGGATTCAACTGTATTCGGAATATCATGTAATTTTAAATCTAGGAAAACGGCATGCCCACGAGCCACAATAGTCTGCACGATCTGTGGCCCCGCCGCATAAAATAGTTCCATCCCGATTTTAACGGTTAACTTGGCTGTCGTCGGAAACTGGTCTAAGAAGGCCAAAGCTCGCTCAGCAGTCGGAAAGTCTAGGGCAATAATAACTGGTCGACTCATCCTTGGACCTCCGCAATCAAACCACTTAAACTTTCAATGTCATACTTATCCATCGCCGCAGGTAACCCGGCAATAATGTCGGTACAAGCAGTGGGATGACCGTACGTGGCCGCCCCGACTTCAACTGCATTGGCACCTGCCAAATAGAATTCAAGAACATCCGCGGGAGTGAAGACCCCGCCGACCCCAATAATCGGTAATTTTGTTTGCTGCCGCACTTGGTGAATCATCCGTACTGCTAACGGATGGATCGCTTTACCAGACAAGCCACCCGTTCCATGTGCTAAGATCGGTTGGCGCGTCTTCAAATCAATCCCCATCCCAGTCAACGTGTTGATCATCGTGAGTCCAGCCGCACCACCCGCTTCAGCAGCGGCGGCGATTGGCACAATGTCCGTCACGTTAGGCGTTAGCTTCATAAACACGGGCTTATCGGTCACCGCCACAATGGCTTGCGTCAAATCCTTGACCAGTGTTGGATCTGTACCAAAAGCCAGCCCGCCATGATCAACGTTTGGACAAGAAATGTTGATTTCTAATAACTTAACGTTGGCAGCGGTCGTCATCTTCTTAGCCACCGCAACATACTCATCAAAGGTACTTCCAGCCACACTGCCGACAATCGGTAAGTCAGGATAGTTTGCAGCTAACCAAGGCAACTTTTCAGCTAGGACATTGTCAATGCCCGGATTCTTCAACCCAATCGCATTTAACCAGCCAGCGGTCGTTGGTGCCGTCGTTGGCCGTGGATTACCTTCTCGTGGTGTTGCCGTAGTCGATTTAATAACGAGCCCACCAAGTGCGCCCAAATTGAGTTGCTGAGCCATCGTTTGACCATATGCGGCGGTCCCGCTTGCGGGCATCACCGGATTTTTTAACGTGACACCAGCTAAATTCACTGCTAATCGTTCCATGTCGAGCCCCTTTTCGTGTTTATAATGCCTGCGTGACGAATGATTGTGATTCTAAGACTTGTAAAATTGCTGCAACGGTATCAAGTGCGGTGAATAACGGAATGCCATGCGCAATCGAAGTGTTTCGAATCAACGCGCCATCATCGGCGGCATGTTCTTCATCCGAGACCGTATTGATGACCACTTGGATCTGACCGGCTTCCATTTGATGTAACAAATCATTTTCACCCGTCGCAATCTTATCCACGACACTCACCGGTAAATGATGTGTGGTTAAATAAGTCGCAGTACCGCTCGTGGCAACCAATTGATACCCTAAAGCATGGAATCGTTGTGCGAGTTTCAAAGCTTCGGGCTTGTCGTCATCACGGACCGTCAATAAGATATTCCCATGATTTGGCACATGTAATTTAGCGGCTTCAAAGGCTTTGTATAGTGCCTTAGCCATTGTTTGATCGCTACCCATGACTTCCCCGGTGGACTTCATTTCTGGTCCCAGCAAGCTGTCCACTTGGTTCAGTTTAGAGAAGGAGAAGACGGGTGCTTTCACATGGACCAGTTGACCCGTTGGTGCTAAGCCATCTTGATACCCTTGACTCGCTAACGATTGTCCTAAAATGACCCGGGTTGCCACTTGCGCCATCGGAATGCTGGTCACTTTGCTTAAAAATGGAACCGTCCGACTAGCTCGTGGATTCACTTCAATCACATAAACTTGTTCTTCATGAATGACAAATTGGATATTCATCATCCCGATACAGTTTAAACTGATGGCTAACTGCTTCGTGTATTTCACGATCTGACGTTGGACATCCGCGGACAATGATTGTGGCGGATAGACGGCCATGGAGTCACCGGAATGGACCCCGGCCCGTTCGATATGTTCCATGATGCCTGGAATTAAGACTGTTTTACCATCACAGATGGCGTCAACTTCACACTCTTTGCCGACTAAGTAACTGTCGATCAATACCGGATGATCATGCGACACTTTGACCGCATTATGCATGTAGTAGTCAAGGTCAGCCTGCTTTTTAACGATTTCCATCGCGCGCCCACCGAGCACGTAACTTGGCCGTACTAAGACGGGATAACCGATTTTTTCAGCAATCTTCAAAGCCGTGGCTTCATCACTTGCTGTATCCCCAGCCGGTTGCGGAATCTTCAAGGACTTAATGACTTTATCAAATTCATCACGGTCTTCAGCGCGATCCACATCCGTCACACTTGTGCCTAAAATTTTTACACCGTGTTCCGCGAGTGGTGCGGCTAAATTGATCGCCGTTTGCCCCCCAAATTGCACGATGACACCAGTGGGTTGTTCGAGGTCGATCACATTCATGACATCTTCAATCGTTAATGGTTCGAAGTACAACTTGTCAGAAATCGAGAAGTCCGTCGAGACCGTTTCAGGATTGCTATTCATAATAATCGCTTCATAGCCGGCTTTTTGAATCGCCTTCACTGAATGTACCGTGGCATAATCGAATTCGACCCCTTGACCGATACGAATGGGTCCCGAACCGAGCACTAACACGGATGGTTTCTGCGAGACTAAGCTTTCATTTTCAGTCTCATAGGTGCCATAGTAGTATGGCGTGGTTGAGGCAAATTCGCCCGCACAAGTATCGACCATTTTATAAACGGGGACCAATTGATGGGCTTTGCGGAATGTCCGCACACCATCAATGGTTTCATTCCAAAAGTCCGCGATGGTTTGGTCCGCAAAGCCGTTTCGTTTTGCGGTCGTCAAGACTTCTAAATCGTCCACATGAGTCTTCAACTCGTCCTCAATTTCAATAATGTGCAATAACTTATCTAAGAAAAACAAATTGATTTTGGTGAGTTCAGCGATTTTCTCAATCGTATACCCGCGGCGAATCGCTTCGGCTAAGTAGAATAACCGATCATCTTGCGCATGAATTAATTTATCACTCAAAGTATCATCATCGACGTGCGCCAAAGCGGGTTCATCAATATACGTTACCCCGATTTCAAGGGAACGAACGGCCTTTAGCGTGGCTTCTTCGATGTTACGACCAATCGCCATGACTTCACCGGTGGCCTTCATTTGTGTCCCTAAGCGCCGATCCGCATGAGTAAATTTATCAAAGGGCCAACGTGGAATTTTACAAACGACGTAGTCCAAAGCGGGTTCAAATTCCGCATAAGTCGTTCCAGTGACCGGATTCTTGATTTCATCTAAGTGCAGACCAACCGCAATCTTAGCAGCCATCTTGGCAATCGGATAACCCGTTGCCTTGGAAGCCAACGCTGAGGAACGGCTGACCCGTGGATTCACTTCAATAACATAGTAATTGAAACTATTCGGATCTAAGGCCAATTGAACGTTACAGCCGCCTTCAATCTTCAAGGCGCGGATAATTTTCAACGAAGCATCACGTAATAGTTGAACTTCCCGATCCGCCAAAGTTTGAACGGGGGCGTAGACAATCGAGTCACCGGTATGAATCCCCACTGGGTCGAAGTTTTCCATGTTGCAGACCACCATCGCGTTATCAGCGGCATCTCGCATCACTTCAAATTCAATTTCTTTATAACCAGCAATACTTTGTTCGATCAACACTTGAGTCACTGGTGATAAGGACAACCCATTTTCGGCGATGGTTCGCAGCTCAGCTTCCGTTTCGGCAATCCCACCACCGGTTCCTCCCATGGTAAAGGCTGGGCGGACGATGACCGGATAACCAGTCTTAGTCGCAAAGGCCACCGCTTCTTCAACGGTATAAGCGATCCCAGAGGCGGGGACGGGTTCACCTAACTTTTCCATTAAGTCTTTAAATTGTTCCCGGTCTTCAGCTTGATCGATTGCACTCAGCTTCGTCCCTAACAATTCAATCTTAAGTTCTTTTAAAATACCCGACTTGGATAATTCCATTGCCATGTTTAGGCCTTGTTGTCCACCCAACGTCGGTAGAATAGCATCTGGATGTTCTTTTCGTAAAATTTGGGAAACAAACTCCAACGTAATGGGTTCCAAGTAAACTTGGTCGGCAATCTCTTTGTCCGTCATGATCGTCGCTGGATTAGAGTTCACTAAAACGACTTCGTAGCCCAGTTCTTTCAAGGCCAGACAAGCTTGCGTCCCAGAATAGTCAAATTCAGCCGCTTGACCAATGATAATAGGACCAGAACCGATCACCATGATCTTATGAATATCTGTGCGTTTAGGCATTGAAATTGCTTCCTTTCCGGGCCAATTGGTGGGCCGCCATTAAATCAATAAATTCATCAAAAATATGATCAGCATCATGTGGACCAGGAGCGGCATCCGGATGATACTGCACCGAAAATGCGGGATAATTACGATGACGGACGCCTTCCACGGTGCCATCATTAATTTCTTCATGGGTGATTAATAAATCTGTTTTTGCCAAGGACTCGCGATCCACTGCATAGCCATGATTTTGTGACGTAAAGTCAATCCGACCTGTCGCAATCTCACGAACCGGATGATTGAACCCGCGATGGCCAAACTTCATTTTGAAAGTATCGGCACCATTCGCTAAACAGAACAGTTGATGGCCGAGACAAATCCCGAATAGCGGCACCTGCTTTTCAACTTCGCGAATCATCTCTTGCGCGCCTAAAACATCTTTCGGGTCGCCAGGGCCGTTGGTCAGCATAACGCCATCGGGATTGAGTTCCAGAATTTCACCCGCAGTCGCATGATACGGTAGCACCGTTATGTTACAGTGCCGCTTGGCCAATTCACGCAGGATCGAGTGTTTCAGACCAAAGTCAACGACCACGACATTGGGACCAGTCGCCGGATTAGGATACGCATTATTGGTCGAACTCTCAGCAACCACCGCTTTATTCAAAACAGTGGCCTTTAATTGTGGCACCGTTTCCTGGGTGACTTCATCCACGATAGTTGCTTTCATGGCACCCTTTTCGCGAATATGTTTCGTGACCGCCCGAGTATCAATATCGGCGATACCGGGAATATCGTTTAATTTTAAGTAGTCGTCCAAAGACATTTCGCTGCGCCAATTGCTCGCTCGGCGCGCTAATTCATGCACCACCACGCCTTTACAAGTTGGCTTGATGGATTCATGGTCATCACGATTAATCCCGTAATTACCAATTAACGGATAAGTAAACATGAGGATTTCGCCATTATAAGATTGATCGGTAATTGATTCTTGATAGCCGCTCATCCCAGTGTTGAACACGAGCTCGCCAATCGTGCCGGTAGTGGCGCCAAAACCCGTTCCCGGGTAGATGCTGCCATCCGCTAATACTAAATATCGTTTCATGCTTGCTAGTCCTTTCCATAAACGACTTGGCCGTCAACCAGCGTCATTAAGACGTTGCCGTAGACGTGCCAGCCGATAAACGGTGAGTTGTGGCCTTTTGATAACATCGTTGCGGCCTTAATTTCATACTCGTGGTCAAGATCAATAATGGCTAAATCCGCCGGCATCCCTGGCGCTAATCGCCCAGCTTGGTCGAGGTCAAATAATTGTGCTGGCTTCGTACTCATTAAGTCGATCAATTGACTTAGCGTGAGGAGCCTTGTTTTAACCAGCGCGGTATAGAGCGTGGCAAAAGCCGTTTCCAAGCCCGTAATTCCGAAGGCAGCCGTCTTCATGGAGCCACTCTTTTGCGCATCCGTGTGAGGGGCGTGGTCGGTCGCAATCATGTCGATCGTCCCATCTAACAATCCCGCAATTAACGCGGCGCGATCCTTAGGTGAACGTAACGGTGGATTCATTTTCAACATCGGATTATCCAAGGTAATATCCGCATCCGTCAGTAATAAATGATGCGGCGAGACCTCACAAGTGACATTGATACCGGCGCGCTTCGCATCACGGATCACCCGGACACTTTCGGCAGTTGAAACGTGGCAAACGTGATAATGGACGCCACTGGCTTCGGCCAATAAAACATCCCGCGCAATTTGTGACGATTCCGAAATGCCCATGATTCCTGGCAAACCTAACTTGTCCGCCACTGGGCCAGCGTTCATCACGCCACCCATCGTTAAGGAATCATCTTCCACGTGAGCTGCCAAGGTCAAACCGGCTTTAGCCGCCCCACACATGGCACGATACATCGTGCCTGCCGTTTGAACACCGGAACCATCGTTACTAACCGCAAAAGCCCCGGCTTGTTTGACCCCTTCAAAGTCGACTAACTCATCCCCCTGCCGATTTGTCGTGATACTGGCATATTGTGCTACATGGACGTGGGCTTTAGCCGCGTTTTCAGCGACCATCAGCGCAATTTTAGCCGGCGTATCGGGAACTGGATCGACATTCGGCATCGCCCCAATCGTGGTAAACCCACCGTGGGCGGCGGCTAGCGTCCCCGTTTCAATCGTTTCTTTTTCAGTCAGACCAGGATCGCGTAAGTGCACATGCACATCAACGAGTCCCGGTGTGACAAAACGATCCGCCGCGCAGATGACATGATCCGCCGCGCCATATTGTTGATTCAGATCATGACCGATGGCTTTGATCTTACCGTCCTCAATCAGAATATCTTTAGTTGTTAATTGTTCCGCGTCTAAAACACGTGCATTTTTAATTAAAGTTGACATTTGCGGCATCCTCCAATTGTTGGGCATCTAATAAGCCTCGTTGAACCAAAATGTGTGCGACCATCGCCATGCGCATATACATCCCGTTCGTCATTTGCTGGAAAATTCGTGATTGTGGTGACTCTACTAAATCGCTGGCAATCTCAACGCCCCGGTTGACGGGCGCGGGATGCATGATAATCGCTTGCGCAGGTAATTTTGCGGCGCGCGCTTTAGTTAAGCCGTACCTTTCGTGATAAGTCGTTGCATCGAACGCTTCATTGTTTGTTTGCGTAAGCCGTTCGTGTTGCACCCGTAACAACATCATGACATCAACTTGACCAACTAAGTCATCGATGGGCAAATACGTGCCATACGCCGCAAAATCATCGTTGAACCACGCTGCGGGACCACTAAAGTAGACTTGAGCCCCCAGTTGCGTCAGGAGGCTCATATTCGAACGCGCCACCCGTGAATGTTGTAAATCACCGACAATCGCCACCTTTAAGCCGTCAAAGTGGCCGAATTCCTCATAGATCGTCAACATATCCAGCAGTGATTGTGACGGATGTTGACCGCTGCCATCACCGGCATTGATCAAACTGATCGGCAACTTGGCATCCAGTAGTGGTTGATAATAGTTATCTTGCGGATGACGGATGACTGCCAGATCGACCCCGATTGCTTGGATCGTGCGTAAGGTATCTAACAAACTTTCACCCTTCGTGACCGAACTCGTTTTTGGGTCGAACGGAATCACTTGCATCCCTAAACGCCGTTCCGCCATTTCGAAACTGGTATGGGTCCGCGTGCTATTTTCGAAAAAGAGATTCATCGCATAGGCTGGCCGCTTTAACTGCACCGTTAAGCCCTGCTTAAACGCTTGAGCTAATTTGATGAAATGAAGCACATCTGGATTTGAGAATTGGTCCACACTCACAATATAATTTGTTGCTTGCATCTTTGCGTCTCCTTAGGTTTTAAAAAAAGTCTAACCACCGTGCAAAAAATATTTGCAAAGAGGTTAGACTCCGATTAAGCGGCCACGCATGGCCAAACCGTTTCGTTCCTCTCTGGAAACAATTAAATGGTTAGTTATTCAATTTATCATTCTAATTTTTCAATAGAAATCCCGTCATGGCCGTCATGTTCTTCTAAGGCGACATTGACTTGTTCATCTAAAGCAGTTGGAATATTCTTCCCAATAAAGTCAGGACGGATTGGTAATTCACGATGGCCCCGGTCAACTAAAACAGCCAGAGAAATCTTGGCGGGACGACCTTGGTCCATTAAGGCGTCCAAAGCGGCCCGGACAGTGCGACCAGTAAACAGCACATCATCAACTAAAATGATATGTTTGCCGTTGATATCAACGGGAATTTCTGCACCCTTTAATTCCGCCTGACCTTGCACATCAATCGCATGGTGATCATCACGATACAACGTAATATCCAACGAACCAACCGGCACATCCACGCCTTCTAATTGTTTCAAGCGTTGCGCCAAACGTTGGGCTAAAAAGATCCCACGGGTCTTGATCCCGATAAAGACTAAGTTCCCGACCCCTTTGTTCTGCTCGATAATTTCATACGTGATCCGCGTAAGTGCGCGGCGCATCGTCATTGCATCAACGACTTCTCGTGCCATGTTAGTCAGCTCCATTTCCGTTTGATGTCCACCAAGAGGAAGAAAAAAGAGTCCCCCGTTTTTTCCTGCGAAAAAGCTGGGAGACTCCTAGTTACCGTTCCCCTTATTAGCCTCACAGGACTAATTTAAAGGTGCTGTTTAATTGAAATAAGTGTAACCAAATGTTGCATGACTGTCAAGGAAAAATCAGTGAAAGTCACTATTCTAGTAATTTCCAGCACGCCGATGCCATCATTGTTAAAATGACGCATTAATTGTCCGTCTCCGTTGACCAGTACGTTTGCTGTGAGGCAGACCTGCAGCCAAAGCTCGGTCTGCAGGGCAAACGAACTGGTCCACTCCGACGTTAAATAGTGGTTCGAAAAGCTACGATGCACTAGAAATGATATTTATAGCTAATTTGATAGCAACTTGTAAGAAAATTAAGCCTAGTCAAGAATGTAAGTTAACCGTAAACGCATGATTCAGCTAAAACTGATTTTGAGTTCTACTCCAAGTGCAGACGCAAGTTTAGATAACGCGTAGTGCTAGTTCCGTAATATTTCTAGTGAAGCACTAATTTATGCTAAGTCCGCTTTTACCTTGAGCTAGATTGCTATGAACCTTGATAATGTTCCATAAAAATAGTGCCGCTAATCGGCTACCTAGGCCGATTAGCGTTCGGGTTCCAGGATGTTCAAAATGGCCAACGATATTCAAATTATTAAAACCTGTTTCAATATATCGTCGTTGATTTTTTAGAAATGAGGAATTTATATGATCTGTTTTCCTCATGTTCTTTCGCAGTGGAAACCAGAAGTTGATTCCTTGTGATTTTAATCGTTCTTGAAGCTTCCGGCTCAAGTATCCGCCGTCTGCTAAGACTTGATGAGCCGGTGCTTCTCGTAAAAGCTCTTCAACTGGTTTTCTATCATCAACGTTTGCTGGTGTCAGTTCCCAGTTCACAAAATAACCGTCATTATCCATCACCGCATGTAGCTTGAAGCCATAATAATATAGTTGCTTGGTTGCGTTATAGCCTTTATGAGCTACACCTCGTAAGACTTTTGCTTGATTACTTCGTCTTGCTGAGACCAAAGTGATTGGGGCACTATCAATGATTTCATAAGTGCTGCCATGCCGATATCGCTTCAATAGATACTGACGGATCAACTTCATTATTTGAAGAAGGTCGCGACACCGACGATTGTAACGACTTCGTTCTGGAACAACCACTCCGGAAGCCGCCAAAGTTTGATGGAAGTGGGTTTCTGAAGGGTCACGTAACGCTATTCGCGCAAGCATACAAGCGATAATCGTGACGTCATTAACTTTTAGTTGACGATAATTTTGACGAAAACGAAATCTTTTTGGCAATAGTTGGTAAATTGGTGTAATTATTTTGATGAATTCTTGGACGGTTGCTTGAATTAAATTGAATTTTGGGATAGCTTTAAGGAGGCCTTGCATTTACGGTTCTTCTTTCTGGGTTTAGTCACCTTAGAAGCTACCGCAAATGCGGGCTTTTTGCATATAATTTGATTTAATCAATGAACTATCCGACAAATGTTACAAGACTAGCACTACGCGTTAGATAAAGTGTCAATACTAGTATTCGAACCACGTTCAGTTCTGGCAACTGTTGACTGTGGTAACCCAGCCTTGAAAGCAAGCGCCTTTTTAGTCATCCCAGCCCGTTCCCGTGCTTGCATCACCGCGACTGCAATGGATTGCTTGGCTACCTCAGCATCATATCCTATCTTGAATTCGGGATCTTTTAGTGCTTCCTTTAAGAAGTCATCTAATCTTATTACTGTCATGATCTACTCCTCCTGATAGTCTTTTAAAATCAAATAGACCTACTGAATCCGATTTTTGGGTATCTTCTTCATGAAACTTATGAAAAGCCATCATATAGTCATCGATGGCAAGAAACTATATTCTGTCTGATATTATCGTCATTCTTTAATCTTAATTCAAACCAAACTTAATGTGACGATGAGAATAAAATAACCTTCTTCTAAAATCCGAGATTGCATTCTCATCAGTAAATCTGTAAACACAAGTAATCATTTAATTGAAATAATCTGACTCCTATGGGATGACGACTTCGGTTGGTGAAATGCCCATCTATAGCCTGCTTTGTTTGCTAGACTAAAGCTGATTGAATCGTCTAAATATTTTGCAATTGAGGTTTATATTATGATGAGAAAAAGGTTGAAAGTTAAAAATTGCCGGTCTGCACCACTACGTCAACAATCCGGTAATGAAAACTAGTCGACTACTGCCGTTTCCGGTTGTTGCCGATAACATGCGGACGAGGGACCGGTTCAAGCCATAGAAACGTCTTGAACCTCGCCCGGAAACTTTGCCAAAGCCGCAAATCTCCCGGACCGTCCGTGGTGTAAGACCGGCAAAAGAACGCCGGTCAAACACTACCTGCACGTCCGATGCTATCAGCAACAACCTCCAGCTAAGTCAGTAGCTATTTATGCTTAGCGGAGTCAGTCAAAATCGGTGTGCGGTGTCGACGAGATTAATCGGCGTTCTTGGCTGACTAATCTCACGGGGCAATTCAAAGACGTGTTTTGTCGGCTTGGAATTGAGGCGTCAGACCGTACCTTGGCTGGCGCCGTCCCCCACAGCACACCGATTTTGACTGACGGAGCGCTAAATTTAGGTAAGTCTATTTTAGGCTTATGGGTTACCGATACGACAACATTTGTGGTGCTTTTGAGTCTTTCAACCTTTAGATTTATAGCTAAAAACGAAAAAGCCACTAAATGTTCACTGCCAAATTATTGACACCTAATGACCAACAGATACGGCTTTAAAATTTAGTTAATAAGTAATATAGTTGATCAATTAATATTTCTTTAACCTTTTTCTCATTTAATTATAGTCAAACTGCCAAATTATCGGTATACTACTTGTGAAGGATAACTAATTCTAGGGGGGACGTGCCATGCGTTTACAGACATTATTAAATACGCCATCAATGCGTCAGATGCGGGTAATCGCGGGTGAACGTGGGCTCAATCGGGAAATCAACAATATTGGGATGATTGAATCACCTGACATTGCGGACTATTTGAAAGCCCATCAATTTCTGATCACCAACGGCTATCCTTTCATCAATACGACTACGGACCCAACAGCCTTGATCACAGCAATGCAGGCCGCTAATTGTGCCGGACTAGGCTTTAAAGACCAACGTTATTTAGATCACATGCCGCAAGCAGTGTTGGACTTAGCCGACCAACTTAACTTTCCAATTATTGTGACGCCAGCCGACGAATTGATTTCAGAAACGATGCGCAAAATGCTCACCATTATTTTAAAATCACAGACTGACGAGCTAAGCCATATCGTCAAAGTTAATCAAACCCTAGCCGACTTCTTATTAAAAGATCCGTCACACGCAACCGTACTGAATAAATGTAGCGAACTCATCGACCATCCACTCTTTTTAATGGACAGCCATTTTCGAGTCGTGAGTGCGTCACAAACGTTGCCCATGACTCGCGATAGTCTCACCGATTATTTGCGCAATCAGACTCATATTGACTATTTCAAGCTACATACGCGCCTAAATTTAACCTATCACGGCCAAGCACTCACCATCATTCCGCTATTCTCGGCTTATAAGGAAAATAAAGCCTTTGTCGGCGTACTCCAACTGGATGCCGACAACTCGACTGATCAGATGCTGACCCAAGTCGTCATCAATACCTTAAGTTTCGTGAACAGTCGGGTCGACATGTTGAACGAATCTGCCTTCCGAAATCAAAGTGGTTTCTATTTGAATGTCATGGATGGCGGCATTTCCAACGACCTCGTGAACAAGACACTCAAAGCTCGTCAGATTGAACCAACGACTAAATTTCACTGTGCCACCATTTTAGTGACGACCCATCATCAAACCCTGCTCAGTAACCAATTGTTGGAACAAGTCCAACAACTCACACTCTGGTTTATCAAGGAGTATCAAACGCCAGTCATTGCCTTTTCACTCAAACAACAACTGGTCCTGCTGATCAATGACGCCCAAAATGCCCAACACTTTTTAACCGCACTCGTGGACTTTATTCAACCCAAATTGGATAAACAAGCTCGCTTAATTGCTGGTTACAGCTACTCAACTTTACCACTTACGGAACTCGCAACGATTTACAATGAAGCTGCCGAAGCCTTGGCGTTGAGCCAAAACAGTCCACATGCGGTGACAATCTATCGGCCGAAATACGTCAAAGAATTAATTTCCTTAATACCGGAAAATGAAGCAAAGTCATTCGTCGAACGTGTCTTAGGCGGACTAGTGGGTGGCGTCAGCGCCAATGAGCAATTGAATTTATTGAACACGCTCTATGGCTACTTTTACTACCATCAAAACATTGCCGAAGTTGCCGGCCATTTATCGATTCATCGTAACACCGTGATTTATCGTTTAAAGAAGATCGAAAAAATGTTAACCCTGAATCTCGATGATCCTGAACAGACTCAAACGTTAGAAATGGCCGTCCTTCTTTGGCATAATCAAGTCAAACAAAAGTGAACGTTTACATTTTCGGGACGAGTAAAGTTAGCTATTTCACGAACATTAATTTGTTCGATTCTCATTGTCTTCGGTTTTCATCTATGTTAAGATTATCCCATTCAAATACGAGTGATTGCCTATATAATGTCATGATATGGATGACGAGTTTCTACCCAGCGCCGTAAACGCTGGACTATAAGCAGACGAGGACATCCCGTTTGCCGGGGTGTCCTCTTTTTTAGGCAATTTCGCAGAATTGAGGAGGAGAATTTTTTGAAAGAAACAGTGACTACTCCTAAAATCTCCAACGTCAAAGCGGCGATTTTAGGATTTCAACATTTGTTAGCGATGTACTCTGGCGACGTCCTAGTCCCACTATTAATTGGGGCCGCACTTCACTTTAGTACTGAACAGATGACTTACTTAGTTTCAATTGATATTTTCATGTGTGGAATCGCCACATTTCTACAATTAAAACGCACGCCGATGACTGGGATTGGCCTCCCCGTCGTGCTAGGTTGTGCGGTTCAGGCGGTTAATCCACTGATTCAAATCGGTCAAACATATGGCTTAGGCACGATGTACGGTTCAATTATCGGCGCCGGAATCTTTATTTTCTTGATTGCGGGCCTCTTTTCTAAAATTAAAAGCCTCTTTCCCCCAGTCGTCACCGGGTCGTTGATTACAATCATCGGTTTTACCTTGATTCCCGTGGCGTTTGAAAACTTAGGTGGCGGTGACGCGACCGCTAAAAATTTCGGTAATTTACCCGCTTTAGGAATTGGCTTTCTGACTATTGCCATTATTTTATTAATCAGTGTCTTTGCCAAAGGGTTCATGAAATCTGTCGCCATTTTAGTTGGAATCTTAGTCGGAACGTTACTTGCCGGCATGTTCGGCATGGTCTCGCTGAAACCAGTCGCCGAAGCCAGCTGGTTTCACCTGCCAACGCTGTTCTACTTCGGCACCCCCAAGTTTGAATGGTCGTCCATTTTAACCATGATCTTAGTTTCCTTAACAACGATGGTCGAATCAACCGGCGTTTTCTTCGCTTTAGGCGACATCACCGGTCGAAAAATTGAAGGTGATGATTTAAAACGGGGCTATCGTTCCGAAGGGATTGCCGTGATCTTAGGCGGTTTGTTCAATACCTTCCCTTACTCGACTTTCTCAGAAAACGTCGGCGTGCTCCAACTTTCTGGAGTTAAAACACGAAAACCCATCTATTTCTCGGCAGCTTTCTTAGTCGTTCTAGGGCTGTTACCGAAGATTGGTGCCTTGGCGACGGTTATTCCTGACCCGGTCCTCGGTGGTGCCATGGTTGTGATGTTCGGGATCGTTGGCATTCAAGGGATTCGGATGCTTGCCCAAGTTGATTTTCGTAATAACAACAACCTGTTAGTGGCAGCTGTCTCAATCGGTTTAGGTCTCGGTGTCACGGTGCAGACCAACATCTTCCAATTCCTACCAAACTCCCTGCAAATCATGCTCGGTAACGGTGTGGTCGTCGGAAGTTTAGCGGCTGTCTTACTTAATCTACTATTCAATCGTCATGCGGCTGAAAAAAAGATCGACGATGAATCGGTCGGCTTAAACGAAGAAAATCATTAATTTTATAAAAAATATGGACCGATCTTGTCGCGACAATTGCGATTGGACCGGTCTTTTATTTGCATTGGTTTAGCATCACGGTAATTCTCCCCTACCATCCAAAAACCAGTATGTTATACTGGATAATTGTTGAATTGTTAACCTTTTATAATGTAAGGAGCGGGACAATATCTTAGAGCAATTATTTCATTTAAAGCAACGACGCACTTCTGTCCGAGCTGAACTCATTGGTGGCTTAACCACTTTTCTAGCCATGTCGTACATTTTAGCGGTAAACCCCGAACTATTGGGCAGTGCCGGAATGAACAAAACTGCGGTCTTCACGGCCACTGTTTTGGCGGCAATCGTTGGTTGTTTATTAATGGGACTGGTCGCAAACTTTCCAGTCGCCCTCGCACCCGGAATGGGACTTAACGCGTTCTTCACGTATACGGTCGTGCAAGAATGGCACATTCCTTGGCAAACCGCTTTAGCCGGCGTTTTCGTGGCTGGGATACTGTTTATTCTCCTAACACTTTCTAAGTTACGAGATAAATTGATCAACTTGATTCCTAGCGCCCTCAAATATGCCGTTTCTGCGGGGATTGGCCTTTTCATCGCTTTCTCCGGTTTACAGACTTCCGGCATTATCGTCGCCAGCAAATCCAATGCAGTCGCGTTAGGTAATTTGCACAGTCCAACCGTGTTACTGGCGATCTTCGGGATCATCGTTGGTGTCATGTTAGTGACAGCCAATGTGACCGGCGGGATTTTCTGGGGAATGTTCATCACTGCTGTGGTCGGGATGATTTTTAAAGTCATTCCACTACCCACTGGCATCATTAGTGGCGTCCCCAGTGTTCAACCAATCTTTGGGCAAGCGGTCACGCATTTAACAGACATTAACTCGTTTCAAATGATTATCGTTATTTTAACCTTCTTCATCATCGGTCTGTTTGATACATCTGGTACTTTGGTCGGCGTTGCCACTGAAGCCGGCATGGTCAATCATGACACCGGTGAAGTCAAAGGTGTTGGTAAAGCCTTGTTTAGTGGCGCTTTAGCTACTACCATTGGCGCAATCTTTGGGACATCTCCAACTACGGCCTATGTGGAATCTACTTCTGGCGTGGCCGTTGGGGCACGAACTGGCTTATCATCCGTCGTAGTCGCTGTATTATTCGCCATTGCGGCTTTCTTCTCCCCACTTTTATCCGTGATCACGTCGGCCGTCACGGCTTCGGCGCTGATTATCGTTGGGATCTTAATGTTATCAAATGTACAATATATTGATTGGACGAAGTTTGAAATTGCCGTGCCCGCCTTCTTTACCATGATCATGATGCTGTTAACTTACAGTATTTCCGAAGGCTTGGCCGTTGGCTTCATCTTCTACCCAATCACCATGACGGTTAAGGGCCGTTGGCGTGAAGTTAATGCGCTGATGTGGACCATGATGATCGTCTTCATCGCTTACTTTGCCTTTGTCGCCTAAAAAAGTTTTGTTTCAACCCTATGAACAGAAAAAAGGATTCAGAAATTTGTCGTAAATTTCTGAATCCTTTTTAATTATATCTCGAACGATGATTAAATTAGCTTTGTTTTTTTAACCGAAATAGTCGAATCAATCCCATCCAGAGACCAAAGAATATGCCGCCAAACACCGCATGCCAGATATTACTAGGCAAACGCAAAGCGTCAAAGAAGTTACTCCCATCCGCCATTACAGTATTACCGGCAGCTAAGCAGTACGTGACGACACCAAAATAGACGCCCAGTCCAAGTGCTTGCCAGCCAATTTTTCGGCGTACTTGACCAATAGATGGCTGTCCAACTTCTTGATCCGTCAGATGTGCCCGATGACTAGCAATCATCACATACGGTGCAATGATGCCCAACGAAAATACGGCAGTTGCCAGCATCAAACCAACTAAGGCCTCATAGGGTGACCGCATTCCCCACATTCCAGCGATGGCAGTAGCAAAAATCATGAAAATAAAGCAAGCTAAGAAGGCATTCGTACTGATTCGCCCCACCACTTGACGCTTATATTCATCGTAATTTCCCGTAATGCCAAAGAACCATTTGACCACTAAATCATGTAAGCTTCCCCTATTTTTCATGCCCCTGTTCCTCCCAAAATAGCTGATTAAGATCCGTATGCAATACTTGCGCCAAACGAATACAAAAATCGAGTGATGGATTATACTTGTCATTTTCAACCAAATTGATGGTTTGACGCGCAACCCCAACCGCCTGTGCTAATTCAAATTGGGTTAATTTTGCCGCCTTACGATAATCTTTCACCCGATTCAACGCAACCACTCCTTTTAAAATGTCAACTATATATGACACCACAAGTCTAACAGTCAGACTAAAAATGTCAACTATATATGACATTTAAAGCAAAAAAAATTGAAAAACCAAAAATTATTGTGAACAACACCATGTCGGCTACTGCTATTCCTGAATTAGCCGGAGGTTGTCACTGATAGACTTGATTGCGAGGGCCAAGACGTTTGTTTCTGAGACTTAAACCAGTCCCGCAACCGGAAGCAAAAAGGGACAACTAATTTTCATCTTTCAACCTTTAATAAAAAAATAAGCCATCAACCAATTTGGCTAATGACTCATCGCTGGGCTAATTAAGCACCCCAGACTTCTTCTGCAATTGATTTAACTAAGGCAATCTTTGCCCACTGCTGCGCTTCAGTGAGAACATTACCTTCTTCAGTCGAGGCAAACCCACATTGCGTACTTAAACATAGCCGGTCCAATGGAATGTATTGAGCGGCTTCATGAATACGATCAATCACCGTTTGACGATCTTCCAACTCACCTGATTTAGAAGTCAATAATCCTAAAACCACTAATTTGTGATCACTAACTAACTTCAACGGTTCGAAACCGCCGGCACGGTCACTGTCATATTCAAGGTAATAAGCTTTGACGTTTTCCCGATTAAACAAGGGATCAGCCACGGAATCGTAGCCACCGGCAGACGCCCAAGTTGAATGGTAATTTCCACGACAAATATGCGTGTTAATGGTCAAATCAGCTGGCAAGTCCTTGACAGCTTCATTATTCACTTCTAAATACAGTTGTTTGTTCTGATCCAGCACCGCATCGTTACGAGCTGAAACCTCCCCAGTTTCGGCCCCTTTAGCGTGATTCCCAGCTAACATGCCCCACGTACAGTCATCGAGTTGAATCGTTCGTGCTCCCGCGGCGTATAAATCTTCAATCACTTGATGGTAAGCTGCCGCTAAATCCTTCACGACCGCCGCATCGTTCGCATAGACTTGTCGTAATGCGGCCACGTTTTCTGGCCGCTGCAATTCGGCTAAGCATTGGGCTGGTGCCGGAATCGTTTGTTTGATTTGCGTGCCAGCACTGACATGGTCACGGACAAATTTGAAATGTTCAACAAACGGATGGTTGGCCCCAGTAATTTTGCCACTGACATAAGCCGATTCGGCACGAGTTTCTTCATCATGGAAGACATAGCCTTGTGCCAGTTGCTTCTTGGTAATTCCTTGCAAACCCCAGAAAAAGTCTAAATGCCACCAGCTCCGACGAAATTCACCATCGGAAACAGCCTTTAACCCCGCAGCTTCTTCTTTTTGAATCAAGTCAATAATGGCCGCGTCTTCCACCTTTTTAAGTCCAGCGTCATCAAGGTCACCCTTCGCAAATTGCGCGCGTGCAGTCTTTAGTGCGGCTGGTCGTAAAAAACTCCCAACAAAGTCATAGCGAAATGGTGAAGTGGTCCGATTAGAAAATGTTTGTGTTGCTGTTGTCATAATAAAAGCCCCCGTCAAATTTTGTTTTAATCATAATCAAAAAAATCGCCCCTTCTAACCACCAATGTGATTAAAAGGGACGATTTGACTGCGCGTTACCACCCTAACTTCGCCGATTGTTTGCACAATCAGCCTCAACGGTACCTGTTGATACCTGGCAAGCTAACGGTTGCAACCGGTCAGTCAGCGTGAACCGCCTGACATGCTCAGAGCTCATCTTCGACCTTAGTTTAGGACCCGTTTCCACTCGTCGGGCTCACTGTTACCTAAAACTAGGGACTACTCTTCTCTTCAACGCAAATATGAGATTACAATTAAATGATGATTAAACTATAAGTCGATTTCTCATAATTGTCAAGGGACTCTGGTCAATTTATTTTTCAGCTACACCCTTAGCACCGATATCATGCCGATGGTGATCCTATCGCTAAACAGGTTGTTTATACTTAAATATCGCACTGATCCATTACAAGCTCACAAACATAAATTTATTCAAATTTACTTAATGACACACCTTCAGAACGAGTGCCCCCATCTGAACCTACAAAGACTTAATAAATTATCGATAATGCTTATCCACAAAGTAAATCAATAAGACAATTACAACACTAAATACTGCGCTCAAACTTGCTCGAATATTAATTGAATTTATTAACGGTGAAATGAATACAATATACAAATATTGAAAAATTGCTACTGATAAGCTAATCAGCACAATTAATCGCGTATTATTTTTCATCTACTACCATCCCCAGTTATTAACCCTCTGACTGAAATAACTAAAATCAAGCCACCACTAATCACATCAAACATTGAAGCTTTTGCTTGCCCCTTATCCAAATAAATTCTGACATAATTCCAATGGATTTGACGATCATTTTTCCTGTATGACCTAGTCTGAATAGGATTCAAAGAAGCGACTTTGATTGTCATAATTGTTGTCTCAACGTTTGCCGAAGTTTCGGGAAAAGAAAAGATTGACCATAGGGTTCTAGTGATAACTAAAGACTTGTTAGCATTGTAGCTTTCTCTTTTCAGAATAACAGCATTACAAGTTGTGAATTCTTTAACAATTAAACCGTATCATATCGTTGTGTTTTTCGCAACGCCCTTTTTAAGTTTTAGTATCAGGGGATAATTTAGTATCGTTACTCCACTTAAAAGCATGCTTTTGATTATTTAAATTTAGTGATTGAGTAATATTAAAAATGTGATTTTATTAACAATATATCTTTGTGAGCTGTTTTTAGCAGAAAATATTTGCCTGTAAAATTCATCATCTAGTCCATTTTCGAACCAATATGAACTCAACATTCCAAGAACGAAGTCAACCACGATATAACAATTATCCGTCTCTGTTGACCATCCCGTTTGTTTTAGGCAGACCTGGGTAAACCACAGCAAACGAGCCAGTCAACACTGATGTTCAATCGCGATTTAGTAAAAGAAGCTTGATAAAACTAGTATCAACGAAAGGCAAATTGATATTAGGACTATTGACTAGCGCAGGGCGGGCGGGATGATGCTCAGTGGTGAAATTTTCCTTTGCTGGTGAACTTCCAGCTTAGGAAAAGCCCGGCTTGTGAGACCGTACTTTGGCTCACAAACGTGGCCACCACGTTCCAGCATCAGTCCAGACCAACCGGAGCGGCAATCTATGCTAATACAACGCGTCTCAGATTCCATTATAGCTGCTTGTAGACTTTTCTTCTTAATCTTTTATTCGATAAAAAATCAGCCACAACTTGACCTTGCAGAAACAAAAAATCATAGTGTATATCAAAAAAACGCCCTCCTAACCACTGATGTGATTAAAAGGACGATTATTTTTGTATGCTCACGCTAATTTATTTTTCAGCTAGACCTTTAGCACCGATATCATGCCGATAAATCAAGGGACCAAGCTCTAATTGAGTTAATTGTTCATAAACCACCTGTTGGGCAGTCGCCAAGTCACCAGCATGCGCTGTCAGCATCATTAACCGGCCACCGGCACTGACCAGTGCGCCGGGCTTTCCAGCCACGCTGGCATAGTCAGCGCCGGCCACAGTCGGGACGGGAACCCCGGTCTGGGTTGGCCCAGGATAACCCGGCGCTGCCAAAACGACTCCCAGATAAGTGTCAGTTGTTTGCCATTGCACGACCGGTTGGCGGTGCTGCAACAAATCACAAATGAGCTGATAGAAATCGCTTTGACATTGTGGCAATAAGATCTGCGCTTCTGGATCGCCTAACCGCAAGTTATATTCGATGACTTGCGGACCAGCCGGGGTCAGAATTCCACCAATATAAATGACCCCCTCGAAACTCAAGCCATCCGCTTTTAACCCAGCAATTGTTGGTTCAACAATCGTCGCGACTGTCTCCGCAATAATGGCCGGTGTAATTTGGGGCACGGGGGAATAAGCACCCATCCCACCTGTGTTCGGCCCTAAATCATCATCTAGTAACCGTTTATGATCTTGCGCTGTTGGCAATAAAACGTACTTGTCACCACCGACAAACACCATTTGAGAGAATTCAAAACCGGCCACATAGTCTTCAATCAAAACCGTATCGGTACTTGCAAATGCTTGGGCCAGCGCCGTTTCGGCAGTCTCCCGATCCATAGCGACCGTGACCCCTTTTCCGGCAGCCAAACCATCTACTTTAATGACTTGGGGTACCGGTTGCGCACGACTATAGGCCAAAGCTCCCGTCAAGTCATGAAACAACTGATAACCCGCTGTCGGAATCTGATGGCGTGCCATGAATTGTTTAGCAAAGACTTTCGAACTTTCTAATTGTGCCGCTGCTTGATGAGGGCCAAAAACGGCTAAGCCAGCTGCTTGAAAATAATCCACGATTCCCGCTGCTAACGGTACTTCAGGACCCACAACGGTCAGTTCAACCGTATTTTGCCGAGCAAACGACGCTAAGTCTTTGAAGGCCATTTCATCAATCGCGACCGTTTGAATGTCATCCAGCGTCATCCCAGGATTACCAGGCGCACAGTAGACCGTGTCCACTTGCGAGCTCGTTAATAGGGCTTTGGCGATGGCATGTTCCCGACCACCACTACCAATTACTAAAACTTTAGCCATAGGTTGCCATCCTTTCGCTTAATGTCGGAAGTGTCGGACACCGGTCGTGACCATGGCAATCCCATAACGGTCGGCCATATCAATCGAGTCCTGATCCTTAATACTGCCACCTGGTTGAACGATTGCCCGAATCCCATGTTGCGCAGCAAATTCAACACAGTCATTCATTGGGAAGAAGGCATCCGAAGCCAAGATCGCATTTTCGTAGCCAGGTTTACTCATAGCCTTTTCAATCGCAATCTTTGTCGAGTCAATTCGGTTCATTTGCCCAGAGCCCACGCCTAACGTCCGGTCCGCAGTTGTGACCACGATCGCATTACTCTTGACGTGTTTTACAACTTGTTGTCCGAAAGCCAAGGCCTTTAATTGTGCGGCCGTTGGTTGTTGCTTGGTAACTACGGTGAAATCGGCTGGTGTTTCAAAGGCTTGATCCACTTCTTGGCGTAATAAACCACCACCAACGGAGATTGTTTCAAACTTATCAGCGGTATGTGCCTGATCAAAGTTAACCGTCAATAAACGCACATTTTTCTTCTTGGCTAACACATCAAAAGCATCTTGATCAAAGCTAGGCGCAATAATAATTTCTAAGAAAATCTTGTGCATCTTTTCAGCCGTTGCTAAATCGACCGGCCGGTTCAACGCGATGATTCCCCCAAAAATTGAAATTGAATCTGCGGCATACGCTTTATCCCAAGCCGCTTCAATGGTGTCACCTAAACCGACCCCACAAGGATTCATATGTTTCATCGCCACCACAGCTGGGTCCGTATATTCACTGACCATATGCAGTGCGGCATCCGCATCCTTGATATTGTTATAGGATAATTCCTTACCATGTAATTGTTGTGCCCCAGTAATTGAAAACGGCGTTGGCAACGCGTTTTCATAGAAGGACGCTTTTTGATGACTATTTTCGCCATAACGAAGGGCCTGCTTTTTATCGTAAGTTAACGTTAATTTGTCTGGAAATTCATCAGTTGTTAAGTATTGGGCAATCAAGGCATCATAGCTAGCCGTGTGTTGGAACACTTTAGCCGCCAAACGTTGCCGTAATTCTGGTGTAATCGTGTCAGCTTGTAAGTCAGCCAAAATTTGATCATAATCGGCTGGATCAACAATTGGTAACACCGCCGCAAAATTTTTAGCGGCCGAACGAAGCATTGAGGGACCCCCAATATCAATTTGTTCGATAGCTTCGGCTTGGGTCACATCTGGTTGTTGAATCGTCGCTTTGAAAGGATATAAGTTAACGACAACCAGATCAATTGGCGTAATCCCCGCAGCTTCCAGTTGCGCCATATGTGCTGGTAAATCCCGCCGTGCTAATAAGCCGGCATGAACTTTAGGATGCAACGTTTTAACGCGGCCATCCAGCATTTCAGGAAAACCGGTTACTTCTTCAATCCCCGTCACTGGCAAACCGGCCGCAGCTAACGCTTTTTTAGTTCCACCAGTTGAAACTAATTCGTAGTCTAAGGCCACTAACCCTTTTGCAAAATCCGTTAAACCTTTTTTATCAGAGACACTTAATAATGCGCGCTTTGTCATTTAAATAGCTCCTTCATTGATGAGTGATTGTAAAACGTCTGGATAAAATTGATGTTCGGTTGTATGAATCCGGGTCGCTAAACTGTCGATGGTGTCACCCGGCTTGACCGGTACGCGACGCTGACCAATAATTTGACCGGTGTCGATCCCAGCGTCAATATAATGAATCGTGACCCCCGTCTCAGTGACGCCAGCAGCAAAAGCATCCTCAATCCCGTGACGTCCGGGAAACTTTGGTAGCAAGGCTGGGTGAATATTAATAATTTTATGTGGATAAGCGGTTAACAAAGTCTTGCCAATAATCCGCATGTAACCCGCTAGCAAGATGGCATCAATCTGTTGGCGTTGCAAGGCAGAGAGGATAATTGCTTCCGCTGCAGCTTTAGTCGCATAATCATGAAAATTAATCACTAATACCGGAATCTGGTCGGCTTGCGCCTTTTTGATTACCGGAGCCGTGGCTTCATCACAAACTAATAACGCAATTTCAGCCGCAATCGGTCGGGTTTTAATCGCCTGTTGTAAGGCCACAAAGTTAGTCCCCTGACCAGAAGCAAAGATTGCCAACTTTTTACGCATGTTGACCCTCCTGAAAGACGACTGGTTCGCCATGAGTTGTCACTTGACCAACTTGATAATAAGCTTGCTGGCACTGATCCAAGCTCGCTGTTAACGCGGCTAATTCAGTCGGATGAACGATCAAGACCATACCTAAGCCTAAGTTAAACGTTGATCGTAAATCATCACGTGACAGATTTCCAAGTTCAGCCAAGCGTGTCATGATTGGTGGCACCGGCCAAGTGCCAACTTCAAATTGGGCTGACAAGCCTGTTGGCAATGCCCGCGCAACATTCTCAATCAGGCCACCACCCGTAATATGTGCCAAACTTGCTACCAGATGCTGCTGCAATAACGGCAAGATCGCATCGACATAAATCTTGGTTGGTCGCAATAATTCAGTTTGTAAATCATGACCGAGTTCAGGAAACTCATGTGTCAGTTTAAAATCATGCTGTTTAAATAAAATATCCCGTACGAGACTGAACCCATTTGAATGTAAGCCGTTCGATGGTAAGCCAATCAACAGATCGCCCGCTTGGACATTTTCTGGTTTGAGTAAATCTGCACGATCAGCAATCCCAACGGCAAAGCCAGCGAGATCATAGTGATCTTGACCGTACATATCAGGCATTTCCGCTGTTTCGCCACCAATCAGCTGCGTCCCAGCTTGCTTACAACCAGCCACAACGCCCTGTAAAATGGCTTTGACACGCGCTTGATCCGTGTGGCCGAGCCCTAAATAATCCAAGAAGAACTGTGGCTTGGCACCTTGTGCTAAAATGTCATTCACACACATAGCCACGAGATCAATACCAATGGTCGTATGCTGATTGGCTTCAATTGCGATCAATAACTTGGTCCCAACACCATCCGTCCCCGCAACTAAAACGGGGTCATGGTTGACGGCCCCAGCAGCTAATGGGAATAACCCACCAAAGGCACCCAACTGGGCATTACCACTCAATTGTTTAACTTCTTTTAAGACTTCATAGCCGGCATTTAGGTCGACTCCGGCCTTTTTATATGCGTCGCTCACCTAATCACCTCTTGACTGATTTGTGCAATAATTGTCGCTGTTCTTCATCATATTCAGCCTGATAATCATATAGCGGGGTTGGGTAATCACCGTTGAAATACGCCATACATAGTCCCCCATACGGTGCGGCAACTTTTAAACTAACCGCATCAATGACACCTTGCTCACTTAAAAATCCTAATGAATCGGCACCAAACGTTTGGCACATTTCTGGAATCGTTTGTTGGGCTGCTGCTAACTCTTTAGTCGTTTGAATATCAATGCCGTAAAAGCAAGGAAAACGCAACGGTGGTGAGGCAATCCGCAAATGAACTTCCTTAGCACCGGCATCCTTTAGCAACTTCACGATACGCCGACTAGTGGTTCCCCGAACGATCGAATCGTCGATCAAGACGACCCGTTTGCCCGCAACCACCCCTTTGACTGCGGACAATTTCATCCGCACGCCTTGTTCACGCAACGCTTGGGTCGGTTGAATGAAAGTCCGTGATGAATATTGATTTTTAATCAAGCCCATTTCATAAGGTAGGCCACTCGCTTCAGCGTACCCAGTCGCCGCGGACAGTGAGGAATTGGGCACCCCCACCACAATATCTGCGTCAACCGGCTGTTCCTGAGCTAAGGCCGCGCCCATCCGTTTACGCGCCGAATGGACATTCACCCCATGAATATCCGAATCAGGGCGTGCAAAGTAGATGTATTCCATCGAACAAATCGCTAACTGCGTGTCGGTCGTATAATGATCGATCTTCAAACCGTCCGCATCAATCGTCAGTAATTCACCGGGATGCACGTCTTGAATAAAGGTTGCCCCAACGGTATCTAGGGCACACGTCTCGCTACAAACAACATAGCCACCCGTTGGCAATTGTCCAACCACTAAGGGCCGAAAGCCATTTGGATCCAACGCGGCAAATAGCCGATCATTGGTTAGCAATAAGTAAGCAAAGCCGCCATGGACTTGTCGTAAAGCATCTTTCACTTGATCCGTCAAAGTGGCGGCTGGACTGCGCCGAATTAAATGCATTAAGATCTCGCTGTCAGAACTGGCATGAAAGATCGCCCCATTTTGTTCTAATTTACGCCGTAAGGTTACCGCATTCGTTAAATTCCCGTTGTGAGCTAGCGCAAACTGCGCATCGCTAAAGTTAAATTCTAAAGGTTGAATATTTTCGACACCGTGATTGCCAGCGGTCGCATAACGAACATGGCCCACCGCCGCAGTCCCAGTTAAGCGTTCCAAACGCGCTGGATCGCGGAAAACATCCGCTAACAATCCCAGTCCCCGTTCTGATTGCAACTCACCGTGATTATTGGCAGTAATTCCTGCCCCCTCTTGACCGCGATGTTGAAGTGCGTGTAACCCGAAGTAAGTGATTTGCGCAGCATCTGGCGTTCCCCAGACGCCGAAGACCCCACACTCTTCATTTAATCCTTTTACTTCAGTAGGCATGGTAAGGCTCCTTCCCATAACCGTTTGGCAAAACTAACTTTAATATCAAAATTTTGATCCGCCGTTTCAAGCCATAGACGATCATCGGCCGTTGTGACCCCTAGATAAGTCGCATAAGGGTCCATCAAATTCTCAAACTCGGCCTTTTTAGCCGGTGAAACTGAGATGACAAATCGTGACTGGGTTTCTGCAAAGCAATTGGCAGCGGGCAATGAGCTCTTTAATTGAACGCCTAGCCCTTTACCAAAGCAGGATTCCGCAATCGTCGTAATCAGGCCACCTTCGGAAACATCATGCGCACTGGCAACCAAGCCTTTTTGAATCGCTCGTAATAATAACCGTTGATTTTGATTCTCGGTGACAAGGTCAAAATCAAAGAGTTCCCCTGAAATCGTTCCCGTCAGCATCTTTTGTAATTCACTACCGTTAAAGTCAGCACCGGTTTCCCCCAAAACATAAACCGCATCGCCAGCTTTTTTGAAGTCTTGGGTCGTAATATCACGTTGATGTTTGATCAACCCGACCATCCCAATCATTGGCGTCGGATAAATCGCTTCACCGTTAGATTCATTATTCAATGACACATTACCGGAAATAACTGGCGTATTAAAGAGTTGACATGCGCGGGCAATTCCCATTGCTGACTCATCCAAATCATAAAATTGTTCGGGTTTTTCTGGATTACCATAATTTAAGCAATCGGTAATTCCCAGCGGTTGCCCACCGCTTGCCACAATATTACGAGCAGCTTCTGCGACCGCAATCTCACCACCAACACGTGGATTTAAATACAAGTAGCGCCCATTGACATCCGTCGTCACCGCTAATGCTTTATCGGTGTGGCGAATCCGAATCACGCCCGCGTCTGATCCTGGTTTAACAACCGTATTGGTTTGAACCTGAGAGTCATACGTCTCATAAAGACTCTTTTTTGACGCAATCGTGGGTTGTTGTAGCATTTTCTTCAATGCGCCCGTCGCGTCAACGATTCGAGGCATAAATTGATGATGACTCTGTTTGTTTAATCGACTTGGACGTTTCTTTTCACGCTCATAAACTGGGGCTTTCGTTGCTAAGGCATCTACCGGTACATCGGCAACTAATTTGTCATGATGGAACAATTGATATTGATGTCCCGTCGTCACTTTACCGATGGTCACGGCGTCTAAGCCATACTTTTCAAAAACTTCATAAATTTCGGCTTCCGCGCCAGCTTTCACGCAGAGCAACATCCGTTCTTGTGATTCAGAAAGCATCAATTCAAATGCCGTCATGCCACTTTCTCGTTGTGGCACCAAATCTAGATTTAATTCCAAACCACTGCCGGCCTTAGAAGCCATCTCAGCAGAGGAAGAAACTAGCCCCGCCGCGCCCATATCTTGAATTCCGACGAGCACCTCGCGATGTTCATGGATAACTTCCAAACAAGCTTCCATCAATAATTTTTCCATAAAAGGATCGCCGACTTGTACGGCAGAACGTTGTGAAGCTTTCGCATCATTAAATTCCGCAGAAGCAAACGATGCCCCGTTGATTCCATCACGACCGGTTTTGGCACCAACATAGATCACTGCGTTGCCGACCCCGGTTGCCTGGCCCTTTTGAATGTCGGCTTGGTTTAAAATACCGACACACATCGCATTCACTAAGGGATTCTTTTGATAACTAGCGTCAAAGACCGTATCGCCACCGATCGTTGGAATTCCGATACAGTTCCCATAACCGCCAATTCCAGCAACGACTTGTTCAATTAAGTATTTAGTATGCGCATCGTTAGGTTCACCGAAACGTAAACTATCCAGCAAAGCAATCGGCCGCGCACCCATGGAAAAGATATCGCGGATAATGCCACCGACGCCAGTAGCCGCCCCTTCGTATGGTTCTACTGCTGAAGGATGATTATGACTTTCAGCCTTAAAAACGACCGCTTGACCGTCACCAATATCAATGATGCCGGCACCTTCACCAGGCCCTTCAAGCACTTGTTCGCCTTGTGTCCAAAACTTTTTCAACACGGGCTTGGAATTCTTGTAAGAACAATGTTCACTCCACATGCCTGAAAACAAACCAGCTTCGGTGTAGTTTGGTAACCGACCGAGAACTTTTTCCGAAATTAAGGCATATTCATCATCCGTTAAGCCCCACTCTTGATAAGCACGACTATCACGTAGCGCTTCCGGAGTTAACTCATTATTTTTAAGCATGGGCAACCTCCTCGTGGTTTGCTAACAGTGACTTGAAGATACCGAGGCCATCCGTTGAACCCAAAATTGCTTCAACCGCGCGTTCTGGATGCGGCATCATCCCTAAAACATTGCCTTGGCGGTTCACAATCCCCGCAATATTGGCAACACTTCCGTTGGGGTTATCGGCATATTCAAAAACAATTTGCTGATGGGCGCGTAAGTCGGCTAAAGTCGCTTCATCACAATAATAATTTCCCTCACCATGTGCGATAGGAAGTTGTAAATGGGCTTCGGCAGCATAATCACTTGTAAATTGAGTTGCCGGATTGCGAACGATCAAGTCGCTGGTTTCGCAGATAAATTTAGCGGAACGATTCGCTTGTAAGGCCCCTGGCAACAAGCCAGCTTCTGTCAAAACTTGAAACCCATTGCAGATTCCCATAACTGGTTTGCCGGTGGCCGCAAAGTCTTTAACCGCCGCCATAATTGGTGCAAAACGTGCAATTGCGCCACTGCGCAAGTAGTCACCGTACGAAAAGCCTCCTGGTAAAATCACCGCGTCGTAACCCGTTAAATCAGTCGCCGTGGCTGGAACTAATGCCGCTTCAACCTTTAACACATCACGCAACGCGTTGAGCATATCATAATCACAATTGGAGCCTGGAAAAACCGGTACGGCAAATTTCATCATAATCTAGGCCTCCATCTCGGTAATTTCGTAACGATAACTTTCCATATTGACGTTGGCCAATAACCGGTCGCACATTTCATCGACTTCGGCTTCAACCGGTTGCGTGCCAGTTGCTAATTTAATTTCAAAATATTTTCCTAATTCGACCGCCTCAACGTTGGTATAACCTAAACGATGTAACGCATCGTGGACCGCTTCCCCTTTAGGATCAAGGATTGATGCTTTATAAGTAACGTATACTTTTGCCAAATACATTATTGTTGGCTCCCTTCGACCGTTGCTAAGCGGGTCAGCACTTCTTGATAGACCGTCGTTAAATCACCGAGATTCTTGCGGAAAACGTCCTTGTCTAATGACTTTTGAGTCTTTTTATCGACTAATCGGCAACTATCAGGCGAGATTTCATCAGCCAATAAAACTTGACCAGTCGTCGTTAGCCCAAATTCAATCTTGAAATCCACTAGTTGGATGCCCATTGCGGCAAAAATCTCCTGCAAGCGATCATTGACCAATCGTGCTTGACGTTTCATTTCGGCAACCACATCGGCACTGACAATCTTCAAAGCCGCCACTTGTGAATCATTGATAAATGGATCGTCCAAAGCATCGCTCTTATAGAAAAATTCCAATACTGGCGTGGCGAATGCGGTTAAATGAGGAACTGCAAATTTCCGTTCAAAGCTACCAGAAGCGGCGTTACGAACGACCGTTTCCAATGGAATCATTTTGACACGCCGCACTAATTGGACATAGGCAGAAGGTTGGTCAATAAAATGGTTTGGAATCCCATGTTGTGCTAAATCTTTGAAGATCAAGCTTGAAATTCGATTATTTAAGCGGCCTTTTTGGTCCACAACCACTTTACGTTTACCATTTAGTGCCGTTGCTTGATCCAAGTATTGGACCCATAACACCTCTGGATCATTAGTAGCGTACATTTCTTTAGCCTTACCAGTATACAGTAAGTCCCCTTTTTCAATTGCCGTCATGATTATTGTGCTCCCTTCAATAATTGCAATGCTGCTAAAGCTTGATCACGGCTCGCATTTAAGACGGTCACATGACCCATCTTTCGCTGCGCCTTAATTTCAGCTTTACCGTAATCGTGAAAATGCCATTCTGGATGATTGATTAAATTTTCCCGCGCGACAGTTAAATCGGCGCCTAATAGATTCCGCATCACTGCGGGTTCAAATTGTGTAATTGCTGGAATTGGTAGGCCACAGATACTGCGAATATGTGCTTCAAATTGAGAAATATTACAAGCTTCGATGGTATAGTGACCAGAATTATGTGGTCGTGGTGCGAGTTCATTCACTAATAAGGTATCATCTGGTAAAACGAAGAATTCAATGCCCAAGACACCCCGTAAACTTAAAGCTTCCGCAATGGAAACCGCAATTTTACGAGCCACGGCATGGACGGCTGGTCGGACGTTCGCCGGCGCAATCGTCGTGTGTAAGATATGATGTTGATGGCGATTCTCGACAAGTGGAAAAGTCGTTACCACCCCATTGGCACTGCGCGTGACCATCATTGAAACTTCAATGCGAAATTCTTGCCGCGCTTCTAAAATACAAGGTTGTTGAACGAGTTCAAGTGCCGCACTAGTCGGGGTGGGCTGATTGAGATCGGTTTGTCCATGACCATCGTAACCACCAGCAATGGTTTTTAAAATAGCGGGTGTACCGACACGTTGAATCGCGTAATTTAACGATTGCTCATCCGTGACTGGGGCAAATGGGGTCACCGGAATACCATGATCATGCAAAAATTGTTTTTCATTAAGACGATTACCAGTGATGTGTAATAAGGCCGTCCCTTGTGGCAGTTGGGCGTATTTCTGCGCCGCAACTAACGCCGCTTCATCAACGTTTTCAAATTCATAAGTTAGCACATCACTCTGTTGCGCTAAGGTAATTAAGGCTGATTTATCTTGATAATCCGCCGTAATTTGGAAGTCAGCCACTTGAGCCGCGGGTGCTTGTGGGGTTGGGTCAAGGACGCCAACATGATAGCCCATGGCTTTAGCACTAAGCGCCATCATTTGACCAAGTTGTCCACCACCAACAATACCGATCGTGGCCGGCGGTAAAATGGGCTGGTTAGAATTGTTGTTCACTTTTTTCAGCCTCCTGCCGTTGTTGTTGCCGAAAGTTAAGTACTGCTTGCTGAATTTTCTCATCTTGAAGTCCTAGGATTTGGGCAGCCATCAACGCTGCATTTTTAGCACCGGCCTCGCCAATCGCCATGGTGGCAACTGGGACACCAGCAGGCATCTGAACAATTGATAGTAAGGAATCTACCCCATTTAACGCGCGCGTTTTGATGGGAACGCCGATAACGGGTAACACAGTATTGGCTGCTAGCATTCCCGGCAAATGGGCTGCCCCACCAGCACCGGCAATGATTAGCTGCAAGCCACGTTCAGCAGCCTGTTCACCATATGTTTGCAAGGTTGACGGCATCCGATGTGCCGAAATGACCCGCCGTTCGTAATCAATTCCAAGTGCTGTCAGCTGTTTTGCCGCTAACTGCATTGTTGGCCAATCAGAAATCGACCCCATCACTAAACCAACCTTCGTCATCTCAATCCTTCTTTCTTTGTTTTCAAGATAAGTTTAACAACCGGGCTAGTCGCTGTCAACGAATTTCTTAACTTTATCAGTAAATTAACGTTTTAATGTTCGTGTTAATCAAATTAGTTATTCACGTTAGCCAGCTTATCATTATTAATTTTATATTAGTCAGTTCAGTGTTCCGTTGGCATTAGTAACGAATTTTCTAGTTGATAGTCACGAACGAATATAAATAGATTTATTAACAAATCACGAACATTTATCAGGATTTCAATAAAAATTGCTTTTGTCACTGCGGTTAACCTTATCGCTGCAAGATCTTCCTAAGTGTCAAACTTTGGTCAACAAAAAAATGGTCAAATCCCGATAAAGATTCGGAATTTAACCATTTTGTTTTTTTAGGTAGTCGCGTTATCAACTCATGTCTAACCGAGCCTACTTAATTATCATTACCAGAAGCCCCAGAAACACTGTCTACCGCTGGTTTAGTTGGTGTCTCTGGCGTTGGGTCTGCGGAAGCTCCGGAAACTTCATCCGGTTGTGCCTCAGTATCCGCCGATGCCCCAGAAATACCATCCGGCTTCGCCGTGGCACCTTTAGCCGAAGCACCCGAAATTGCGTCAGTCTTGGCATTTGGGTCCTTAGCCAAGACTTGACCCGTATGTGCCAAATAGTATTTTACGATTGGCATAATGTCCAAAACCAGTTCATTGATTCCTTTATAATCACCCTTGCCATCGTGCATAGCTTGATAATAATGCATCACGTACTTATCGGGGCCATTACCCGGAACAGGGAGCTTGAACAGATCCGTCTTCCCAGTCCGTAGCATGTGAATGACTTGTTGAACATGAGGAATCGCACGCTTAGGATGACAGTCGGCCATGGGATTACCCGCCTGTGCCGGCGTCCGCGAAGCCAACATATCCTTGGCATCCGCATTATGATTATAGTAAATAAATTGATTATTGGCATCGGCATACGTCAATTCCATTGGCATTGAATTCAAGAAGTAATTCAACTGATTGACGGTCAGAACCCCACGATCCAACTTGACGTAGTCGTCTCCTTCAGCAGCGTTTGTTTTGGCCGAAGCTTGTTCAACCCAATCGGCGGCATGCATGTCGACACCTTCAATGGTCGTTTCCACTTTGCCGTGTGACTCCAAGTCTTCTGACTTCCAGCTATCATCCACCGCAGGACCGTTCATCGTATTGATGACTTTAACAAACTTAACGAACTTATCAAGTGTCTCTTTTAAGAAACCAACTGTCCGTGGGTCCTTCAAGTCATTTTGATCATCAAAGGCTTCTTTAACTTCACCAAGTAAAAATTCATTACCGGGCATCACAATCGCATCAACACCTGGTGATTCCAAGATCTGGCGTAGATTCAATTGTGCGCGGGAAGATCCTTGATCGTAATATGACGCGCCCACGATCATCACGGGTTTGCCAGATAGCGGATGGATTTGATAAGACAACCATTCGATCACACTCTTCAAGCTCGCGGTAATCGTATGATTGTGCTCTGGTGTCGCAATAATGACCCCATCTGCTTGTTTGATTTTATTGCTCAAATATTGAATCGATTCACTGTTGGTTTGATCATCACTTTGATTGAACATCGGTACATCTTGAATATCCAAGATTTCAACATCAACGGTATCACTAAAATGATTAGCAATAAATTTTAATAGTAACCGGTTGTATGATTTATCGGCAACCGATCCTGCAATTCCAACTAATTTCATGTCACGACACTCCTATCTATAGCTTGTCCCAATTAACATTTTGAACTTCTTTACGGTTAGCTTCATTCGCATGATTCAATTCTTTGGTGATGTCTACGAACGTTTGAAAATCAGTAAACAAGCCGGTCAACTTAGCTAACTTTTGTTCATCAACTAAATTACCTTCCTCATCAAACGCTTGTAGCGAATGCCCCAATAAGAACTCGGAACTCGGCATGATCCGTGCTCGTAATTCTGGTGAATCCAGGATCTGACGTAAATGCGCCTGCGCACGGGACGTCCCCAGTGAGCCGTATGACGCCCCAATCAGCATGACCGGTTTATCCACAAACGGGTGAATATGGAATGACAGCCATTCCAACGCATTCATCAAAACTGCTGGTGCCGAATGATCATACTCTGGCGTACTAATAATGACCCCATCCGCAGCATCGATCTTCGCAGCGATAGCTTGCGCAGCTTCAGGAACTTGCCGATTTTCAGGTTTATTAAACATCGGTAAGTCCTTAATTTCAACTAATTCAATAGCGGCTTGATCCGCAAAATGGGTTTGCATGAATTGTAATAATTTTCGATTCGTCGAGTGATCAGAATTGGTCCCGACGATCGCAACAAATTTGTGCATTTTTATGACTCCTTTTCCAATTGAAGTTACCGATTTAATCGGTCTACTAGTTAATGATTGTTCACCTGGCAACATTCAAACAGTCCCTCACTAGCAGCTTGGCTATATAATTTAATTATCGTTGCCTATATTGTAAACGATTTCACGATATAAAGCAAAATGTTATTTAAAACGGTTACATTTTTAAAAAGTCTAAAAGGTTGCGACGAGTCACAACCCTTTTAGGACGCTATTTTTGAGTCTCACCTTGAGCCACAATTAACTCGATCAAGGCTTCGTGATCAATTTGGCCAAAGTACTGGCTCAAATCTAAATCAGCCAACGCCGCCGTCACCGCTGCCCGCGTATACTTGACTCCTTTCAAGGCCGTTAACACCGTTTGGACCGGTTGTGCGCCGAAGAAATCCCCATAGACCGTTAGATCGGCAATTCGACCCGAGGCGATATGCAATCGGAAATCAACTGTTCCGGCGGTAAAATGACGTCGATGTTGAATTTCAAAAGCTGGTGATTCACCGTAAATCCAATCCCAGTTTTTGAAATACTTGGCATTCAAGGCCGCCACACCGGCTCTAGCAGCATCATCTAGTGGATATCTTTTAGCCGCAATCAAATCCGATACCCCTAAAATCTCACGTGCCAAACGATCCCGGAAACCCTCGATCGTTAAGTGTTGGTATTCCGGTGCCAAATATGGCCGCAAATTTGTGACCCGGCTGCGAACAGACTTGATTCCCTTTGAGGCCATCTTGTCCGCTGGCACATTCAAGGCTTTAGCGATTTGCGTTTGGTCCACATCATACATCAACGTACCGTGTGAGAACATGCGGCCGTTTTCAACATGCATCGCATTGCCAGAAAACTTCTTACCATCAATAAGCAGATCATTGCGACCGCTCATTTCAGCGCCAGTCGCTCCCATCGCATGTAAGGCTTTTAAGACTGGGGCGGTAAAACGTTTGAAATTACCAAAGCCATCGCCGTCATCCTTAGTGATAAAGCTGAAACTGACATTACCGAGGTCGTCAAAGACCGCCCCACCGCCAGACGTCCGACGCGTCAAAATGATTTTTTGTTGCTCAACGTACGCTTGATTGATTTCAGCTAAAACATTTTGATAACGGCCAACAATAATACAAGGTGAATTGATGTAGAAATATAAAATCGGTTCGGATAAATCAGCATGGGCCATTAAATAAGTTTCAATGGCCAAATTAGTCCGAATATCATGACTAGGACTCGTTAAATAGCGCATTTTAACCCTTTCTTGACTAATCGAGATACAATTCTCGTAAACGAGTAATCTCGGTCTTAGTTAGCTTTAATTCAGTTCTTAAATAGTGTTCAATATTACCAGATTGATGCTTGATTTCAGATAAAGCTGCATCCAAATAATCATCGTCAACGGACCATAAAGCCCGAATACTTTCAATCGTGGCTGGTGAAGCCCCTTGTTGCTTGGCATCGCTGACTGCACTGGTGATACGCCCCGCCGAAGCTGAATTCGTCAACATATAATCTTGGCGAATCGTCTCCAGATCAACGCCGAGTGCCGTGAGTAAGTAAACGGCCCCCATCCCAGTCCGATCTTTCCCAGCCGTACAATGGAAGAGCAAGGATTCATCGGGTTGGTCATTAGCAAGTAAGATATCAAAGAAACGCCGATATTCAATTTTAGCGTGATGTTCATTCACGACTAACCGATAAACTTTCAACATGTGCCGATAGCCGCTATCTGGATGATGTTCCAAATCAGCCGCCATCTTATCGGTCCCATCAGAGTTCTTGGTCTCATCAACATTGAAAACAGGGGCATATAAGTATTTAGCATTGCCTGGCACCCGGTCTGGGCTATCGAGGACTTCTTGTGGTGAACGAAAATCGATATCGTAACGGACACCATAGTCGTTTAAAAATTTTAAATCGGCTTGTGTTAAACGATCCAACCCACCACTCCGAATTAATTTGTGCCATTTAATATGATGACCATCCTTCGTCGCATAGCCACCTAGTTCGCGAAAGTTAAAGCCTTTTTGAATCGGTAATAATCGTTCATTTGCCATGATTCTTGCCACCTATTCTATGAATTAACTACAATGCGACTTGGCTTAATCGTTAATTAACTAACACAACCTATTTTAGTCAACCGTCAAGTCTCAATCGCATGATCTATCTTCTATTCTAACATTGTGGCCGACGTCATTTGGTAAAAATATTCACCATTAATTGACAATGTCAGTTACGGTGAGAAAATAGAAGTAATCACAATATTTACGGAGGCTTTTGCATGACGACACTAGATTATACGACCCAAAAAGATTGGCAATTTGTCGGCGGTCAACACCAATCCCCAATTGACATTACGACCGCTAACACGACTGCTTCACAATTATCAGCAATCAGCTGGCGAGGCCTGTACCAAGCTAAGACCATTGTTGGCACGGACACGACCTTGCAAGCGACTGGAACGGGCGCTGCGTACCTCAACGACCGCGATTTCAACTTTGATCAAATTCATTTTCATACGCCCGCTGAGCACCTCATCGACGGCCAAGCCGCACCGCTCGAATGGCATTTAGTTCATCGTAGCGCCACCGGCCAACTCGCCGTTGTCGCCGTCTTCGGTCGCATCGGCAAACCCAATGCGAGTTTTCAAGGCTTACTCGATCAGCTCACGCCTAACGCTAGCCACGAGTTGACCGAACCCATCAACCTAACCGAACTATTACCGGATACTGGCACCGTTTATCATTATTTGGGCTCACTCACGACGCCACCACTAACCGAAACCGTTGAATGGTACGTTTGTGCCGATTCAGTCATGCTTGGTGAGAAACAATTGGCTACTTACCAGGCGCTTTTTAAGGCTAACAACCGGGACGTACAATCATTAAATGAGCGACCAGTAATTGCAGAGCGGCTCTAATCAAATGAGGTGGGACAATGTCGAAAAGGGTTAAATGGGGCTTGATTATTTGCGTCGTGTTCCTCCTATCAATCATCGGGCTAGGGTTGGTCACACAACTTCATACCGACAAAACGACCCACGTAATCACCGGTCAAAAACGACCATTGATCATGATTGCCGGCAGCGATAGCACACACGATGACTTCGATGCGCTGATCAAATCCTTGAATGCGTCTCAACCACACCCGGTCATTAACGTGACGGTGGCAAAAGATCTATCAGTGACCGCAACCAAAACGCGGGTTAAGAATGCGCAATTAAATGATACTTTAATCGTGATTTATTTTGAAAATAGTCGCGACACCAATGAGACCATCATCCAACAAACTAAGGGCTTAGCCAACGCGATGACTTATTTACGTCAGCATGACAAAGTCACCACGGCCAACGCACTGGGTTATTCCAACGGTGGCCTGATTTTTAGTCGTTATGTTGCTGGTCTGGCGACGAGTCCGGTCGTCGCGATTCACGACTTAATGCTCGTCGGGACGCCCTTCTTAGGTACCAGCGAAGCGCAACCAGATGAAACGCTATACAAGCCATTGCTAGCCAACAAAGCAAAATTCAACTCTTTGCATACGGTGATCAATATCGCTGGTGATGCTGGAGATGGCGATGATCATGTCGTCCCACTTTCAAGTGTCACAGCCGGAAGTAAACTTTTCATGAATGAAGCCCACCGCTATAATGCGATGACTATCAATCAAAAAAATATCAACCACGGTGATTTCTTAAAAGAAGCCTACTTAGCACGATTGGTTAAACAAAACTTGCTCAATCAATAATCAAATCATTAAAAATCCAGCTTCAATCTAAGTGTGAATACACCTTGATTGAAGCTGGATTTTTTGTGTCGCTATGAAAATAATGCAGTTTAACTCAGTACATCGGGGCGTTCATGCTTCGAATATGTGACTGCTTTGTCCGTCTCTGCGGACCAGTTCGTTCGCTGTGAGGCAGACCTGTAGCCAAAGACCGGTCTACAGGGCGCTTTCAAGCCGAAGTTCACGTCTTAAAAGTCGGCCAGACACTAACCTGGGAAAACCCACCCAGCTAAGTGTCTCGACACGGCGAACGAACTGGTCCACTCCGACGTCAGATAGTGGTTTAAATCAAATAAGGCAGTAGTAAAATCTCGGTTTAATGAAGGCCGATTAATATAGATCTACTAACTTAGCGCAGGTTGGGCTGGATGATGCTCAGTGGTGAAGTTTTCCTTTGCTGGTGGACTTCCAACTTAGGAAAAGCCCGGCTTGTGAGACCGCCCTTTGGCTCACAAACGTGGCCACCACGTTCCAGCATCAGTCCAGACCAACCGGAGCGGCAAGCTAATCGGATACTTATAGATATGATAACTATACCTCAGCTAATCGTTTTAAAGAGATTTTTAATTTTTTATGAATTGGCAGTGGCCACAAAGCGAGCCAGTTCATCAGCTGACATGCCAGCACTTACGCCGACTAATAGCTTGATGCGAGCCTTTTGTCCATTTAAACCTTGACAGAAAATCACACCCATCTGTTTCAGCTGAACACCGCCACCCTCGTAATCATACACATCTTGTGCAATCCCGTTGAAACAACGTGACACCAAAACTACTGGAATACCTTGATCCAATAATTTTTGAACCGCTGGTAAAGTAGCCGGCGGTAAATTGCCGGCACCCAGTGCTTCGATGACCACACCGTTAGTCGTTGGTTGTGCGATTGCTTCGAATAACTCTGGTCCCATTCCCGCGTAAGCCTTGATTAAGAAAACATTATCGACAACCGTTCGAATCGGACAAACAGTTGACCGTAATAGCGATTCAAAGAAGACAATGCCATGTTTCGCTACTAACCCAATAGGGCCAAAGGTTGGTGTTCGGAATGTCGCAACGTTGGTCGTGTGCGTCTTAGTCACATAACGTGCCGAATGAATTTCATCATTCATGACAACCAATACGCCTTTATCAGCTGCATCCGGCGTGCTAGCCGTTTGGATCGCCGTTTCCAAATTATGCAGCCCATCCGAGCCAATTTCATTGGCTGACCGCATCGCGCCGGTCACTACGACGGGCAAATCGTTTGGTAACGTCAAATCCAAAAAGTACGCTGTTTCTTCTAATGTATCGGTCCCATGGGTGACTACCACGCCATCGACCCCTTCACTCGCAGCTTTAGCAATCCGTTGCTTTAATTGCAACATCCGTGCGGGCGTAATATGCGGCGAAGGCAAATTAAAGACATCTTCTGTTTCTAATTGAACTTCCCCACTAAATGGATTTTCATAACTGTCCAAGGGATTTTGCGCGCCGGGCGCCATATTACCAGCTGCATCCGCTGACATGGCAATCGTGCCACCCGTATGCAAGACTAAAATCTTTTTCAATGCCGTTTCCTCCTATATTGACCTGCCTAAACTCAGTAAATGTAATTTTAGGCTAGCTGACGGTTGATTGCAATCAAAATTATCACGTCTTAGTGACCCACCTAACGAACCACCCATTAACCAAGATCCAATCATTATTAAAATTATTTCCGTTTATAAGCCTTGCTGCAGCAGCGTTTATCATAAAATTAATTATTGCACGGTTGACAGAAATGCTAGTTACCTTTATAGTTAGTTACATAAGCAACTAACTAAATAACAAACTAAGTTAATTAAAAGGAGTTACACATTATGCCAACTACACCAATTATGACGGTGACCGATTTACACAAAACTTACGGTAAGGCCGGAACAAAACAATATGAAGCGTTAAAGGGAATCAACTTCGACGTTAACGCGGGCGAATTTGTCGGCATCATGGGCGCTTCAGGTTCTGGGAAGACCACGTTACTCAATATGCTTGCTACCTTGGATCAACCCACTAGTGGTGAAGTCACCATTAATCAACAACCGATTACCCACTTAAAGGGCAATCAACTTGCTGATTTTCGGGCGAAAGAAATTGGCTTTATTTTTCAAGACTTTAACTTGCTTGAAACGATGACTGCTTATGAAAACATCGCGTTGCCCTTAACTTTACAAAATACTAGCCTGAAAAAAATCAAGCCAGCGGTAGAAGCCGTCGCGACTCATTTAGGGATTGCGGAATTCTTGAACAACTATCCAAACGAACTTTCCGGTGGTCAAAAACAACGGGTCGCTGCCGCCCGGGCCTTGATCAACGAACCCGCCATGTTATTCGGGGATGAACCAACTGGTGCTTTGGACTCAAAGTCAGCACGTGAATTGTTAGATTTATTCACTACGATTAATCATGAACAAGCCGTTTCCATCTTACTCGTCACCCATGATCCGTTTTCAGCTAGTTATTGCCAACGTATCCTATTCATCAAAGACGGTAAGATCGGTCAAGAATTACAGCGAGCTAACTTAACACGGCAAGACTTCTATCAACAAATTCTCGACACCCTTGGCACATTCGAACAATAGAAAGGAGCCCCTCACAAAATGTTAACTAAACTTGCTATGACCGGCTTCCAAAAACGCTGGCGTGATTACTTAGTCTTGTTTTCTGGCTTAATCATGTCCAGTGCCATCTTCTACATGTTCGAAGCCTTAGCCACAAACAAAACGTTCTTAAAACAAAATACCGGCATCAGTATGATCGGCATGATTTTCCAATTTGGTTCCGTTTTATTGACCATTATTACCTTGGTCTACATCGGTTACGCCAACTCATTCTTACTCAGTATGCGCAAACGTGACTATGGTTTATTCATGTTAGTCGGCGCACGTAAAGGTAAAATTGGCCAACTGATTTGGTTAGAAACCCTCTTAGTCGGCATCACAGCCACCATTGTCGGTATTCTCTTCGGCACACTACTGACGCTTGGTCTGAGTCAATTACTCATTAGTAGCCTCGGCTTAACCCTGCATCACTTAGCCGCTTGGTACTTGCCAGCAGCGTTAACGACGCTGTTACTCTATGTTGGCCTCTTCTTACTAGCCGGTTTCTTCAACTTAATTGCCTTAACGAAGACTCCTGCCCTGAAATTGTTACACAGTAATGATCAGCCCAACCGGCCCCAACTCAAGCCCGTCCGACAAGCCGTTGAAGTCGTTATTGGCCTCATCGCCATTGCCATCGGCTACTGGTCGATGGCCAACTTGGATAAGTTACAGATGGCCGGCATCGGCTTAGCCTTAGTCACGATCGTGTTAGGAACGTACCTTTTATTTAATGCCATCTTTGTTTGGTTGGTCATCTTGCTCAAACGATTACCATTTGCTAATCGGGGTTTAAATGGCTTCACATTATCACAATTAGGTTTCCGAATTCGAAATTATACGAAGATCTTATCCATCGTGGCCATGCTTTTCGCCTTAGCACTCGGTGCCATCACGGTCGGCATGGGTTTCCATCGCCAAGTGCCACTGATGGTCAAAGGTAGTAACGCCTACGACATGGGCTTAGTCAATACAACTAATGCTCAAAAAGCTCAACTTAAAGCTTTAAAGCCTACCACTGAAAGCATGTATCGTTTCAAGGTTGGCAAAAAAGCCGTTTACTATCGGGCTAGTGACTTCAATCAGCACCCATTTATCACGATGACTCAATCTGGCCGTAACCAACTTAAATTTACGGTTAAGCACAACAATGCCCAACAATTGCTAAAATCAACCGCCAGTTACCAACTTGGTTCATTACAAGGGAGTGCTCAACAACGTTTGAGTACCCAGATGTTAAGTGACGCGCAATACGCCAAATTAGGCCAGCCAGAACAACGTTTGACCGTCTTCGCCACCAAAGATGTGACTGCACACACCGCGGCCTTGAAAAAGCTCGCAACTAGTCAACGTCAACGCGATACCGGCTTGCAAGGCGAAATGTTAGGCGGCCGTTACACCGGTTACCAAGTAATCAATAGTATGTATTCCGGCTTAGAATTCATGGGCTTCTTCTTAGGGGTTGCCTTTTTAGCCATGTTAGCGAGCTGCTTAATGTTCAAAATCTTGTCCGGCGCCGCAGCGGACCAACACCGTTACGTCATGCTCAATAAGATTGGAACACGCAAAACCCAACTGAACAGTGCCTTACGCAAAGAAATTGCCGTCTTATTCATCCTGCCCGGCATTGTTGGCGTCGTCCACGTCCTCTTTGGACTCAAAATGTTCAGCTTCATTATGGTCGGTTCACCTTATGTTGGTATTTGGTTACCATTCTTAATTTTTGCGGGGCTCTATTTAATCTACTATCTCATCACGGTCCAAATTTATCGGCGGATCGTCTTACAATAACCTTTTGGAGGAGGAATGAATCATGGTATACTTTGGATTAGTCGCTTTATTAATCGTTATTACGCCAATTCACCGTTATGGCTTAGCTAATCGCCACCAATTCTGGCTTGGCAGTTTAATGCCTAGTCTCTGGCTTGCCGCCAACGTGATCACCGCAACCCTATTTGGCTTTGAACATCAGGACACGCTACTAGCGGTGCTCGGGGCACTGTTACTACTCTCCTGCTGGATTGCCGCGCGGATTGATCGGACTGAACATCAACTAACCTTGACTCGTCACCATAAGATTGCAACCAAATAACGATTAACCCACTGCAATGAGGTGAAAAATATGCAGTTCAACTTCAATAGTACTGAACCAATCTATTTACAAGTTGCTGAACAGATCGAAGAAGCAATCTTTGCTCGGACCTTTGTGGAGGGTGAACAAATTCCCTCAACAACTGAAATTTCCAAAGAATTCCATATTAATCCAGCCACCGTGCTCAAAGGGATGAACATCTTAGTAGATGCCAATCTCATTGAAAAACGTCGTGGCGTTGGGATGTTCGTCATTGCCGGTGCGCAAGGCCGGATTGTCGAAAAACGGCGAAATCAATTTTACGATGATTACGTCAAAAATCTTGTGAGTGAAGCCCGGAAACTGCACATTACTAAACAAGAACTTGCACAATTAATCGAACGGGGGTTTTCAACAAAATGAGCATTCAAATTCACGCCGTCAGTCAAAACTATCACGGCAAAAAAGTTCTTGATGACATCAACTTAACGATCGAACCGAACAAGATCTATGGTTTATTGGGTCGTAACGGTGCTGGTAAAAGTACTTTGCTGAACATTATCAGTAATCGTATCTTTGCCAGTCAAGGCATCGTTACTTTAGACGAGGAATCACTGAACGACAACGATCGTACCCTCGGTCGGATCTATTTAATGAGTGAAGTTAACTTATATTCTGAACGGTCTAAATTAACCAAGCTATTTGATACGACAGAACTGTTATATGGCAGTTTTGATCGGCAATACGCCAAGGCTCTGGCCGACAAATTCGACTTGGATTTAACCTCACGTTTTGGCAAACTCTCAACCGGTTATCGTTCAATCTTCAAATTAATTGTGGCCTTGTGTGTGCCAGCTGACTACATTTTCCTTGATGAACCCGTATTAGGCTTGGATGCCAATCACCGTGAATTGTTCTATCAAGAATTGATTGAGACCTATTCAGAAAAACCACGGACTTTCGTGATTTCAACTCACTTGATTGAAGAAATTGCTAACTTGATTGAGCATGTCTTTGTGCTAAATGACCACAGAATCGTGGTCAATGGCAGTGTGCCTGATATTTTAGAAAAAGCCTACACGGTTTCTGGTCCAGACACCGATGTCAGCCAATATACAGCCGGTTTAAACGTCATCGGTGACGATCATCTGGGCGGAATCACCGCTCACTATGTTTATGGGGCTTTGGCGGATGATCGCCCGATTCCAGATACTGTTAAAGTTGAACATTTAGACTTGCAGAAACTCTTTATCAATTTAACCAACGAAAAGAAGGTTGCTACTCATGTCAGCTAAATTGAAAGTCGCGACGCGCTATTTATTTCGTGAACAACTGAAATACTTAGGTCTCGTTTATTTCTATGTAATTGCAAGTTTAGCGGTCATCCCGTTCCTTTTTGCGCTATTCACTGGCACCTTAAATCACCTTTCATTTGGCCATCTATTTGTCTTTAATTTTAGTTTTATCTTTGGCTTATTCGCCTTCATCTGGATGACATTCAGCTACGATAACTTCAAACTGTTCATTCAAAATGGTATCTCTCGTAAAACTTTCTGGTTAGCACGCCTACTTAGCTTGCTTATGGTTAGTTTAATTGGCGAACTGTTGGCGACAATTTATTACTTCGCCGTTAGTAACCCGATTCAACACTGGCATTTCGCACAAGGCTTTAACCATCAATTTTACGCTCAGTTATATGGGACGCATTTTGGTTCTGGTACCATGCCAAACTTAATTGCTGGCTTTATTCTCACCTGGCTACTCTTTGTTGCGCTAGGCCTCAGCGGGATGGCACTTGGAAGCATCTTCAGCCTGTTAACGAAAACGGTGCGACGAGTTGTTCTGATTGCTATTCCAATTTTGGGCGGCTTTTTCTTAGTCTTTCTCATGAATGTTTCCAGCCCTGGATCGGCGACGGATGCTCATACTAAAGCCATTTTTGAATTTCTTTATTGGCTCATGGGTGGCTCTAACCATGATTCCGCTGGTAGTTTAAACCCCATCATGCCAGCGTTAACGCTTATCGTTATTGGGATACTGATGGCAGCTATTGCTTACTACTTCAACCGGAAATTAAAGCTCAAAAATGCTTAAGTTTAAGGAGGCAGACACTGATATGCCAAAGAAACATTGGCGTTTGACACGCTACTTGTTCAAAGAACAATTGCCATACCTCGGTTGGGCGATCTTAATTGTCATCGCGGCCGAAACGCTATTACCATTGCTACTCGCATTACTCACTGGTCGTCTGAGCACCTTTAGCTGGCGTTCCCATTTAAGTGGTTTAGGCATTGGTTTTATTGTCGGACTCTTTATTTTTATCATCCATTTGCAAACATATGACAATTTCAAATTAGTGATTCAAAATGGGATCTCCCGGCGGACCTACTGGCTAGCACGCTTTTACAACTTGTTAGTGATGAGTTTCATCGGCACGATTTTCACTTTGATCAATGATTTCGCCATTGCGGCTCCCGCGATGCGCATCGACGTTTTTGCTCAATTAGCGCGCGGTCCCTATGAAATGTATACCAAGTTCTTTGGCGACAATGTTTTCATGACCGTGACGATCTACCTGCTATTTTTGTGGCTTTTCTTCATCACAGTTGGAGCTTTCGCGATGGTCCTCAGTAATATCATGAATTTATTCACCAAAACCGTCCAACGAGTTATCGCCATCGTCGTCCCAATTCTCGCCGTTTTCGCGCTCGGATTCGTCGGTTCTATCGCAGTTGGTCGCCAAACTAGCGCGGCCGTGATTGCTTTTACTAACTTTCTCAAGCTTCTCTTAGGCTATCACCAAACACTGGGCCTGTTCAATCCGTACATGCCAATGCTGACGATGATGGTTAGCAGTAGCCTCTTCCTTGCGATAGCCTACTACTTCAATCGCAAATTACAGCTCAGAAATTAGCCAAATAAAAACGACTGTCCAACCGGGCGGCCGTTTTTATTTGGCTAATTATTTAGTCACTTGCGTATTATTCAAATCTGTTTTTACCACAATAACATCTGTTAAGGCATTCCGTTGAACGAAAGTCGTGACAGAGCCTTCAAGGACACGTTCCATGGCATTCAAGCCAGTAGCACCCATCATAATTAAGTCGTTGTGATGATCTTCAATGAAGTCTTGAGAGATGATTGGCTTCGGGCTGCCCATTCGGATATGGAATTCAATATCCTCAAAGCCGTTTTTCTTAATGGTTGCCACAACACCCTTCAAATAGGCTTCCGAGTCTTGAACCAATTGGTACGTAATGTCGCCATCCGCCAAACCGGCTAAGTTATAGCCGAATTGTCCAGGATCGATGACGGACAAAACATCCACGTGAGCTTGGTTACGTTTCGCGACGGCTACCGCTTTGTTTAAAGCTGCTTCCGCCTGTTTCGAACCGTCTAAGGGAACTAAAATATTCGTATATTCTTGTAACATCTGCGCCACACCCTTTCCATCTACTAAGTATATTTTAACATTTATCGCTCATGAATGCGTTCTCAATTAATTACCTTGCAAAAAGTGTCCTTGATTAGGGCTAAGGAAATCGTAGCTATCACATCGTATCTGCTTAACTTACCGCTCCAGTTGGTCTGGACTGATGCTGGAACGTGGTGGCCACGTTTGTGAGCCAAAGGTCGGTCTCACAAGCCGGGCTTTCTCTAAGCTGGAAAACCACCAGCAGCCGAAACGTGTTCGGTCCAACTGCTCCTGAGCATTGCCCGTTGACCCTCACACTCTTGAGAAATTTCACCACTGAGCATCATCCAGCCTGCCTTGCGCTAATTAGTGATCCTTAATATCAATTGACCTTTCGTTGATACGGGGCTAATTGATGTTCACTTGTTAAATCGCTATCTAACGTGGAGTGGACCAGTTCGTTTACCGTGTCGAGACACTTAGCTGGGCGAGCTGTCCCAGGTGCAAGTGTTAGTGTCTGGCCGACTTTTAAGACGTGGTTTTCGGCTTGAAAGCGCCCTGCAGGTCTGCCTCACAGTAAACGAATTAGTCCACGGAGACGGAGGACATTTAGAGATGAACTCGTTGGCTGTATAATAGAGACAAATTGAGACTTTGTGGTACCTTCATGCTAGCGTACTTAAAACCTGACGTAAGACTTTTACACAAAATTTACACAAACAGAATCATCCGTTTACACCCAGCCACTACAATGGAGTTATTCCACTGGGGAGGCGGTTTACATGTTAGCACTGACAAAAGGACGTCATGGCGTTTTGATCACTCAAACAGTCGTAATCAGTGACGAAGTCGACTACCAGATTGATTTGCTCACTAGTCGTTGGTCCAAGCACCCCTACACCGTTAAAATTACCGCATTAACTTTAACTGGGCATACAGTCATCACCGTCGCGCGTTTTGATCATTTAGCAACTGCCCAAACTGCATACGACGCTTATTTCACTGATTTAGCCCAAAAATAATCGTTAACCGCCGCACAATTAGTTTTTTTATGCTACGATAATAGCACTTAATTTAACTATTTGGAGCGCGAAATATTGAAAACAATTATGCAACTATGGCATCGCTATCAGAGTGTTTTGTCTTATTTAATTTTTGGTGGTTTAACCACCGTCGTCAATTTTGTCGTCTTTTGGCTATTTAACGATTTAATTGGTTGGCCAGTTTGGCTCAGCAACGCCATTGCTTGGTTCTTATCAGTCTTATTTGCCTATGTCACGAATAAGTTATGGGTTTTCGACTCTAAAACGCCGACGGTCAAAGCTGTCGTCGCAGAAGCCTCCTCTTTCTTTGGCTTTCGACTACTCAGCTTTTTCGTAGACGAAGCAATTATGGTGATTGGTGTTACTGTCTTACACGGGAATAACTTACTCGTCAAGTTCTTGGATCAAGTCATCATCGTTGTCATGAACTGGTTCTTCAGTAAACTATTCATTTTCAAAGACCGCGCTCATAAAAACTAATCAAGTGACCGAGTTCAGTGCTCGGTCGCTTTTTCTTTTGGCCTAGTAATTTTCATCCAACTCACCAAACGTGCTAAACTAAGGAACATATAGTGAGTTATGGAGGTGGTTACAATGGCATTCAGTTCAACTGAAACCGATTATTTAACCGATATTTTGACAACGCAGCTTTTCACCCTCTTGTCACGTGTCACACGCTGGCAAACACACAGTCTATCGCAGAAACAGTACGATCAACAAGTCGTCGAAACGCTGACGCCTAACGTTGAACAGTTACAAGCCATTGCGGCCAAGTTAGCGCCAACTGTCGGCAATCAAGATCAATTTAAGGCCTTGCAGATTGGGATTGATAAACTGGTCCAAGCTCAGCATTATCAACTGACTGAGGAACAATTGAGTCAGGCCAACGAACGACGATTAAGTCGTCATCGTTTCCGTTAAAACTGACTTTTATCATGCATTTCAACACTATCAGGACGATCAAAACAAGTCTGGGGCGTCCCTAGGCTTATTTTTTTGTCTCCAGTCATTCTTACCGCTGCCCAAAAACTGAAATTCATTGATTCACCTGACGAGTGGCAATTTGTCCACCACTATTTCGCAAAAAATGACACTCTTAACAAAAAATTCAAATTTCGATCACGAGATAGCTATTTTTAGTCGTTACAATGAAGCTATTAACTTAAAGATCTCGATGTGAAAGAAGGAGGGTCCCATGTTTTTACTTATTTACTGTACGCTCGCCATTGCCGTTTTTCTCTGGATGTTTAGTTTTAAAACTGCAGCTGCTGTCACGGTTATCCTGGCGCTAGCCTTAATGGCTTACTCCTTCATCCGTCGACAAATCGAACGTAAACGAGGTTTAAAAAGCCACGCGGCGACCAACAAAAGCCGTGGCTGAACCACCTAAAAAAGCTCAAAAAAATAGACGTTCTTAAATCTTAACGGATTTAAAGGCGTCTATTTTAGGCTACTTAACGTGTAGTGCTAGTTTTGTAACCTTTGTCAGATGATCAGTGGGAACGTATTGACCCGTTATTTCCACCATACCGAACTGGACGTCCATCCAAAATTGATGACTGAACTGCATTTAATGCCATCCTCTGGGTTATGCGTAGTGGTGCCGGCTTGGCGTGATTTCCAGAACGGTACGGCGCCTGACAGACGGTATATAGTCGTTTCCGCCTTTGGGTTGAATCTGGGCTCTTCGAACGTATCTTTGAAGCACTCATCGATGATCCAGATATGGAAAATCTTAGTTTAGAGTCAACGATTGTCCGATTTCATCAAAAAACAACTGGTGCAAAAAAACGTCAAATGTTTGGTCGAGAATCAAGCCATTGGACTAAGTCGTGGTGGCCGTACGACGAAGATCCATGCGGTCGTAGATGGTCTAGGCAATCCAGTTTGCTTTTTACTAACAGGCGGTCAAGTCCATGATAGTCGTGTAGCTCAAACTTTACTGGCATCATTGGACATATCTGAATCAAACGTCATTGGGGACAAAGCATATGGAACCGCCGAGTTACGGCAATATATCACGGCAGAATCAGGGACTTACACGATTCCGCCAAAAGAGACTGCCAAAAATAAATGGGCCTGTGATTATTACGTTTATTGTGAGCGCCATTTGATTGAAAATTTCTTTAACCTATTAAAGAACTATCGACGAATAGCAACTCGTTATGATAAATTAGCGCATGTCTTTTTATCAGCGGTGTATGTTGCCTCGATTTGTATTTTACTCAAGTAGTTTTCAAACAGACCCTAATGAAAAATTAAAAAGTCAAAAAACCATTATGCGAAAGCATTTTATTAATGATTTTTAGTCTTTATTATTTTCCATTAGCTGCTTATTAGTGCATGACCCACGCTGTGATTCAATAATTCCAATATCAGAATTGTCATTTTATTACTACTCTTAAACAGGTAAAAACTTGTCAAAGAAACGTATCCAGCTAATGCGGTGACAGAAAATTGCTTCTATATTTCCAAGTTCATAATCATCCCTACGAGACATATGGTGACTCAAAAATCGGACTACCAAACTATATGAATTGCTACGATCATCGCCGCATAGAAACAAAATTCGCCGGTCTAAAAGTTCACTTCACATTGATCATTAGATTGGACTTTTTTGTAATAAAAAAGTGGCATCCTCATTTTTTAAAGACGCCACTTTGATTTGAAATGATTAGTGATTACATATGTGCCACTTGTGCCATGCTTCGCTTACAATTCTATGGAATGTCATCAAAGTTTATATAATCTAATCCAAGGAAAAAGTGCCTTCAGAATAGATTAGCGAACTACCTGACTAGATATATTACGAAACTAGCACGACACGCTACTTAGTTAATTGTGCTAAGCAACTAATAATATTTTGAACGGCTTGATGCACATATTTAGGATCGGTAGCTAGATTCAAACGGACAAACCCCTTGTCATTTGAACTAAACCACTCACCAAAGTCTACAGCTAAACCACACTTATCTTGAATAAATTCACGCGTATATTCTGGCTTGACGTATGGCCGAATATCCAACCAAGTCAAATAAGTGCCTTGGAGATCTGCGACCACAATCTTGGGCGCATGGGCCGCTAATTCAGTCTTCAAATAGTGGTAATTGCCACGAATAATCTCAAGAATCTGGTCGAGCCACTCAGTACCATGCCGATAAGCCGCTTCGCCGGCGGTTTGCCCCAGCACGTTGGTTTCAGTTTGATTAATCGTCTTGATAAAATCATCGTATTGTTGCCGTAACTGGTCATTCGGAATAATGACATGCGAGTTTAACAGACAAGCCACATTGAATGTTTTTGAAGGTGAATTCACTACGATCACGTTATCTGCAAAACGCTCATTAGCGACCGTTAAAGCAGAAATAAATGGATGATTTTCTGGGTCAATCTCTAGGTCCTGATGGATTTCATCAGAAATGACTAAAACGTGATATTGTTCACACAACGCTAAAATTTTTGTTTCTTCTGCTTCAGTCCAGACATGTCCCACTGGATTATGTGGTGAACATTGAATGAATAGTCGAACTTCATTGGCTTTAATTTTAGCCTCCACGTCGTCAAAATCAATTGAATAATGGCCATGATCGTTAATTAACTCTGAGGTGACTAATTGACGATGATTATCTTGGACCGCGTTAAAGAATGGATAGTAAACCGGAGTCAAAATTAGTACACCATCACCTGGTCGCGTGTAAGTATTGACTAGAGCGTACAGTGAGTTAACCACGCCGGTGCCAAAACGAATCCAATCTTTTTTTAACGTCAGACCGTGTCGCTGCTCTTCCCAATTAATAAACGCTTCATAATAACTATCAGGCGTATAAGAATACCCATAAATCCCGTGCGCCACTCGGTTTGTCAGTGCCGTGGTTACCGCTTCGGGCACTTTAAATTCCATGTCCGCAACCCACATTGCAATTAAATCCTTGTTACCATACCGCTGATCCAAAGCATCCCACTTTAGCGAATTCGTATTTAATCGGTTAGTCGCATACTTTTCAATAAATGCTGCTTGATCCATTTTAAAAACTCCCTTTCACGCGCCCGTTGACCACAAAAAAACTCCGTCCTCATTACGAAGGACGAAGTTTTCACTCCGAGGTGCCACCTATCTTCACAGCTATTGCTGCCTCATTTTCACGTGAAATCCACGCTTAATCAAGATATCGGTGATCAATCCGAACCAGCCGCGTCAACAACTGACCCACTCCGAGTTCATCTTCACTAACCACATCCATCAATTTCCACCAAACATTGACTCGCTGTCGGAATAAAGTTAGCTACTCTTCTCATCAACGTGTAATCTTTTAAATTATTTCTAACTTACAACGTCCACTCATGATTGTCAAGCCAGCTAATTTAGCAAAAACTGTGGCGTTTCTGGAATTGGGTAGCTCGCGATCACTTGATCAGCAATTGGAAATGTTCCGGTGGCTAGATAACGTTTTGCTTGTAAAACTAATGGTGAACTATTGGCCCAATTCAGCTGAACCAATGGCACCCGCTCCGCACCAGCAGATAACGCCGCCGTATATGCGGGTCTTTTCGTGACCAGCCGACCGCCAACTGGTTCTAGCAAGTAAAATATACTAACTAACATCCGTGCCGATTCGGGAAATAACCATTGCACAGTTCCTAATTGGCTTTCAACAGCAGTCGTTAGGCCAGTTTCGTTGGCTGCAATTTCGGTCACACTGTCGCTTAAAGTTTGCCGCAACGTCACGGGCGCCGTGGGTAAATCGTAACGATTCTTAAAGGGACCCGTTAAGCATTTATTCACAACTAAAGTGGTTTCATCACCAATGATGCCACAAACGACTAACGGGGTATTTTGTTCGACTATCATCGGTTCCGCTTCTTTCATCTGACATCACATTTTTTAAAATTTTGATCTAGGCTTAAAGGTTCACCACCAAAATTTTGTCATGGGTTAAGTTTACCGCTTTATCCGACTGATATAAACAAAAAACTATTCTAAATATAAATGTTTAACAACTTTTAGTAATTTATAAATTTTGGGGTCAAAAAAAGCTGAGGTTTCCCTCAGCAGTGTTACCTTAATTATTGTTCTGAAATATCGGTCGTATTAATAAATGATTGTGCTGGCACTCGAATCAACCAACGTGTCATGGCTTGATGACCAACCCGCACCCCTAAACCATTCATAAAGGATGGCTGATACGTCGCCGTCATTTTAACCACGTACGCATTTTCGTGCTGATTATCTTGCTTTTGTAACATTTTTTGTGACCACGGAATCCCCGTATCCATAATTTTCGCCTGTTTTAAGCTACTAACGACTGTGGCCTTATTGCTGGAGACCGTATACTTAGCACCCTTAACCCAGTAATTATAGACATGCACAGGTTTATTGCTGGTACTGCGGTCAACTGCAACATAGTATGAGCCTTCAGTTCCAACGCGTAAAACTAATGGTTCATATTGATAAGTCACTTTAACGGCTTTCGAATCTGATAAATTAATTTGCCGATTGAAGGTCACGTAACCCATGCCGATGACTAAGCAGAACGCGACAACTAACTCAACGCCGCTAATGATCAAATTACTCCATTCAAACGTATGCTTGCGTTCCACGATCATTTTGATTCGACGGACACGAATATGATGAAATACCCACACGAATACCGCCAAAACAATAATCCAAGCAATGATCCCAATCCAGTTCCATGCAGAAGTCATTGATAGGCCAACCCTTTCCCTGTTTCATTGTTGTTATGTTCTAATTGTAAATAAACCACGTCTAAATAACAAGTAATGCCACCAAACTTATTAATTGAACTGATTGTGAAAATTATCACTGAGCTCTCCCAATGTAATCGAATTCATGGTAAAATAAAGTTATTAACTTGTAGAAAGAAGGAGTACCAATGATCGCAGCAATTATTTATTGGGTCGTTGTCGTAGGCTTAATCGTCTGGGGCGCTTGGATGGCCATTCTATCAGCATACTGGGCTAGCCACAAACAAAACGGCAATATTTTCTTTATCGCAATTATGAATACTTTAGGAGCCTTAGCGGGTCTACTTGTTTGGTGGGTTTTCAACAACCAACACTGGCAGTATTACTGGTTATCCAGTAACGTCAACACGACTAACTTATTGGGCATTGTCCTAATCTGCTACGTTGTCTTGATCGTTATTGAATTCTTCCAAGGCCGCAGCATCAAACCAGCCGCAACCAAATAATTTCGTTAAGTCGCTAGAAATCTAATCAGATTTCGGCGACTTTTCTATTGAGAACGGTGTATCACAGCGTTCATAGTCATGAGTATCTGTTTAACTTGCCGCTCCGGTTGGTCTGGACTGATGCTGGAACGTGGTGGCCACGTTTGTGAGCCAAAGGGCGGTCTCACAAGCCGGGCTTTTCCTAAGCTGGAAAACCACCAGCAAAGGAAAATTTCACCACTGAGCATCATCCAGCCCGCCCTGTGCTAAATCAGAAAATCTAATATTAATCGACTTTCGTTAACTTCTTATTTATCAGTGATTTTTGACAGCAGGTTTGTCTCACAGCGAACGTGCTCGTCCACGGAAACAGACAATTAACAGTTTATTTTAAACATGGCCGCAACCAAGGCACGGTAGTTCAAATCAGTACCACAACGACTGAAAGGTGGGCTTAACTTGAAAATTTATTTAATTCGGCACGGTGAACCTGACTATACCGATGTCACTGCCAACCATTATGTGGGATATGGTCGTGATTTAGGCGGTCTCACGCCTGCTGGCATCAAAATGGCGCAACGTTGCGCACAACAACCTGAATTACAACAAGTCCAACTAATTTTGACTTCGCCATTCACCCGTACCATGGCAACAACCCTTGAAATCGCCCGTCAAGTTGACGTGCCTGTCAAAGTTGAATTAGGGTTACATGAATGGCAACCGGATCGCACTGGAACGCTCATCGAAAATAAGGCGCAAGTTTTAGAATCCTACACGCAGTATCAGCGAACCCCACATCAACGGCCCGCAAACTTCCCCTACCCTTACGAAACGTCAGATGAGGTCCGAGCACGGGTCACAGCAGTCTTTGATAAATATGCTAAACAATACGATTGCATCGCTTGTGTGACTCATGGCGAGGTCATGCACCAATTAACTGGTCAGGCCAAATTCGATTACTGTGAAATCTGGCCCATGACTTATCCTACAACCTAACGCTGACTTTTTACCCACAAAACGAGACAATATTAGTGATATATTTTATCTGATAATGTAAGCGTTTTATAGTCGACGGGTTCGTGCCACTTTGCATGCGGCCTATCCAGACGCTGAATGGTCCGAACGTGGTGTTCAGGATATGGTCACTACGGATCAAGGCTTTGACCTCATTTGGCTATCACGCAATGCCGCGACTGCCAATACTAAAATCCAGGCAGCCAACCCCAAAACCAAAGTACAGCGCGTCGATCCATGGCTAAACGCAAATGATATTAAAGTTTAAGTGAGAATCTACAATACTGGCGTATTTAAAAATGAGTCTGGAAAAAAATCCAGACTCATTTTATTTCTCCTGAGCGTTATTTCACACTAACCACAAACCCATTTAACGTTAAATCATTTTCAGCGGTCAAACCGGTCGCTAACACAATTTTATTTGTGGTCACCGCGGTGGCTTGCCGTCCTAAATTAAATGTCGCTGTAACCGTTTGTTGAGCACTCTGCCGCGTCAAGCGCAGCACGTCGCCATCAATTTGCCAACTCAGTTGACTTTCTGCTAAAAAGTCCGCCTGACTTTGGCGCCAAGTCACTAACTTTTTCACAAAGTCACGCATGGTTAAATCTTGATTCTCAGGTTGCCAAGGCATGCAACGCCGATTGTCGGGATCTGGGCCACCAGCTAAGCCGACTTCCGTGCCATAGTACAAACATGGCGTTCCTGGCAACAGCATCAAAAGTGTCAAGGCCGCTTTGGCTTGTGCCACATTACCATTCAAGACCGTCAACAGCCGAGCGGTATCATGGGTGTCCAAAGCATTGAACATCACTTGCTGGTTCGGTTGGCGATATTGCATTAACTGTAAATTCGTTTTACCGACATAATCAGCCAATGACAACCCATGATTGAATAACGCTAAGATAGGCTGCGTCAATGGGTAATTCATGACCGCGTCAAATTGACCGTTAGCCACTAACGCCTGACTACTATGCCAAGCCTCGCCCAATAAATAGACGTCTGGTTTAACTTGCCGCAATGCGCCACAAAGTTTACGCCAGAAACCATGGTCAACTTCATCCGCCACGTCAAAACGCCAAGCATCAATATTATACTGTTCAATCCAATACTTCGTCACATCAATCAAATATTGCTGTACCGCGGGATTTTGTGTGTTCACTTTAGGCATGGCCGCTCCAGTGGCAAACGTTTCATAATTAAGCGCGCCAGTTTGTGGATCACGCCCCACTGGCCAGCCATGAATATGGAACCAGTCTGCAAATCGTGACTGTTGCCCATTTTTAACAACATCTTGCCATTGCGGTGACTGGTCGCCAAAATGATTAAAGACCGCGTCCAGCATGACTTTCATCCCACGCGCATGCGCTTGATCAACCAATTCCTGAAAATCCTGCTTCGTACCAAAATGCGGATCAATCTCGAAATGGTCGATCGTGTCATATTTGTGGTTGGATGGCGACGTGAAAATTGGACAGAGATACAGCCCGTTCACGCCCAAATCAGCGATATCATCTAAATGGTCAATGATGCCACGTAAATCCCCACCATAAAAGGAATCCCGTTTGACCGGTAGTTGACCCCAGGCTGCGCATTTTTTAGGATCATTCGTCGGATCGCCGTTGGCAAAGCGTTCTGGAAAAATTTGATACCAAACGGTGTGTTTGACCCAGGTCGGTGGTAGCTCCGCATCACTCACGTGTAAATAAGGCAGATGGAAGTAGCGGCCTGCAACGGTCCAATTGGCCGCGGTATCTGTAAAGAACCCCTCATCCCCATAACCGATCGTCTGACCATCACGATCCGTCAGTTTAAACGCATAGATCGCCCGATTGGTGGGTAAGTTGATCGGTATCGTCCAATATTGATTAGCTTGCGTGGCTAAGCCTTTTTGCATCGCTACGTGCTGCATCGGTGCACCTTCCTGCCATAAATACATATCTGCGTAGGCCAATTCGACTTGTACTATATCCGTTAGCGCCGTTCGAATGCGCATCAAGACTTGATGATCCGCTAAAATCGCTGTATCTTCACTTTCGGGTCGGTGTAAAATTCCTGCTAGTTGCATCCTGATTTTCCTCTTTTCTCGTAACCGGTTACATTCATTTGAACAATCAACGTTCAATTCATGAAATATCCACGTAATTTTCTAGTAAACGTCCCCGTTCCCGTCTAATTTAGTGTATCATTTAGACAAATTCAATTGAAAGGACGTTCATCCATGGAAACACTTTATCGCAGTACCCGTGAAACTGCAAGTCGCACCATGACCAGTTCACAGGCGGTCTTACAAGGCTTAACTCCTGACGGCGGCCTATTTGTCCCCGTTAAGTTACCGACCGCACAGTTTGACTTCGACCAACTCGCAACCATGTCCTATCAAGAAGTTGCTTACGAGGTGCTCAAGCTATTTTTCACTGACTATACCGAAGCCGAGTTAAAAGCTTGTATCCACGCGGCTTATGGGGACCAATTCGATGATCCGGCTATCGCACCAGTGACGAAACATGGTAAGCAATACTATTTGGAACTATTTCACGGCCCCACGATTGCCTTTAAAGACTTGGCGTTACAGATTTTACCACACCTCATGACCACTGCTGCTAAAAAGAACCAGCTCAGCAGTGACATCGTCATCTTGACGGCCACTTCCGGGGATACCGGTAAAGCAGCCATGGCGGGCTTCGCTGACGTCCCACAGACACGTATCATCGTCTTTTATCCCAAAGATGGCGTCAGCGCCATTCAAAAACAACAGATGATCACGCAAGTCGGCGACAATACTAATGTCATCGCAATTAATGGTAACTTTGATGAAGCCCAAACGAAGGTCAAAGAATTATTGACTGATCCAGCTCTTCATCAAAAGTTAGCCACCAAGCAACTTAAATTTTCGAGTGCCAACTCAATTAATATTGGCCGCCTCTTTCCACAAGTTGCCTACTACGTGTATGCCTACGCACAATTGATCAAGCAAGGCCAAATTAAGAACGGCGACGAAGTGAACTTCAGCGTGCCAACTGGGAATTTCGGTGATATTTTAGCTGGCTACTACGCCAAACAGTTAGGCACCCCGATTCACAAATTGATTTGTGCCTCTAATCGGAATAATGTCTTGACAGACTTCTTTAATACCGGCGTTTATAACAAGAACCGCAACTTTTTCTTAACGAGTTCACCGTCAATGGATATTCTCGTTTCAAGTAATCTCGAACGGCTGATCTTTTATTTGACGGGCGAAGATCCAGTACAAACGGCCGGACTGATGCATGATTTGAAGACCACCGGCAAGTATTCGCTCACTCCCGCGATGCGTCACGCCATCAAGGACTTCTGGGCGGGCTTCGTTACCGAGGGACAGGATCAACATGAGATTCACCATTTGTACACACGCCATCACTACACGCTCGATCCGCATACGGCGGTCGCTTCCGCAGTTGCCAAGCAATATCAAGCTGCCACCAAAGACCAGCGACCAATGGTGGTCGTTTCGACGGCCAGTCCCTACAAGTTTCCACAAGCCGTGCTATCGGCGATTACTGGCGAACCCGTGACCATAGATGGCCTAGCAGCCGTGGATCAATTACACACGTTGATCAAAACACCGATTCCCGCCACGGTCGACCAATTACGACAAGCACCCGTCCGTCATCATCAGGTCACTGAAACGGCTCAGATGGGGGCAACGATTGAACAAATTTTGAACTTAAATTAACGTTAGAAAGGGATCACTGTCATGATTACGACGATTGCGCTGGATTTAGATAATACCTTACTCACTTCCGAAAAGACGATTTCACCCCGAAACGAAGCCGTTTTAAAGCAGCTTCATACCGCTGGGATTCGTGTCGTGCTCTGTACCGGTCGGCCTATTAAAGCCATTCAACCGTTGCTTAAACAATTGGGTTTAACGACGCCAACAGATTATTCAATCACTTTTAATGGTGGCTTGGTTCAACAAAATGCGACTAGCGAAGTTCTCGCACGAACAAGTATAAGCAAAGCGGACATCGCCCCACTTTACGCTTATGCCAAAACACTGCGAATTCCACTGGACGTGATTGACTTAACCCAAGTCTTTTCGCTCGTTGATCTCGGAAAATCAACTTATGAAACTTTTCTTAACGGGTTGATGCCATTTCATGACGTCACTTTCGACGAGTTGCCAGCTGACGATCAGTTTGGCAAAGTTGTCAGTTCAACCACAAAAGCAGTGAACAATCGCGCTAACCTGCCAGAGTCTGTCAAAGCAAAGTTTCATGCAGTGCCCTCACGTCGGAATTTGTTAGAATTTTTACCCCAGCATACCGATAAGGCCAGTGGCTTAAAACAACTCTTAGCCCACTTCGGGGAAGATTATTCTAACTTGATGGCCTTCGGTGACGAAGAAAATGACCTCGGCATGCTTGAAGCCGCGGAAGTTGGCGTCGCAATGGACAATGCCATTCCTGCAGTCAAAGCCGTCGCCACAGATCATACTTTAAATAATGATGCGGATGGCGTCGCGGTCTTTTTGGAACAATACTTTAGCTTAGCTTAAATCCGCTGTTCCAACAGTCATGCTCACAACAAAAAAAGAGTGGGACAAAAGGCGGTTTGCTACCGAGCATAGCCTAGAAAGTCGAATGATTGGCATTTTCAATCGTTCGACTTTCGTAGCTAAGCGGAGGTCGCAGCCTTTTATTCCACGTTTCGGCTATAAATATTAGGAATACAAAAAAGAGTCTGGGGTTTCCCAGACTCTTTTTTGTATTGTGAGCATAGCCATGACTTTACAGTTTAAAGGTAGTGCCATCGAAACCAGTTTTGTCGGCGGGGGTAATAGCTCGCAACACTTGACAAGGATTACCGGCAGCAATCACCTCGGCTGGAATGTCATGTGTTACCACACTTCCGGCACCAATAATCGTTCCCGCACCAATCGTGACGCCAGGTAAGACCGTCACATTTGCGGCCAACCAACAACGATCCCCAATGGTAATCGGCTTAGCAATGCAACCCCCGACTTCACGTTCGTGAGTATCAAAAAGGTGATTACTCGTATACAACCCTACTTTGGGGCCAAATAACACGCGATTCCCAATCGTAATGGGTGCGCCATCAAGCATCACACAATCGTAATTGGCATAAAAATAGTCACCAACGTGAATATTACGACCAAATTCAACTCGGAAGTTCGGTTGAACAACCGGCGCTACCCCAGCACTGCCAACGAGTTGTCGAAATAGCGACGCTTGTTGTGCTTCGGTTGCCGTGTTCAATGCCGTTGTCTGAATCGTTGATTGGCGCCGTGTAGCTACCAATTCTGAATCGAGATCATTGTAGGGTTGTCCAGTTGCCATGTACGCAAACTTCTCACTTAAATTCATTTCGTTAGTCCTTCCGAATAAAATTCAAATACCACGTCACCGCGCAAATTCCTTGGGCCGAACGAATCTTACCGGCTTTTAACAAGGCGACCACCTTGGTTAGCGGCACTAATTGCGTATTCACATACTCATCATGATCAAAATGACGTTCACCACGCTCGCTTGGATCAATGTGCGTCAAAATCAAACTCACTGCTTCATTGGTGAATCCTTCTGAAGAACTAATCGTGGTCATAATTTGGCTATCATGCGCCAGATAGCCGGTCTCTTCTTGTAACTCCCGTTTAGCCGCTGTCAATGGATCTTCACCAGCATTGAGCAGTCCAGCTGGCAGACCAATCGTCTCCGAATTGCGGCCGACCCGATATTCCGAACCCAAGACGACTTGATCATCCGCGGTGATCGCCAAAATCGTCACGGCATTCCCGTGATCAATCAAATCACGTTCGACCTCCAAGCCATCAGGGGTTTTAATCGTTTCTTTGAGCAAATTAAAAATCGGCCCGCTGTAAAGGTGTTGCTTGCTAAGCACAACGCCTTTACGCCCAGCCTTATCTAACGCCTCTGTCATATTTGGTTCCTTCTCTCTCAAATCCTATTTTTCACCAGGTAAAAGCTTACGAATGCCACCTTCTGGGTGTAGAATATCCCCACGGTAACGCGGAATCAAATGAATATGACAATGCATAATCGTCTGACCAGCCGCCGGACCAACGTTAATACCAATATTATAACCATCTGGTTGATATTGCCCGTCTAAATAGACCTTGGCCTCATCAAGCAGCGTTGCCATGGCGGCACGATCCGCTGCGGGAACCTCAAAGTAAGTGGCATAATGTTGCTTCGGAATAATCAGTAAATGCCCCAGACTCACTGGATGATTATCAAAAAAAGCCGCGGCGCGTGCATTCTCTAAAACATACGGCCGTGGCTGACAAAAGATACAATCAGACACCGCTATCACCTACTTTTCTAACCAACCGCCATCAATTGGCGTGACCGTTCCATGAATATAGTCCGCATGTCGACTCGCTAAAAATAAGGTCAGATCAGCCACTTCACTCGCCTGAGCCCAACGTTTTGCGGGTGTCTCACTGGCCACCCAAGTTGCCATCTTGGCATCACCTTCAAAATCGGCGGCATTCATCGGCGTTTCAATCGCCCCCGGCGCAATACAGTTGGCCCGAATGCCTTGACCGGCATAATCTAGATCCAATTGCTTCGTATAGCCGATAATGGCGTGTTTCGCGGCCGTATAAGCCGCCCCACCGCCACCAGCAACTAAACCCGCAATGGAGGCCATGTTTACGAAGACACCATGCTGTTCCTGTAACATTCCTGGTAACACGGTATTCGTCACAATAAATTGGCTCGTCAAATCGGTCGCTAAAATCAGTTGCCATTGGGCCAACGACGTCTCTAAAGTTGGCCGATACGCATCCAATTGACCCGCCGTATTACAAACGATCGTGGGTCGACCAAGATCAGCAATCCCCGCTTTAATCGCAACCGTAAGTGCAGCTTCGTCACTCACATCCGCCACTTGGTAGTTTAACGCGGTGGTTGTAACTAAATTATCAGGCTGTGGTTGTTGATCAATCGCGATCACGCGGGCACCTTGTCCTAGGAACGCTTGGGTCTGGGCAAAGCCGATACCAGACGCGGCTCCGGTAATTAGCACCGTTTGACCCTTAAACTCACTAAATTGCATTAGTCTACAAGCTGCCAATCTTCAGCCAAAATATCGCAGTCGGTTGGTGACCACAGGCTAAACGCTTCATCTGCGGTCTTGATCAAGAAGTATGGATTCAAGACGTCCCCTTGATAAGTCGTCGTTGGTTGCAAAACCACGTACAATTCGGTTCCTTCCCAACCGGTTCGTACTGCCTTTTGGCCCTTCTTCAATGCGGGTAAAACTGCTTCAAATGTCATGTTGTTGCCTCCATTATAGATAGTTAATACCCAAATCGTAGCATAATCTCGCGGATAAAAACAGCAGTCAAATTTGTACCAACAAATTCACCAAATTGCTGGTATGGACCAATTAATCATGCTACAATGAAAGCGAATACAATTACGAACAACTGGAGGAATTATTTTATGAGTAAACTTGGCGTATCCGTTTATCCCGAACGGTCAACCTTTGAAAAGGATGCTGCTTATTTAGATTTAGCAGCGAAATACGGTTATCAACGGGTGTTCACTTCTTTACTAGAAATTAAAGGCAACAAAGATGAAGTGGTCGCCAACTTCAAAAAAGTGATCAGTTATGCAAACAAATTAGGCTTGCAAGTGATGGTCGACGTCAACCCGGACCTCTTCAAACAATTAGGGGTTTCTTACGATGACTTATCATTCTTCCACAACTTGGGTGCTTGGGGAGTACGGCTCGACCTCGGCTTTACTGGGCAAGAAGAAGCTCGTATGACTCATAACGAGTATGGCATCAAGATCGAAGTCAACATGTCTAAAGGGACGCATTACGTTGACACCATCATGGATTACTATCCTGAAAAAGATAACTTATTGGGTTCACACAACTTTTACCCACAACAATATACCGGCTTAGGTTACAACTATTTTGTGGAAACTTCTAAGCAATATCGTCAATATGGCATCAACACGGCTGCCTTCGTTTCCTCAAACGATGCGACTTATGGGCCATGGCCAATGCAAGATGGGCTCTGTACATTGGAAGATCATCGTGGTTTGCCAATTGCGACCCAAGTTCAACATTTGAAATTAACTGGGTTAATCGACGATGTCTTAATTGGAAACGCTTATGCCAGTGAAGCTGAACTAAAAGCCGCCAGTGACGTCTTCTTCAGTCCACTACCATTGTTACACGTTGAAACCCCTGCGGACTTATCCGACGCTGAAAAAGCGGCACTCTTCAACCAATCACAAACTTATCGTGGCGACTGTTCCGACTATGTCATCCGTTCTTCACAGACACGGGTCATTTACAAAGATGAAGACTTCCCAGCCAAACACACTGATGATGTGCAAGTTGGTGACGTCTTAATTGATAACGACAAGTATGGTCAATACAAAGGCGAAACGCAAATTGCCTTACGCAATTTCAAGAATACGGGTCGCATCAATGTGGTTGGCCATATTCCCGCTGAAGAAATACCAATTATGGGTTTATTAGTACCTTGGATGGATTTCAAATTTTTACCTGCTAACTAAGGAGGCTTAACTGATGACAGAAAATTTACGGTTAACGACTGATGAGGACCGCGAAGCCTTTTATCAGTTATATCAATACGCCTTTAATCGACAAGATACCCCACAACGACGCACCTTTTTCATGGACCGTTATCAACACGGTTGGATTTATGGCCTACATGACCATGATAAGCTCGTTAGCGGCTTGTACAGCTTGCCACTACAAGTAAACTTTCATGGCATCAAATACGCCATGAATGGTATTGGCGACGTCATGAGTGCGCCCGAATATTCGGGTCGCGGTGGTGCGGGTAAATTACTAACCACCGCCCTCAATGAAATGGCCGCTAATCACATTGAACTCTCGTATTTGGCGCCATTTTCCTATGGCTATTATCGTAAATTCGGTTATGAACAAGTTTTTAACCATACCCGACAAACTATTGCCGCTAAAGACTTGCCGCGTATTCAACTAACTGATTTCAGTGGTACGATGACTCGTTATGACAACGAAGGTCTGAAACTAGTAAATGACTTCTATGCCGCCCAACCAATCAATCAGCGTGGTGGCGTCATTCGTCCTGACTGGTGGCTACACTACCTCAGCCTGAAACATAGCTGGTCAATCGCCATTTATCGAAATGCCGCTGGGAAAATTGAAGGTTATCTCATTTATGAGCGCCAAGCGACAACTTTTGCCATTCAAGAGTGGGCAACGAGTACGCCAGTGGCCTTTGAACGGCTCGCTAACTTTGTTACTAAGCACGGCACCACGTTTGAAACTTTTAGTTATGAAGGTCCCAGCGATGAACATGGGTTAGATTTATTAGCTGACCCCTATCCGCTAAACGTGCAAACGGTCCCTTATATGATGGCACGGATTGTTTTATTACACGACTTCATCAAAAAATATCCGTTCACCGGAACTGACTTAGCACCAGTTCGATTGGCGATTACTGATGAAACCTTGGCACAAAATCAGGGCATTTGGGAATTACAACTGGTTGCCGGTAAAGTCACTTTAAACCGAGTCAGCACTGATTTAACCAAGCGTTCAGATCTCCAACTTTCTATTCAGCAACTCACCAAGGCGTTGTTTGGTACTCGTTCACTCGCAAGTGAACATCAACACGGTCAAATTATGGGTGAGTTAGCCGCTGCACAACGTTTAGATGCAGTCTTAGCCCATGAAAAGCCAGCATTGATCGATTACTTCTAAATATTTTAAGGGTTCCACACAAAGTCATCCGACTTTGTGTGGAACCCCTTTTAGATTACCCTTATGTAGAACCGGAACTTTTTATTTAGTTAATCAGCCAAATCCCTAAAAAATCATTATCAGATCAAACGGCAAGAACAGAAAATCATGGTCAGCAGACTAAACCAGTAATTAATTCCCGGATTTAATCAAAAACTAAAGGTTGAAAGTTAAAAATTGCCGGTCTGCACCACTACGTCAACAATCCGGTAATGAAAACTAGTCGACTACTGCCGCTTCCGGTTGTTGCCGATAACATGCGGACGAGGGACCGGTTCAAGCCATAGAAACGTCTTGAACCTCGCCCGGAAACTTTGCCAAAGCCGCAAATCTCCCGGACCGTCCGTGGTGTAAGGCCGGCAAAAGAACGCCGGTCAAACGCTACCTGCACGTCCGATGCTATCAGCAACAACCTCCAGCTAAGTCAGTAGTTATTTACGCTTAGCGGAGTCTACTTTAGGCTTATGGGTTACCGGTACTACAACATTTGTGATGCTTTTGAGTCTTTCAACCTTTAGTTAAAAATAAAATGTTGTAGTTTAGGAAAATCCGTCAAATAATCATATAAGAGTAAAAAAATAGGAATCTTAGTAAGATTTCTGTTCAAGACTGTTACAGCCTTTATATGAGTATACCTTTTAAGAATATTTTCCTGATCATTTGACAGTGTTTTTAAGCACAACTCATTTTTGGCATTTAGCCAATCGGAAAATTCTAAGTAGCTGAGCACCAAAGCCAGTACCGCAAATAGACTAAAAATAAAATGCCATCTAAAAATTGAAATTGGTAATGTAAAAACTTGAGCAAGAATTAACAGAATGTCAAATGATCCAAGAACCGCTAAGCAATAAAGTTTCACAATACAAGCTCGACTCGACTTTGGCGTCATAATCGGCTCAATTCCCTTTTTCTGGTACGCTTCTATTTTTAATGCCATGAACCCTTCTGGAATTACCGCAGCAACAAACATGAGTATCTCAACAACAATTAGCGTTATTAACCTGTCAACCATCAAATAATCAGAAACGTGTAGCACAAAATAATCAGGGTATAAATACATAGTAAGCAGTAACCTCCCAAATTTCTCTGATATGGTCGAAAAAGCCTTAGAATATAATTCAAATTCCCTACTACACTACGGAGCGAGCGGCAGACATTAATTTGATTAAGCAGAAAATGTTGTGGTACATGAAAATCAGTTAAATAACAGACAATCAGAAAACTGAAAGTGACATTGTTAAAATTCTGGCTGATAAAGAATTGACCGACTACCAATATTTAGATGCCAAAGTATGTCAGGCACAATTATATTATTAAGATGGCTACTTTCTAGTTTTCTCAAAAGAAGTTTCTATTGCTGACAGTTTACCACAGTATCCATTGTACACCCATCGAAACAGTTGGTACAGACTTCTGACACCCTTTTTGCTTGCGGTAATCTCACCGTACTTTTACGTTCCAATTTATTATGGGCTAAACACCATCTTATTTGCGGCTTACTTTCCTATTATTCAAGACAATCAGGTATTTATTCCAAACGGTACTGAATTCTATTTCATCGCATATTAAAAAACTCCGCCCTAAGTAAATAAGCCTTAATGATCTGCTTATCTGCCCAAGTAGGAGTTTAACTTACATCTATGAATTTTTTCGTCTCATAATTTCAAATCAATTACTTAATATCAGCGCCATTCGTCCGAATAACTTTCTGATACCAATAGAACGAGTCTTTCTTCGAGCGAGCCAATGTCCCATTCCCGTCATCATCTTTATCCACGTAGATAAAACCATAACGTTTGGACATCTGACCAGTCCCAGCAGAAACTAAATCAATACAACCCCAAGGCGTATAACCAATCAAGTCCACGCCGTCTTCATTGACTGCTTTGATCATTTGATCAATGTGGGCCCGCAAATAATCAATCCGATAGGGATCATGAATCGACCCATCAGCTTCAACTTTGTCGCGTGCACCTAACCCATTTTCGACGATCATCATCGGCTTGTTATAACGGTCTTGCAACCAGTTCAAGGAGTAACGTAAGCCTTCGGGATCAATTGGCCAATCCCATTCGCTCGTCTTTAAATAAGGGTTCTCAACGGCTTCTGTGCCGACAAAGTGATAGCTTGGATTATCTTTTTGCGCTTCGACCGTATTAGAATTGTAGTAACTAAATCCAATATAATCAACGGTGCCTTCCGACAAGACTTCTCGGTCTTCAGCCGTAATATCTGGTCGAAAACCAGTTTGCTTGAAATAAGCTTCCATATTACGTGGGTAATACCCCCATGATTGGACATCCGCAAACCAATAACGCCGTTGCATGGCCTTTTCAGCCTGCATAATATCCGCTGGTTTAGCAGTCAATGGATAAATTGGCGTCATATTGATCATATTCCCAATCTTAAAATCAGGATTGATCTTGTGACCAATTTTCACAGCCAAGGCACTGGCAACCATTTCATAATGTGCGGCTTGATACATTAAGGCCTCGGCATCGGGGTCGTCTGGTTTCAAAACTAACCCTGAGTCGGTCGCCATTAAGAACTGGTTCGTGTAAGTCGTTTGGTTATTGATTTCGTTAAAAGTCATCCAATACTTAACCTTGTTGCGGTAACGCTTAAACACGGTTTCGGCATAATGAACAAAGTAATCAATGACTTTCCGATTCCGCCAGCCACCGTATTTTTCAACTAAATGGTATGGCATTTCAAAGTGTGCCAAGGTGATCACTGGTTCAATCCCGTACTTCAGGCAAGTATCAAACATGTCATCATAGAATTTCAAACCAGCTTCATTGGGTTCAGCTTCATCACCATTAGGAAAGATCCGCGTCCAAGCAATTGACGTCCGGAAACACTTGAAACCCATTTCCGCAAATAATTTAATGTCTTCTTTGTAATGGCCGTAAAAATCGATCCCGGCATGGTTCGGATAATTCTTACCCGCAATCACGCCATCGGTAATCTCACGTGGCACACCATTAGCACCGGCCGTCATGACATCCGCCATGCTGACCCCTTTGCCACCGGCTTGCCAACCGCCTTCTAGTTGATGGGCGGCAACCGCGCCACCCCATAGAAAGTCTGAACGTAGCCCACTTTTAGTCGTTGTCATCAAATATCGTCCTTTCTATAACTTTTCGCCGTCACTCGCAATAACATCCTTGTACCAGTTGAAGGAATCCTTCTTCGACCGATCAAAGCTGCCTTCACCGTTGTCATTCGCATCCACGTAGATAAAACCATAGCGTTTGGCCATTTCACCAGTGCTGGCTGAGACCAAGTCAATGCAGCCCCATGGGGTATAACCGATCAAGTTAACGCCATCTAACGCCACGGCCTCTTCCATCGCCTTAATATGATCACGGAAGTAGCTGATTCGGTAGTCATCATGAACACTCCCGTCAGCTTGCTTCTTATCATAGGCGCCGAAACCATTTTCCACGATGAATTGTGGTAAGTGCCAACGATCTTCCATCCAGTTCATGGCATAACGCAACCCAGTTGGGTCAATTTGCCAGCCCCAGTCGGATTTTTCAACGTAAGGATTCTCAACAAAATCATCGGGTTCCTTGAAATCATATTCGGGATCATCGCCTTGGTCTTTAGTGACAAAGGACATATAGTAACTAAAACCGACGTAATCAACGGTACCGGCTTTCAAAGTTGCCAAATCAGCAGCCGTGATGTCCATATCGAAACCTTTACGTTCAAAATACTTCGGTAACCAAGCTGGATATTCGCCGCGGCAATGCACATCACCGAACCAATAGCGTTTCTGCATTGCTCGTTCAGCCATCATAATATCTTGTGGTTTCGCAGTTAATGGATAGATTGGACACATCGCAATCATGCAACCAATTTGAAAATCAGGATTGATTTCATGACCGGCTTTGACAGCCAAAGCACTCGCAACTAATTCATAATGCGCGGCTTGATACATCGCTTGTTCCCAGTTATCATCCTTGCCAAGTTCCAAGCCAGAGTTTTGCAACAAAGGATGTGGATCTGACCAAGCTGTCTGGTTATTGATTTCGTTAAAGGTCATCCAGTACTTAACTTTATTCTTGTAACGTTTGAATACCGTGGTAGCAAACCGTAAGAAGAAATCAATCATCTTTCGATTAGAGAACCCACCATAGGCTTTGACCAAATGATAAGGAATTTCAAAATGAGACAATGTGATAACTGGTTGGATGCCATGCGCTAATAAATCGTCAAACATGTCATCATAGAACTTCAACCCAGATTCATTGGGTTCAGCTTCATCACCATTTGGGAAGATCCGTGTCCAAGCAATGGATGTCCGAAAACACTTGAAACCCATTTCTTCAAATAATTTGATATCTTCTGGATAACGATGATAGAAATCGTTGCCCCAATGATTTGGATAAGTTTCACCATCTTTAACGCCATCCGTAACCTTCCGCGGTACACCGTTGCGGCCAGCGGTCATCACATCCGCGATGCTGACCCCTTTACCACCGGCTTCCCAGCCGCCTTCTAATTGATGTGCTGCGACTGCGCCGCCCCAAAGAAAATCTTTGGGCATCTTGTATCCTGTTGCCATGTTATATCCTCCTCGTAAATTTCACTCATTATGTTTGAACAATTTACTTATTAAGTTGTGTTTTCTTTGCCGCCTTGTCGCTGTAAATAACTTATTACCTTCACCAAGTAACTAAAGTGCCGTCTGCAAAGTATTTCAACTGCCTAGTATGGTGTCCGCCTAACTTGCCGTTTCGGTTGGTCTGGATTGATGCTGGAACGTGGTGGCCACGTTTGTGAGCCAAAGGTCGGTCTCACAAGCCGGGCTTTTCCTAAGCTGGAAGTCCACCAGCAAAGGAAAATTTCACCACTGAGCATCATCCAGCCCGCCCTGCACTAATCAGTAATCTCAATTTCAATTGAAGTTTGAAGAGATATTAAGATTACCAATACTTTGATCACAAGCACTATTTAACGTCGGAGTGGACCATCTCGACACGACTTTTAAGACGTGAGCTACGACTTGAAAGTACCTGCAGACCGGTCTTTGGCTGCAAGTCTGCCTCACAGCAAACGTGCCGGTCCACGGAAACGGGCAATTAATAAATTATTTTAATGAATATGATAGCTACAAAGCACCAGTCCTAATGAAATTACATTGTAACTGCTAATAAAAATGGTCGCTCAGTAGACTTATGACTCATCGCCACAGATTGATTTTTTCGACCATTTCAATACTGTCTAGCCGATAGGTTGCACTCATTTAGGGCTCAGTGGTGAAATTTCACTTAGCTGACGGTGTAGTTTCCGGCAGGTTAGTGAAAGGTCGGCTTGTGAGACCGTACTTTGGCTCACAAACGCGCCACCACGTTCCAGCCCTAAATGAGTGCAACCGGTAGGCGACAAGCAACGCACAACTAGCCTAATACGAAAGAAGGACCCAACCAACACCATCAAGGTATTCGTCTGGGTCCCCCAAAGACTTGACTATTTATCTTCAGCAGCTAAACGACGATATAAATCGACAATTTCACCAGCTAAATCCCGGAAAGTAATGGCATTCATCATATGATCTTGTGAATGAACCAATAGTAAGGAAACGTGGGTATGGTTACCGTTGGCTTCATCCGTCAACATTGCGGTTTGGGAATTATGTGCTTCAGTTAAGAAGTTGTCGGCTTCTTTTAACTTGGCATCGGCGGTTTCAAAGTCGTTTTCTTTTGCAGCTTTGATGGCTTCAAAAGCCGAGCTCTTAGCGTTCCCACCATTAACAATTAATCCCATGATTGTTTCTAAGCTTGCATCTTTTTCAGTCGTTGCTTGTTTTTCTTCTGCCATTATTTTACTCATCCTTTTAGTTAGCTTATTTCGTGTGCCCACACAATTTAAAATGCTGCCGACCGTTATAAAATTCATCGCTGTCAGGCAGCACCTGGTTATTCTGTTATTTAATTATTTCTTGGCCATTGATGATTCAGCTTCTCTAAGAACCTTTTCGCCGTTCATCATGCCGTAATCTTGCATGTTGATAACTTCAACTGGAATATCAACCCGCTTTTGGAAATCGCTTAACATGTAGCGAACTTGTGGTCCAAGCATTAAAATGTCAGGATTCTTTTCAGCCAATTTAGCATCAGCATCACTGGCAGCGGTTGCAAAAATTTCTGCATCAATGCCATCGGCTTCGGCAGCCTTTTGCATCTTAGATACTAAAAGTGAAGTTGACATACCAGCAGCACATACCAACATAATTGTTTTTTCAGCCATAATAAACACGCTCCTAAATAGTTTTTAAATTTATTGTGATTCTGCGGTTGCTTTACTAAACCGCTTTCATTACAATTAGAATTATAAGTCATGGGTACAAATTTAACAAGTCCTAATGTTTAAATAAACTGAATTTATTAAATTTGTACCCATAAATTTTGGTATTAAATTAATTCTTGAAAGAAGTGATTTCTATGTACCGTGATATTGCGACTAAACTTGTCAATGCCATCCAAGATGGTGAATTTGAAGTTAAGTTGCCCACTGAAGCGCAGTTAATGGAACGCTATCATGTTAGCCGTAACACGATTCGCAAAGCCATTGATCTCGTTTACCAACAAGGGCTCCTACGCCGCGTTCAAGGTAGCGGCTATTTTATTGCCAGTATCCAACTTCGGCATAAAACTGTCGTTAATTTATCCGCTCGTACCATGCCTAGCAGCGCCTTGCATCCCCGCAATTTGGTCTCAAAAGTAGTAACCTTTGACACGATCCATAGTGATGCCGCCTTAGCTAAACAAATGCAAATCGAACCAGATACTGAACTCTATCGGGTCATCCGTCTACGTTACTGGCATAATAAACTTTATTGTTTGGAAAAGGCCTACTATCTTCGGTCAGTGGTTCCCTACCTCTCGCCAGAAGCCGTGAATAACTCAATCTGGGACTTTTTAAATGAAGCATACGGGATTGGTATCGCAAATAGCGATGATTATCTTTCGTTGACTAACCTAACTGAAGAAGAAGCGATTTTACTCCAGCTCGATCATGGTGACACCTACATGGCACTGGATTCCTGCAACTATTATAAAAACAATAGTTTACTCGATTTTTCTCATACAGTCTTCGTTTATCCGGAATTGGCGCTCTATTTTCACACCACTAATCTAGCAAATAATTAAATTATCCTCAAAATAAGGCAATTCGCTATAATTTCGTCACACTTTACGGCTATAATGGTAAAGTATATCAAATTACGATGGAGGAATTAGCGTGTCTGCACCCCTATTTTCAGTGGTTGTACCGGCGTACAATCAACACAAATTTATTAATCCTTGCTTGACTAGTCTGCAACGCCAAACGATGAGCGACTTTGAAGTTATCGTTGTTAATGACTGCTCAACTGATGACACCGGCGATCAAATTGCGGCGTTAATCAAGGGTGACGATCGTTTCAAGGTCATCACTCACGCCCAAAATCGTGGCGTTTCAGCAGCCCGTAACTCCGGCATGGCAGTAGCCAAGGGTAAGTATCTCTGCTTCGTCGATGGGGACGATTGGGTTGAACCAAACTTTTTAGCGGCCTTTTTAACCGCCTATCAAGCGACGCCCAAAACACAACTGGTCATCTGTAACCATTTTGGTTACTTAGCTGTGCCCAGCCCCGCGAAAACTTATGATCAGAAAGACTTAGTTGCCAATATTAATTTTGGTACGGTCGGTGGTTTCTCTTGGAATAAATGCTTTATTCGAGCAATTATTGCCAACCACCATTTAACTTTCAATGAGGATATCAACTTTCTTGAAGACCAACTATTTGCTTTTCGGTACGCCAATTACGTCCACTCAGCTGAATTGTTGACTGAGAAGACTTATCATTATCGTTGGCGTTTCCGCAGTAATTTATCCCATGTTGGGATTCCATTTTTTGCGGCTCGCCGCAAGATGATGAAGATCTTGAAACAAGAAAGCAAACGGACTTTGAGTGAAGATCTCAATAACCAATAAAAAATCGCAACCCTAATTCGTTTGGGCGTTGCGATTTTTTGTTGCCAAGACATGATTTTCTCATACATCATGGCGCTCATATTTAAATAATCGATTACTGGTCCACTTCGACGTTAAATAGCGATTGTAATTTAGGCAATAGTAAAGTCAGAACCTGACAAAAAGCCAATTAATATTAGGCTCACCATTTAACGCAGGGCGGGCTGGGTGATGCTCAGTGGTGAAATTTTCAAGAGTGTGAGCGCAACGGGTTGCTCCTGAGCATTGCCTAGCCATCACAATTACTCGGCGGTCTTCCGAGTGGTTGCGATGGCGTCCCAAGCGGAGGGCGCAGTTGGTCTGAACACGTTTCGACAAATTAAAGCTTAGAGAAAGCCCGGCTTGTGAGACCGCTCTTTGGCTCACAAACATGGCCACCACGTTCCAGCATCAGTCCAGACCAACCGGAGCGGCAATTTTAACAGCTATTACGAAAAGACTGGCACGCATCGCGTCACCAGTCTTTTCGTTTAAACCCATTTAGAACTCAATATGATTGTCAGCCCTAGATTGCACTAATCTTACGGTTATTGACTGCTAGGCACATCTTCAAGCCGCCAAGTAATGGTGCCGTGATAATCGCCTGGCACAGCATCCGCTCGCGTTTGTAGCAAGATGCCACTCGCCGCCGTCCAACCAGCAGTCACATTGTGAATGGGCTGATTGCTCTGAGCCTGACCTTCAGCAATTGTTGTCCCAGTTGCAGTCAACGGTATTGCTTGCCCGTTATTGTTCTGATAAACTAATTCGCCTGCTAAAGGACGCTGTTGCTCATCAACTAAGGGAGTCACCTCAGCCGTAACCCGCCATGGACTACTGTCCGCCCGCGTATCCGCAACTTGCAATTGCCAATCGTCTTGACGGCCAGTCACTTGGCTGGCACCATTCAGGGTCACTTCGCTGAATTGAGCTTTCGGACTAACTTTCTGGAAAGCTAAGCCCCCCTGAACCTGAACAGCCAATTTTACGGGCTCAATTTGTAGAGAATAATCATCAACCGCGTGAAACTCCAGTTCATGGGACCCAATGCCCAGTTTGTTCGCCGGAATCGTTAGCTCAAAACCGTCTTCAGCTTGGGTTCTACTCAACACCTGTTTCACAAGTTCACGACCCGCACTTTTAATAATCACCGTCACTTTGTCACTATTTAACCCGCCTTCACGTCGAAACTTACCTTTGACAACAACGTTCTCATCTTTTTGAAGCTGGTAGTTTTGTTGCTCCAAATCAACTTGTAGCGGTTGTACAGCAAGAATCTTATATTGGGGTAAATCTAGCGAACGTTTAACCCCTCCAAAATTAAACCAGGTCTGCCCACCACTCACAGTGCTCGTGGTGTTTACTTCATCAACAACCACAGTAACCGTGATTCGAACCCATGAATTGGTTTCATTTAATTCCGCGGGCAAAACAAAATTATAATGGTTACCATACAATTTCAAATCCGTTTCATAGCCATTTGCTAGTTGAATTTTTGCGGATTGTAAGCGGGTAAACATTGACGGTGAAAAATAAAATCTCCCCTTTGGGAGTGACGTGTCGCCGGCCAAATAGTGTCCATCAAACTCATAAGTCACTGTCGCACCACTCGGAACAGCCCGACCATGGCCTAATTGGTTACCATGCCGGTCTCTAGCCGTCACTGACGCACTGAAATTTAAATTACGCACTGTGACCGCCGATTGTTCAGCATCCGTCGCTGTTTTTGCAGTTGATGCAGACGTCTCCGCTACAGTCGTTGGCTCAGTTACTGGTTCATTAGTCGTCGAACTTGCTGAAGCGCTCAATTGACTTGTTGCCGTCATATTGTCCGCTGCCTGACTCACAACACCATTAAAACTATGACTGACTAACACTCCCACCAATAATCCAATCGCCCACACCCGTAACATGTTTCTAGCTCCCATCTAAATCAACCAGTCGCTAATTAGGCTGGCACGTTTCTTAACGTCCAAGTAATCGTGGCTTTATAAGACCCAACTTTGTTCCCACCAGGAATCCCCAACTTAACAGCTGATTTGTCATGAGTTAGTGAGTAGCGACCAAGACCGTTCCCAGCAGTGGCATTCATGATTATTGTATCTGTATTATTCAAATGAATATCATTGAAAGTTTCTGGTTTACCAGAAAGATTACCAGCTTCAACGGCAGCAATTGTCCCAGTTGTGATCGAGAAGTCGGCCCCATTTAGCTTGCTAGCCGCTGGGTCACCTTTCCGAGTACCGGCTTTCTGGATAAAATCTGTGATTCGTGCCGCAACGTTATAACCACTTTCAAAACCAGGATTACTGATAGTTAAATTTTTTTCAACGCTTGTTGCAGTGTAATCCTTAGAAAAGGCCGAAATTTCTAAGTTATCAAAATGATAAACTGGTGTCTGTTCAATCTTAATGGCACCTTCTTTTTCTGATTGTTTTAACGTGACGGTTGCCTCGGTTGTATCGGTGCTAGTTTGAACTTCAGGCTTTGAAGGAGCGGGTGCCGCGTTTGCCTGGGTTGTACTTAATACTAAACCTAAGCTTAAAATGGCACCTACTGCTAATAAATGCTTGCTTGCTTTTTTCATGATTTAAAACCCCTGTTTTTTTGATATTTTTTAGATTCGCGCAAATCCGCAAAAAACATCGTATCAAATTGAATCGCACAAGTCAAATCTTTTTCTTATAATTTTTATTCGCTTTTGGTTATAATTATTTCATTATTTTAATTATTTATATTGAATCGTGGGTTAAGTCTAAGTAATTGGCCGAAACTGCACTTGTTCAGGCAATCATGCCGTTAAAAAATATGAGCTATGGCTGATTAAAAGCTTGTCGGAAACGCTTAACCGCCGTACAATTGAGCTATGACAAATTATCTGAAGGGGGCCTTCTAATGGCAACGATTCATCTCTATCTTGTCCGCCACGGTCAAACGGAACTTAACGCCGCAAACCGGCTGCAGGGCATTTATGATTCTAAATTGACCACTAAGGGGGTCCGCTCAGCGCAACGACTCGCTCGGATGTTAGCCGACGTACATTTCGATGCCGCTTATATTAGTGATCTCGGTCGTGCCCAACAAACTGCCCGGATCATCACCGCGATGCATCCCGAACTAAAAAAGCCGACGATTGACGTCGGCTTACGCGAATTTAATTTTGGTGGTCTAGAAGGCACTAAAAACACTTGGATCGTTAACCAGGTTCGTAAACAACTAGGCCCCGGAACTTTTGCCAAACTTATTTTAAGCAAAGAACGCTTCGCGACTCTACTCTGGGTCTTTAACTCATTAGATCAAACGCGTGCCGCGGAAACGTTAGTCGGAGTGACCGACCGTATTAATCGAACCCTCCGACGAATCAGCTTATTTGAATCACAAAAATCAACAGAAGATCGTAATGTTTTAATTGTGTCACATGGCTTAGTGCTCAGCGCCTTTCTCTATCAGTTGAGCCCCCATGATTTGCCGGCCCGACTGCTCAAGAATACTAGTGTGACACAGGTCGACTATACCGATCGCCAATTCAAACTAATCAACATCAACGTGACGCCTAAGAAACGATCTTAGTCGTATTTAACGGCTGTAACTCTGATGAGCTCGTCCGAAATTGTAACCGTGCTTGTAATCCAAAGAACGCTTTAACCTTCCGCTGTAATTCCTGCCCGGTCGCATGGACGGTCGCATCATCGGCAACCGCGTCACCAATGACCACTAAAACGCGACTACTTTTGGCATCTAAATTAGCTGGTAAAAGTTGCTGGTCTTGATCTAATAAGGTCACTGGTTGATCTGGTAACACTTGAATTTGAACCGGTTCAGCCGGGATGACCGCCATATCCCAAGCTTGTAATTGGACATGATGTCGATCCCCAATTAAGACTAACAGATCCGCCAAAGCATTTTGCGGTTGTGCCGGTGTCAATTGTCTTAAAGTTAATTGTTTTTCAATGGCTGGATTCAATTCTCGATTATCAATTCCCGTTAAAGATAAAACGGCTAACGGGGTAGCCAGCTCACTTGGTAAAATTTCGATTTTCAAAAAAGTCACTTCCTATAAAACTCTTTCCTCTCTAAGTGTGCCAAATCTGACGGAAAAGTCAATTAACCAAGTCGCGCTAACCACAAATTTTTAATAATCAAAACGGGCCACTAAGGCTCAACGAGATTGTTACTATAATTAACAAAAAAGCTTCACCATTGCGTGAAGTTTTTTTATTTGCAGCTATAGCGGATGTTTTTCAAAATACTGATCTAAAAATTTGGCTAAGCCATCATTATAATTCGTATCCGTCACATAATTTGCAATTGATTTAACTTGTGGTAACGCATTACCCATTGCAACGGAATATTTTGCCTCGGCCATCATGCCAACATCATTCAACCCGTCACCAAACACAAAAGTATGCGTGGCATCGACATTTTGCTCGTGTTGAATTTGTTTGACCGCCGTGCCCTTATCCGTATTTAAAGGAATCATTTCAATATTGTTCGGATTAGACGAAGATAAGCGTAGTAATTTACTATTTGTTAACTTTTCACGTGCAGAATCTAACCGTGACATATCTTCACGGCTCAAAATGACTCCGTTCGTGATCTGATCTTCGATTTCAGCTAATTGCGTGAAACTTTTGACTTCTGCATAGCCAATCGATGTTTCATCCACATCAAAATTAGCCGCATTACGAGCGACAAACCGTGGAATTTGCTCAGTATAGTACGCCATTTCTGGTGTAAATAACATCATTGGTAAGTTGTCGCGGCGCGCAATCAAGTAGGCTAACTCAACAGCAGCGCCACCTAACTTGGTAATTTCACGACCCTGGGCCCCATCAAAGACGGCCCCGTTCGAAGTGACTAGATGCACTTCTGGATTGATCTTATTACGCACGATCTTTGCGAGCTCATACATCCGCCCCGTCGCGATGTAGAACATAACATCTTGTTTTTGCAACCGTTCAATGGTGGCCTTCGTGTGATCCGTCACATATTGATGGTCCGTTAATAAGGTTCCATCAATGTCCATAAAGACTAGATATTTTGGCATGCGTTACCCCTCCTACATTTTTACAACTATAATTGTACGCTATTCGAGGCAATAATGGAAATCGCTTTCAAAAATGCGGCTTACAAGTCATAATTAGCTTGTATGGGTGTTGTTTGGCTTAATTTTTCACTCTGGTTGGCCACGTTTGGTCCTCATCGTCTTATGGCACTTCACAAGTAAGTCGTACCTTGTCGAGAGTATAAATGACCAACTAACTACTCGATAGACTGTTCCTATTGATAAGATTTATTTTTCACTCAATCCCCAAACATTCTTTTAAGCTCCGATGCTTTAAAGTCACCCCAATCGTCAATTTTCTTCTATAATTATCACATTAAAGGAACAATTCATCTGCAGGTTGCGACTATTTTTGACTCTGCTGTGCCAAAGAGCCATGGTTGCATCCTGATTATATCGACGATTCAACTGAACCCATCACGACGCTTTTAATCGTCATAATCAGTTATCGAAACTCGCCCGCTATCAACCGGAACGATAATTTTAACGAACTTTTCTGCTAACCAACTAAAATGTCGTAGCTGCATCCAAAAAATGGAGGAACTTTCAGTGGAAAATCATGAAATCGATCACTTATTAACTCAAATTCAACAAATTGTTGTAGGAAAACCCGAAATCATTAAATTAACGGTGACCGCACTCTTAGCTGGCGGCCATGTCCTGTTTGAAGATGTCCCGGGAGTCGGAAAAACAACCCTCGCACGTGCTTTAGCTCGTAGCGTGGCCGGCGACTTTAAACGAGTCCAATTTACGCCAGATTTATTACCAAATGATATTCTGGGCGTTTCAATTTTAAATCAACAAACGTCGCAATTTGATTTTCATCCTGGACCAATCTTCACCACCATGCTTCTGGCAGATGAAATCAATCGAGCCACGCCGCGAACGCAGTCGGCGTTATTGCAAGCCATGGCCGAACGCCAAGTAACGCTTGATGGTCACACCTATGATTTGCCAGCCAACTTTTTTGTCCTCGCCACTGAAAATCCGAGTGAATACGCTGGAACCTATCCATTGCCTGAAGCACAATTGGATCGCTTTTTATTCAGCTTACAAGTAGGCTATCCAGCAACCAACGATGAACTGGCGCTCTATTCTGGCACTGACCGGCAAACGCAGCTCCATCAATTGCAGGCAGTTTTGTCTGAGGCTGAGCTAACTGAATTAAAACAGGCGGTCACTCAGGTTACTGTCAATCCGGCCATCACGCAGTATGCCTTGGCACTCGTTCAAGCGACCCGACAGCAGGCAGCCATCCGTTTAGGCATCAGTCCTCGTGGTGGCTTAGCTTTATTACAAGCCAGTCGTGCTTATGCTTTTTTGAATCGACGCCAATACGTCTTGCCTGAAGACATCCAAGCTATTCTTGTCCCAACTTTTAGTCATCGGTTAGTCCTTGCCAACGGGGCCCAATCGCTCACTGCTAAACAACAGGTGGTCAAAGACTTATTGCAGACTATTCCGGTGCCGACTGCGGGGTCGGCTAAATGATGTGGCTAAAGTCCAGCGGTCACAATATCGCAACCCTACTAGTAGCCGGATTGCTAGTGGGTTACGCCCTTAGCTTTAATAATGCGACTGGCTGGGCGCTGGCTACGATTACACTGGGATTAGTCCTATTGAGTCTATTGAGCTTATTGCCGCGGCTGTCGCGAATACCAGTGCAAGTTCAATTAAGTCCGACACCCCAGGGTGATTTGTTAACTTTCCAGCTTGCAAAAAACTGGCGCACCGAAAATGTCACACTGCAACGACAACAGCCCAACGGTCAGTTACATTTCAATCCTGACCGCCAGCGTTTTGAGACCCCCATCGGCCTACCACGTGGTATCTATACAACCGTTGACGTGATTTTAACCAAAACTGATCCGCTGCACTTGTTCATTAAACGACGTCGACGAACCTTACCGACCTTATTAATCGTGCCGCCACAGCCCAACGATCCACTGGCACAAGCCCTATTTCTCCAGTTGCGGCCTTGGTTAAAACCAGATCAAGCTATGTCATCAACCAGTCCCGGCATGGTCACGCGTGATTTTCGGCCTTATCAACCTGGCGATCCTAGTAATCAAATTGATTGGAAACTTTCAGCGAAGCAGCAACAACCCATGTTACGAGTCTTGGATTCAGATGACCCTTCAGCTTGGTGTTGGCTCTTTTTCACGACAACGACGTCCCAGTTGGAAAATCATTTGGCGGCCTTTTATAGTTTCTGTCAACTCACCAGCGACCTACCAGCCCAAGTCTATTTGATTGGCACAACTCAACAATTAGTAACTGGTCAAGCCTCAGATGCCTTTGCCAGCTACCAACCATATGCCGGCCAAACGGTCCCAATCACGATGATTCAACGGCAACAGGTCATTTTATTTGGCGATGATGGTCCATTATCACAAGCGTTATTGGCTGAACTTCGTCAGCACAATTCATTTGTTAAGGCCATCCAGTGGCCCAAGGGAGGTGCCAATCATGCCAACACGCTTTGAATCGCTACTCACAGCGTTGTTGCATACTGGCTTATTGACCATCCCATTATTGACTTATACGACTGTCAATGATTTTCAACAGCCGTGGCTTATACTGGTATTTTTAGCCACAATCAACACGTTAATCCTGCTGGGAACTTGGTGGCCACGCTTGGATCTCATTTGGATCAGCCTCATCCTAGTCAGCTTTATTGGTAGTTGTTATGTCAGTACGCCATTAAATCAGACCTTGTCTCTAACCTGGGCCAATCGTTTTATTGCCAAATTAAGCCAACAAACGAGTGCCTTTCAGGCGTCCCGGAGTACCCAAATGATGCCAGTCTTACTGAGCATGGTCCTCATCATGGCGCTCGTCATTGCGCTCACCCTTTTAACGGTGCGCTGGCAACAGCCTTTTCTGAGCATACTAATTAGTGTGGGCTATTTGTTGGCGGTTGCAATCTTCGCCACTCGCAATGAAGTCCTCCCGTTGACTGGAGTCAGCGCACTGACGGGATTGCTGCTCGTCGTCCACTATCAATCACGTTGGACTTGGACAAACCTGATTTACGTCAGCCTGTTACTCGTCATTGTCGGCGCCGGTGCCACCGTCAACACCTGGGGCCAGCAGCCACTTAAACGCCTGGCACAGCAAACCTTGACTTGGCGGAACACCCTTAGCAGCCGGGGTTTTTATAACTTTCTTGAAAAATCAGCCGCAGCAAAAAAGACCGGTTTCTCAGAAGATACGGCCACGCTGGGTGGTTCCATTCAAGATGACAATCAGGTCGCCTTTCGCGTAATTGCCAGTCAGAGTCACTATTGGCGGGTCGATACACGTGATACCTACTCAGGCCAAGGCTGGGAAGTTGAAAAAGACACACAGATCAAACGTAAACCGACGTGGACAAGTTCTGGCTACACCCAATCACCAACGGCTGCCACACAAACCGTTCAACTGACTTTTCCCAAAACAATGACCTATGTCCCAATTAGTTATGGTCAGACCACTTGGCGGGTCAGCCAGGCCCAACAAAAACGGCACGGCATTGGTTATGCTAGTCAGCGTGGCCGTCTCTACGTTAATTTAGGCAAAACGCCCTTAACTAAAATCACCTATCAGTTGCAAACACAACAATACACCGCCGCCCAACTCAAGGCAGCGACGGGTGACCCTAACGCCGAACTTGACGACTCATACACCACACTACCAGATGAGCTACCGAAACGGGTTAAAACACTGAGTCAAAAATTAACGCAAACAGCCCCAACACAGTACGCCAAGGTGCAAGCTTTGATGACCTATTTAAAACAAGACAATCGTTTTGAATACACTAAGATCGATACCCCGACGACGCCAAAAGGTCGCGACTATGTCGATTACTTTTTATTCACGAGCCGACGTGGCTATTGCGACAACTTTTCCACGTCACTCGTCGTCATGCTCCGCGAGCTCAATATTCCTGCACGTTGGGCGCAAGGCTTCAATGGTGGAACTCGCGGTCAAGCGACGAAAAGTGGCCGCTACCATTATTCAATTCTGAATTCTAACGCGCATTCCTGGGCCGAAGTTTATTTTGCCGGTATCGGTTGGGTGCCTTTCGATCCAACACCCGGTTATCAGAATCCAGGCGTCAAAAAAAACGCTGCTAAAGCAACAACCAACCAGGACAACCGGGCTTTCTCAACAAGCAGTTCCAGCACAAGTTCCAGTTTCAGTAGCCAAAGCAGTGTTGCCAGCAGTCATCAATCTGCCAGCGAATCGACCCACACCACGACGCAAAAGGCCCCTCAAACCCTGCCAAGATGGCTCTGGAGTGTTTTACTGATCAGCTTACTGATTTGTGGACTCGTCAGTGGTTGGCTCGCGCGTTACCGCTTATGGCTTGTCCTCATTACTTGGCGTATTCGCCGACATTGGAGGACCACAACGACCCAGTATCAACAATTACAACATTGGTTTGAACGACAATACCCTCGTCAACCCAGCACCACTTTGACCAATTACGCGACCCAAGTGGAAGCCCATTGGCCACAACTTGCAGGACAATTCAGCGTGGTCACGCAACAAGTTTTGCAACAAAGTTTTGGACAAACACCGGTCACCACGCTCAGCGCTAATCTATTGGCGCTCATCCAGACCTTACAAAAGAATCCAAAGCCAATCGCGCCTTAAACCGTGTTTCTAGTCGTTAACGACAAAAGATTCTTAAGAAGTTAAAGTCGCTGGTTGACAAAATAACGTTGGCCATGTAAATTAGAACACAATTAATATTTGATGAGAAAAGCAACGAGCAGTTTAGTAAAATCAGTGGAACCGTCAAGCGAGTCTGAATTGGTGTAAGCAGACCGGTCAAGCTGATTCGAACATCGACTGTGAGCGTGAAGGTCAACCCTAATCGTCATAACCTTCAATGGTCGCACCCATTATCGTGCCACGTATCGCAACTTTTGGGTACGCTTGAGATCAATAATGTGAGTTATTGACAAATACCGGTGGTATCACGCTTTTAGCGCCCGGCAGACGAATTTAGTCTGTCGAGCGCTTTTTTCATCAGGATTAATCAATTCAATCTAAAGGATGGTCATACATATGCATTTTACAGTACTCGGCGCAGGCGCCATGGGTTTACGTTACGGTGTGTTATTACAAGAAGCTGGCAATCAGGTTGATTTTGTCGATACGTGGGAGTCTAATGTGGCTCAGATGCATCAACAAGGTGGCGTTTATGTCTCACGGGATCATCAAAATCGGCACTTGGTCCCCATCAAAGTTTATACCCCAGAAGACTACCATGGTGATCCGGATGTTTGGGTCGTTTTCACCAAACAAATGCAATTAGCTGCGTTCCTAAAACGCAGCGCCCATTGTTTTAACGACCGACAAGTCGTGTTAACTTGTATGAATGGTATGGGGCACGTCGAAAAGTTGTTACAGTATTTCAAGCCAGACAAAATTTTGGCTGGAACCGCCCTAGTCGCGACCATTTTAAATGGCCCTGGGGACGTCGACTTTATTGGGGCCCGTGGCGCGGGGACGATGAATTTGGCTAACTACACTGAAAAACCAGACGAAATGACGTATCGCATCGTGGCTGAATTGGAAAAATGTCAATTTCATCCTAATCTGACGACTAATTTTCGCGGTACCTTGCTAGCCAAAGTAGTCTTTAACTCGGTCGTCAATACACTTTGTACCCTTTTCGAGATCACGATGGGCGAATACGCAGCCTATCCCGGTGCCGATGAGCTCAGCAAACAACTGATTAATGAAGCTTATGATGTTTGTGAACGTGACGGCGTGACCATGTTGAATACGCGTGCTGAGGAGTTGGCTTCCATTAATTATGTCAGTAAGGTGGCTAATCCACGCCACTACCCGTCAATGTATCAAGATATGTCACACAATCGGCCAACCGAAGTGGACTATATCAATGGCTATCTGGTCGATCTTGGTCATAAAACCCATTACCAGGCTAAGACACATGCCTTTTTGACACACCTGGTCCATTTAGCTGAAACCACTCGCCAAGCATCCGTCAACGCTACAACAGCCACACACGCTGCGACGGCTTAGCCCTTAACCTGCCCTTTTCCAAGTAAAATCAGGTACAATAGATTTAGAACTTTTACTTGGGGAGAAGGCGACATCATTGCAAACCACGCACGAAGTCAAAGGGATCGTTTTAGCGAGTGTCAGTGCCACTTTTTGGGGCGTATCTGGCGCCATCGCTCAAACGCTCTTTGATACTACCGACATCAACTCGATTTGGCTCACCGGTATTCGAATGCTAGGAGCTGGCATTGGGCTATTACTGATCAGCTTAATTACCAGAGTTGACCTTTGGACTATTTGGCGACATCCAGGGGACTTATTACAAGTTGCCGGTTACACGCTTTTAGGCTTGATGCCGGTACAATTCACTTATTTTCTCGCGGTTGAAGCGAGTAATGCGGCGACTGCCACCATTTTACAATTCATGGGACCCGTATTCATCGCCATCTGGCTCGTCATCGCGCATCAGCAATGGCCCACTCGCTCAGAGGGCATCGCCATTTTTCTAGCCATTGCCGGCTCATTTTTATTAGTCACACACGGTAATCCGGCCACACTAGTCATTTCGGTCAGTGCTTTGCTTTGGGGATTACTGTCAGGGGTCACTTCGGCCACGAATACATTGATGCCAGCTAAGTTGCTCACCAAATACAGCTCGATGACTGTGAATACCTGGTCCATGCTCCTTGGGGGCCTCTTATTCAATATCGTCCAACCTTTCTGGTCAATTCGGATTCCGTGGACGATCGCTAATATTAGCAAATTAAGTTTTGTGGTCTTCTTTGGGACCTTATTGGCTTTCTTATTTTTCCTGGAAAGTCTAAAATATATTCGGCCAACGGTTGCAAGCTTATTAGATGCTTTTGAGCCCTTATCTGCCACAATTATTGCGGTGGCCCTCTTGGGAGTTAGCTTTGGTTGGCTCGACATTTTGGGCAGTGTCTTAATTATTAGTACAGTCTTCATCTTAGCGATTGGACAACGTCACAACGAACGTGCCGCTGACGATTTTCATCGAAATTAGGCAGAGTGTGAAGGCCAACGGGTTGCTCCTGAGCATTGCCTAGCCATCCCAATGACTCGGTGCTTTTCCGAGTGGTTGTGATGGCGTAGCAAGCGCAGGGAGCAGTTGGCCTGAACACGTTTCGACTATAATCATAAGGCGTGACTTCAAACATTACGCTAAACCATCATTACCATCAATCCTGCTACACACAAAAAAGCGCTGAAGCCTTCTCGGTAACTACCGATGGCCTTCAGCGCTTTTTAGCATTTCTAACTAAAGATTAAAATATCAAAGTCAGTACAGCCAACAATAGGTATGTCTAACATGGGTTTGGTCGAATTCAGTGCTCCGTCAGTCAAAATCGATGTATGCCGACACTGCACATCGATTTTGGCTGACTCCGATAAGCGTAAATAACTGATTTGTCCCAAAATAGCCACTGATTAGCTGGAGGTTGTTGCTGATAGCATCAGACGTGCAGGTGGCGTTTGACCGGCGTTTTTTGCCGGCCTTACACCACGGACGGTTCGGGAGATTTGCGAATTTAGCAAAGCTTCCGGGCGAGGTTCAAGACGTTCCTGAGGCTTGAAACGGTCCCTCGTCCGCATGTTATCAGCAACCACCGGAAGCGGGAAATAGTCCATTATTTTTCATTGTTAAGCGTTAAACTTAGTACCCACGGGACAAATCAACCTGGTTGCGGGCCAAATTACCTGTTTTCACAAATTCAGCGAAGTTGGCCGCAAAAATTGGAAAGACGGTTCGCCGAAAGTGGGCAATTTGCCCTGAAATATGCGGCGTGATTAATACATCTGAGCGCTGCCATAATGGATTATCTGGTGCTAATGGTTCCGGTTCTGTAACATCTAGGGCTGCCCAACTCAACTGTTTTTTGTCGAGTGCCGCAATTAAGTCACTCGTTTTTACAGCGGGCCCGCGCCCAATATTAATCAGCATTGGCCGCTGTTGAACTTGATCGAATAACGCCTGATTGAATAGATGATCGGTTGACGGTGTTAGTGGTAAGGCATTCACGATAAAGTTGGCTGTCTTTAAGACGGCAGCTGTGTCGCTCATAGCCACGGTTTGTTCAAAGTGTGGTGCCGGATGACCCGTAGTATTCACGCCGAACACGTGCATCCCGAAGGCTTCGGCTTTTGCCGCCAAGGACTGGCCAATCTGACCCGTGCCATAGATCAGCAATTGTTGGTCGGCCAACGTACTCGTGACTTGTGGTAACGACCACTGCCGATCACCCGTTTGATTCTCCCACGCAGCATGGTATCCACGCACAACGGTTAACATGGCCGCCATCACGGACTCACTAATGGCATCCGCGTGAATCCCACTAGTATTGGCAACTAACACGCCAGCCTTCTTTAGCGCCGCCAAAGGTAAATAGTCGACACCTGCCGAAACCACCTGTAAAAATTTCAACTTTGATGTTGGTCGCGCCAAAAATTTCTTTAATAAAGGCTGATTACCATACATGACAACTACTTCATCATATTCTGCTGGCGTCAGCTCAGCTGGCGTTTTAAACGTCCAGGTTGGGTATTGTTGGTGCAATTGTTGGCGCTGATCTGGTTTAGTTGCTTGACTCATTAAGACGATTGACATGAACCGTCACTCCATTCATTTTTGATTTAGTCTACTTTAGTTTTAACACAGATACAGTCATCTTGACTGCCAACTAGTTTCATTTTGCAGGGTTTATGATGGCTGAGTAACTCATTTCTTTCGTTAGCCTGCTTAACTTCAAAAAAGAAACCAGCAACTTGTCCGTCAGTTTCGACTCACAAATCACTGGTTCGCTTTTATCAAATCATCAAATTTTTTTAATACGTCGTGCCTTGAGAGGTGCCCGTTCCAGTGCCCGTCGTGGTGTCATTGCCAGTCGTCGTATTATCACCGGTTGTGGTCGTATTGCCACCATAAGTTGAACTACTACTATCACTAGTTGTCGTTCCACCACCATAAGTTGAACTGGAGCTATTCGCAGAACTCGTATCCGTGTCAGTCCCATAATCCGTGCTACTCGTCGCACTAGAATAGGCCGAATAACTGGATGAACTCGTCGATGAGCTACTAGATTCTTCGGAATCACTATAACTCGTCGCACTGGAGCTAACCGCGTTGGCGGCACTAGTTGCGGCAGATTGTTCTTTCTTCGCGAGGGTCTTACGATCAGCCGTCAAACGCTTATAATCCTTAGCGGCCAATTCCGATTTGGTCCGATATGGCTTCAAATGTTTAATGACAACGTCCAAATCACTCGTAGAAACCGTATTTTTCAGTCGATTTTTATTGGTATATAACTTCCGATAGGTCGCATCATATTGACGGACTGGTTTAACAATTTTAGCGGCCGCCGTTAATTGTTTCGTATACCGCTTAGCAAAGTAAGGCTTCTTGGTCTTTAAACCAGAATTTGTAATTGCCGTCTGAGCAAACGTCACGTTATCCATGGTAACGGCTTCCTTGATCAGCTTGTCAGAAGTATAAAGTCCTTGAACGCGTTGACGAATCTTCAACATCTTAGCAGCGGAATCATGTTGTGCTTGTAAACTCGTCTTCGTCTCGGACTGCTTCATTTCATCAATATAAGTCTGCAATTGATTTAATTTTGCATTAGAAGCCGATGCCCGTAAATCACGTTGGGCCGCTGACGTATAAATGGTCTTCACAACTGCTTCAGCGTTCGTTTTGGCCGCTGTTTCCGTGGTCTTAGCGTGCGTGTACATGAAGAAAGCCCCTAATGCGGCAATAACCAGCAAGCCAACGCCTGTAGCGACTAACTTACCATTACGCCGTTTAGGTTTTTGATGTGGCCGTGATCCTTTGGCTTTTTTCTTCAAATGTGGATTGGTCGTCGGCGTTTCATCAACTGGACTTTCAGTTTTAGCTTCACCATGCCGTGCTAAACGGGACAATGGTTCATCCGCGGCTTCAATCGAGGTCTGCCGTGGCGCTTCACTGCCACCATTAGGCTGTTGATCGCCATACAACTCTTCACGAGATAATGGTAAGGGTGGCGTCTCGTCCTTACTGTTGGATCGCTCAACGGCCGCAACTGAAATAACCGGCTGCTTTTCGCCACTTGTCACGGGCTTAGCGGCCTGCGACTGCCGGTTCGTGGCAACACTCGCCTGAGAATTAGCCACCGAAATGGTGCTATCCGCCGCCGCTGGATCAACCGCTGATCGTGGGGCTGGCGCTTTGGCGACTTGACCACGACGATGCTTAGCAGATTCTGCGACGACATCCGGTTCGATGACCGTTGTCGAAGCCGCTGCTTTAGCTGCGGATTTTGGCGCTTTAGGGGTCACTTCACGAGTGGCACGTGCTTGCGAACGTGTCGTTGACGCCTTTTGTGACTGTGGTGTCGCCGACTTAGCTTCAGAAGTTACTGAACCCGCTTGTGACTTTGACGCTGTTGCCGAAGCCTGCGTCGTTGCAGAGGTCGCTTTAGCTTTGGCCGGTGCCGCTTGTGACTGTCTGATTGCCGATTGGGCTTGCGACTGAGGCGCTGAGACGGCTGAACTTGCAGCAGAAGCCTCACTAGTCGCGGTTGAGGTCTTTAAATCATACGCCAATGGAATTTCTTCATCTTTTTGTTCATCATCATCCGGAATAGGTTCTGTAATTGCATGCCACAACCGTTTTCCAAAATGCATTTTTTTATCTTTATTTGCCAATTCGATTACCTCTAGCTAACTTCAATTTTCGTTTTCTCATTAAGGTCTAAGACCTAATTAGTTGGATTTCTGATTAATCGCAGTCAAGCGACCGTGAATAGTTAAATTATAGCATGTAATCGACACTTGAGAAACCGCTCTCGGCGCGCTTTTGCGATAAAATGTTGTCGTGCTTAATTTTAGATTAAAATTCTGTTATAATCGGAGTATCAATTTTTTGAAAGCGAGGGGTTCACATGGCAACTGCCAAAGTAATTTTTGCAACAATCACAGGTAATAACGAAGACGTCGCTGATATTGTCACCGAAAAGTTTGAGGCCTTAGGAGTCGATGTGACACAAGAAGAAATTTCACAGGCAGACGCAACCGAATTTGAAACGGTTGATATTTGTGTCGTCGTCCCCTATACATATGATGAGGGCGCATTGCCTGAAGAAGGTCTTGATTTCTATGACGATCTCCAGGAATTGGACCTAGCTGGCAAGATCTATGGTTGCGCCGGTTCCGGTGACACGTTCTATGAAGATGATTATTGTCGCGCCGTGACTGACTTTAGCAACGCCTTCAAAAAAACTGGTGCCACTAAAGGTGCCGATGACGTTTTCGTTAATCTAGCGCCAGAAGGTGATGACATCACACATCTTGATGCTTTTGTTGAAAAATTAGTTGCTGCTCAGGCACAATAGTGTTCAACCTAAAAGCCAGCAAGTTGGGAAGTGAATTTCCCATTTGCTGGCTTTTTGACGCGCACTTTTCAATCATTCACAAAACTCGTCTTATTTATGACGCCGAGCCAATAACCGTTGCCGAAAATAATTGTAGGCCAATTCGACTAAGAAAAATAGGATCGTGATCCCCACAATATCGACCACGTAAGCCAGTAAGCGATACCCAACTTTGGCAATCCAAAGGTCATAGGGACCTTGAATCAGTAGAAAATAAATGATCAGGGTTTGCACAATATAACTCGTGTGACGCCAAATTGATTGCCATTTCATAACCTACGCTCCTTCAACAGTGGCTAAAGTTTGCAACGTTTGTTTTAATTGGCTGACCGGCAATTGTCCCATGCCACCCACTCGTCCAACTCGACCGAAGACAATCGTTGACCCAAATAATTGACCGCACGCAGCCCCGTAACGTCCTAGAGCACCAGTAGCAGTCACGATCAATGGCAAGCTTAACTTGGTTCCGGCAGTAGCCGTGGCAGTCATTAAAGTCAGTAGTGCCGTGGCCGTTTCCGGTTGCATCCGTACTCGCGCAATGTCCGCCCCGGCAGCTGCCATCGCCTGATAATCAGTGACAACTTGTGACACATTCGGCGTCGTCTGATAAGTTTGATTTAAAATCAATTTGATCTTTTGTGATCGCATTTGTATCGTCAGCGTCATGAATTCCCGGTGCGCCAATCGGTTTAAATCCAGTTCGATCGCATCACACAAGCGGTTGTTGACCAACGTTAAATAGGTCCCATAGTATGTCGCGGCCTCAATGGCTTGATCCACCTGAATGGTCGCAATCATGGGAATCGTCCCAAGTACTTGCCGAAGCTGTGTCGCAGTATTGATCAATTCTGCTCGATTCTCTAAATCGTCGGCGCCAGTCAATCGCCATTCAACAATCTGCGCTGCTGAAGACAAGACCTGACCCGCTTGTCCTAATAAGGTCGACCGTTTTGTCCCGGTCAAGACGACCCCAATTTTAGGCATCCCCGCTGCCAAGTTTACCGTACCAATTGCTACACTCTTCAAAACTATCCCTGCTTTATCATTTTATATAAAACCACTTTAGAACTGCTTCCACTACTATAATAGCAAATTTTCGCCATTCTAACATCTAAAGCTCATTTATTAAATGGATTTGTTACCGTTTTCTCACATTCGCAAAATGTATTTGTCAACGCTTCCATTTCCGATTTATAATTAGGCGTATTCATACTAAAAAAAGGAGCTAACTTATGAAAACTGAAAAACAGCTACGCTGGTCCAACATCGCACTAATTGCGTTTGTGGCCGTCTGGGGCTTGGGTAACGTGGTTAACAACTTTGCGTTACAAGGCTTGTCAGTGGTCACGTCTTGGATCTTGATCATGATCATCTACTTTATCCCGTACACGTTAATCGTGGGACAACTCGGATCAACCTTTAAGGAAGCCGAAGGTGGGGTTTCGTCCTGGATACGTGCCACCAGTACTAAACGCCTGGCCTATTACGCCGCGTGGACTTACTGGATCGTCCATGTTCCCTATCTCGCTCAAAAGCCACAAGGGATCTTAATTGCCCTCAGTTGGCTGTTTAAAGGTAACGGTAACTTCGTCAATGATACCCCAGCATTAGTCGTTCAGGCAATTTGTTTAGTGCTATTCTTATTCTTCCTCTGGATTGCTTCTTTGGGTTTGACGACCTTGAAACGCATCGGGAGTGTCGCTGGGACCGGGATGTTCATCATGTCAATCCTGTTCATCATCTTGGCAGTTTCAGCGCCATTGATGACCAAAGCAACCGTTCAAACCCCCGATATGCTTTCAATCAAATCTTATTTACCTAAGTTTGATTTTGCTTACTTCACTACGGTTTCAATGTTAGTGTTCGCGGTTGGTGGCTCTGAAAAGATTTCACCGTACGTTAACAAAACAAAGAATCCTGGCCGCGAATTTCCACTTGGCATGTTAATTCTAGCCGCAATGGTCGCGGTCTGTGCCTTGCTAGGATCGTTCGCCATGGGGATTCTGTTCAATTCTAACAGCATTCCAAAGGATCTAATGGCTAACGGTGCCTACTATGCTTTCGAACGTCTAGGGGCCTTCTATCACGTTGGTAATCTCTTCTTGATTCTATACGCGATTGCGAACACCTTAGCGCAAGTTTCAGCACTGGCCTTCTCAATTGACGCGCCACTTAAAATTTTGTTAGGTGATGCCGATCCCGAATTTGTGCCTAAAGGGTTGAGTAAGATGAATAAAAAAGATGTGCCAGTAAACGGTTATATCATGACCGGTATCTTGGTCAGCATTTTAATCATCATTCCAGCACTTGGTATTGGGAACATGAATGAATTGTACAACTGGTTATTGAATTTGAATTCCGTTGTAATGCCAATGCGTTATCTCTGGGTCTTCTTAGCCTACATCTTGTTAAATCAACATTTAAAGAACTTCAAGAGTGACTACATGTTCTTAAAGAACCCAGCAGTTGGTAAATTCGTTGGTGCTTGGTGTTTCTTATTTACAGCTTTCGCTTGTATCTTAGGGATGGTGCCAAAGACTGATATGGCAGCCAATCCTAGTGGCTGGTGGTTCCAACTTGCCTTAAATATCATTACACCGATCGTCTTTGTAGCCTTAGGGATGATCTTACCATTAATCGCCCGGCGTCATCGTACGACCGCTTAAACGCGATATTAAACGACTAGCATCTATTATTGGGTGTTGGTCGTTTTTCTAATTTTTCTTAAAACGCTACCAATTATGGCAATTTAGTTTTATGATTACAATGTATGTAGATACAAATTGACTAATGTTATAATTAATTTGATACAATTAGTTATGTACCAATCGAATATTAGTTCTTAGGAGGATCAGAATGAACGACACGCCCAAAATGTTAAATGATTTTCTCAAGTATTATTCAACTGTTTTACGTTACATGGATGACTACATCTCAGAACCGATTAGCCAATTCCATTTAACTTTCGATGCCTTCCTGATCATGCACGAGATCGGTACTAGCAGTAAGCCCCTACTGTTAATGGACATCGCAGCCAGTCATCATGTTTCACGCAGTGCTATTTCACGTCAAATTAGCATCTTGCTCAAATATGATTATGTTTACCAGGTTGCTAATCCCGCCGATCGACGTCAGAAAAGTTTGTTGTTAACTGAAAAAGGTCAAGATATTGATCGTCAGTTAATCGCAGCTATCCAAGATGTCTTCGATAGTTGGGTCAATAAGTTAGGTAGTCAACGTGTTGAAGGAATGCTCGATTTCTTCAATGACTTCACCAAACAAGTTATTCAAGTTTCAGCCCAAAATAGCTAGAGAAAAAAGAAGCTTCCCTGTTAACTGATTATCGTTAACAAGGAAGCTTCTTTTTTGTAATCACCCATTAAAAGCCGTTTAGCAGATTTGAACTGCCGACCTCTTCCTTACCATGGAAGTGCTCTACCTGCTGAGCTAAAACGGCAATTGCTCCTTAAATAGTATAACAAATCCCTAATCAATTTCAATCGTCTTGAGTTAGACTAACCAATTAATGGTACACACTCACATTTAGGACTGTGACTTATAAGCAAGCTGTACTGACTCAGTAACATTCAAACCAGTACCATCATATTTTTCAGTAGCCGCTTAATTTGCCGCTCCAGTTGGCCTGGCTTGATGCTGGAACGTGGTGGCCACATTTGTGAGCCAAAAAGGCGGTCTCACAAGCAGTATCTAACGTAGGAGTTGACCAGCCCATTTGCCGTGTCGAGACACTTAGCTGGGCGGTTTTAGTTAGTGTCTGGGCTAACTTTTAAGACGTGTACTTCGGCTCAAAAGCGCCCTGCAGACTGGTCTTTGGCTGCAGGACTGCCCCATAGCAAACGTGTCGGTCAACGGAAACGGACTTTTAAATAATATGGGAAGCTACGATGCACTATCGTAGCTCTTCCATGCAAGCCTTACTACCGTTTCTAATTTAAGCTTTATTTGTTCTCTCTCATTGCTATGTCCGACCTCTTTTGACTATAGGACAAGGACTAGCTCGCATAACAATCGGTGCACGTCAGTGAAGATAGATCACCGTAATCAATACTTCGCGCCAAAATCACAATTGGCACGATAATTGTAAGTACGAAAAAAGGAATCGATATAATCGATTCCTTCGTTTGCATGGCAACGTCCTACCCTCGCAGGGAGCGATCCCCCAACTACTCTCGGCGCTAAGAAGCTTAACTTCTGTGTTCGACATGGGAACAGGTGTATCCTTCTTGCCATCGTCGCCACACTATTGAGAACTTGTGCCCTCAAAACTAGCTAATATCAAATAATTTCTCCTATGAACCTGAACACCAATTGCTTGGTTAAGTCCTCGACCGATTAGTATTAGTCCGCTTCACACGTCACCGTGCTGCCACTTCTAACCTATCTACCTGATCATCTTTCAGGGGTCTTACTTCCATATAGGAATGGGAAATCTCATCTCGAGGTCTGTTTCACACTTAGATGCTTTCAGCGTTTATCAGATCCATACGTAGCTACCCAGCGATGCGCCTGGCGGCACAACTGGTACACCAGAGGTATGTCCATCCCGGTCCTCTCGTACTAAGGACAGCTCCTCTCAAATTTCCTACGCCCGCGACGGATAGGGACCGAACTGTCTCACGACGTTCTGAACCCAGCTCGCGTACCGCTTTAATGGGCGAACAGCCCAACCCTTGGGACCGACTACAGCCCCAGGATGCGATGAGCCGACATCGAGGTGCCAAACCTCCCCGTCGATGTGGACTCTTGGGGGAGATAAGCCTGTTATCCCCAGGGTAGCTTTTATCCGTTGAGCGATGGCCCTTCCATACGGTACCACCGGATCACTAAGCCCGACTTTCGTCCCTGCTCGACCTGTCTGTCTCGCAGTCAAGCTCCCTTGTGCCTTTACACTCTGCGAATGATTTCCAACCATTCTGAGGGAACCTTTGGGCGCCTCCGTTACTTTTTAGGAGGCGACCGCCCCAGTCAAACTGCCCACCTGACACTGTCTCCCGCCACGATTAGTGGCGCGGGTTAGAGTGGTCATACAGCGAGGGTAGTATCCCACCAACGCCTCCACCGAAACTAGCGTTCCGGTTTCTATGGCTCCTACCTATCCTGTACAAGCTGTACAAACACTCAATATCAAGCTACAGTAAAGCTCCATGGGGTCTTTCCGTCCTGTCGCGGGTAGTCCGCATCTTCACGGACAATATAATTTCACCGAGTCTCTCGTTGAGACAGTGCCCAGATCGTTACGCCTTTCGTGCGGGTCGGAACTTACCCGACAAGGAATTTCGCTACCTTAGGACCGTTATAGTTACGGCCGCCGTTTACTGGGGCTTCAATTCTGAGCTTCGCCGAAGCTAACCCATCCTTTTAACCTTCCAGCACCGGGCAGGCGTCAGCCCCTATACGTCATCTTACGATTTTGCAGAGACCTGTGTTTTTGATAAACAGTCGCCTGGGCCTATTCACTGCGGCTGATCTTGCGATCAGCACCCCTTCTCCCGAAGTTACGGGGTCATTTTGCCGAGTTCCTTAACGAGAGTTCACTCGCTCACCTTAGGATTCTCTCCTCGACTACCTGTGTTGGTTTGCGGTACGGGTAGTTAAATACTCACTAGAAGCTTTTCTCGGCAGTGTGACATCAGACGCTTCGCTACTAAATTTCGCTCCCCATCGCAACTTGTCCTTAAAGTGAAAAGCATTTGACTCTTCACAAGACTTATTGTTTGGACATTCTAATCCAACAGAATGCACATCTTAGCCTACTGCGTCCCTCCATCGTTCAAACGCATTTAACTAGTACAGGAATATCAACCTGTTATCCATCGTCTACGCCTCTCGGCCTCGACTTAGGTCCCGACTAACCCTGGGAGGACGAGCCTTCCCCAGGAAACCTTAGTCATTCGGTGGATGGGATTCTCACCCATCTTTCGCTACTCATACCGGCATTCTCACTTCTAAGCGCTCCACAAGTCCTTACAGTCTTGCTTCACCGCCCTTAGAACGCTCTCCTATCACGTGACCTAATGGTCACATCCACAGTTTCGGTAGTATACTTAGCCCCGGTACATTTTCGGCGCAGGATCACTCGACTAGTGAGCTATTACGCACTCTTTAAATGGTGGCTGCTTCTGAGCCAACATCCTAGTTGTCTATGCAACTCCACATCCTTTTCCACTTAGTATACATTTAGGGACCTTAACTGGTGATCTGGGCTGTTCCCCTTTCGACGGTGGATCTTATCACTCATCGTCTGACTCCCGGATATGAATCAATGGCATTCGGAGTTTATCTGAATTCAGTAACCCAAGACGGGCCCCTAGTCCAAATAGTGCTCTACCTCCATGATCCTTAATCCGAGGCTAGCCCTAAAGCTATTTCGGAGAGAACCAGCTATCTCCAAGTTCGTTTGGAATTTCACCGCTATCCACACCTCATCCCAGCAATTTTCAACTTACACGGGTTCGGTCCTCCAGTGCGTTTTACCGCACCTTCAACCTGGACATGGATAGGTCACCTGGTTTCGGGTCTACAACCTCGTACTAAAAACGCCCATTTCAGACTCGCTTTCGCTACGGCTCCGACTTTTCAGTCTTAACCTTGCACGGGATCGTAACTCGCCGGTTCATTCTACAAAAGGCACGCCATCACGCATTAACGCGCTCTGACTTATTGTAGGCACATGGTTTCAGGAACTATTTCACTCCCCTTCCGGGGTGCTTTTCACCTTTCCCTCACGGTACTGGTTCACTATCGGTCACTAGGTAGTATTTAGCCTTGGGAGATGGTCCTCCCAGATTCCGACGGAATTTCACGTGTTCCGCCGTACTCAGGATACTGAACTGAGAAAGCTTGATTTAATCTACTGGGCTATCACCATCTATGGCGGATTTTCCCAAATCCTTCGACTATCAAACTTTTTGGTAACTCAAATGTTCAGTCCTACAACCCCAAAGAGCAAGCTCTCTGGTTTGGGCTGTTCCCCGTTCGCTCGCCGCTACTTAGGGAATCGAAATTTCTTTATTTTCCTGCTGCTAATGAGATGTTTCAGTTCACAGCGTTTACCTCCGACTAGATTATGAATTCATCTAGCGGTAACAGTTGATTAAAACTGCTGGGTTGCCCCATTCGGAAATCTCCGGATCATAGCTTACGTACAGCTCCCCGAAGCATATCGGTGTTAGTCCCGTCCTTCATCGGCTCCTAGTGCCAAGGCATTCACCATGCGCCCTTGTTAACTTAACCTTATTTTCCAAAGGAAAATACGATTAATTGAGTTTAGCGATTAAACTTCTTTTAAAAAACTCAAAAAACGCGGTGTTCTCGGTTTCATTATGAAAAAATATATTTGATATTATCTAGTTTTCAAAGAACAAGTTTGAGAGTTAGACCTCTCAAAACTAAACAAAGTTTCAACAATCATGTGTAAGGTTTCCGTAATATTCCTTAGAAAGGAGGTGATCCAGCCGCAGGTTCTCCTACGGCTACCTTGTTACGACTTCACCCTAATCATCTGTCCCACCTTAGGCGGTTGGCTCCCGAAGGTTACCCCACCGACTTTGGGTGTTACAAACTCTCATGGTGTGACGGGCGGTGTGTACAAGGCCCGGGAACGTATTCACCGCGGCATGCTGATCCGCGATTACTAGCGATTCCGACTTCATGTAGGCGAGTTGCAGCCTACAATCCGAACTGAGAATGGCTTTAAGAGATTAGCTTACTCTCGCGAGTTCGCAACTCGTTGTACCATCCATTGTAGCACGTGTGTAGCCCAGGTCATAAGGGGCATGATGATTTGACGTCATCCCCACCTTCCTCCGGTTTGTCACCGGCAGTCTCACCAGAGTGCCCAACTTAATGCTGGCAACTGATAATAAGGGTTGCGCTCGTTGCGGGACTTAACCCAACATCTCACGACACGAGCTGACGACAACCATGCACCACCTGTATCCATGTCCCCGAAGGGAACGTCTAATCTCTTAGATTTGCATAGTATGTCAAGACCTGGTAAGGTTCTTCGCGTAGCTTCGAATTAAACCACATGCTCCACCGCTTGTGCGGGCCCCCGTCAATTCCTTTGAGTTTCAGCCTTGCGGCCGTACTCCCCAGGCGGAATGCTTAATGCGTTAGCTGCAGCACTGAAGGGCGGAAACCCTCCAACACTTAGCATTCATCGTTTACGGTATGGACTACCAGGGTATCTAATCCTGTTTGCTACCCATACTTTCGAGCCTCAGCGTCAGTTACAGACCAGACAGCCGCCTTCGCCACTGGTGTTCTTCCATATATCTACGCATTTCACCGCTACACATGGAGTTCCACTGTCCTCTTCTGCACTCAAGTTTCCCAGTTTCCGATGCACTTCTTCGGTTAAGCCGAAGGCTTTCACATCAGACTTAAAAAACCGCCTGCGCTCGCTTTACGCCCAATAAATCCGGACAACGCTTGCCACCTACGTATTACCGCGGCTGCTGGCACGTAGTTAGCCGTGGCTTTCTGGTTAAATACCGTCAATACCTGAACAGTTACTCTCAGATATGTTCTTCTTTAACAACAGAGTTTTACGAGCCGAAACCCTTCTTCACTCACGCGGCGTTGCTCCATCAGACTTTCGTCCATTGTGGAAGATTCCCTACTGCTGCCTCCCGTAGGAGTTTGGGCCGTGTCTCAGTCCCAATGTGGCCGATTACCCTCTCAGGTCGGCTACGTATCATTGCCATGGTGAGCCGTTACCCCACCATCTAGCTAATACGCCGCGGGACCATCCAAAAGTGATAGCCGAAGCCATCTTTCAAACTCAGACCATGCGGTCCGAGTTGTTATGCGGTATTAGCATCTGTTTCCAGGTGTTATCCCCCACTTCTGGGCAGGTTTCCCACGTGTTACTCACCAGTTCGCCACTCACTCAAATGTAAATCATGATACAAGTACCAATCATTACCAGAGTTCGTTCGACTTGCATGTATTAGGCACGCCGCCAGCGTTCGTCCTGAGCCAGGATCAAACTCTCAAATTAATGATGAGTTCTAAAAAAGCTCATTTAAAAAGTTGGTTCAAATTTATTAATTGTTTTCACGAATTGACTTCGCAAATGTTTTGCTAACAATCACAAGGATTGCTAGACCCTACACATTTGATTTGTCGAAACTTTGTTCAGTTTTCAAAGGTCTAATTTGTTGGTTGATTACCTCAACGCAACTTAATCATCATAGCATCTGAAGCGCTTACTGTCAAACACTTTTTTCAAAGAATTTAATTGGCTTTTTCAACTATCGTTGCCGTTGCGACAACAGAAACTATCATATCAATTACTGAAGAAGTTGTCAACAACTAATTTCAATAATATTTTTGGTTTCATCAGCACTGGGCTGACCTGCCGTAGCAGCAACGTGTACTAATATACCAATTTGAAATGAAAGTGTCAACGGTTTTTGACATCTTTTTTCACAATTATGAGAAATTGACACTGTAGAAGCCACTTTTTGCACGGTTTTGACAAGCTAGAAAACGCCCCATTTCAACGTTCAAGGACTATTTTTACGGTAATAATCGACAAGTTGTTTCTATTATATTGAATTTAACTAAAAACGAGTCTGGGACAAAAATGAAGTGCAATAGAAAAGTTAGACAAATGGTAATTTAATTTATGCTGCTAAGGCTTGAGTCCTGTAACTTATAGGGCTTAAGCCTTTTGTCTTCATTGAAATTCGATCATGATTAAACCATTCAATATAAGCGTTTAGGATACCGCGTAATTCGGTAATATTCTTGATCTTGTATTGGTTCAAACACTCCCGCTTAAGTAGACTAAAGAAACTCTCTACGGGTGCGTTATCATGACAATTCCCTTTTCGGGACATGCTTTGAATAATGCCCATTTCTTTGAGCTTTGATTGATAACCAGGAATTTGATATTGCCATCCTTGGTCGGAATGGAGGATTGGGTGAAGATCATTTGGAATATGCTTTTGGGCTGTCCTTAAGGTCGCTTTGATTAGCTTCTTATTAGGTGAATAACTTGTCACTGCTGAGAGCACTTCCTTACTGGCTTCGTCAATAATGACTGAGATATAGCTCCATTTACCATTATATAGTGCCACTTGGGTTACATCAGTGTGCAAGACAGTTAAAGGCTTGGTGGCGTTGAACTTTTGTTTGAGCAAGTTCGGCGCAATCTTACCAACGGTCCCCTTATAGGAGCTATATTTGCCAGTATGTTTGGAGAATAAGGTCACTTTAAGATCCATATCGGTCATGATTTTTCGAATTGTTTCTTCGGAATACGTGAATCCAGCATCGATGGCCTCTTTATGCATACGTCGATAACCATAGCTGGCTCCAGAATTAACATATTCCTGTCGAATAAAATGTTTGACCTTAGCGTATTTATCAGGTTTGTGGTTACGCTTTAAACGGTCATAATAAGTCGCTCTAGGCAATTTAAGCTTGCGTAGTAGTTCCTTCAACGGATATCGCGACCGTAACTTAGAGACAATATTAGCTTTTACTTTGGTTGTTTCCTGGTTATGGTCGCTAGTGTTTTTAAAATGTCACGATCCAATTCAGCGTTGTGCAGTTGCCGCTTTAATTCAGTGATTTGTTGTTTGTATTTTTCCTCTTTAGTTGCGGTTAATCGTTTTGGGGAGCGGTTTTGATTCTTATGTTTACTCATGGTTGACCTTCTTCCACGAGGTTTAGGACGCAATCCAGCCACACCTTGTTCCTGGTAAATTTTCATCCAACTATTAGCCTGGCTACTGGAAATTCCAAAGTGAATTGCGGCTTGGTTACGACTGATCTCGTGAGTTTGAATATAGTCTACCACGCTTATCTTATAATCCTGTGAATACTTGTTACGATGATGACTTACTTTTAGTGAACTCATACCATGAACTTGAGCACGTTTTACCCATGAAGAAACAGTACTATGCCGGGCAATCTGATACTTTTGTTGTAATTCATTTAATCCAATCCCCCCATCCAAATATTCATGAACCACCTTAGCTTTAAATTTACTGCTATATTTAGTCATAATAAAAACCCCACAATCGTTAGACTCATCTGTCTAACAATTGTAGGGCACTTCAAAAACCCCAGACTCTTGTTGGTATTCCTAATATTTATAGCCGAAACGTGGGACAAAAGGCTTTGATGCAACCGAGCTACGAAAGTCGAACGATTGAAAATGCCAATCATTCGACTTTCTAGGCTATGCTCGGTAGCAAACCGCCTTTTGTCCCACTCTCGCGATAATCAAAATCGAAATAATTCCTTAACTGAAGCGCGCCTTAACACGATCTTTTAATTGCACAACGATTGGAAAAGCAATTACCGCACCCAGTACAGCTTGAACGGCATTCATCGGCACACCGATTAAGCCAGTCGGAACCGTATATAATATGGAATCAGAGGCAAAATAGCCTGCCACCATCACAAGACTGCCAATTGCTAAGGCAACGAGTTGTTGGCGTTTAGACTTATTGGCCCCAAACTGACCAACCAAAAAGCCTTCCAAACCATGGACAATTAACGAAAAGACCATGTACTGTGAATATCCCAAAATCATGTCCAGCAAAAAGCCACTGGCACCGCCGACGATAGCCCCACCACGTCGGCCAAATAATAAAGCGGCAATAAAAATACCAGCATCACAAAGATTGACGTACCCATGAGTCATTGGTACTGGGATATGTACAAACATTGAAAGTGCCACATCGACCGCAATCAATAGCCCCAAAGCTGCGACCATCCGGGTTGAAAACTGTGTTGATTGTTTACCTGCCATTTGTTGATCACTACTCCCCTATTTTCTGAAGACCTAACAACATCAAACCTGTTGATGTCACTTTAAATTTTACACTATTTTCATGAAAACACCCACTACTTTAATCGCAAAAAAACTGACACACGTCTCCGCATGCCAGTTCATTATTAAGCTAATTAGTTAACGCGTGCTAAGAAGTAACGTTTCTTACCACGACGCACGATGACAAACTTACCATCGAAGGCAGTGCTAGGATCAATCTCAGCATCAACATCCGTAATTTTCTCACCATTGATGCGAATAGCACCATTTTTAATATCTTCACGTGCTTGGCGACGAGAGCTTTCAAACTTAGTCGCGTCTACTAACCAAAGGACGATATTTTGCTTTTCGGCAGTGACATCCGCTGAAGGGACCCCTTTGAAACCTTGTTCAATTTCATCGGCAGATAGCTTTTGCACTTCACCAGTGAACAATGCTTTGGTGATGTTTTCAGCTTCAACGACGGCTGCTTTGCCATGGACAAATTCTGTGACTTCTTCCGCTAATCGACGTTGCGCTTCACGTTTTTCTGGCGCCGTCTTCACGGTCTCCGCCAAAGCATCGATTTCTTCATGACTCAAGAAGGTGAAGTATTTCAAGTATTTGACGACGTCACGATCATCTTGATTAATCCAGAATTGGTAGAATTCGTATGGTGACGTCTTTTCAGGGTTCAACCAAACTGCACCACCCGCCGTCTTACCAAACTTCGTCCCATCAGCTTTCAACAATAATGGAATCGTTAAGCCGTATGCTTTAGCTTCATTGCCTTCCAACCGGTGAATCAAATCAGTCCCGGCCGTAATGTTGCCCCATTGATCGGCGCCACCAATTTGTAATTGGACATGTTCGGCACGGTATAGATGTAAGAAGTCCACAGATTGTAGAATTTGGTAAGTGAATTCCGTGTATGAAATACCGACTTCCAAACGACTTGCCACAACTTCTTTATTTAACATGGTATTCACGCTAAACAACTTACCATAATCACGCAAAAAGTCTAATAGCGAAAGTTTTGACAACCAGTCGTAGTTATTGACGATTGAAAAATTCTCGTCTGAGCCAAACAACTTGTGCATCTGCGCGTTCAGCCCGTCTTCATTGTGTTTAACTTGGTCCATCGTCTGTAAGACCCGTTCTGAATTCTTACCAGAAGGATCACCGATAGCACCAGTCCCACCACCAACTACCACGTATGGATGGTGTCCAGCAAGTTGGAAACGCTTCAAAATCATAAAGGGAATCAAATGGCCGATATGCATACTATCACCGGTTGGATCAATCCCACAGTATAATGACACTGATTGGTTCTCAGTCAATTCCTTTAGACCGGCTTCATCCGTCTGCTGATTGATGGCGCCGCGCCACTTTAAATCATTAATAATGTTCATCTATAATCCTCCTAAGTTAAGGTCCGGAGTAAAATAAAAAAACTCACCCCTGCTATTAAACAGGGACGAGTTTTTCCGCGTTACCACCCAAGTTACCACTCTAAAAAGAATGATCTCTCATTTATTGATAACGAAATAATCCGGCCGAATGGCAGTTCACTTTATGTAATTCATCATTGATCACAGCTCGGTTCGCACCAACCACCGAGTCGCTTAACTGTTGGATCAATCACTACTAATTAAAGATCACCACTTTTAATTGTTATCTCATATCATAAGCACTCAATTGACAAATGTCAATCTTATTTCCGCGTCCGCATCGCTAAAGTTAAGACCAAGAGATTGCTTAAAATCAAGACAAACAACAGGATGAATGCCACGGTTGACCCTAAAGCTGTCCGGTGTGCCAATGAACCGCTGGCCTGAGCTTGTACTAACGTGATCAAGGCTGAAACGACCGCCGTCCCCGTTGCACCAGCAAATTGTTGGAGCGTATTAAAAACCGCATTACCATCCGCTTGTTGGCTTGGCGACAATTGGCTCAACCCACTTGTCATCGTGTTGCCCATCGTTAACCCCATGCCAACCATTAACACAATATAAAGTCCTAAAATCAAGCCCCCTGTTAAGTGCATCCCTAATAGGGTGAAACCGGCAATCGCCACAGCCAAAACAATGGCTCCAGTTAATATTGGTTTGGCCGCACCAAAGTGATCCAAGATACGACCACCCAACGGCGCAAAAGCTGCCCCCACCGCAGCGCCAGGCAAGACAAACAATCCCGCCAGTAAGGCACTCTTCCCAGTGACGATTTGAATATAGTTTGGCAAAATAAACGCTAAGCCTAACGCATTAATTTGGACTAAGAAGAATCCCAACAAATGCCAGTCAAACGATGAGACTTTAAAAACCGCTAGCTTGATCAACGGTTGAGACGATCGCTGCGTCCGGTAAACAAACCCCAACAAGCCAACTAATCCCACCGCCAATAAACTCAACACCTCGCCCGGTCTAGTCGCAATGTTTGGCAAGCGATTGAAGGCAAAGGTAAAACCGACAAAAATCACCATGACCATCAGCCATGCGATCACATCAAAACTGGCCGTAGTGGTGGGTGTCATTTGTCGAATGGCAAACAATCCCAATCCTAGCGATAGCAATAATAGTGGTAGGAGTAAAATGAAAATCCAATGCCAGCCAAGACTACTGACCACAAGTCCCCCAAAGGTGGGGCCTAATGCAGGCGCAATCGCCGTAATTAACGTTCCAATACCCATTAAAGTTCCCTTTTGATTGTCCGGAACGCCCTCTAAGATGATATTAAACATTAATGGCAATGCAATCCCGGTCCCTAGCCCCTGTACAATTCGACCCAGTACTAGCATCGCAAAGCTACCGGCGCACGCATCAATCAATAATCCCGTCATAAATAGCAAATTTGCCGTCACAAATAACGTTTTAGTCCGGAAGCGGCGTTTTAAGAAGGATGAAATGGGCACAATAATCGACACGACTAACAAGTAGGCCGTTGTCAACCATTGAACAGTCGCCGCGTTGAGGTTAAATTGGCGCATTAAGACTGGAAAAGTGATATTCATCGCCGTTTCAACGATAACGCCACAAAACGACAGTAGCCCAGCCGCCACTACCGCCAAGATTAATTTTAAATCGACTTTTTTAGTCACAAAACAGCCTCCTTTATAATTAGTTCGTATTCGAACTAATTAATTAGTTTAACACAATTCATTAGAAATGCTAGTCCTTATTAACACTTGACTTTCACTTGTTATGCCCATACAATGCCAACTAGTAAGATTACGAACTATTTTAGGAGAAGCTATGAAAAATTCACTTGGAATCGCCATTAAAAAAGCCAATAATGCGTTAGCACGAGATTCAGATCACTACGCCAAGCAGCTCGGTTTAACCGGAGTGCAAATCAGCACGATTAATTACATTGCCGATCATGAAGCCACCCAGACCATTTTTCAGCGTGATCTTGAACATGAATTTAATATCCGTAAAGCAACCGCCTCTAGTCTGGTCTCAACCATGGTTCGTAAACAATTACTCGTACGAGTCCCAGCGCCGACCGATGCCCGCTATAAGCAACTATTATTGACGCCCCAAGCACGACAACTCGCTACCCAGATTGAAGCTTTCTTTGAGACCAGTGAGCGCCGCATTCAAACCCTGTTAACGACCAATACGTCATTAACTTACGATAGTTTAACGCAAATTAGCACGGCCTTTACGGCGGAAAACACCCCAGAACCTTAATATACAGCCTATAAAGCTTATAAAAATAGACCAGTAACGGCTCAAATCAGTCCTGAGTCGTCACTGGTCTATTCGCATCATAAGACAGCACTCAATACAATTTTTGCCAGTCTTGATGGTGCTAAATTCAAAATTAATTTTTAGCAATAACGGCAAAATCAGCCGCTGGCCGCGTTGGCTGCGGTACTTTAGGCGCGGGCTGTTGCCACTTCATTGGACTGGTCATCCGAGCACCAACATTTTTTGGCCTTGGCTCGACCTTTTGGGCAGCTGGTTGGACATGATCAGCGAAAGCTAGTGCCTTTTTCTGCCTTGTCTGCTTTGGCAAATTAGTTGCCGTGGTCGACTTGCTAGTCGTCGCTTTGATTCGACGCGTCACAGAACTCGCCAATTTTGCTTTTTGACTGGTGGCGCTAACAGTCAGGGCAGTCTTCGTTGTCTTGACAACACTCACATCCCCCACTGCCATGTGGAAGAGTTGATTAACTGAAGGTGTGATCAATAAGCCTAAAACAATGAGCCCCGTTGTAACGAAAATCCCTAACTTAATCTGCCGTTTAAAATCCATAAAAGTTGTCCTTCCTAAACTGTCACTGATTGTTTATCCGCCGTAATATAGCGCCCATTTGGCGTGACAAAGTACCGCGACCCATCGGCACGTTCACCTAATCTTTTCACCGGAATCCGACTATTTCGACGGATTCGAGTGCGGCTTAAATCATGTCTTGTAAATGTCGAGTAACTATACTGTTGTAGGCCAACTTTAGCCCGAACCCATCGTTGTGCAGGCATCCGTTCATAATAAGCTGGTGTCACCGCAGTCACATTGGCAGTCAAATAACCCGCGCTGGTTTTCAAAACAGTTGTTGCACCCACAGTTATCAGTCTAGCATTAATTTGCTTGCCAGCTACTAAACGCCGACCCGTTGCTCGCCGTAAATGGCTGTCGCGATAAAATTGCAACGATCGAGTTGCCGTATAGGCGCCATGTTGACCAGCCCAGTAGCCAGTCACATCTTGCGATAAAACCCACTGATGTAACGTTGCCAAGTAAATGGCTTGGCGTGAACGGTCAGCTTTTATTGATTTAACCGCCGTCACCCGTAACAAACGGTATTTTGCACTAGGTCGGATTTTAGTTCGGTTACCATAATAGGTCCTAGCCGTCGACGATAGGGCCACAACTTGCCCTACTTGATAATCGCTAGTGACCCATCTGATTGGCTGGCGCTTCACGTTTTGAGTCACAGGTTTAGCCACGACCCGCTTAACTGGCGGAGTCGTTTTTCTGACCACACTAACTTTTTTAGTGACCGGTTTCTTTTTGACCGGCACAGCCTTTTTAGCGACTGGTTTCTTTTTAACGGCTGGTTGGGGCTGCTTAACGACCGCGACTTTTTTCGCTGGTACTGGCTTTTTGACGGCTACCGGCCGTTTCGGCTGACTCACACTTGCAGGTGCGGGTTGACCGGTTGCCAGCCACCAACTGACCGGATGAACCCAAGTGGCGACGCGACTATTATCCACGTACTCATTGAGACCGGCCATATAAAAGTGGTCTGTATATTGCCATAAATCATAAGGTATTCTTGGTGGCGTGGCTGTTGCGTCGGCGATCCACTGCGCATCAAATAAGAACCGTGATGAACTAGCGTAAGTCGTCGCAAACGATTGATACGAGTAGAAAATCAGTTTTTTATGCGTTAAAGCGCGCATCTGTTGCACCCAAGCAGCGACCGCCGCATTGGTCGTGCCGGAAGTCACCGTATCAACTTCAAAGTCCAACACGTAAAACCGGGCCTGCTTATTTGATCGCGCATAAAATAGTCGTGCTTCCTCGCGAGCACTAGCTGCATTTGTAAATAACGAAAAATCATACTCCCCAAATGGAATACCATACTTAACATATAGCGCCGTATTATTTGCGGCATCTTTATCAATATAATTTGATCCATACTGGCGCCGATTGATCACAAATGAAACGCGTGGCTTCATTGCTTCAACCTGTGTGGCGGTTAATCTGCCTTGCCACTCCGAAATATCCGGGATCGCTAATGCTTCCGCTTGCGCGTGCAATGGCACCGCTAAGCAAAGCATTGCGATAAATCCCATCAGCAATTTCAATCCCCATGCTGAATGCTTCATGCAATGGTCCTCTCCTATGTCTGACTTCACCAAACCTGTCTTATCATAATGACTTGGTCAAGCAGATTGCATCAGCTTGTACTGCATCGCAGCTACCTTGTTTAATTAAGTTGCCGCTCCGGTTAGCCTGGAATGATGCTGGAACGTGGTGACCAACGGAGACGAGCAATTAATCAATTATTCGAAACATACGATACCTTCGGATGGCTCAAGTACAATCCTACTCGACCATCACTTTCATCATAAGCCCTTTTTCTTTAGAAAACGCGTCATTCCGATTTCAATTTTGTTACAGATTTTTAACAGTTACCGCTAACCCCGGAGTTACTGGGGTTCTGCCAAATCGTTTGTCGTATGTTTGCACTTGGATCGTTAACTAACCTATTATTTTAGCCCCACAACACCCCTAAAAATCAGGCCCAAAAACGATAGCGTAATGCCCCATAACGCTCATATTTTAAACCATGCTATGGCTTGCCCATCTCCGTGGCTCACCACTTTTAGCATCATGCCAGACCAACTTGACTCACAATAACGATCTGGCACAACAAAAAAAGAGCTTGGAAATAGTCCCAAACTCATCTTGATGTTTTTCATATTTACAACCGAAACGTGGAACAAAACGGCTAATGGTTTAAAGTTAAAACAACCGCTTGTTTACCCATTTGATTGTAGGCCCCTTCAAAATCAGACCAATTAACGGCTTGTTGCTTATAGCCATAAGGATTGTTGATGTAAACGACTTTTTTAGCCCGATCAAACCCAACGATGACCACACTATGCATGTCATAAGTCACCTTGACCGACCCTTGTGGTGTCTGCCAAGTTTTCATCGTGCTAACGGGAGCAAAAGTTCCCGTTGTGATCGTCCACACAGGGCGACCTAATTCCAATTGAGCAATCACTTGGTCAAAACTGGACCCGGTTAAATCTTTAACTTGACTGGTTTGAGTCTTAGCTAATTTCACGATTGGGCCATGATAAACCCCTAAACCGGGATTGGCACCAGTCACATCGCCGACAAAACCCACGTTTGGATTGCCGTGCTCACCGTTATCATAATCCAACGGTACACTAGTTAATTTAGTTGCCAGTTGGTTCTTCGTGACATTGATGTGATAATAATTTAACATCATCGTTAACGACGTCACTTCGCAACCGTTATATAATTTTGGTTCCGTCATTTGCTCGACTAATGGCACTGACAACTTGACCTGATTCACAACTTTGGGCTGTGGTTTAGTTGCGGTTTGACTCGTCTTTGGTTGCTTGGTTTTGAACGATGCTTCGCTCCAATCCGAAACCTGTACCGCCGAAAAGCCACCAATTCCTAGAACTAATAGTGTCACGATAACAGTCGGCCATATGCGCCGTCGCTGAATGTGTTTTGGCATGGTGCTAACCCCTATCTCCTAATTAACTGATTGATTACCATATAAACTGTTCTAATTCATTACCAGTAATAATAACATCAAACAATTAATAATAACAGCGAAAAAATTAACCGCGATCTAATCGTTAAACTGGGCTAAATTAGTAATCCTGCCGAACTTAAACTATAATTACTTTTATGAAGATTAACACCATCAACTAATAACGTGCATTAGTTATTTATATTATACTAAGCTGAAAACGGGAGGGCTAAATCAGCAGTCAAATAATCAGTTACCGCCAAAGACCGTCGAGCTGGTACTGCCGTGGTCCAGGTTTGGCTTAGCATTTGATTATAGAGCGTCGTGTCAGCCGCAGTCGTTCCTTGAATCAAGGTAAAGTTTAGCTGACTACGACGTAACAAGTGTTCCACTGTTCGAATGGCCGCTAATTGTTGGCGTTGACGACGTTGCTGATACCATTTAACCGTAGTTTGTGCGAGTGATAGGACGCTGTCAGTCATGCTGACAACAAGTTGCATCGTTTGGGTCGTTGCCATGGCTGCGGTAATGGATTGTGTTTGCGCGACCAAGGCACTAGAATCGAGTTGAACCAAGACCAGGTCTTGCGCTAACATCGCTGCGGTTAACCCCGCTGTGTCTGTCAATTCGCCAGCAATCACATTGCCGGCTACGGGCCAAACACTGACGTCGGTCGTATAGACGGTCAAACGCACTGCGGGTAATTGTTGAACTGCTTTTAAGATGGCCTGACTCTGATCTAAGGTTAATCGGCCAGCAACTAAGATATTTTGCATTATTTCGATGCCTACTTTCTCGACTTAATTTTGAATAGATTGAGTTTACTAGCTTCGTGTTACTCGAACGCAAGCAAAATTTACATTTTTTCAACAAATTTTCTCATTTTTTTGTGGCATCGGTTTCATTTTGATTTATGATTATAAGGTCAACTAACTAACTGTTTTATGAACAAAATTTCAATATAATGAGGTGTTCAAATGGAAGCTGTATTATATGCACTTTCCTTACTTTCAGGAGCTTATGAAATGTTAGTCATGATGATTGCCTTCCACGAGCTTCTGACCTGGCGGCTGGCAACCGTGTGGGTCACACTAATTATCGCGAATTGTGAATTTGCGCAACTTGCAACGGCATTTTGGCCTCAAGTTCCACTAGTCTTCTTTTGGGTCGTACCACTCACCATTATCACGACCGTCATGAGTGCGCGCTTACTCTACACAAAATGGATCTTAACCTTGCCAATTGCGATTTTTTTAAATGCCGTCAAACGCCTGATTGGTGGGATGGCAGGCAGTTTTCTCAAATGGATCATGTCTTCTGATGCGCCCATGCGATTACGCCAGTCCATCGATATGCATAATTTAGCCGCTAATATCAACTTGTTTGGTGCGGCAATGCTTTGTCTCCCAGCCATGATCATTATTGGCTTAATCGCGCACCATTTTGTGATCAAATCAGCCGCCGCTGACTTTTTCCAACATGCCAAAATTGATCATAGCGACTATTTACTAGTCCTACTCTGCTATGGCCTATACATAGGGGCTTATGCTTATGTCATGCAATTATCGGTTACCTCACAAACCTTTGTAGCCAGTGCTTCAAGCTTAATTTTTGGGATTATCGTTTTCTACGTCGTTAGCAATAAAAATAGTCGCTTGACCGATGCCCAGCTCCTTAGCGAAGTTTCTGACTATAATGAACTCTTAGGCCATCGCAACCAACAGTTGCATCTCTTCAAGCACGACTATCAAAATATCTTACTCAGTCTTTCGCAATACATTCAAAATGAGGATATGCCTGGTCTGAAAACATATTTTGAAAATGAAGTCATGACCAGTGGGCAAAGTTTAAATGTGGACGTTGGCCCTGAACAACTGCGCAATCTACAGGTTCCCGCACTAAGTGGCCTAATCTATTCTAAATACGAGGCCGCAGCAAGTCGTGGCGTGGAGTTACAGCTCAACGTCTTACAAGCCATCGAATTACCAGAAGCCGCCCATGTCAACATTGTGCGCATCTTGGGAAACCTGATTGATAATGCGATTGACGCTGCCAGTCAAGTGGACCACCGGGTTCAACTTAGCATTCGACAAACGACCGCTGGTACCGTTGATTTCACCGTTGAAAACAAAGTTCCCGCTGGTGAGACGATTGATCTCGCACGCATTAAGAAAAGTCGCTTTACAACCAAACCGGGTCATCTCGGCTATGGATTGTCAAGCATCTCACAATTAGCCAGTAAAAACGTCGCAGTCCGCTACCAGATTCAAGAAGGGACATTCTCAGCGACCTTAACCATTCATAAGGCACACTAGCCTTTAGAAAATCTTAATTTGATAAAATTATTTTCTCCATTACAATTGAAGGTATACTTTGAGTGGTAACGGTTACCCACTCTTTGGAAAGGACTTGAAATTCATGTCACAATCCGAAGATGAAATGTCTAAACATCTACAATCGGCAATATTTGGTACCCCAGTCTTACATCCAGACGAACAACACCGAAATCTAGGCACTTTTCATGAGCGCATTGATTTAGGAATTACTTTTACCCAGGCACTTTTGCGGGATTACTCTGCAGAATTAGAGACCGAAATTTCTGCTCATCCTAATTACCAACTTTTGTTGCATGGGCTACTGGACCAAGATATTTTAGATCGGTATATCAAACTTGCTAATCAGGCTAACTTAAAGTTTGCCATCCGTAATGATCTGCTGTACCTGCACGAACCGGACAGTTTAGCCATTGCGTTGGCAGCGCCTTGCGCCATTCAACCAGCCACCATCAATATTGATGACCGGTTCCCGCAACCAGCATCAGCAACAACTTCAACGATTCCTAAACAATTATTATTGGAACGAATCTATCAGCATCTTGAACGTAATCGGCGCAACTATCATCAGCGCCATCAAACTAAATAGGCTTAACATTTACTGAACTAATCTAAAACAGTAGCAGCGTCAAAATTATTTGGGAGTCCAAATAATTTTGACGCTGCTACTGTTTTAATGAAATAATTAAAGGTTGAAAGTTAAAAATTGCCGGTCTGCACCACTACGTCAACAATCCGGTAATGAAAACTAGTCGACTACTGCCGTTTCCGGTTGTTGCCGATAACATGCGGACGAGGGACCGGTTCAAGCCATAGAAACGTCTTGAATCTCGCCCGGAAACTTTGCCAAAGCCGCAAATTTCCCGGACCGTCCGTGGTGTAAGGCCGGCAAAAGAACGCCGGTCAAACACTACCTGCACGTCTGATGCTATCAGCAACAACCTCCAGCTAAGTCAGTAGCTATTTATGCTTAGCGGAATCAGTCAAGATCGTTGTGCAGTGTCGGCGAGATTAATCGGCGTTCTTGGCTGACTAATCTCGCGGGGCAATTCAAAGACGTGTTTTGTCGGCTTGGAATTGAGGCGTCAGACCGTACCTTGGCTGGCGCAGTCCCCCCACAGCACACCGATTTTGACTGACGGAGCGCTAAATTTAGGTGAGTCTACTTTAGGCTTATGGGTTACCGGTACTACAACATTTGTGATGCTTTTGAGTCTTTCAACCTTTAATGAAATAATTGCAAAATTCCGATGACGATTGGTGGTACAAGGAGTGAGGGTAATAAATTTAAAGTATTGATTTTTTTGATATTTAATAAACCTAAGCCAGAACCGAGGATCAAGATACCCCCGACAATTGTGATCTCATTTAAAATAGCCGTATTTAAGGCTCCTTGCAGGATCAATGCCAAGACATAAAGCGACCCTTGCCACGCAAACAACACACCCGCCGCAATCGCGATGCCAAAACCAAAAGTTGACGCTAACACGATCGACGTAATCCCATCTAACATCCCGTTCGTGAACAAAAAGGTATAGTCATGTTTTAAGGCAGCCTCAATTGGCCCCAAAATAGATAACGAGCCAATACAATAGAGCAAAATGGCGGTAGCCAGTCCTTCCGCGAGATTGCCACCGGAGAAACGACCCACAAGTTTGTCAAAACGGCCTTGCAGATCCAACGCTTGGCCAATGAGGCCCCCCAGCGCTAAACTGACAATAAATAAAACCGGATATTTACTTTGGGGCATCCGCTGAACCACGGCATTGATCCCAATCACGGTCGCCGCTAATCCCAATGCCTGCATCAAAATCTCATGATAGGCTGGCTTGATGCCTTTTTTAAATAGACTACCAAGCGTACAACCCACTAAAATCATTCCAACATTAAAAAATGTCCCAATCATTGCTAAATCCTCCACTGCCGAAAAAAACGCGGTCCAAAAGGCATCTGCTTGCCCCGTGTCAGCCTGAAAGCTCACTAATGGTTACTTTCATCGCTAACACCGGCGACTGCCCTTTGTTCCACGTTTCAGCTCGTAATAGTTCGTCCAAATAAGTTAGATCACTTGTCGCTTAATGCTTACTTTGAAATTGGCGCTGAATGATGACCTGCCTTAATTTCGGCCAGATAACGCTCACTCATGTCGCCATCAAATTCATGTTCTGATTTACCAATAATGACCGCCGCAAGCGAGTTCCCAACCACGTTGACCACGGTTCGACCCATGTCGACTAGCCGATCAATACCAGCAATAAAGGCTAAGCCTTGTACCGGGACGCCGATTGATGAAATCGTGGCTAGTAAAACCACGAAGGAGGCACCAGGAACCCCCGCAATCCCCTTTGAGGTGATCATCAAGACGATTAACAAGGTAATCTGCTGGCTGAGCGACAAATGAATGCCATACGCTTGCGCTAAAAACAACGCCGCTAAAGACTGATAGATCGCCGAACCATCGAGATTGAACGTGTAACCGGTCGGAATCACAAAGGAAACGATTCCTTGGCTAACACCATATTTCCCCATTTTATCAATGATTTTTGGTAGAGCCGCTTCGGAACTTGCCGTTGAAAAGCCAAGGATCATTTCATCGCGAATAACGCGTAACAAATGCCAGATGTTCAGACCAAATAAACGCGCTACTAACCCCATCACGACGACGATAAAAATAGCCATCGTGGCGTACGCCAACACGATAAAATAGCCCAGCGGTGCTAAAGCTTTGAGTCCCATTTCCGCCACGGTCACGCCGATCAGTGCACAGACCCCAATCGGTGCCGTGTGCATGACCCAATTGGTGACCTTAAACATCGCTTCCGCCACGGCATTCATGAAGTCCAAAATAATCTTACCTTGATCGCCGATGGCCGCCGTGCCTAAACCAAAGAACACTGCGAAGAAAATGACTGGGATCATGTCACCCGCAGCTAATGATTTGAAAACGTTGGTCGGAATGATCCCCATGACCGTCGACCAAATGCCACTGTGCGACACCGTTTTCGCGGTCGCAACATACTGACTGATACTAGTCGAATGAAGCTGATGAATATTAATATAATCACCAGGATGAAAAACATTCCCTACCAGCAGCCCTAAAGCAATCGCAATCGTGGTCATCACTTCAAAGTAAATAATCGTTTTGCCACCAATGCGACCAAGCTTTTTCAAATCACCCATATTGGCAATCCCAGTAATCAAACAGGCCACCACAATTGGTAACACGATCATCTGAATCAAACTAATGAACATGGTCCCGATATTTTGCATTGCGGTGATCGCAGTCTGATTCCCATAAAAAATGACGCCTAAGATAATTCCCAAACCCAAACCAATCAAAATTTGCCAGCCTAAACTCAGGCGAAAACGGTGATAGGTCTTCATTTTTGTTTCTTGCTTCAAAATCAATCGCTCCGTTCACATTTATGGATAGTTTCACTAAAATTGCCACACAATATTAACATTTTAGCACAAATTATTCGTAAATGAGAAAATAGTTAGAAATTAACCAGAAAGCGACAGATTTTTTTGTCAATGACTGCTATTTGGTCCCTTTTTTACCCGCAGTTAAGCGCTGATAAACGGTCGCACTGACCCAGTCAGCCGTCCACATCCATAGCACATGACCAATGGCTTCTGAAAGATGTTCTTCAGCGGGTTGATCCTTAGCGCGAGGAATCGTTCCTAAAGCTGGTAAGATGCCATGATGGAAGACGCCAAAAATCGTTAGCCCGAATAACGCACTGCTACCGGCCTTCGCACGCGGATGCTTGCGAGCCCATAAACTGTAGGCCACCGCAAAAGTCGTCGAAAATCCGAAGTGCATCATGTAACTCACAACGGGTAATTGATGACCTGAATACGTATAAGTCGCATGAGTCACACGAGCTGGAATCCCAATTTGTTGTAGTAATTGCTGAGGTGGATTAGTTTGATCACGTGCGGCGGTCCGCGGTGGTAGGATATTTTCCCAACCTAACTTAACTAACCCTGAGATTACCCCGCCAGTGACACCGGCGATCATTGCTGCTTGATGATTAAAACTTTTCTTTGCCATTAAAAAAACCTGCCTCTCTTCAATAAGTTAATCATACCAGCCTTTCAAGCGGAACCGTAACGATTCCACCCCAATCTCAGTTATAAATATAATAATATTAAAACTTGCCAGTTCGTTGATTTGATGCTATGCTTTGATTATTCGTTTATCACTTGATAAGTGAAACTTAAAGGGAGGAAAATCATATGTACTTAGGTCTCAAAGAAATGCGTCATGAAAAGCTACGCTATAGCTTATTAAGTGGCGTCCTACTATTAATTGCCTTGGTCGTTTTCATGTTGGCCGGACTAGCCAACGGCCTTTCCAACGGCAATCGACAAGCCATTGACAACTGGCAGGCCACGGATGTCTATTTAAACCAAAATGCGAATGAAACCCTCTCCACTTCTCAGCTTAAATTAGCCGACCAGAAAACCATCAAGGGGGATAAAGTCGCCCCATTAGCGACTTTGTCCGGCACTTTACGGACTGCTAAGAATAGTCACAAAACGACTATCAGTGCTTTAGCTACAAGTCGTCAGGCGTTTATTATGCCCAAAGTCACCAGTGGTCACCGAATCAACGGTCAAAATCAATTACTGATCTCAAACAGTTTAAAAGCTGATGGCTATCATATTGGTCAAAAGGTTCGTTTAGGAACCACTAAGAAAACGGTCAAAATCGTTGGTACATACGCCAGCAGCACGTACATGATCTCACCAACGGTCTACACCGACGTTGCCACCCTGAATCGATTGAAAGACATGCCCGTAACCAGTGGCAATCAGCAAACAATCAATGGTTTCGTTACAAAAAACGGCGCCTTCAAACGTGCTGATCATGACAGCCTCCAGCATTTAACGATGGCCACCTTCATCAATAAGTTACCTGGTTACAGCGCCGAACAATTGACGTTAAACACCATGATCTATTTCTTGTTTGCGATTGCCTTAGCCATCATCGGCATTTTCATGTTCGTCTTGACCTTACAGAAACAAGCGCTGTTTGGGGTTTTAAAAGTTCAAGGAATCGGCACCAAGCATATTCTCGCCGCTTTACTCACACAGAGTGTTGCCATGGCAGTCATCGGCATCGTCATTGGCCTAGGCATAACTGTCGGCTTGGCCCAAATCATGCCCGCCGGCCTACCTTTTGCCATCAACTGGCTGCAATTTGGTGGGTATAGTCTCGCATTGCTTGCCGCCGCCGTTATCGGTGCCTTACTTTCTTGGCGAACCGTCGCTAACATTGATCCCGCCGTTGCTATCGGCTAAAAAGGAGTGCAAAATATGACAGCAGTTTTAGCTTTAAAACAAATCAATAAACAATTCGGCCAAGGTCATACCGCCGTTACCGCCTTAAAAGATGCCAATTTTGAAGTCGCCGCCGGCCAATTTGTCGCGATCATTGGCCCATCCGGTTCCGGTAAAAGCACCTTTTTAACGATTGCCGCCGGGCTACAAACTCCGACCAGTGGTCAAGTCTTGCTGAATGGTACCGAATTGGCCGCTCAATCTGAAAAGGCACGCCTAGCCTATCGTTTTAATGAAATTGGTTTCATTTTACAGAGCTCCAATTTGATTCCGTTTCTCAATGTCACGGAACAATTAAAACTCGTGGACAAAATGGCTAAACGTCCCTTTCAAAAAGCCCGCGCCCAAAAATTACTCGCTGAGTTAGCTTTAAGCGACGTAGTGACCGCCTACCCGAACGAACTCTCTGGTGGTGAACGTCAGCGAGTGGCAATCGTGCGCGCACTCTATAATGATCCCAGCGTTATTCTTGCCGATGAACCCACAGCCAGTTTAGATACACCACGCTCAATCGACGTGGTCGCACGACTCGCCAAAGAAGCTCATCAACATCATAAAGCTATCGTCATGGTCACCCATGATCAACGTTTGATCAGCCATTGTGACGTCGTTTATCGAATTGAAGATGGCATCATGACTCGCCAATAACACCCAAAACTGGACATAATCTAAAAAGATGTTAACTTCACAACTGATGTAGAGTTGTGAAGCCAGCATCTTTTTTTGTAGTTCTTATGGTCAGACCTTAAGCTTGCGCATAATACGCGATAATCTGGCAGAGCAAGGCACTCGCACCTTTCCCAGCTCGCCCATCATAGTAAGCTTGGAATCGGTCATCTGCTTGATACATCAACGCTAAATTCCGATGCATGGCGGCAGAATAAGTGACCCAACTATAGCTTAACCACTTTTTGTGTGCGGTATAAATCCGTGCTGCAACCGCACTTGGTACAGCAGGTCGCGTCTTCAAATCTGCCAGCAGTTGGGCTTCAGTTGCTCGCATTGCCGCATAATCGTCAGCGGACAAGTTGGCAAATTTTTGATTGGCCTGTTGAATCGTCTTGGCATCATACTTATCAGCCAATTCTTCCCCGTATTCAGCGGTATTAGCCGCCACTTGTTGCCGCTTAAAGGCTGCAAATTTTTCACTATCCGTCATAGTTGATCCTCCTTGATGACTCTTAATCGTTGCTTGGACCAGTCCTAAAAGCCGATCTAACTGTTGACGTTCCGCCAATAACTGCTGATATTGCTGCGACAACGTTGCGACAATTTCAGTAGTCGATTGTGCTAAGAGTGGCTTAATTTCAGCTAACGGTACCTGCATCGCCCGATAGAGACGAATTTGTTGGAGTTGATCTACCTGGGCCGTTTCATAATAACGGTAGCCATTCGTCCCGATATAGGCTGGCGGTAACAAGCCAATTTCATCATAATACCGCAGTGTCCGGACGCTGACGCCGGCCAGTTTAGCCAACTGTTTAATTTGATAAGCCATCGGACTGCCCCCTTTCAACAAATTCAAGTCTAAAGGATAACGTGACGTGAGGGTCAAGTGAAAAGATTAATCTTTTTATCGTCGAGCATAAGATTGTGACCTGTGCTTAACTATCATATCAATTTAACTTGCCGCTCCGGTTGGTCTGGATTGATGCTGGAACGTGGTGGCCACGTTTGTGAGCCCAAAGGCGGTCTCACAAGCCGGGCTTTCTCTAAGCTGGAAAGGTCCGCCAGCAAAGAGAAATTTCACCACTGAGCATCATCCAGCCCGTCCTGCGCTAATCAACAGCCTGATTATCAATCTATTTTCATCGAAATTAGGTTTATCACTATTCTTTTGATCAAAACCACTATTTAACAACGGAGTGAACCAATATCTTCACCATGTCGAAAATCTCTGCTGAGTGACATTTGTTACTCAGCTTAGTCTCTGGGCCAAATCTTAAGACGTGTCCGCGGCGATCGTACTGGTCAACGGAGACAGTCAACAACTAGCCAAAGCCTGCGACAAACCAACTATCCCCACAAACTCAATTTGCTTGTGGCAATTTATACCGAATCGCTCGATAAACTAGCGCCACCACGTAAACAGTCAAAAAACGATCTAAATAATCGGTTCCGATTTGAATAAGAAAAACTGCTAAAGCCTTACTCATCCCCGTGCCTAGCAATACTTGCACTAACATGCTGGAGCCCGACGAAGTAATACCATGGAACAATATTACTGTGATCAGCGTACTAACGAGCGTTCCTGGTAGCGAAATTGCTAACGCTAGCCACCAATTATTTTTAAAACTGCTTGGTTTGAGGCGCCGATAAATCAACCCAGCAACTAGCCCGGTTAACAACTGGACAGGCATGAAAAATAGTGAATATAAGTCAGTCGTCGCCATGAACAGCCCGGTCGCACCCCCAGCTAGCATCCCACCAAGTGGGCCAAAAACTGCCGCAGCTAGCACAGTTCCAATTGAATCTAAATAGACCGGTAACTTCAGCATCAAGGCAAGATTGCCACCAACCACGTTGAGCGCAATGCACAACGCCAACAAGGTAACGGTACGTGTTTTGATTTTTTTCATGCGCCCACCGTTAATAATTGATGCAAGGTTGTCGTCAAGTCTGGTTCGGTTGCTCCTAAAACACGCGTCAAAAATTGACGCCAGAATGCTGGAACATCCACCTGCGTGCTGACAAAACTATTTGGTGAACGATGCCAGAAATGATGATCATCCACCATCGACTCGCCGCGAGCGAGATCATCCGTCGCCACGATGGTCGTATAAGCCTCAAAGCCAGCCAAAATTCTTGGATCAATGAGATAGGCAACCGCCAAAGGATCATTGATCACACAACCGATGACCCGTTCGTATTGCCAGTGAAAATCAAAATAAAAACGCGTAATTTTTTCAATAAAGGTGCCCATTTCAGGGTTAATAACTTTCATATATTCCAGTAGACTTGGCGTTAACACAATTTTTCGTGTGACATCCAAACCGACCATGTGAATTGGGACTGGCATCAGATCAAAAACAATTTTTGCCGCATCCGGATCACACCAAAAATTATATTCAGCGACCGGCGAGCAATTCCCATGGCTTTTGTAGTTACCACCCATTAAAACGAACTGATCAACCGCTGCAAAAGCGGCCGTATCACGTTCTAAAGCCTCAGCAAGATTAGTCAGTGGTCCCAGCGCCAAGATAGACGTCGTGGGATCTTCCGCCAAAGTATCCAAAATAAAGCCAACGGCATTTTGAGCCGCATGGACCGTAGTCACTGCGGGAATGTGACTATTGCCCAAGCCATCATCGCCATGCGTGTCTTGAGCACTGACATAATCAACTTTCAGTGGCCGGTTGGCGCCAAGGTAAACTGGCACATCCAACCGATCCGCTAAAGCTAACACTTTCAAGACATTTTCAGCCCCAATATGCGTGGGCACATTGCCACAAACGGTCGTAATACCAACCACATTTAGTTCCGGTGAATTCAACGCTAATAACAGCGCTAAACTGTCATCGATGCCCGGATCACAATCGATGATGACGTTTCTTGTTGCATCCATTTTCCTACCTCCGATTAATCGTGAAGTTCTTGGTTTTTTATCCTGGGAAGTTTACGAACCAGGCCAGCGGTAACCCGCTGATTGCATAAATGCAAGTTTAATTATAACGAACCTAGGATCGAATTAACATCACTCAAAAAAACTTCTCGTCGAATGTTTGAAAAAAAGCTATAATAAGACGCATCGCATCACTTAGGGGGTCCAGAATATGGCATCAAAAACGAAAGAAAAATTAGCGGCGGCGTTAGTCACAGAGTTACAACAAACACCGGTGGACAAAATCACGATCCAAGCGATTGTTGATGACTGTGAACTCACCCGCCAGACATTCTATAATCATTTTGCTGATATTTATGAACTCGTCGAATGGACTGCTAAAGAAGCCACGAACCGAGCACTCGCAAACGTGGCCGACTACGATAATTGGCAACAAGGTTTCTTAAACATCATGGCGGATATTCAAGCGAATCAGTACCTAGTCATGAATACTTATCAATCCGCTTATCGTGACCTATTAGAAAAGTATATTTATACCGTGCTCTACCAATACATCATCAAAGTGGTAGATCGCCAAGCAGTCGGTATGCGTGTGGCCGCCAAACACAAACATTTCATCGCCCATTTCTACAGTCTCGCGTTCATTGCGTTGATTTTTGAGTGGGTCAAAGATGGCTTCCATGACGATCCTCAAGAAATCGTGGAACAAACGGGAGTCCTTGTTCAAGGGGATTTTCAGAAAGCACTCAACAACTATGCTGAATAATTTACAATGTTTGCGAACTGTCAAAATTTTGACAGTCCGCTTTTTTTGTCAATTGTTTCCATCCTGGTACCGCTTTATTGTAAGAACAAGCAAGAAATCTTATTTACAAAGAAGGCCATTATTATGAACATTTATAAAACAATGTATCGCCCGTTAAAACCGGCTGGTATCGATGATCGTCGTGCCAATATCGTTGGTGGCGGGATTGCCGGCTTAGCCACTGCCGTTTTCCTAATCGATGACGCACAAATGCCCGCTCGCAATATCACTTTATATGAAAAGAAACCCGTCATGGGCGGTTCCATGGATGGGACTAAGCGCGCCGCTGGCTATCTTTGCCGGGCCGAACGTGAACTCGAACCTTATATGGAATGTCTCTGGTACCTTTGCAGCAAGATTCCTTCACTAGAGAATCCGGGCCGCAGTGTCTTAGACGATGTCGTTGATTTCAACCGTGACGAACCGATCCATAGTGAAGCACGGGTCATCATCAATCAAGGTGAGATCGACAGTCATTATCACGACTACAAGCTAGCACCGCAATATGCCGAAGCAATGCGGCAGATCATTGGCTCAACCGAAGATGAACTCGCTGACAAGAGTTTAGATGATTTCTTCGACGCAGGCTTCTTCAAGACCAACTTCTGGACTTGTTTCCATAGCCAATTGGCCTTCAAAGATTATCACAGTGTGATCGAATGTCGGCGTTACTGGCAACGTTTCACTTTCATCACCCGTCATGAATATTTGGAAGGTTTTATTCATACTAAATATAACGAATACGATGCCATTATTTTACCAATCGAACGTTGGTTGACGGATCAAGGCGTACATTTCGTCAATGATTTTGCCGTAACTGACCTACAACTCGATGAGGCCAATAATACCGTGATGGGCATTGTGGCAAAACAACATGGTGAACCGACCACCGTTGCCGTCAACAGCCAAGATCTCGTCTTCGTCACAACGGGGTCAATCAGTGAAAACAGTACCTTTGGCGATAATCACATCGTCGCTGAAACGAACCGGGATACAACTGACATGGGGACTTTCACCATTTGGCAGAATTTGGCTAAAAAAGATGCTAAATTCGGTCACCCCGAAAAATTTTTGGGCCAGATTGATAAGACAAAATGGATTTCCTTCTTCCCAACCGTTAAAGGTTACCCTGAATTCTTCAAACGAATTGAACGACTTTCAGGCAGTCCAGCCGGGACCGGTGGTTTAATGACTTTCAAAGATGCTAATTGGGATCTATCCTTTGAAATTCATCACAAGCCATTCTTCCCTTATCAAGCCGATGATGAAGAAGTTGGCTGGGGCTATGGGCTCTACGGTGAAAATATCGGGAACTACATCAAGAAACGGATGTGGGATTGTACCGGTGATGAGATCATGACGGAACTGCTCTATCACTTGGGCATGCTCGACATTAAAGATGAAGTCTTAGCTCATACCTACATGTCTACAGCGATGATGCCATATTGTACCGCTCAATTTATGCCACGGAAGCTCGGCGATCGGCCAAAAGTCATTCCAGCTGGTTGCACCAACTTAGCGTTACTCGGCCAATTTGTCGAAATTGACGATGACGTTGTCTTCACCGTTGAAACCTCTGTCCGCACTGGGATGGAAGCCGTCTATGGCCTCTTGAATCTTGAAAAAGATGTCTTGGAAGTCAACACATCACGTTACGATATTCGCTACTTGCTCGAACGGGTTAAACGCTTTGCTGGTATTCATGGTGAAATCAAAGCTAGCGATTTGCCACCAATGGACCCAGCCAAATTACCAGAACTAGAAGCTGGCTTGCTTAAGTTGATCAACGACGTGCCACCGTTCTATCAGATGTATCTGGGACGCGATCAAACGATTCCAACTAAAGCCGCCGTGCTACATCCCCAAGCACCACGCAGCAAGTAACCTTTTCTCAAGCGTCCAATAATCATCAATAACTCCCTAAACGTGGGCTAACTTTAATGGTTAGCCTGCGTTTTTTTGTCATTAGTCTAAACATTACTTTTGAAATGTTTTTGCAAATAATCGTAGTATTTTTTCATTAATGAGACTATTCTATGGTATGTAATTAGAAGACTCGATTAGCTGGTAATCGTCATAATTTGTCTTAGCCACCTGCCAGCGCATCGCAATGATCATCGTTATTAGTGTCGGTTTAGGCTTGTGTCAGAAATGATGTGGGACGTGGAATCGCCTATGTAACTATGAACGCTACGAGGAATTAAATCGAGCTATAGGAGTGAGAAAAGATGGGAAAATCTGGAATGACTACCGATGATTTTGCAAAATTATCCGTTGACCAATTTTACCAAGCCCTCAAGACCCAAGCGACCGGTCTGAGCGCTGCGGATGCCGCCAAACGTCTACAAGATGTTGGCCCTAATACGATTCAACAAACGCAATCGCGGTCGCAATTCAAAGCATTTATCAAGAACTTTACCAGTCTGATGGCGTTACTACTCTGGGTCAGTGGCCTGATTGCCATGTTCGTCGGAATGCTAGAACTCGGTATTGCGATTTGGGCCGTCAACGTCATCAACGGCTGCTTTAGCTTTTGGCAAGAACATGCCGCTCAAAAAGCCACCGATTCACTGAAAGAAATGTTGCCAACCTATACGCATGTCATGCGAGCTGGCAAAACGATACAGATCAATGCCACCGACCTTGTTCCCGGTGATGTTTTCACCATTCAAGCCGGAAACAGTATTTCAGCGGATGCCCGTATCATTCAGGGCACGGCCTTACAAGTCGATGAATCTGCTTTGACTGGTGAATCTGTGGCCGTTGATAAAAAGCCCACTTACGATAAAGGTGATGGCAAATTTTCTGAGGCTAATATCGTGTATGCTGGGACCGTGGCCGTCAATGGTACCGCCACGGCAGTCGCCGTTCAAACGGGGATGCAAACCGAATTTGGCCAAATTGCCAGTTTAACTCAGAACCAAAAAACGACCGTTTCACCTTTAACAGCTGAATTGAATCGCCTGACTCGTCAGCTTTCATTAATCGCGATTTTAATCGGCTTGGTCTTCTTTGTTGCCGCAATCTTTTTCGTACATTATCCAGTCGCCAAATCCTTCATTTTCGCTTTAGGGATGATCGTGGCGTTTATTCCTGAAGGGCTCCTACCAACGGTTACCCTTTCGTTAGCACAAGGTGTGACGCGGATGTCTAAAAAGCATGCACTCGTTAAGGAGCTCAGCAGTGTTGAAACGCTGGGTGAAACAACCGTGATCTGTTCAGATAAGACTGGGACGCTCACCCAAAATCAAATGACGATCAATCACGTTTGGCTACGACAACAACATTATCGCGTCAGCGGTGAAGGCTATGTCAATAACGGCCAATTGCTGCTAAATAAACAACCAGTTGATCTCACTAAAGCCCCTGATTTGGCGCTATTGCTTCGAATTTCTGGGTTAGATAACGATACTGAGATTCAACCCGGTAAAACGGCCCAAGCTAAACCAAAGATTTTAGGAACACCAACGGAAGCTGCACATCTCATTTTGACTCAAAAATCAGGACTCGTTCTGGATAAGCTCCGCCAACAATATCCACGACTAGAAGAATTACCTTTTGACTCCGACCGGAAACGGATGACTACCATCCATCGCCAACCCGATGGTCAACAAGTGGTTTACGTTAAGGGCGCTTTGGATGGTATCTTACCGATTTGTGACACCGTTCTCGACAACGGCAAGGTCCGGCCATTAACCGCAACCGACACGGCAACGATTGACGCCGCTAACAAACATTATGCCGCGGAAGGTCTCCGCTCAATGGCGATGGCTTACCGTAGCTACGATGGCCTGCCAACCGATCCGACCGATTGTACAATTGAAAATACGGAACAACATTTGACCTTTGTTGGTTTGACCGTGATGGCCGACCCACCACGACCAGAAATTTACGAAGCCGTTGAAAAATGTCATCGGGCAAACATCCGTATCATTATGGTCACCGGGGATAGTCCCCTCACTGCCAAAAGTGTCGCTGTGAAAATTGGGATTGATAGTGATCAGGTTCGAGTCATTACTGGCGACGAACTGACAGCGATGAGTGACTCTGACCTGCAAACTGCTGTCAAAGGTGAAGTGATCTTTGCCCGGGTTGCGCCAGAACAGAAGTATCGAATCGTCAAAGCTAACCAGCATAACGGCGAAATTGTGGCCGCAACTGGTGACGGGGTCAATGATGCGCCCGCGCTCAAACAAGCAGATATTGGGATTGCCATGGGTGTCACCGGGACAGATGTCGCCAAAGACGCCGCCGATATGATTTTGACGGATGACAACTTTGCTTCGATCGTTGCCGCGATTGAAGAAGGTCGCACCGTTTATAGTAATTTGCAAAAATTCCTACTATACATTTTGAATAGTAATGTCCCAGAAGCGATCCCATCCGTCCTCTTCTTATTCTCACGTGGCTTGATTCCATTACCATTGACCGTTATGCAAATTCTGACTGTCGATTTGGGAACTGACATGTTACCAGCCTTGGGACTAGGTGCTGAAAAGAGTGAACCAGGTATCATGGATCAACCACCGCGTGCTCGTAACGCTCATCTGCTTAACAAAAGTATTATTTGGAAAGCATTTGGTTGGTATGGCATGATTGCCTCAGTTCTTTCAACGGTCGCTTACTTCTTCGTCAACTACTTGCACGGTTGGCCAAACGTCGCCCTGGCCGCCAGTGGTGACACTTATGTCATGGCAACGACGATGACACTAGCAGCCATCGTCTTCTGTCAAATTGCCGCGGCAATCAACTGCCGGACGAAAGTGACCTCTGTATTCAAGATTGGCTTGTTCAGTAACCATCGTGTTTGGTGGGGCATTGGCTTTGAAATCATTCTGATTGCGGTCTTGATGTATGTCCCCGTTTTACAAGGACTTTTTAACACCGCTGCCATCAATGGTCGTGATTGGTTATTGCTCTTTAGTATTCCAATTCCACTGATTCTCATTGAAGAGGCTCGCAAAGCCGTCGTCCGTCGTCGTTTAACGCCTTAAATCGTAACCGCTAAAATAAGCTTGAAACCAAGTCGTGGTGACTGGTTTCAAGCTTATTTTGATTGCTCATCTTATTTCTGTAAACAGGTTTAACTCACAGCGAACGGCTTTTTGAAATATGACCACTATGAGACACTATTCAGTCGTTTCGGTTAGTAGCCAATCAACGATATTAATGACCGGAATACCATCAATGTCATGAACATCACGATAGTCACGTTGTGTAATTAATATTTTCTTGTAGTTATCATTGATATTCAACAAGTTATCAGTTTCATGGGAATTTCGAGGCAATTCATACGTTACTTGCACATACAAAATTTCATCAACGCGACGGGCAATAAAATCAACTTCTGCCACGTCTAGCTTACCAACATCGACTGTATAACCCCGTCGTAATAATTCCAAATAAACAATATTTTCTAATTGCCCACCATAATTTCCTGGCCGCCGTCCAACCGCATTTCGCCGTAATCCAGCATCAACCATAAAATACTTACCAGCAGTTCTCAAGTAACCACGTCCACGTAAATCATATTGCCGTGCGCGATAAAATAAGAAAGCATCCGATAACAAACTCAAATACCGTTCGATCGTGTGGTTACTAGTCAGAATTCCTTCACTTTTTAAGGTATTAGCCAGCTTTGCTGGACGAACAAGCTGCCCAATATCATCTGCCAGAAATCCCACCAGTGCCTTTAATGACTCACTATCCCTGACGTTCGCACGCATAGAGACATCATTCAAAATAATTGTGTCAAAGATTCCTGATAAGATTGTGTCTTTGATCTTTTCATCCGCTAAAATAACCGAAGGAAACCCACCATATCGCTCATACTCTTCAAAAGCACGATCCACTTGTCGATCATCGATAGCAAGTTCTTTAGCATCTAAGAATTCACGAAAAGAAAATGGATAGATTGGTATTTCAACATATCGACCACTTAACAAAGTGGCCAACTCGCCAGATAACATCTTCGCATTGGATCCAGTAATGACAATATCACAATCATAACTGGCATGAATCCCGTTAATCACACGTTGCCAACCCTCAACCATTTGGATTTCATCCAACATCAGGTAATTATGACTGTCCTTTCGCAATAACGGTTTTAATAAAGCAATAAGCTGTGTCGCTTCTCGAACAGCCAACAAATCAAATTCCTCAAAATTAAAATAAATAATCTGTTCATTTTTAACACCTTGTGATAACAGATAATCACGATATAACTTTAATAACACTGATTTTCCAGCCCGTCGAACCCCAGTAATAATCTTGATAAAATCGGTATCTTTCAATTGAATTAATTGGTTTAAATACATGGGTCGCTTAATCATCACTTCACCTAGATTCACTTTATATCCTTTTCTGACAGTTTAACCTAAGTCCGCCAAAAATGGAAGTATACTTCCATTTTTATGGATTTTAATCATTTTTGGAAGTATACTTCCATTTTTATCTAAATTCACTAATTTTGGAAGTATACTGCCATTTTTACTTTTATTAAGCCAGACCCATTTTAGCTGTCAACTAAAAAAGCTCCCAATCATCAACCAATCCCACCGGTTTCAGGATTTGCTGCGATTGAGCGCTAAAGCATGCTACAATATGATTATTACTATGACTAAACTAAAAGCAGGTGTCCAATTATGCGCAAAGTTCAATTTTATGGTGCCGTTTCCATGGATGGCTATCTAGCTACCAAAGATGAACGGCTCGATTGGCTATTTCAGACCACTGGTGCCAAAGAAGCACCCACTGAAACCTTCATGCAACAAGTCGATACTGCCATTATGGGCCGTCATACTTATGAATACACCATGGCGCAGACCACTGATCAATTGATTAATCCGTTTAATCCCGCGACGAAGAACATCGTCATGACGACCAAGCCGCATGCTGGCGACGAACATACCACTTTCACCAACGCTGATCTCCCTACTTTGGTCGAGCAATTGCGTCAAGAAGATGGTCAAAGTATTTGGATCGTCGGTGGTGCTGGGGTTTTAATGCCTTTACTCACAGCCGATTTGGTTGATGAACTTTACATTCAGATTGCCCCCGTATTCTTAGGCGCTGGCATCCGGCTATTTACGACCACCGATTATCAGCACCGGTTTAAACTCGTTGCAACTAATCAATATGGCCAATTAGCCGAACTCCACTATGCGCGCTAATTAATACCAAAAGCGGCATCATAGTGCAATTTGCCATGATAATGTGTCAAGGCATGGGGCGTCAGCTCGTGCAACATGAAGTTCTCATCAGGCAGATCAAATGGCGCCGTAATGTTGAAATCAGCCGCCGTTGTGTAGCCAAAACGACCGTAATAAGCAGAATCACCTAAAATACTGATAGCTGGTACCCCAGCGATATGAGCTCGTCGCTCTAACTCACGAACCAGGGCACTGCCGACGCCTTGTCCTTGATAAGCTGGCAATACCGCTAACGGGGCCAAGACCATCAAAGGCTGCCCCGTCGCCGGTTGCTGATTGACAGTCGCCACCGATAACATCGAAAAGCCAATTATCTCCCCCGCCGTGGTACTCGCCAACAAATCAAAAGTTGGTTGGTACTGCGGCGATTTTCGTAAACGACCAATGAGTTGGTGTTCATCATGATCCGACTGCACAATTCCTGTGAACGCTTTTTCAACCACAGCGGCCGTTACTGCAAATTGCGACGGTAAAACGGTCTGCAACTTAATCTCCATGCGTAACCTCCAAGTTTTCTTGATGATGAATCGACTGTCGTAGCAACAATGGCGCAATTAAGGTTGTCAAAATAATCGCCGTGATCACCGCTGAATACCGATCAGCCGACAACAATTTACCTTGATACCCAATCTGCGCAATAATCAGGGCCATTTCACCCCGTGAGACCATGCCCGCACCGATTTCATAACCACTAGTCCAACTAAAGCCTGCTAATTTAGCCCCGATACCGGCGCCTAATAGCTTCGTTGCAATCGCCGCAACCGTAATCACAACGATAAACCAGAAGTCACTCATGAATCCTTTGAAGGACATGTTCAACCCAATACTAACAAAAAACACCGGGATAAAGACAGCATTTCCAATCGGCTGAATATGGTCATCGATGACTTCATGATAATCCGTTTGCCCCACTGCGATACCCGCAAAGAAGGCCCCAATTACGGCACTCAGGCCGATAAAGTCTGCTAAATAAGCCAAGCCAAAACAAATCACCAAAGACATTAAGGTGACGGAAGTCGGCACCAGCAAGGCATCCCCAATTTTCATCAAGCGAGGGACCAACCATTTGACCACGACGAATAAACTGACAAAAAATGCGGTTTGAATCGCCAAGGTCACGCCAAGATTAGTCGATTGTGAAGACTTGCTTCCCACTTCACCACCAAATAAGCTCACCATTAAGCTCAAAATCAAGACGGCCAAAACGTCATCCACGACCGCCGCACCCAAAATCGTCGTGCCTTCTTTGCCATCAAGTGCATTTAATTCCTTTAACACGGCGACCGAAATTGAAACCGAAGTGGCCGCAAAAGTAACCCCTAAGAATAAACTTTCCACGTTACTTAAATGGAATAACTGGCTACACCAGTCAATCACCCCAACTGGCAAAATTACACCTAAGACGGCCACCAATAAACTTGGTTTCCAATACTTTTTTAGTAATTGTAGGTCACTTTCCAAACCAGCCATAAACATCAAAATGATTACCCCAAGTTCGGCGAAATCTTTGATAAAGCTCGTAGCCGAGACCCAACCTAGCAAGGCCGGCCCCAAAACAATCCCACTCAACAGCTGTCCAATCACCGCTGGCAGACCCATCCGTACACTCACATGTCCCGCCAGCGCCGTGACAATCAATATTAAACTTAAAGTTCCAACGTAGCCCATTTTTCCTCCTAAAAAAGGACACGCCAAGTCTCCAACTGCCCAACCCAAAAGCAGTCTGAATTCTTGAAGTGTCCTTCAACCGAATGTATTTATCTGTGAAATTAGTATAGCATATTTTCATAATCCTCGACAGCAACCGGTACCGTTAAGTTATTTAACCATTACTTTACACTGGCAGTGTCGTACAATTAACCGGTCATCGTTCTGCAAAACCGGTATAATAAGCCTATTGAGCTTTACAACGAAAGGACGATTGTTTGTGACCCACATTGCTGATTTTCATCAACGTTTTTGGTTTCTCATATTTTCAATCTTTTTAAATTCGGCTGCTAACGCTTTGACCATCTCAACCAACCTAGGTAGCGCGGTGTGGACCGGATCGAGTGTGAACCTTGCCAACTGGATTCACATTCCACTTGGCACGACCTTACTATTATACGGGATTGCGGTCACCCTTTTGAATCAACTGATGCTAGGTCACTTTGACCGCCGACGGTTTATTTCTAATTTACTCTACATCGTGCCATTCAGTTACTTAGTGCAATTTATTGCTGGCTTTTGGAACTGGCTTGGCGTGCCGAGCTTGCCACTGGTCATCCGCTTGATCGTCAATTTATTAGGTCTCATCGGTGTCGCTACCGCGGTCTCCATTTATCAGCGATGTAATTTAATTCAACATCCAAACGACGATTTATCTTATATTTTACGTTTTCGATTTTTACATGGCTCCGCAATTATTGCCCAATGGACCAGCTACTTGCCGCCACTAACAATCACCGTGATTGCTTTCTTCGTCACCGGCCAACTTCGCGCCATCGGCATTGGCACCGTCTTTGCCTTAGTTGCGCAGGGCGCTATCATGGGATGGTCAGATACGCACGTTTTTCCTAGTTTGAAACACCACGTCGACGTGCCCACCGCCCATCATCATGCGGCTTAAATCAGGAGGCTTTTTGAAAACGCGTTGACATTGTTTCAGGCTTACCTCAATAATAGTGATAGCATAATTCTAACTATTGGACTGATTATATGAACTTAACGCAATTAACGAGTCAAATTATCTTGATGTTTATTTTGATGCTCGTCGGCTTGATGATTAACAAGCTCGGCTTTATGCATGCCCAAACTTCAACTGACTTGACGAATATTTTACTCTACGTCGTTTCACCCTGTCTGATCATTAAAGCTTTTGAACAGACTTTCTCCGCGAACCGACTCCAAATGTTAGGGCGCGTCATTTTAGGAATCCTTATCATTTATCTGTTAATGATTGCGATCACACAGGTGGCATTCAAGCACGTCAAAGATGATAATTTACGTCGCATCATGCGGTATGGTGCGGTTTATTCGAATGCTGGCTTTATGGGGATTCCCCTCACCAGTTCGCTGTTCGGGTCAAATGGCGTGTTTTTCGCGGTTGCTTCACTGGCAGCCTTCAATATTTTCAGCTGGACTCACGGAATTAGTTTATTCACCGGCAAGCAAGGCAGTCGCCGAGATAACGTCCGTCAAATAGTCTTAAATCCCAATATCATCGCGATAATCGTCGGGTTAGTGTTGTTTATCGCTTCGATCCACTTGCCAACGATCGCCAACAGTGCCGTCACGTATGTGAGTTCGATTAACACGCCACTGTCTATGATTGTGATTGGAAACAGTTTGGCAGATGTGAAACTCAACCGGGAAACCTTAGACAAACGACTGTGGTGGGTGCTCTTATTACGGAATCTTTTGTTCCCCTACCTCGCTATTGTGGTCTTACAGTTGATGGGAATCAGTGGAATTCCACTGTACACCACCGTCTTGATGGCCGCTTGTCCAGTTGCGGGTATCGTCGTCCTATTCTCTTTGAAAGTTCACGGCAATCCTGGTCCCGCAGTCGCGTTGATGAGTATTTCCACTATTTTAAGTGTCGTGACTATTCCATTAGTCTTCGCACTGGTTAATTTACATTGATCAAATCAGCATTAGGAAGCTAAAAAGTGTTTCACAAAATCGTTTTGCCAATGGCAATCTGATTCCGTGAAACACTTTTTATTTTAAGGGTCCTTGAAATAACTCATCATGTGAGCCAATTCTGACCAATCGAATACTCGGATTCGATTTGTGTGGTAAATATAAGACTAGGACATCTACTTTTCCCTCTGACAAATGAAAATCAACATAGCCATTATAATTGCCACCTGCTTTTGTTAATAGATGTGGTTGATATGTATCTGGTACCGTTCCAAAATTGATTAATTCATTCAAAACCAATTTAAGTTCCGGTACCAATTCTGGGTGCTGATATTTAACCAATGATAGTCATGTAAAAACTGCGAATCATATTTTAGGCTATACATTAGTATCCTCACTATCCAATGATGCCATCATCTTATTGACTTCCGTAAAGGTCGTTGAATCATCAGGGATCAAGCCTAATTCTTTGGCTTCCGCCAATACCATTGCTCGCTTAGTCTTGGCTGTCGGTTGATCCTTCTCGGGAACAATTACCTCAAATGGAATTCGGTTTTGAATCACAAACTGTTTAGCCGCCATGGTGACGTAAGTATTCAAACTAATCCCGGCCGCATCCAAACGACTATTTAGTTCTTTTCTTAAATCATCATCTAATCTAATCGTTGTTGGTGTCGTACTCATTTGAATCACCTCTTTTCAACATCATAGTAACATACATTTGGGTTCCATGTGATGCCTCACGCTTAAAAATTAGCCCTATAATAGTTCTTATATCAATTCTGATTTCTCTTCCAAGAAGGCTAAAATTTCAGTCAGAAAAAAGCACTAACCTATTAATCAGATTAGTGCCAAAATATGCTACTTCAAAAAAATTGGTCAAGGGCTTCACAGTCTCGGTTCATCGATTCAACGATGTTGCTTGGTGTCGAACCACGTGGGGATAGTGAATGAAGTGAGCGTAAAATCCTATCACTAACACCACGATTGCGAGACCGCAAACGCCATACCAACCTGCTAAGCCCCAAAATAGATTACCGAAGAATGAGCCTAAAGCCCCACCCATAAAGTAACCGAACATAAAGACTGAATTGAAACGACTGCTGGCCTTGGCATCAATGCTTTGAATCCGTGTTTGATTCGCCACTTGACCAAATTGTGTCCCTAAATCTAAGATCACAATGCCTAGCACCAGCCCCCATACATGTGCCGCAAACAAGCCAAACACGATGTAAGCAAGGGTTGATAAAATTAGCCCCACACCAATAATCGTCCGTGGTTTAAATTGATCAGCTAATCGACCTATCAACGGTGCCGCTAAGACGCCGGTTACCCCTAGCAAAGCAAACAATCCTGCTTCACGACTCCCCCAGCCATATTGATGTTGCAAGTAGAAGACCAAGGTCGCCCAAAAGATATTAGAAACGCCGAACAAGACAAACCCGTTAACCGCCGAAGCTCGTAAAACGGGATACTTTTTGACGAGTTTGGGCACGGTGCGGATCATCTCACGGTAAGTGGTTTGGTGGGTCGTCACTGGATCATGTGGCAATTTACGCCATAAAACTAGCCACAAGCCGGCAATCATCACGGCCGCAATCAAATAAACCCATTGCCATGGCATGAAACTAGCTAGCACTCCACTGACCGTTCGTGACAAGAGTACCCCCACTAGTAATCCACTCAAAACGTTGCCTAGCACCCGGCCACGTTGACCGGCTGGTGCTAAATAACCCGCGTATGGAATAATGACTTGCGGCGCCACCGAGGTAATTCCAATCAGTAAGCTCGCGAACGCATACAGCCAAATATTGGGAGCGATAAACGCTAACAACGCGGAAACAATCGCCAAGATCAATAATCGCATGATCAAGGTCCGGCGATTCATAATATCACCCATCGGGACGATCAAAAGTAACCCAAACGCATAGCCCAGTTGCGTTAACATGGCGACAGCACCCACTACCGCATTGGCTAGATTAAATTGTTGGGCAATATCCGCTTCAATTGGTTGAATATAATTAATATTAGCAACCACAATGGCCGCTGAAACGGCCATCAGTAAGACCGTACTTGAATTTAAAGATTTAGTTTTCACATCAATTTCCTTTCTAACTTTCAATCTGTTGACCAGTCAAAAGTCAGAAAGCATTCTCCACACGAACAATTAACCAGTGTTTCAACTGATCATTGACGGGACAGCCTCGTAACATCCCTACCCCAACCAATCCTTGGCAGCCGCTAAATCAGTTACCATCTGAGTTGGACGTGCACTACCACTGGGCTCATTTTTTCCACGATTGACCCAGATCATGGACCACTGCATCGTCGCGGCCGGCACAACATCGGACTCATAGCCACGCGCAATGTGCCAGTGATTCTCAGCCGTCAATCCTAATTGTCGTTCAGCCGTCTTGAAAAATTTTAAATCTGGCTTATACGCTTGCACATCTTCAGCCGTGATAACTGCGTCAAATGGGACTTGGAGCGCCGCCAAATTAGCTGGCATGATATCCCACGACGAATTTGACATGATCACAAGCTGGTAACCTTCAGCGTGCCAAGCTTGCAAGGTCGGCACCACATCAGGATATGGCAACAATTGACGTTGCACTTGCAGACATTCAACATAGTGACTTTCAAAGAAGTGGCCTTGTTCAAACATGCCGTCCAAATGCTTCAAGTTTTCTCGGACCAAATCAGCGTAGTCTAAATAAGGCTGCACACTGATTGGATCATCCTCATAACTCGCATACGCGTCTCGAACGGCTGTCGTTTCAAGACCCGCCGCCAACGCCAAATTTTCGAGCCATTGATAAAGTGGGTCCGTGTTGATCAACGTCCCATAGCAATCAAACGTTAAAATTTTAGTTTCCATCTGTCAAAACTCCCCTTAATCGTCGTAAGTCCAAATTAATTCACTCACGTTACTTTTTATTCTAGCACAATTACTGATCCCTCGAAGACCGCTATCACGCAGGGGTTCGTGTCTCATTGCGCTCACGATTAGAAGATTTGCTAATCGTCCCGTCTCCGTTGGCAACACGTTTGCTATGGGGGCAAACCTGCAACCAAAGTTTGGTCTCGACACAGCAAACGTGCTGGCCACTCCGACGTCAAATAGCGATTCAATAAACAAATATCAATGAAAGGCCAATTGACATTAGGATCACTAATTAGCGCAGGTTGGTCTGGATGGTGCTCAGTGGTGAAGTTTCTCTTGGCTGGTGGTTTTCCAGCCTAGAGAAAGCCCGGCTTGTGAGACCGCCCTTTGGCTCACAAACGTGGCCACCACGTTCCAGCATCAGTCCAGACCAACCGGAGCGGCAAATCAAGCTGAGACTTAAATATTGATAACTATGAAGCCTAAGCGAGTTACTAGGGCTGGTTTAAGTTAAGTGCTATACTTATTAGTTGCGTATTTTAATGATTTTTTACTGATTTATTTATAGAAGGGACTGTTTTAAAAATGCCGACACAAACTTCGGCCTTGCCACTCGATGCAGATGGTAAACCGTATCATCGTACTTGGCTAGTCCTCACACTACTCGTGGGGACTTTCAGTACGTTCGTGACCCAGACGTTATTGACCACGGCGTTTCCAACTTTGATGAACTACTTCCACATTTCAGCGACCGCCGTCCAATGGTTAACGACTGGTTTCATGCTGATTATGGGAATTATGATTCCTGTGAGCGCATGGATGCTGACCCGGATCAACTCCAAGATTTTATATTTAGCCGCTATGGTTATTTTCGGTCTCGGAACCATCTTGGCCTATTTTGCCGTTAACTTTCAAATGCTTCTCGTTGCCCGCATGATCCAAGCAATGGGCGTCGGCATTTCGGCACCGGTTTTTCAAACGATCATGTCATCCGTCTATCCGCCCGAAAAACGGGGCTCAGCCATGGGGACCGCCGGAATCGTCATTGGCCTCGCCCCGGCGATTGGCCCGACACTTTCTGGTTGGATCATTGACAATTATAACTGGCGTGCCCTATTTCTCTTCATCATGCCTATCAACTGGGCCGTGATTATTATTTCCTTATTTACGCTACGTAAAGTGTTACCAACTTCCAAGCAACCCATCGATTGGTGGTCCGTTTTAATTTCCACGATTGGCTTTGGTAGTATGCTATACGGCTTTTCCGCCGTTGGTGAAGCCGGTTGGGGTGATCCAATTGTTTTGCTTACCTTAGTTGTCGGAATTGTTTTTGTGATTTTGTTTGTTTGGCGTCAATTGCATATGAAACAGCCATTATTAGAATTACGAGTCTTCAAAATTCCTGCTTTCACCTTATCAGCCATTTTAACTGCCCTCTCGTATATGGCAATGATGGGCGTCGAAATGATTCTACCGATGTATATTCAAACCGTCCTCGGACGCTCAGCTATGGATTCCGGCCTGATCCTTTTACCAGGCGCGATCATGATGGGAATTATGAGTCCAATTACTGGCCGGATTTTTGACCATATTGGTGCACGGCGCTTAGCAATGACCGGAATGCTCTTATTGACCACTGGGACGGCCTTCTTCCTATCTATCAGCGCCACGACCCCGATTCTCTGGATCATTGTGGTGTATGCGATTCGGATGTTCGGCTTAACCATGGTCACGATGCCGGTCACCACGACTGGGATCAACGCCTTACCATTTAGCCTGATTTCACACGGAACTGCCGCGAATAACACCTTACGCCAAGTCGCCGCTTCAATGGGGACTGCGGTGCTGATCAGTGTCTATTCGAGTGTGGCTAAATGGCAAATGCCGAGCCAACACTTACTCACGCAGGCGCCATTAAAATATCGCGCCGCCGCAACTTCAGCGACCTTAACTGGTTATCACATGGCCTTCATCGTTTCCTTAATCTTTTGTGCGTTCGGTTTCGCCTTAACGTTCTTCTTGAAATCACACCACTCCGTTGCCACCAATGAAGAGAGGCATGCCGCATGATAATTATTTTATTAATTTTAGCCACACTCATTTTTGCGGGTGTCATGATTTTTAGTCCCAATAGTGTGCAACGAACCATTTGGGTGACGGGCAGTTTTATCGTGATTGCTGGCTGCCTCATCGCTCTCGTTTTAAACGATAATTACCACTGGGGGATGCGGGCCGTCAGTGAAACTCAGACCCAAACCCTAATCCCACTTCAATCTAAGCAACGCGCACTGGGCAGTCGCCGGCTTGGAACGGGACATGAACGCGTGCTGATTTACCGCACTGCTCAACTGCCCACTAAGATACAAAAAACGACCACCCATGCCACAACGACTCATGTCACAACTGGCAAAGTGGCCGAAGTCCAAACCACCACCAAACGTTGGCAATATCGGAATCACTTGGCAAGAATCTTATTTAACTTAGGTAAAGATCAGCAGCAATTTGCCAGCCGACATTACACGTTCAAGCTACCAGCAACCTGGCATATCGTCACGTTGTCGACAACAAAATAAGCTTAAAAACGGTCAGTCAATTTACTTTGGCTGACCGTTTTTAGCTTATTTTGATATTGGATCTACTACTAACTTAGTGCAGTCGCAACCAAATTAAGCGGACACTTATAAATGCGACAAGACCCAGCTCAGCCTTTTAATAAAAACGAAATCAAAATTAAGGCGGTCGTCACTTGCAGCATCCCAACGCCCAAGCCGTATAATGCTAGCCGTTTGCCTGCTCGCAAGAAATTAACCAAGTTTAAGCGCAATCCAATTGCGGCTAAAGCGATAATTTCAAACCAACTGCTGATTGTATGCACTGATACACTCAAGAAGGCCGGTAAGGTGAAGAGACTGTTTAACCCACATAGAATTAGGAAACCAGCGACATACCAAGGCAACCAATGACCGTTCCCATTGCCGCTCACGACGGCTTCATCCGCCACTTCCTTTTCAAGCGATCGCTGATGTAGGCGACCAAAGATGAGGACGACCACGACCAACATCATGATCCGCATGATCTTAAAAATCGTCGCAAATTGAACCGTTGCCTGATTAACCATACTAGCCGCCGCCACAACTTGCCCAACGGATTGCAAGGTGCCACCAATCAGGGCGCCCTTTAAGATGGTCTGGCCGCCGAATAAGCTTGTTCCTAACCACGGCAATGTGAGCATTAACACAGTCCCCATCAAGTTGACCAATGTAATGACGGTCCCTTTGTCGTCTTCATCCGCTTCAATGACTGGTGCAATCGACGCAATCGCTGAAGATCCACAGACGGCATTCCCGCCAGCCATCAAAAGTCGCATGGATTGACTAAAACCCAGCCGCTTGCCCAACCAAAGTGCTCCCAGGATCGTCACGGTCATTTGAATCAAAATAAAGCCAACGCCCCAGCCCCCGATTTGACCAATGGTTTGAACCGTCATCGTCGCACCCAGTAACATAACCGAATATTCCAGCAATTTACTTTCCGCAAACTTTGTACCACTGGCTAGTTGCGGTTGTCGCAACACAGTGTTGCCTAACAAAATACCAAGTAAAATTGCAATCGTTGCCGCACCTAAGGCTGGCACCCGCTGTGCAACTAATTGACTAACCAACGCAATGGCTAAACTCGTCAGCAAGCCCGGTAAAATCTCTTTAACTTTCATCAATTCAAACTCCCTCGTCGTTTCGATAAAACTTATTATACTGGGCTAGTAATCATTTGAGAAATAAATTATTATGATAGTTACTATTAAAATTATTAATCGAGGGAGCTGACTAACAATGCTCAAACAATTGGCAACATTTAAGGCAGTCTACGAGACGCGTAACTTTTCACAGGCCGCCGAACAACTATTCATCTCACAACCGACTGTCTCCAGCCAAATCAAACAATTAGAAACTGACCTACAGACACGACTATTCAACCGCAATGGCCGACAAGAAATTCAACCCACCGCGAGTGGCACCGTCCTTTATCGCCAAGCTCAAAAGCTACTCGAAGCTTGGGATACCACTAAACTAGCGGTCCAAGCGACAAGCCAGGCCCTGCCAACAACTATTCGACTGGGGGCTTCACATACCACCGCTAGTCTTATTTTACCCGGCTTGCTAACACAGTTGGCACCGCTCAGTGATCACTTTAATATTGAAGTCAGTTTGGCTAATTCTGCCGATATTCTGACCCAAATGACGCAACACCACTTAGATTTTGGCCTAGTTGAAAAACCACTTGTCACAGATCAATTGGCACGCTTAGCCTTTGGTCATGATGAATTGGTCCATGCCGGCCAATTTGACCAGCCACTTTGGTTATTACGTGAACCAAATTCTGGCGTACGTCATTACACCAATGCGTATTTAAAAGCTCAAAATATCCAGCCAACCACAACGATGATCATTCATAGCAATCAATTAATCGCAGACTTGCTGGCAGAAGGCATCGGCCAAACGATTATTTCAAAGCAAGTCTTAGCAGCAACTGTACCAGTGGAACCCTTGGCACCCAACTATCAGCGCCAATTTTTCCTGCTAACACCCACAACGGTTAAACCGGCTCTTAAACCCTTGCAAGCGAAAATCATCACGTATTTACAAAATAATGACTAACCAAAAATAAGACTAGCAACGGCTCAAAATAATAGCGTCGTTGCTAGTCTTATTTTTCATGATAATGATTAATTAACGATCTGTTGCCATTGTTCCCAAACTGCGGCATCGCCATACGCTTGACTACTTTGATAAGCGCCGTCGATCAACCGCTGCTGACGTTTCGAATTTTCAATGGCGCGCTTCATCCCAGCTGCCAGCTGATCAATGGCCCCATCTTTAATCAGATAGCCGTTCTTGCCATCTTTCACGACATCACGAGGACCATAATTTACATCATAGGCGATGACGGGCACCCCATGACCAAGCGCTTCGATCAATGATAACGGTTGGGCATCACTTTCACCCGCATAAACGTACGCGCCAGCGTGATCATAGACCTGACCTAAATTGGGCTGATAGCCCTCAAAAGTCACAACTTTGGTTAATTTCAACTTGGCAACTTGGGCCTTTAACTCATCCAAGGCCGAGCCATAGCCATAAATCGCCAAGGTTGCATCCTTGACGCCACGTTTAACGCGGTCAAATGCTGTGATAATTTGATCCACCCGGCGGCCTTGATCGACCCGACCAGTATAAATAATTTGGTGCGCATGCCGCTCAGCTAATGGCACCTTTGGCCGTGCCAGTTGATTAGCTGACACCACCCCAGCCGAAATCGCATAGATTGGGCGTGGCGATTGACCACCTAACCATTGTCCTAAATCCCGGCGCTGTTGATCTGTACTTGTAATAATGCCATCTAACGCGGTCAAATGCTGATGAATACCATAAACATAAGCATTATTCAAATTTGAATAAACCTGATCACGTGGATCGTTGGCATGGGGCGTCGGCAACCAAAGATACTTGCGAGCCGGCGTTTGCATATTAATCACCGGCCATTGAGCAGCCAGCGGTCGATCAGCGATAAAGGTATTTTGAGTGCCATTTTCACGATTGAGTTCATCTAAGAAGAAACGATACCATTCTTGTTCGCCATTAAAATAATAATCTTGACCGTGATAATCGATCAATTTGCACAATGACACATAATTGGCGCCAGCCGTATTGTGTGCATAATATTCTTCCGCAAAACGAGTGCCATTTGGTCGATAATATAATGCCGTAATGACTTCGCCGGTGGGTCCATAGAATTCATCACGGGCCTTAAATCCCCGTTCATCATAATCTGTCCGTTGTGCCAAGTTACCAAAGGAATCAAAAACTTCAATAAAGTAAACATGCCCAACCGTACTCGGGACAAAGTGAACTTTGGCCACTAAGCGATCCCCCTCGACTACTTCGCTAACGTTCGGATTAGGTTTGATATTATAGGCACGCGGAAAATTCAAATCATCAATTTTGATGACCTTAGTGGGATAAGTCAAGGTGCCACGAAAATAATCAAATAAGTTTGTCATTTGATCATCCGTCAAGTTAAATCGACGCATGTTTTGATGTAACAACGCATCAAATTGACGTGTGACCATGGTCGCCGCCACTTGATGATGCTTAAACAGCTGGAGTCGTTTAAATTCAGCATGTTCAACGCCTGAATTTAGCGCCATTAAATATTGATTAACAAAGAAAAACATCTCACGACTCCTCACTTTCCGTTTGATAAAAGGACTTGGCAGCCGCCATTAGCGGTTCCCACTGCGCCCAAACTGCTTTAGGACTGTACCGGTCAGCGTCCAAATAAGCTTGCGCGCTATAGGCTTGTAGGCGTTGCGGATCACTAAGTAACTTGATCATCGCCGTAGCTAGTGCCTCGATATTGTCCACTGGCACCAAATCGCCATCTTGACCATCGCGAATAATATCACGCGGCCCGTACTTCACATCATAAGCAATCTGTGGCACACCATGTGATTGACCTTCTAACAAAGCTAATGCAAAGCCCTCGGCTCGTGATGTCAGCATTGCCAATTGGGCATGGTCATAAACCGGTGCCAAATCTTGGGTGTAATCATTAAAAGTCACCGCATCCGTTAACTTCAAATCACGAACTAACTGTTTTAATTCTTTGCCCGTATCCCCATTTGCGTAACCCCAAAAGTCTAAGGTCGTCTTTGGTAACTGAGCATGCACTTTTTTAAACGCTCGTAAAACATGGCTTTGTTGTTTTTCTTCGGATAATCGTGCCACAAAAATAATCTTGCCCGGTGTGCGGCTTGACCACTTTGGATGAGGCGCTTTTAAAGTGGCCTCTGAAACAATCCCCACTGGAATCGTATATACAGGGGTTTGGTTGCCATAACGGTCAACAAAATCGGCAGTCTGTTGTGACGTCGCCGTAATAACCCCATTCCATGCGGATAAATTATTTAATGCATAGGAATAATTATAATTAAGGGTCGCCGTTTTCGGATGATCGGGATCATTCACATGATTACTGTGCAAGTGCATTACTTTGAACGCTTTGGTCTGCATTTGCAACGCTGAATAAGCCAATTCATAAGTCCGATCAATCACAAATACGGCTTGTGGCGTTTCCCGATTGAGTTCATCTAAGAAAAAGGTCGTCATGTGTTGCTCCCCAATAAAGGACCAATCTTGACCATGATAGTTAATGAAGCGATATAAGGAATTTTGTGTCACATTTTGACGATTGGGTAAGTGATACGTCTGATAAACCACGGCACCCTCAGGATTGAAAACTTGTTCTGTCGCGACTTGACCATCAAACGTATAAAACTGTTCCAGACCTTTGAATCCCCGAGTATCATACCAGTCAGTCTTCACCAACTTACCGTTCTGATCGTAAGTCTGCACATTATTGATTTGTTTATATTCTGGTGCGAACAAATTGACCCGCATCAGTAATTGATCTTGTAAATAAACATTGTAATTATGTTCTTCAGCTTGTACTCGTAAATTTTTGGGCAAATGTAAGTCGTCGATTGTTAGTTTGACCGGCTTAAAATCTGTCGACTGTTGAATAAAATCGAATAAGTTAATCTGATTGTTTTCAGCGATTCCAGCCGCTTTTAAGGTTTGATGTAGTGACAGTGAAAAGAACCGCGTCACTAATTTAGCCGGCACTTTTTTCTCATTAAATAGTGCGAGCCGTTTCATTTCAGCATGTTCAATGCCGGATTTTTTCGGATTAATACTAGTATTCACAAAGTAATACATTCTCTCGCCTCTCAAATATGTCATAGTGGTTAGCGTTGTCGATTATAGCAAACTTCCTTGATTTTTTAAGGCTTTAGGACGTCAATTTAACCCTTTTCTACAATATTTAAGCGGCCCTTTGGTAAAGCAAATAGCCAAAATAACAGTTTAAGCGCCGTTTATTGATGAAACTTTTAATAAATTGTGATGAAATTGTTAAATTGTTACAACAAGTTACAATAATCGCTTTTTATTACAAAAGTCCTGCAAACTGTAACTTGCCGTTTATTGTCTTGCAACACAGGGCGTCTATACTTAGCGTCGTTGTTTAGTAAATGCATCGAAAGCATTCGCTAAACCAGTAATTAAAAAATGACTAGTTATTCAATCGCAAACATACAGGAGTGAACTAATTTTTATGAAGATTAAAAGTATACTATTATCATCCGTAGCTGCCACTGGTTTATTTGCCATCGGAACCACGATTGCAAACGCCGATACCGTTACCGTTAAGGCCGGCGATACCGTCAGTGCCATTGCAGAAACGCACAAGACAACGGTAGCTGCGATCCAAAAAGCCAACAAATTAAAGAACGTTAATTTGATTTTTGTTGGTGACAAATTAGAAGTTAATGGCACTACCGCTAAAACAACTACTGTCACGGCAACCTTACCATCAAGTGCCGCTAGCCAAAGCAACGCTGCCAGTGCCAGCTCAACTTCGACAACCAGTGTTGCCAGTCAAAGCAGCGCAACCAGCGCTAGTTCAACTTCAACGACCAGTGCTGCGAGCCAAAGTAGCGTTCAATCAGCAGCTTCGACTTCAACGACTAGTGCAGCTAGTCAAAGTAGCGCAACGAGTGCTAGTTCAACCTCATCAAGTGCTGCCAGTCAAGCGAGCCAAAGCTCTGCTAGTGTCAGTGCGGCGTCAAGTTCAACCCCTAGCTCCGCTGCCAGTCAATCTTCAACTTCGACCGCAACGTCTGCTTCAACGACGAACTTGAGCTACTCAACCAACGCTAGTTCCAGCAATGCTACTAGTGCAACTACGACGACTAGCACAACAACTTCAACGAGTTCAAGCTCTGAAGCATCTGCTAAGGCTTGGATTGCCAACAAGGAATCCGGTGGCTCATACACTGCTTCTAATGGGAACTATTATGGTAAGTATCAATTGACTAAGTCATTATTGAATGGTGATTTGTCAGCTGCTAACCAAGAATCCGTTGCTAATGCTTACGTGACGTCCCGTTACGGTTCATGGACCGCTGCTAAGACGTTCTGGGAAGCTAACGGTTACTACTAAAATCAAAAGTTAATCAATCGGAGTCTGGGACAAAACCTAGGCTCCTTTTTTGTGATCTCTGATCCTTATCGTCGCTTATCGAAACGCACTAGGACGCTGTTGAAAGGCTTGCTTAAACACCGTACTAAAATACGCTGCCGACTGAAATCCACAGGCCGTCGCAATGTCACCAATACTCAAGTGAGTCGTTTGCAATAACTTTTTTGCCTGCGCCAATCGGACTTGTTTCAGATGAGCCATGGGAGTCTGCCCCGTTACTTGTTGATAAACATGATGTAAATAGTACGGCGCACCATGCGCGAGTTGGGCTAATCTCGTTAAATCCAAAGGCGCTTGATAATGGGTGGCAATAATCTGATTGATTTCATGCACCCATTCGTCTGTCGATACCAGCTCACCCGTTGGACGACAACGTTTGCACGGCCGAAAGCCGGCTTGCATAGCTGCCGATACAGTTGAAAATAACCGCAAATGGTCTCGTTTTGGTAACCGTGAGTGGCAACTTGGGCGACAAAAAATACCAGTACTCGTCACCCCATAATAAAATTGGCCGTCCTGCGTCACATCGTTACTCTGAATGGCCTGCCAACGTTGGTCCGTTAGTTTCAACATTAAAGTGCACCCCCTGCATTAAATTATACGGCAATTTAAGCGGCAGTCCATCATCGTTTGGTTTAAAAAGCAAGATTTTGAAACTTTTTCCGGCCTATTTCTGCTATACTGACGCTAAATTTATTTTTGGAGGAAACGAACATGCAACTCACACTATCGCAAGTAACGATCAATCAACAAACTTTTTGGCTAGGCAGTACCTTACAAGGCTTGGCCTTCGTTGGGCGTGCCAATGGTCCAGCCAATGAGTGGCGTGACTTGCTCCCAACCGCCACCAGTCAGATTGATCCTGCAGCGAATCAAGTCGCTGGCCGAGCACTCGCCGATTATCTGAATGGTCAGAAAACTGAATTCTCACTACCATTGGATCTGTCCCATGGGACACCTTTTCAACAACAAGTCTGGCAAGCCTTACGCGAAGTCCCTTACGGCGCCACTTGGACCTATTCAGAATTAGCACATAAACTGCAACGACCGACCGCGACACGCGCCATTGCTTCAGCCGTTGGACGCAATCCCCTTTTGATGGTGGTTCCTTGCCATCGGATCGTTCGTAAAGATGGGCAGTTAGGCGGCTATCGCGGCGGTTTAATCATGAAACAGCAGTTACAACAATTGGAACGGGTTAACCCCACGGAATCCGGTTGCAAACGGCACTAAACTACGCCATAATTAACCTAATCTAATTTATTGGGGGCAACAACATGCTATCGGTAGCGCATATCAGTAAAGATTTTGGGACACTGCATGCACTTAAAGACGTTTCTTTTGATGTCCATGACGGGGAAATCATGGGCTTAATTGGTCAAAACGGTGCCGGAAAATCAACGACCTTTCACAGTATTTTAAACTTTTTGAAATTCAACGGTGCCATCACTTGGAACGGCCGACCATTGACCGCAGAAGACTATAATCAAATTGGTTATTTGCCAGAAGAACGTAGCTTAATGCCCAAGTTGACCATTACCCAACAAATCGTTTATTTAGCACGACTTAAAAATCAACCAGCTAAAGTGATCAAGCCTAAAATTAACGACTGGATGCAACGTTTTGCAGTCAAAGGTCAACCCACAGATAAAATCAGTAAACTGTCAAAAGGGAATCAGCAAAAGGTTCAACTGATCTGCACCTTGATTCACGATCCTCAACTGATCATCCTCGATGAACCCTTTAGCGGCCTCGACCCGGTTAACTCTGACTTATTAAAACAAGCCATTTTAGCAGCAAAGCAACGTGGGGCAGCCATTATTTTTTCAAGCCACGACATGAGTAACGTCGAGGAAATCTGTGATTCGTTAGTGATGCTACGTAACGGCGAATTGATCCTAAAAGGAAAAATCAATGCTGTTCGCAATCAATTTGGCCGTACCCGTTTGTTTTTAACAACGCCTTGGACCACAGATCAATTAGCGGCCTTACCCGATGTCGCCTCAGTCAAAGCTCTGGGTGACCAACGCTATCGACTGCAATTAACCACTGCCGATGCCGGTCCTGCAATCTTTGCAGCGGTGACACATGGCGACTACATTCAAGAATTTAGTCAACAACCACCAACCTTGGACGAAATTTTCCGAACTGAAGCTGGAGGTGTTGACCATGAATAAGACTTGGATCGTCACTAGCGAAACCTATTTACGCCAAACCAAATCATGGAGTTTCCTAATGCTGGTACTCATGCCGTTTTTATTTATCGGGATGACGTTTGGGATTACTTACGTCGCCACGCCGAATAAGAGTAAAAGTGACATCGCCGTTGTCAGCACCAACTCGGCCTTACGAACGAGCTTCATGAAACAAAGTGGCATTGCCACCACGAAAAAGTATGCCAATGCTGTGGCAGCTCAAAAGGCCACCAACCGAAGTGACATCAACGGTTATGTCGTTTTAAAAACAACCAAGGAACAAGTGAGTGCGACCTTTAATGGCCCCAACGAGATCAGTAGTGGTGACCAGGCCAAGATTCAACGTTTCTTGGCCACGACACAGTCCCAGCTGAATGTGCAACGGGCAAAATTATCACCAACACAACAACAAGCCTTAGCGATCCAGCCCAAATTCAAGCAACAATTGCAAAAAAAGACCGCTTCGAATAAAGCGGCCAAAACCATTTCATTTTACATTTTGGTTTTCTTCGTTTACTTGATTTTGACGACCTACTCCTCGATTACCGCCCAAGAAATCGCCGCGGAAAAGGGAACCAAGATCATGGAGGTCATCTTCTCTAGTACGACACCACGAAAATACTTTAATGGTAAAGTTTATGGTGTTTTGTTGATGATCGTCACACAACTTTTAGTTTACCTGCTCGGCGGTGCGCTGGTTGTCCAGTTTGCCCAACATAGCCGTATCACAGCCGGTCTTTGGCAACAATATTCAGGGGTGATTGGCAAAGTACTGCATAACCTACTATCCATTAATTTATTATTTGCCTTAGCCGCTGTCTTACTTTACACGGTCGTTTCTGCCTTTTGTGGCGCACTAGTCACGCGGGTTGAAGATGCTGGCAAAGCCTCACAACCTGTCATTTACTTGAATTTATTGACCTTTGCAATGGCAATGGCTTTTCAAGGCAGCCCAAGTAGCGGTATTGTCACAGTCTTCTCATATATTCCATTCTTCTCGTCTTACTTGATGCCACTACGCTTGATCAACGCGACGGCCACCATGCCACAAGCAATCATTTCGATGGTGATTTTATTAGCAACCGTCGTTGGTAGCATGTGGTATATTGGCAAGATTTATGGCGGTTTAATGTTACAAACCGATGAACTTGGTTTCTGGGGAAATCTAAAACGAGGTTTGAGTTTGAAATAGCGCTTTTATCCATCACTTATCCACTAAAAAGGGACTACCATCCGTCAATCGAGATGGTAGTCCCTTTTTAGTGGTGGTCAGATCTGAACCACTACAGTCTAAACTGTTAGGCTTGTTTCGTTGGATAAATTGTAAATTCGTTAACATTAACGTCTTCCGGTTGATCTACCGCAAAGTTAACCACGTTGGCAACGGCATCTGGGCTAATCCCGACTTGCTTGTAGAAAGCATCCATGCCTTGCTTCGTACTTTTATCCGTGATCGTGTGCAATAATTCGGTATTAATTGCGGCTGGATATAGACTAGCGGTCCGAATATTAGTCCCTTCTTGCGCGCTTTCCATCCGAATCACTTCCATTAAGTTACGAACGGCAAACTTAGTCGCACCGTAGACGCCAGAACCAGCAAAACTCTTAATGCCGGCCACTGATGAAGTCGTGATGATTTGACCGTGTTTTTGCGTCGTGAAGATTGGCATCACAGCCGCAACCCCGTGCAAAACACCCTTCAAATTGATGTCGATCATAGCGTCCCATTCATCTGTGTGTAAAGCACTGATTGGTGAATTTGGCATAATCCCAGCATTATTGAAGATCACATCTAAGCCGCCAAATTGTGTCTGAGCGAGCTTCACTAAGCCATCAACATCCGCTTGTTTGGTCACATCCGTCACCTGATAAGCTGCGGTACCGCCGGCTGCTTCGATATCTTTTACAATTGCTTGCAGCCGTGCTTCACGCCGCGCACCTAGGACAACCTTGGCGCCATTCTTAGCTAATAACTTAGCCGAAGCTTCCCCAATTCCTGATGAAGCCCCAGTAATCACGATAACTTTATTTTTAACCGTCATAAATATCCTCCTATTTATCGCCGAAAACTTCTTTAGCCACACCCATGGCTGACCAAGCTTTGGCCCAGCCAGCATAGAAGGCCAAATGTGTGATTTCTTCGACAACTTCGTCTTTTGTTAACCCATTTTGTTTGCCCATTTCTAAATGCGCTTTTAATTGTGGAAACGCACCACTCGTCATTAAACTGGCGATGGTAATCATACTGCGATCGCGTAAACTCAGTTCCGATTCACGGGACCAAACTTCACCAAATAATACATCATCATTGAGGGCGGCGAACTTAGGGGCGAAATCGCCCAAATTATCGCGACCCGCGGTTTGTTTTTTAGCCATGTTTAATTCCTCCTAACCTAATTTTGCGTATGCGGCATCATCAACAGGTTCAAGCCATTCGCTCGTGCCTTTTGTGATGGCAACGTGTGAGAACCAACTATCCTTAGTTGCGCCATGCCAGTGTTTGACCCCTTCATGGATCGTCACACTGTCGCCAGCATGTAATAATTGTGCTGGTTTGCCAGCTTCTTGATACCAGCCTTCACCACCAGTTACTAGCAAAATTTGAAAGCCATTATGATGAATGTGCCAATTATTACGGCAACCAGGTTCAAAGGTCACGTTTGAAACGTTCACATCAATTTCATCACCGGGTTCTGATAAGCCTTGTAAATAACTTTGCCCAATAAAATACTTAGCGTACGCCGTGTTCTTGGTTCCTAAACCGAAAATGCCACTTTTACTTTCTGACATATTGAATTCCTCCTAAATTTGTTTTGCTCACTTAACGATGAATTCATCATATTACTTAAAGTACACTTTAAGTCAAGTGTATTTTCTAAACTTGTTAAAATAATTTTTCGTGCTATTATCGTTATTAAAGTTACTTGAAGAAAGGACATGATTTTTTGCCAATAGACACTGAAACACGTTATTCGATTGGTGATTTTGCTAAAGCAGTCGGCTTAACCGCCCCAACCTTACGTTATTACGAAACAGAAGGTCTGATCGAGCCACATCGCTTAGACAACGGCCGCCGCTACTATGAAGCTGCCGATATCAATTGGGTCAAATTCCTCCTTCATTTAAAGGGAACTGGCATGAGTATCAGCGAGCTCAAACAGTATGTTGTTTGGCGAGCAGCTGGAGACACCACAATTCCCGAACGACTGGCCCTTCTCAAAAAAGTTAAGGGCGACTTTCTAGTGCAATTTAACGAAGTGCAACATCACTTGCAGATTCTCAACGATAAAATTAATTGGTATGAAGAAAAAGAAGCTGGCGTCACCACCGACCAAGAAAGCTTTCGCGCCTATCTTGATCGTTTTGGACACCATGAATGAGATCATTTCATCACGTCTAGTCAAGGTTTTGACTGGGCGTTTTTTTGTTTTAATCAAAAGAATTCACAAATCAGGCTTTGAAGCTAGTACACTCATGAGCGACTATGCTTAAAACTTGATTTGTGAATTTTTGATATTACTGTTAGCAAAGAACAGCTTAAAATCTTGGACGCTGTTCAAGGCAATATTTTAACAAAACATCTAAATTTGTTTTCTTTGATTGTGCCATTTCAGTCATTAATTTTTCCACTGCGGCAACATCGGCAATGACTCCGTTAGCGCCAAAAACTTGGATATACTGGTGTTTTTCTCGATTCGTCTTAGCCACAAACTCAAAGCCAATATCTTGTAAAACATCTTCAAAGTTTTCTAAACAATAGATTGGCGTAATATACGGTTGCAGTTCATGACGTCCCAGACCACTAATATGACCTTCAATATAGTTTTGACGCACCGAGACGTCTTCACAATCATCTACATCCATAATTGTGAAGATTCGACAACCAATCAATTGATGCTTTTGATAACGGATTGTTGGAAAATGATTTGTTAATGCTCGTACATTTTTAAATTCACGATTTTTAAAATAGCCAGGTAGTGCGGTTATCTGAATACTTGAACGACCTTTATCCCGCGCAACTACCTCAATATTCAATCTGAGCTTTGATTTAATAGCCTTCATTAAGGCATATTCAGATTGACCATGAACAATGATGACAGCACTAACAAAGTTATTCATCATCGGTAGAATCCCCCAATGTGCTCAATATATCATAAAAATCAACATCATCAGCATACGGGATTCCTGAAAAATAACCATTTAAGTACATTTTTTGAACATTATTATGAGCAGCAATATTTTCTTTACTTGCTTTGGACAAATTGACAACCTGCTTATTTCCTTCAACATCGGTTTGAATGACATACAACGCCGATAAATCCAATTGGCGCATCACTTGTGTGTCATGAGTTGTCACAATCAGCTGACCACTGATATCTTCTTGAAGATTATCGATTAACCGATCAATAAGCAGATCATGAATACCTTGATCAATTTCATCAATAATAACCGTTTCACCACGGACCACATTTAAGAATAGCGGTAAAAGATTCAATAGTTTTTTCGTCCCATTTGATTCTAAATCAAACGGAATGGTTAACTGCTGTCCACCGACCCGCTTACGGACAAATAAACGATAGTCCAACTTATCGTTATCGGTTTTAACGCGATAAAACACTTCTAATATATCACTATACAGCGGCACAAAATATTGATTTAATGCCCTTTTAGTCACTGCTAATCTTTGCTCATTCTCACTAGTTTTCTTTAATTGTCCTTGATTTAAATCGCCTAGCATACTGTTAAAACTATTGACACCGGTCGCCATGTCAGTGCGAAAAGCAATTTTTCCAAAATTAGCGATGACTTTTAATAAATTCGATGAAATATTTTTTTTAATATATTTCTGATTGGTATCAGCTACGAAACTCGTCAAAATAGATAGAAACGTATGTGTCCCCCAAAGTCGCTCAACAGAATCATCAATTAAGGTGCCAATCTCATTATTCTTGAATAGCGTTGGGCTCCAGACATAATTGATGTCACCTGCAGAAGAACTCTTAATTTCAAACAGCTTTCCGCTACTTCGATGGATCAAATAGTATAACGTTTCAGAAGCGAGGTACATTTTATCATTACGATCAATTTCAAATAAAAGCTCATAGTAACCGCTATGCCCATCAAACTCGAAGTCATAACGAATCCGCATAGGAGCCGTTGTCCCAATCATATGCGTACTACGATTAAATATTTGTGATAATTGCCGATAATTCATGCTTCCCGAACGAATAAAGGTCAACATTGATTCTGGAATTCGATTGTTACCATCCTCATTTAAGCTTTTGTCAGCAGCGACTTGGGTCTGAATCTCAGTCCATTGCTTCTGCGTCTCTACAGTTCTGAGTGAGAGGCTCAAATTCATAAATGCCGACACAATGTTAGATTTGCCTGCGCCATTTTCGCCATAAATCGCAACGACTTTCTTTGGCTCATTTGCTTTAATCATTTTAAATTTTAAATTTTTAAACACTTTATAATTTTCAATTTCGAGTCCTGTAAACATAGCAATCCTCCATATTTTCATACAAAATGTATAAATAAAGTCGTTTTATAGCTATATTGTAGTTGAAACACTTTATTGTTACAACTAATCAGAGCTAAAAAAAGATATTACAGATGATTTCCTGTAATATCTAAAAAGCGCTGGTTAAAATGACTATTTTTTTTATGAAATAAGCTGATTTAGCCCATCTTAGCTAATCCTTTTTAAAGACTAACCATTTCGACAAGAAGTAGTTCGCCACTAAGGCAATGCCATGACCGATCACTTTTGTCATGGTTCCATTAACGGATAGTACTGAAATACCTAGCCATAAAATGACCGCTTCAATCAAATAAGTCGCCACCCGAGTGCCATAAAAAGTCCCGACTTCCTTGACCAAGCTTTTGGTCTCATGCTGGAACACAAACATCTTATTGACAATAAATGAGAATAGCACGCTTAAGAACCAGTCAATCAAGTTCGCAACTTGATATTCGATACCGAAAGTATGATAGAGCAAGTAAAACAAAGCCACGTTGAAAACAACCGTAATGACACCCCATAAGGCATACAATTGTAGTTCATTGTTGGCTTTCTCCTCTACCGCCTCAATTTCTTCTTCAAGTTCCGCCTCAGTATGTGGTACTGGACGTTTCTTATCTTTGTCCATCCATCAAGCCCCCACTTTTATGCTAATAATTTTGTAAATAATTGTTCATATAACTTAATAAAGCGTTGATACATATCCAGATCAACATATTCATTGACTTGGTGAGCCGTAATATTTCCGGGGCCAAACACAATGATTTCCAAATCTGGATTCTTAACAATGTAAGACGACGCATCGGTCCCACCTGGCGCACCAAAATATGGTAACGCCTGTGTCAAAACTTGCTCACCAATTTGTTTGGCTAGTTGCACTAGGTTGGCATCCGCTGGCGTATGAACCGGATAGAAACTATCCTGGACATTTAGCGTCAATTCCGCACCAGCAGCGTTGCAATCCGCAATAATTTTTTCCAGCGCGGCAATAATTTTATCGTTACGTAGTTCTGGAATCGTCCGAATTTTGACCGCCATCTCGGCGCTAGCTGGCACGGTGTTGATCTGTTCGCCACCCTTAATTAACGTCACAACTGGCACCGTCGCACCTAATACTGGATTAACGACCTCTTTGAAGCTATCAAAGTAAGCCTGTTGTTGTTGATAAAAAGTCATCAACATATCAATCGCATTTTTCCCAATCGTTGGCATTGAACTATGCGCCGCAATGCCTTTAGCCTGTACTGTGTACGTCAATGACCCTTTATGGGCGAGTTCGATGAAATGTTGCTCCGTTGTTGGATTAGCGGCCATCATTTTTTCGGCCGTCTCTGCATCAACGCCTAACATGGCTTGAATTGGTTTTTGCGTGAGGAGTTGCTTGTCGGCGCCACTAGGTTCCCCAACGATTAGCGCATCTAAGTCGTCAGCGTAACCTTGTTCCACAAGTTGTTCGGCACCTAAATGGCCATCTTCTTCACCAACTGTCGCCATCAAACGTAACGTCCCATGTAATGGCACCGCGGCTTCTTTTAAATTAATCAAGGCAAATACGCCAGCCATCAAACCGGCTTTCATATCAGTCGCACCGCGGCCAAACAAGCGATTGTCTTTAATAGCTGCCGACAATGCAGGCACCGCCCACTGACTTTCATCGCCTAAAGCGACGGTATCTTCATGCCCATCAAAACCGACGACCGGACCGTTGCCATCACCAATTTCAGCCACTAAACTAGTACGGTTGGGCGCGTAGTTAATTAACTTGGCGTCGATACCATGCTGTTTTAAGAGCTTAGCAAGATAATCAGCCACCGGCTTTTCGTTGTCGTTGACCGTATTCATTTTAACAATGTCACTTAATGCTTGGATAGTTGTATCCATATTAGTCACCTCAAAAACGTGTTTAAACTGATAAACACAATTTGTATTGCAATTCGATTACATCACTTTTTACGCGCTGGTGCAAGTCCACGCGCTTAATCTACCGATTTTAACGCATCCAGCATGTTAACACGTTTCAATTTACGGTGCATCATCAGCATGACGATCAAACTAAACGCAAGCGTCAATAAGGCTGAATAAACGTAACTAAGCGGATGAATTCCCGGTGAAAACATCAGCGCATTCGTTTCCGCAGTTTGCAAAATGTAGCGATGCAACCAGTTTCCTAAGAAACAGCCTAAAATAATCCCCAATCCAGTTAAAATAAAGTTTTCACGGAAAATATACATCGTCACTTCCCGATCATAGAAGCCGAGCACCTTGATTGTCGACAACTCGCGAATCCGTTCAGAAACATTGATATTAGTTAAGTTGTATAGCACAACCAGAGCTAAAGCTCCCGCTGAAATAACGAAGATCAAGACCACTAGATTCATACTGTCGAACATTTTAAAGTTGGTTTGCTTTTCGACTGACATAAGTGTCACGTTCATGATCCCCGCTTGCTTCAATAACGTGTTCGCATAGGCATTGGCTTGCGTTTCACTGTCATTGTTAAATTGAACATAATTACTGTTATAACTAGCAGTTTTGCCAAACACATCTCGATAGTAGCTCGGACTTAAATAAATAAAATGATTGACATAGTTTTCCGCAATTGCCGCAATTTTCACCGATTTGGCCGTTTGACCAGCTAATTTGACTGGTAATGTCTCACCGACTTTAACGTGGTACAGTTTAGCCAACTTTTCATCAATAATCGCTCCATGCTGGCCCAATTGATACCGTTGATGGCTTTGCCGTTGGCGTAAAGTCACAAACTGGTTCAAGCGCTTGGGCGTCTGTGGCACACCCAGCGTCACGGTTTGCTCTGCAACACCATCTTTCTTTATCGTTGCTTGGGCTGATTTTAGCGCCAGGCTAGTCCGATAAAGTTTCGGTTGGCTAATTGTTCGCTTTTGCGCGGCGGTTTCGGTCCCCGTGCGTGTCACGATTGCATCGTAATGCCATAAATCATTAAATTGTTTTGTACTGATGTCCCCAATTGAATCTTTGAGTCCAAAGCCAGTAATCATCATCGCCATACAGCCTGCAATGCCTAACACTGTCATCAGCAGACGTTGTTTATAGCGAAAAAGATTGCGCAGGGTGATTTTATGATTAAAACTCAACCGCCGCCACAAGCCAGACCATCGTTCCAACCAGAGCGTTTTACCAGCTTTGGGTGCCTTGGGCTGTAATAATTGAGCTGGTAATGCTCGTAAATCCACTCGCAACACGACTAATGCGGTTCCTAAGGTGCACAAGAGCGCAATGATTAACGCAATCAAAATATCGACCCAAATATACTGAACCTGGATGGCTGGCAAATTATACATACTGCCATAAGCTTGAGCAATAAATTGTGGGAAGAAATTAACACCAAAGAGCACCCCTAAACCAGTCCCGATTAGGGCTGCAAGCCCACCATAGATCATAAATTCACTACCAACGGCCGCATTCGAATAACCAAGTGCCTTTAAAGTCCCCATTTGTAACCGTAATTCTTCTACCATCCGTGTCATCGTCGTTAAACAGATCAACGCGGCAATCGCAATAAAGAACAGGGGAAAGACCGTCGATAAGGCGACGACCCGTTGCGTATTTTCATGATATTCAGTATAACCCGGGTTATCAGACCGATTACTGTAAATATAAGTTGGCCGCTTAATTGCCGCTACTTGGGCTTGTCCTTGCGCTAATTGGCTTCGTAGCTTCACTAATTGTGGGGTCGTTGCTGGTACTTGTGTCGCTAGCGTGGACACTGCCTTAGTCAATGGTGCCAACCGACGACGTGCTTGTTGTTGCAAACGATATTGTCGTTTTTGAGCTTGTGGCTTCAACCAGCGTTTTAATTTGGCCGTATTCGCACGATTAAGTCGCCGATAAGTGGCCGTATACGGTTTGACACCCTTTAAATTTTTAAATTGGACATCAATACGAGTCGTAATGGTCATTTTCAACGTCTTGGGTCGGACATAGGCAAAGTAATCCAAGGTTCCCTTGCCAACCGTTGTCACACCACGACTAGTATTTTCAACGTAACGCGGTGAATTCACAAACCCGACCACTTTAAAACTGCGCCGTTTAAACTTTCGGTTAAGTGCTCGGCTGCTAACAATCCGGTAAGTCGAACCCAGTTTCAAGCTTGGCTGTAAGGTTTTAGCTTGCGAATCTAAGACAATCTCGTTCGCCTTTCGGGGCAACCGACCACTCACGACGCGCAATTGATTTAGTTTTTGCGTTGTGGGTAGCTCAGCAACCCGCACAACTCGATTATTATTCAATTGATTGACGTCAAGATACTTCACGGCTTGATAAGTCAGTTCATCCTGATGGTTTTTTAAAACTTGTTCATCAGCTTTAGTCAATCCTAGCGTTGATTGCACACTATTCGTGGCCAACCTTTGCTTTGCAAAATAATCCGTTGCTGCCTGCAACATATCTGGTCCAGTGGCTCGAATTCCCGTATAGAACGCCACTCCCAAGAAAATAATTAATAGAATCGAAAAGAAACGTGCTTTAGATCGCCAGATTTCACGTCGAATTGCTTTAAAATAGGCTTTTGTCATCATCATTCACCTACCATTCGATTTCTTCGATGGGCGTTGGATGATCATTGTGCACGATTGATTGGACTTGAGCGTCATTAATCCGGATAACTTGGTCACCTAACTTGGCAATCGCACTATTATGCGTGACGATGATGACCGTTGTTTGTGTTTCACGGGCCGCGGCCTGAATGACTTGTAACACTTGTTTGCCAGTCCGATAATCCAAGGCACCAGTCGGCTCATCACAAAGTAATAATTTAGGATTCTTAGCGACCGCGCGCGCAATCGCGACACGTTGCTGCTCCCCACCTGAAAGTTGCGCCGGAAAATTGCCAGCACGAGCGGTCAAACCGACTAGTTTTAACGTTTCATCAACATCACGCGCGTCTTTGGTGATCTGTGACGCCAACTCCACATTTTCACGTGCAGTCAAGTTCGGAACCAAATTATAAAATTGAAAAACAAAACCCACGGCCTGGCGGCGATAGGTCGTCAATTGTTTGGCCGAAAACTGAGCGATATCTTCGCCGTCAATCAAAACTTGACCACTAGTCGGCGTATCCATCCCGCCTAAGATATTCAACAACGTTGATTTGCCGGCACCACTGGGCCCTAAAATCGTTACGACAGACCCTTGGGCAACCTCAAACGATAGGTCTCGATTTGCGACCGTTCGTTGGTTGCCATTCTGAAATTCACGGGTCTCTTTAATTACTTCAATATACGCCATACTTGCGCCCTCCCTATGTATTCGGTTACATTTCTATCATACCTTAAATTGATTGATCTGCGCAGCTTGGATTGCTAAAAGGCCTGTTTACGACCATCCGTTTAGCTTGCCACTCTGGTTGGTCTGGACATGCTGGAACGTGGTGGGCACATTTGCGAGCCATAGTATAGTCACATCGATCAAAAAAATAGCGCTAACCTGACTCATCATCAAGTTATCGCTATCTCAATAGTTATTTATTCCTCATCACGATCCGCATAGTAGGCCTCTTTTTGCTTTTGCCAATACTGTTGATCTTGCGCGGTAATTTTCCGCAGGACGTGGCAGGGATTTCCTACAGCAACCACGCCATCCGGAATATCTTTTGTGACCACGGAGCCAGAACCGATCACAACATTGCTTCCTATAGTCACGCCTGGATTAACGACCACATTGCCGCCAAACCAGACATCGTTACCAATCGTGATTGGCAAGCCATACTCTAATTGTTCCGCCCGAATCGCCGCGTCGATTGGATGACCAGCAGTATATAAGCCGACACGTGGTCCCATAAAGACATTATTGCCAATCGTAATCGGTGCCACATCAATAAAAATTGCATCATAATTCGCGTAAAAGTTATCCCCAATGGTTGTATGACTACCATAATCCGTGTGAAATGGTGGTTCAATGTAGCCATTTTGTCCGATTTGCTTGAATAACTTTCCGCGCAATTCTTCGCGATAATCACTTTCACCTTCAGTGGTCTGATTGTAAAGTCGCGTCAATTTTTTACCGTGATGACTTTCCCGACTTAATTGCGCATCATCCGCAATGTACAATTCACCAGCCAACATGTGTTCTTTTTGTGTTTTCATAGACGAATCAATCCTCCGACATTCTAAAAATCAGTTACTGCTAAAGTTAACCATATTGTGATAACGATTTCAACGGCTTAACGGGCCATTTCTAAAAGCTAACTGTCCCATTTTCTCGACGCCCAATAATTAGTTCACCAAATCTTTTAGGCTTTTTTATCACTACTCTGTCAACCATTCGTATATAATAAGACATATACACACTTAAGGGAGTCGAATTCAGTGAAAACATTTAAGAATATTATGAGCTGGGTATTGCCAATTGTGATTGGACTCGGATTGGCACTGCTCATTAAGCAATTCTGGTTCACTATGGTACGTGTTGACGGGACCTCCATGCAACCAAACCTACAAAATAATGAACGGGTTGTCGCCTTCAAGACAAGTAAAATCAAAGCGGGATCAGTGGTCGTATTCAACGCCTACAACGTCGATCCAGACCAAACCGCGAAAGACGCCGTTTACGTGAAGCGGGTCATTGGGATGCCTGGGGATAGTGTCCGCTATACGAGCAATGGTAAATTGTATGTCAATAATAAACTCGTCAAGCAAACGTATTTGAAGAATAGTTATCAACAGACCACCGGCTCATATATGGCAAACAGCCACAGCAAATTTACTGGCTGGGACTTAACCAGTCTGAGTCATGATCAAGACGGCTGGCGAACTAAAGTCACGACCAACAAAGTGCCAAAAGGCTATTACTTTGTCCTCGGTGATCACCGTAGTGTTTCTAACGATGGGCGTTACTGGGGCTTCGTTCCTAAGAATAAAATGATTGGGGTCGTCAAAGCTTGGCCTTGGCAGAATCGCAAACAATACATCAATAGTTTCCAACCAAACGATTAGACCTAACTATCGAGCGTGTGACAAAAGCCATTTGTCACGCGTTCTTTTTTGATATTAGGATAATTTTTTAAAACGAATCATTCATTGTCCATTTTCGTTGGCCACCACGTTCCAGCATCGTTCCAGACCAACCGAAGCGACAAGTTATCCACAAAAAAGGCTGACCAACACTCAAAATTTCAAGTGCTGGTCAGCCTTAATTTTATCCACAGTGGATAACTTGTCATGACTTGTGTTGTTTAGCTTGATAATCTTTCACCCAGAAATAACCACAGATGATGGGACTAATTAAAACTAAAATCACTGCCATCAAAATATTTTTAAAGAAATTAATGAACTCATCCATAAAATCGCTTTTAGCTTCCACTTGCGGCGTTAACGCAGTCGGCACCGGTTTCGGCTTAGTCCGTTTAACAGGTGCCGACCAGGTGTGACCAGAATCCTGAATGATTTGATCATCGTCCGGCCGCGTCGACGGCGTCTCTTTAGGCTTACGCCGCCAGACTTGAAAAACTTTAGGCCACCGATATTTGATGATTGGCAACAAAACTAACGCACAAATAAGACTATAAATGACTATTGGATTAAATTCTAAAACAATGTGATTTACAGTCTGACGTGCAGTAAAAAACATAATGATAAATACCGCAATCGCCCCATAAAACCAACTCGTTATTAAATTACCTGCTCGCCACATCTCAGCTAACCTGCCTTCACGTTTAGCGCTAACCGCACCATACTTTTACATTGAATACCATTTTCATAAATTGGTTCCGCATAGTTATCCACAAAATAATTCACCCAAACGGTCGTTATTTCAAATCCAGCCCGCTGATATAGGGCTAATTGCCGTAAAGATGAATTACCAGTGCCGATTTGAAGTTGTTCACAGGTCGTAGCCTGTTGACAACTTTTAATAACTGTTTGTAATAATGCTCTGGCAATCCCCCGGTGTTGATAACTTGGGGATACTGCCACCACCATAATTTCTTGAACCTGTGGCTTCAGCGGTTTCAATACCAGCACACCCACAACTTTACCAGCCAGCTGATAACCATAAATGGTCGCACCTTCAAGTGAGCGCTGAACTTTTGACCAGTCGGGGTCTGCTAATAACAAAAGCTGTTTGGGCACCTGACTGGCTTTAACCAGCGTAATCATCGTGATTGTCGCCGACCCGCATGATGTTGAAACCCATTGCCCCAGCATACATAAGGAATGATCACCGCGATAATCGCTAAACAGTACTCAGGAATCGTTAAATTAGCCGCATGTAAAACGACCACGTACGCTAAAAATACGGTCCATAAAACAGGTACAATGCCGCCAACCCAAAAATAACGGCTGGCCGAAAACACCAATTCTTCTAGGACAAAAATAACGAGGCCAATGAGTCCCAATGTGATTAAGTTCATAACTTATGCCCCCCTGTTGATAACTTATTTGGTTTTTAATTGTGTCAACATATCCACAAAACGGCCAATTTGTAAGTTATCCACATCTTCATCTGAATAATAAATAATCATTTGTTGCTGCTGTTCCGCGGATAAATTGGCTTGTGACCCAAAATAAACTAAATAAACCGCGGCTTCCTTTTTGCTGAGTGTCTCACCGTAATCAGTATCCAAGGTGACCGTATAATCTGAACCTAATTGTTTGCTCAAGGCAGCGATAAAGCCTTGAATAGCCTTATTCGTCACTGTTTCTTGACCAGCAACAACACTTGTAACAACATAAACTTGCATGACTAAAACCTCGTTAATTATTAAATTTTATTCTTGATTCCTTACTCACATTATCGCAGATTTCTTGCAATCGCAAGGACGCTGGTGCTCCTGTTTTAACGCAGGGTAAACTTATCCCCAGCCTGATCCACAACCGTCACCGTGCCGGGTGCCACTTGTTCACTGGTCGCTGTCTGACCGGTAATGTCAAAACGCAAGCGCCGCAAGATCACCGCATCCACGATGACCAATGCTCGGCCATGATCCGGAGTCGTGGCAGCTACTTGTGCTAATCCTTTTTGATATCGTTGCCAGAATTCATCGCCACTTTCAGCTAAACTATCCACATCATGATCATGGATCAAATTCTGAATTTCAGTCGGTGTTTGGTCAGCTTCAAAAGCAGCAACCGTTGGATAGCCCAATTTTGTTGCAAAACCGGACCAAACAGCAGAACGTTCAATGCCCTCAAAGCCGCCGTAAAATGGTGACCGCAAAGCCGATTTGGTCTGTATTTCTACCGAATTTGCTTGTGCTGCTAAAATTGCGCGAGCGGTTTGCGTCCCACGACTGGTGTCGCTCGCAAAGGCCGTATCAAATTTAATCGTTGCCAATCGCTGGCCGACCGTTTGACTCGTTTGTTGACCCGCGGCCGTCAAAGGCGTGCCGCTCCAGCCTTGAAAGCGATCAAGTTGGTCAAAATAAGTCGTTCCAGTCACAGCTAAATACAAGGTGATAGTTTTCATATTGTGGTCCCACTTCCGTTTGTTTTTATCTTCCAATCATAGCATAAAAGTGCCTGTCTCACCGATTTCCCCACTTTTAAACGATTTTCTTAACAACTAATCGTCCCATTAAAAATACGCCTCATCATCAGCAACTAGGCCGATAACTAGGCGTATTGGATTTGTTTTAAAATTAACGCACGACCAAAACTGAAATTGGTGAATGTTTCGCCATGTAAGCTGCTTGCGACCCAAAATACTTGCGGACACCTTGCTTAGAAATCGACCCAATGACGAGTAGATCTGGTTTGATTGCCGGAATTATATCTTTCACAATCGTTTCGCCAGGATCACCTTCGTCAACGATTGAACGAACATCCTTAACACCAAATTTCGTCGCTAACTTTTCATATTGTCGGACATGTTCTTCCAAATCTGCCCGTTGGCCATGAATAAAATCTTTGCTCATGGCTTCGTACACATTCATATTATCTTGTTCCAAAATTGACACGATGGTCAACTTAGCACCATCCGTCTTGGCACGATTAATCGCATACCGGAAAGCTAACTGCGCATCGTCTGAATCATCGACGCCCACTAAAATATGCTTAAATTCCTTAGGACTCATTTCTGACATAATCAACGTCCTCCCCAATTGGTTAAATTTTAGACTGATGACTTACTGGTCAATCCCATTCTTACCGACTGATACGTGCTTGTCAACCTAGGCGCTTGGTTTGTTTTCCTTCAAGACTCGCGCTGGATTACCAACGACGACCACATTATCTGGAAATGAATGCGTGACCACGGCACCGGCACCGACGACCACGTTATTACCAAGCGTCACCCCTGGTAAAACCATCGCGCTACCACCGATCCAGCAATCATTGCCAATCGTAATTGGTGCGGTACGTTCAGCTTCAGTTCGGCGGACGGTTGGATCAAGTGGGTGAACTGGCGTGTATAAGCCGACCTTAGGGCCAAATTTACAATCATTTCCGATCGTGACTTGGCCTTCATCACAGATTTCGACACCATGGTTCGCGTAAAAATGATCCCCAATTGTGATATTAACGCCATAGCTAAATTCAAAAGTTGGTTCGACAAAGAACCGGTCACCAACTGAACGTAACAATGAAGCCATCCCTGCATTTCGTTCCTCATTATCAGCAATTTGATTGTACTTCATAATTTGGCCACGGACATAGTTTCGCCGTTTGAGTAATAATGGTGATTCCATGTACAAGTCACCGTTGATCATTTGTTGATACGCTGGGTCATTATCGATTTCCATACTGAACTTCCTTTATTAAAATTATTATGACTGATCAGCTTCGTCAACTGACCAATCTTCCTATTTAAGGATACCACATTGGGCCAACTTGCTGTATGATGACCCTAATCAGGAGGTCTTGAACATGAATGAAGCAACAGTAGAGCGTCAAAATCACGATCAACATCAAAATACCATCACCAACGACCAATGGGCTGCGGAACGGACTCGGACTGAATCCTTTAAACTTAGCACCGGCGATACCGCCAAAATTTTCAGCCATGAGCCCAACTACGTCCAGTCTAAGGGCATCATTATTGACTTCCATGGTAGCGGTTTTGTTCATTTACATAACGACCATGATACCTATTTTTGTAAACGCATCGGCATTGCCACTCAATATACGGTGCTCGATTTCGATTATCCATTAGCCCCAGAGCACCCTTTCCCAGCGGCATTGAATGCTTGTGATGAATTAGTCCAACACGTTCAGGCACACTATGCCGATTACTGTGCCGCCAAGCCACAACGCTTAATTTTAATCGGCCACAGTGCTGGCGGCAACTTAGTTGTTGGCACACAACTACGGGCTCTTAAACGCGCACAACCCGTGGCCACATTGGCCATTTTAGACTATCCAGCCCTCGACTTGGACACCGATCCCGATGACAAGTCCTATCCAGCCGGTGCAGTGATTTCGGCCGCACAAGCAAAACGCTTTAATCGTTTTTACCGTCAAAATGAACCGTTAGGCAATCCTGAAGTTTCCCCAGTACTTGCGAGCGTTTCGGCACTCGTGGGCTTCCCTAAAACCGTGATTCATACCGCTGACCATGACACATTGGCAGCTGAGGCGGAATTATTTGGGCAACATCTGCTGTTAGCACATACTTCGGTCACCATGCACCGTTATCTCAACTCCCTGCATGGCTTCACCGTTTCTTTGACCGGTGCTTATCAAGCCTCATTTGACGATCTGGTGCAACAAATCCAACAACTAATTTAGAAAAGAGTTGTCCACATGCTAAAATACGTCATTTTTGATTTAGACGATACACTACTGGATTTCAGCCGCGGTGAGCAGGAATGTATCACCTACCTGTTGCAAAAGTACGGCGTTACTGATTTGCCACACGGCATGCAAGTCTATCAAGCCCACAATCACTGGGTCTGGTCGCAAATTGAACACGGTGCTGAGCGTCAGCCGTTGCTAGATCAACGTTTTGCGGTTGTCTTTGCCAAATTAGGAATTAGCGTCAACGGCCACGCCTTACAACAAGAATACAACACGATGCTGGCCCATAATTTCCATGTGATTCCCGGCGCAACCACCTTATTGGACCAATTGCAATCAGCCGGCCTCACCTTAATTGTCGGTACCAATGGCGTTAAAACGACCCAGCTGAGTCGTTTACAAGGTTCTGGACTCGCGTCCTATTTCCGCCAAGCCTTTATTTCTGAAGACCTCGGCGTCTCGAAACCAGATTCAAATTTTTTCACGGCAATATTTAACCAACTGCCCAATATGACTGTCAATAACACCATCATGGTTGGGGATAGCCTGACCTCCGATATTCAAGGTGCCAACAGCGTAGACTTGCCAAGCATCTGGTATAATCCACGACATTTGAGCAATGATCACGACTACCGACCGACTAAAATAGTGACTGATTACGACCAATTGAAACGACTATTAAGTCACTAAAAAAGCTTTATTTGTAGTACAAAGAGTGTTAAAAACCGCAAGTAAAAATTACTTCTTTCGTTGGAAATAGCATCTGCCTGTTTTAATAAAATTCATATTTTCCCAACAGATCAGAAAACAAACATTTCCGCTATTGCTTTGGTTATATTGTTAACACAGTAAACATTATAGAAAAACGACAGGTGAGTAGATGGACAATCAGAATACTTTTGAAGAAAACATAGCGAGATTTAATGCAGCACTAGGGAACATTTCGATTGATTTACCAAAGAACTATATGATATTGAATCCATATTCTGGCGAAAAAAAAGAATTAATTAACAAAATGAGTGCTATTTTTTATAGGAAATTTTTTAACGATACTTATCCACGAAAATTGATATTGGGAAGTTCTCCGGCTAGAAGAGGGTCTGCAGTAACTGGGATTCCTTTTGAAGATATCGAGCATTTACAGCAAGAAACAGGTATAAAAATTGATGGCTTTCGTATAAATCAAGCTTCTTCAAGTTTTCTGTATGAAGTAGTGAGTAATTATGGCGGTATTCAAAAATTTTATTCAGATTTTTATATGAATTTTGTTTGTCCACTTGGAATAGTGCAAAAGAATTCTAAAGGAAACTATGTAAACTGTAACTACTATGAGAACAAAAATATTTTAAGTATTTTACTCCCATTTCTGGTTGATTCACTTCATAAAATTATTTCTTTTGGAATAGATACCTCAGTTTGTTATTGTATTGGCAGCGGCGAAAATTATAAAGTTTTAAGGACAATAAATGACAACTATAAGTTTTTCAAAAAAATCATTCCGCTAGAACACCCTAGATATATTACTCAATATCACTCGGAAGATAAATATGAATACTTAAATAAATACATGCAGGCACTCAGTGAAGGCTAATGCGTTAGAACAACTTTCAATAAAAATTAATTTCCAGAATGACAAGAATGAAATGAGAAATACTGGCAGAAAATTAAGTAGAACCTTTGGGATTAAAAAGTTCTTAAAATAACTAATAACGGTAGTAATCTTATTGGGAATACCGACTTGGTGATCTCAACTTATTAGACTGTGATCAAAAACTTGAACAGCTGCTATTGCACTAAAAAAGACGCTCATCAGCGTCTTTTTTTAAGCGGTCACTTGAATCACCAATTTACCCACATTACGGCCACTCTTAATTGTTTGTAGCGCCGTCGGAACTTGGTCAAACGGTTGAACGTCCCCAATCAATGGGTCCAATTTAGCCGCGACCACTAATTTTGCCACGGCCTGTGCCATCACTGCCAAGTCGTGAATCTGCACCGGATCATTTGAGCGATAAACGCCGCCAAGACCTGATCGAATCAGTGCTAACGCGTGGTCATCAAAATCAAAATGCTGCGGCATCCCATCACCAATCGCGACAATTTGACCATTGTAGGCCATTCGGGCTGCATCAGCGGCCAATTCGGACCCACCAATCGTGTTCAAACTCACATCCACCCCACGGCCCTCAGTGGCTTTTAATACTGCCGCCGTCACGTCTTCTTGGTGATAATCAATAATCGTGTCAGCCCCGACTTTTTCAACTAATGCGCGTTTACGCGCAGACACCGTCGTGATCGTCCGTAGCCCAAGCTGCTTCGCAAGTTGTAACGCCGCAAGACCAACGGCCCCACCCCCGGCATGGATCAAAACGGTTTGCGCATTGGTCAAGTTCACCTTACGTATTAATGCTTGATAGGCGGTCAAATTGGCACACAAAATAGCGGCGCCCTGAACATAGCTTAGCGCGTCGGGTAGTTTCGCGACGCTGGCTGCCAAAGTCACGTTGTACGTCGCCAGTGCCCCATTGCGACGAAGATCACTATGGTAAAAGACACGGTCACCGAGCTTGAAGTCAGTGACATCCGGCCCCACCGCGCTGACTTCACCGGCAACGTCGATCCCAATCGTATGCGGATATTGCCAAGCCGCCACACCACTATCAATAATTTTGTAATCAACTGGATTCAAGCCTACTGCCTGAACTTTTACTTGTAGCTCAGCCACTTGTGGTTTGGGGATCGGGACATCCAATAATCGTAACTGTTCCAAGCCTAAGTGTGCTTGATTTTTAACGACCCATGCTTTCAAATTATAGCCTTCCTATTCTTCGATTTGAATAAAGTGTGTGTTGCCTAAACCACCACCGACTTGCATGACACTGCCACCATGACGTAACCGCCCCAAATTAACTGGTCGGAAATTCAAGGGTCGTAGTAGCGCTGCAAATTCTTTCTTGGCAGCCACATCGTCTCCCGCGTAAAATAACACACGACGACCGTCACCGTTAACATGACCATCCATAAATTTGGGTGGTAAGGTGTTAAATGCTTTGATGACGCGCGCATTATGTGCCGCCGAGGCAATAACTTCGCTACCCGTTAATGGTGCCGTTTTAATTTTTTTGAAGTCCGCTGTAAATTGATTCGTCACGTCGATTACGAGTCGTTGCTCATAATCCGCAATTTGATGCAAAACAGCCGGCGCTTGTTCGAATGGGACCGCAATGATCACCATCGGCTGCTGTAACGCTACGTTGACTTCGACAAAATCGACTTTTGATGAAAATTCCGAACGTCGCGCCGCTAAACTTGACGCCCCACTATGCCGACTCAATTTAATTTGATTATCGCCGCGTGCAAAGGTCTGTGCTAAGACGGTTCCAACAGTGCCAGCACCAACAATTCCAATTTCCATCTGCTCACCCACTCGTAAATTTATAGTTAATACCACCATTTTAGTGGAAGATCGCCTGAATAGGAAATCATAAGCAAAAAAGACGCGCCAAAATTTCTAGGCGCGTTCTTATAATTATTGTTGTTGATAAGCGTCAATTCCGGCCTGTAATCGTTGTAAGCCATCCGTCAATTCCGCCGTTGGACAAGCGATATTAATTCTTAAAAAGTGTGACCCGTTACCGCGATAGACATCGCCAGCCGACAAGAATAACCCCGTCTTAGCACGAATAAATGTCGCTAAGTCATTGGCATCCGTCGCCACAGCACTAATATCTAACCAAATCAGATACGTCGCCTGGGCTTCAATTACTTTGACACTAGGCAACTCAGCCGCAATAAACTGCTGCAACTGACGTTGATTAGCCGCAATCTTAGTTCTTAACGCTGCTACCCAAGCATGACCCTCTTGATAAGCGGCCAAACTACCTGGAATTGCAAACGAGTTTGGTTCTGCTAGTTCATCATTATTGACGCCACGACTGACGCGCTCACGAATCGTTTGATCTGGCATAATCAAAGTAGCCGCATGCAAGGCAGCCACATTGAACGTCTTGCTTGGCGACACACAACTGATGCTGTTAGCTGCAACTGGCGCACTCAGTGATGAAAATGGCGTATAGTCATGGCCGTTTAAGGTCAGGTCACAATGAATTTCGTCAGCCAACACCAAAACATGGTGCTTCAAAGCTAATTCACCCAGTCGTTGTAAAATTTCACGCGACCAAACAATGCCAATAGGATTTTGCGGATTACAAAGAATCATCATCGTTGTGAGCGGGTCAGCCAATTTCTGCTCCAAATCTTTAAAGTCTATTTGGTATTGGCCATCCTGTTCAACTAAATCACTCGATAACGTGTGCCGGCCATTATTTTCAATTGAATGATAAAAAATATTATAGACCGGTGCCTGTACTAAAATATTATCCCCAGGCGTCGTCATCTTACGCACAATTGATGAAATAGCTGGCACAACGCCGGTACAGAACATGAGCCAGTCGACTTGCGGCCGAAAATGATGCTCAGTTGCCCACCAATCCGCGACTGCTTCATAATAAGCAGTTGGAATCTCTTCATAGCCAAAAACACCAAAGGCAGCGCGCTTTTTCAAGGCCGCCGTAATGGCTGGCGCCGTTTGAAAATCCATGTCGGCGATCCACATCGGGAGTTCGCCTGGTTGAACGTTCCACTTGGCCGAATTTGTGTGTCGGCGGTCAATGACCGTTTCAAAATCAAACGGCATGACGCGCACGGCTTTCATTGTCGACTGAGATCACAGTTTGTTGTGGATCAATTTCGGGATCATCAAAAATGACCTTTTGAATCGCCTGAGCATGAATTTTACCACTTATCGGATTCTTGACACTATCGATAGTTGAATTGATTTCGGCATCAATATTTTGACAATATTCAAAGGCCAAATCCGTATTCAGTAACGTACAATTTTCTAATGTCAGATCGTCCATGTAGCATAGGCCTTGGTCACTTTCAATCGTACAGTTCACAAAACGAACATGCTTGGAATTCCAGCCTAAATATTCACCAATAATTTTGGAATCATAAACGGTGACATTTTCACAATTCCAGAAAGCATCTTTGGTCATTAAAGTGGCGTTGTGAATTTCAACATTCTTGGCACCATCAAACGCATAGTTACCAACCAAATCAAAGTCACGAACCTGAATAGCTTCACTATTCATGCCAAAATAATCACCAGCGGCTTGAACGTCATGGATCTCAATATTTTGACTGTTCCACAGCGTTTCTTCCGCATGCGGCATATGCACATGGTCTAATTTAATGTGACTGGCGCGCCGGAATAGCTTAGGCGCTTGCAACGTACTGTTCGTAATTGCAATATCATCGGTATACCAAATACCGGAGCGTGACATCTCTTCAAAAATCGAGTTGTTCACTCGAATATGGCGACTATACCATAAGGGATATTTCCACTTGAAGATTGATTGTTCAAGCTCAATATTGGCACTCTCTTTCAATGGGGATTCACCATTGGCAAAAGTACTATTTTCAATGTGCAGATCACGAGCTTTAAATAGGGCCCGTTCACCAGTTGATAATTGTTGTTTAATTGTTTTCATTAAGATAAAACTTCCTTTTCAAAAACTGACGCCAACTAAGCATCTGTAATAACCTTACTAGCTTATAGTAGGTCGAAGGCAAGTGATTTATCTGAATTTTTTCAAAAAAGACTTAATCTTCCGGGCGTAATATTGAAACAGTTGTTTGATGGCGAAACTTCAGCTGAACCAATCCAGTCGCTACTATTAAGACACCACCTAGCCCAATCAATGCCCAGCGCCCCCACCATTGCGTTAAAAATGGTGCTAAATAAGCCCCTAGCGCGGCAGTGCCATCCGTAAATACGAGGGTGATAGCTAGTAGCCGACTCACAAAAGCCGGCGAAACCGCCGTTTGCAAGTGCGTATAAAAGGTCAGATTGAATAACCCCCGCAGTAATCCCAACAACCACAATCCCAGTCCTAATAACGGGGCTACCGGAATTAACAACCCTAGGCTCAACGGCAAGCCATAGCTCAGTTGCGTCACCGTCAGCCGTGGTAGCCAACGTTGCACAAATGGTGCCATGATGATGCCTAGTGCTTCGAGACCTAAATAGACACTCAGAACTAGTTTTGATTCCCAAGTTGCCAGCACTAACCAGGGGACAATGACCGCAACCACTGCATCCACAAGGCAACCAATAATGGCAAGCAACGTTAAATGACGAAGGTCCGACCGTTGGCGAAATAAGCGCCAAGCCGGACTTAACTTGGCATGCGTGCCAAGCTTCTTTTGGCGCCTTGGTCGCAAGTAGAACTGGCTATCTAATAACGCTGATAGCAAAAATGCCAGCCCCATCCCGAAAATAATCGTCTGTGCCGAGACCCATATCAATAAACTCGCAATGAACATTGAAGCACTAATAATAGCAACTTGGCGCACTTGTGTTTGAAATCCATTAACTTTGATAATCTGATTAGGGGCAAATAATTGTGGTACGATCGTCTTATTGCCTAATTTATAAAAGACCCCAATCGACTTATTACACACCGAAACAACTGCTAAAATGGCAATTTGCCAAGTTGACTTTACCATCAGTAACGCCGCAAAGACAAATAAAAGTCCCGTTAACAGGTCCGTCACCAACATGACTTGCTTTGGATTAGTTCGTTCAATGAGCACCCCGGCCACCAAGTTAAGTGCTAACGCTGGCGCCATGGTAATCGCCATGACTTGACCCAAAAGTTTGGGACTGCCGGTGGCTTCAATTAATTGTACGGAAACTAAATAACGCGTAGTGCTAGTTCCGTAATATTTCTAGTGAAGCACTAATTTATGCTAAGTCCGCTTTTACCTTGAGCTAGATTGCTATGAACCTTGATAATGTTCCATAAAAATAGTGCCGCTAATCGGCTACCTAGGCCGATTAGCGTTCGGGTTCCAGGATGTTCAAAATGGCCAACGATATTCAAATTATTAAAACCTGTTTCAATATATCGTCGTTGATTTTTTAGAAATGAGGAATTTATATGATCTGTTTTCCTCATGTTCTTTCGCAGTGGAAACCAGAAGTTGATTCCTTGTGATTTTAATCGTTCTTGAAGCTTCCGGCTCAAGTATCCGCCGTCTGCTAAGACTTGATGAGCCGGTGCTTCTCGTAAAAGCTCTTCAACTGGTTTTCTATCATCAACGTTTGCTGGTGTCAGTTCCCAGTTCACAAAATAACCGTCATTATCCATCACCGCATGTAGCTTGAAGCCATAATAATATAGTTGCTTGGTTGCGTTATAGCCTTTATGAGCTACACCTCGTAAGACTTTTGCTTGATTACTTCGTCTTGCTGAGACCAAAGTGATTGGGGCACTATCAATGATTTCATAAGTGCTGCCATGCCGATATCGCTTCAATAGATACTGACGGATCAACTTCATTATTTGAAGAAGGTCGCGACACCGACGATTGTAACGACTTCGTTCTGGAACAACCACTCCGGAAGCCGCCAAAGTTTGATGGAAGTGGGTTTCTGAAGGGTCACGTAACGCTATTCGCGCAAGCATACAAGCGATAATCGTGACGTCATTAACTTTTAGTTGACGATAATTTTGACGAAAACGAAATCTTTTTGGCAATAGTTGGTAAATTGGTGTAATTATTTTGATGAATTCTTGGACGGTTGCTTGAATTAAATTGAATTTTGGGATAGCTTTAAGGAGGCCTTGCATTTACGGTTCTTCTTTCTGGGTTTAGTCACCTTAGAAGCTACCGCAAATGCGGGCTTTTTGCATATAATTTGATTTAATCAATGAACTATCCGACAAATGTTACAAGACTAGCACTACGCGTTAAATACATAAACCCATAAAAGCCAAAGAATGTAATCGCCATACTAATCAGGTAATACCAGAAATTGTATCGCGTCCGCCGCATCAACTCACTGTCACGGGCGTGTTTTGCCGAATGTTTTCATAGAGCCATTTGGCATCCGCAATCGTTAATCGAACACAACCATGGGAATTCGCGACTTTACCCAGTTGTTCCGCTTCAGTGGTCACATATTTGCCACTCGCATCGACGGGAACTGAGTGGAATAAATAAATCCCATGATCCTTAAATGAGACCCAGTAGTTGGCCCCTTCTTTGGATTCAGCGTTATAAAAGTGTAACCCACGCTCAGCCTGGACTTGAAACTGCCCTTTAGGGGTTTCGTCACCTTGACGGCCAGTAGAAGCCAACATGGTATAAAGCACCTTGCCATTTTCACGTAAATAAACGCGTTGTTTAACTGTTGAAACCTCAATTTGCAAATTTGGATGGGCCTGAACTTTAGGATAAGCCTGAGACATTGACGGTTGATGCCAATCCAATTTCTTGGCGACCGTTTTCACCTTTGTGACTGACTTAGGCCGAACAGGTTTCACCCGTGCCCGCGCATTTTCCATTTGTTTAGCGGTGAAGACTTGATGAAAGCCCACTGCTAAAACACTACTGGCACTTAAAAGCGCCAGCACTAAAACCAATCTACTCTGCACCTTCATTTCAATACTCATCCTCATCTTATCATCTTTAGCTGCCTTGTACACTAACGATAACAGCAGCCCAGTTGTTCGTGCCCTAATTGTACGCGTCCCTTGGCCTAAAAACTAGCGCGTTTATATTTGTTAAAAATGATAATTTAATTGATAAAAAAATAGTTGGTAACGGCTCAAAATTCTGAGTCGTCCCAACTATTTTTACTTCAACTTGATTTTTACTTTGAGTTTCTTTGGATAAGTCGACTCTTGAATTTTCAAAACGGCTAGGATCAAATTCAAACCACCCAAGAGAAAACTTAAGCCAGCCACCAAGACCGAAAGTTTTCGTAACATTCGCGCCACCTCGCGTCCAATTTACGTTCAGCTTAACATAAGTTCTACTTCGCGTGGGCAGAATTCTGCAACTGGATCATATCGTAATAGTAACCACGTTGTGCCAACAAGTCGTCGTTGGAACCGCGCTCCACGATTTGACCTTGATGCAACACTAAGATCAAGTCCGCATTTTGAATGGTTGAGAGCCGATGGGCAATCGCAATCGTCGTCCGGTTTTGTTGAATCCGATTAAGACCAGTCTGGATCATCTCTTCGGTTTCAGTGTCGACGTTAGCCGTTGCTTCATCTAAAATTAAAATTTTAGGATCCGTCACAATGGTCCGTGCAAAAGAGATCAATTGACGTTGACCAGACGAATAACTCGCCCCACGTTCAATGACACGTGAGTCGTAGTTTTGTGGCAGTTCATCGATGAATTCATCGGCAGTCACAAACTTAGCCGCAGCTTGAACTTGTTCATCCGAAATTGTGTCATCAAACATCCGAATGTTCGACTTAATATCCCCATAAAACATGAACGGTTCCTGCAAAACGAGCCCTAGTTTTTGTCGAAGTTCTTTCGCAGGATAATCACGAATATCACGATCATCGATCAAAACTTCGCCGGACTGAAATTCATAGAATCGCATTAAAACATTGATTGTCGACGTCTTGCCACTCCCCGTTTGACCAACTAAGGCAATCGTTTGACCTGGTTCAGCCACAAACGACACATCTTTCAACACTGGATTCACCCCATCGTAGGCGAAAGTCACATGTTTAAACTCAATCTTTCCGCGGGTAATTTTAGCGTTAGGATCAGCATGCTGGGTGGGGGCAATCGTGGGATCGTCCATCACACGTAAGACCCGCGATCCGGCAACGACCCCATCTTGAAAGTCAGATAAATTATCCATCATTTGCGTCATTGGATTATAGAAATTATCCAGATAAGTGATGAAGGCATAAACGACCCCGGCAGCCACGTAACCATTTAGCCCACGTACCCCGAAGAAGCCTAAAATCATCACCGTGCCTAACGCGTAAAACAAATTAATAATTGGACTCAATAGTAGTGAGTTCGTCCGAATCATCGCTTGTCGCGTCTTAAAGTAAGCATTATTCGTCTGGTCAAACTCGCCATTGATCCGGCGTTCTTGCCGAAACTGTTGAATCACACTAATCCCGGTAATCGCTTCACTTAACTTAGTATTTAACTCACTCAACCGTTCCCGCATCCGCCGATAAACACGCGAACTATACCGTTGATAGTACCAAATAGCCACGGCTAAAAACGGCATAAAAACGAGTAACCAAAGCGCAATTTCATGATCGGTAAAATACATCGCTAAGAAAGACGAAATAACCGCAAAGAAAGCCGTAAATAACGTATTAAATAGCGCCCAAAAATTTGAAAACGACATCGTATCATTGGTCAGTCGCGATAAAATCGAGCCACCAGGGACTTGATCAAAATAACGCATCCCCATCCGATGCAATTTCTGGAACATTTTACGCCGGACATTTTCTAACATGTATTCGGCACCCATCGTACTGGTATAGTTTTGGAAAAACTGCATCGTTGCCCGCACAATCATGCCAAAGAAATATAAGCCGGCGAAATACCACATAATCGCCAACGTCGCATGCCCGGTCCGTAAATAGCGATCGATAAACAGTTGTAACACTTTTGGTAGATAAATATTAACTAAACTAATTAAACCTGACATGATAATGGTCGCAACAAAAAACCACTTGAAAGGTTTTGCGTATGGCAAGAGTCGGCGAATCACCGTCAGTTGTTCCTTGACTGGCATACTCCGTGCCCAAACTGATTGTCGTTCTGCCATTATTGCACCGCCCCTTCCACTTTGGTTTCTAATTGCTGACGATCAAAGATTTCACGATACCAACCATGTTGTTGCATTAATTGGCTGTGAGTCCCCCGTTCAATAATCCGACCGTCATCCATGACAATAATTTCATCCGCATTCATGACTGAACTCAACCGATGCGCCGCAATAATCGTCGTTTTATCGGCCCGTTCAGCTTTCAAATTAGCTAAGATTTCAGCTTCAGTTTCAGCATCGACCGCGGATAACGCATCATCCAAAATAAGCAATTCAGGATTAATCAATAAGGCGCGCGCAATCGCCAATCGTTGGCGCTGACCACCAGACAGTGAAATACCTTCTTCACCAACCTGGGTGTCGTAACCGGCCGCCATTCCAGCAATCTGACCACTCAGATCACTCTTGGCCGCCACCGCTTCAACCGTTTCCTGAGAAACTTTAGGATCAGCAAAGCGGATATTTTCACGAATCGTATTTGAGAATAAGAAGCTATCTTGTGGCACGTAGCCAATCGCCGGTAAATAACTGTCTAAAGCATAATGTTTAATATCGTGACCACCATACTGAATCTGACCATCATAATTATCAAATTCACGCAAAATCAGTTTCATAATAGTTGATTTACCGGAGCCAACCCGGCCAACGATTCCCAGCGTCTGGCCTGCTTTTAGGTCAAATTGAACCTGACTCAAACTCGTCCCAGCATCATCGGGATAATTAAATTTATCAATTGCATAATGCATACTTCCCGTTGGTCGTTGCTCCAAGCCATTTTTACGATCAATAATCGCACTTTTTTGATTTAAGAGTTCCATGACCCGATCGTAGGACGCATTACCACGCTCCATCGTGTTAAATAGCATGCCGACCGCAAACATCGGCCAAACCATCATCCCTAAATAAGTGATGAACGAGACAAGGTTACCGATCGTAATGACATGGTTAACCACATACATCCCGCCTAAAATGATCGTCGCGGCATATGATAACGCGATAATTAATGTAATAGCTGGGTCAAATAAAGAATCTAAGAAATTAACATGGCGATTGATCTTAATCGTTTGGTCAATTTGGCGGTCAAAGTCATCGACATCTGCTTTTTCCTGACCGAGCGCTTTGATCACTTTAATACCGCTGATACTTTCCTGAGCCTTGTTGTTCAACCGCGAAAAGGCGGCTTGCGAGGATCGGAAAGCCACGTGAATTTTTTGGCCTAAATACCATGAAACGACGGCCAACAATGGAAATGGCACAACGGCAATCAATGTTAAGCGCCAATCAATCAACATCATCATCGCAATCAACGTGGTGCCACCAGTAATGATGGAATCCGCAAACTGTAGAATTCCGCCACCGGCGACTCGTTCCACAGCGGTCAGATCATTGGTGGCATGTGCCATCAAATCACCAGTCCGATATTTCTGATAAAAGGTTGCATCCATCTTCATGAAATGCCAAAATAACCGTTCCCGTAGTGTTCGTTCCAAACCAGCCGCGCCACCCCAGATGGCATTTCGCCATAAATAACGCGTCAAATACTGTCCCACGGCCGCCACTGCAATAATTGCTAAATAAAGGGTCAAGGAACGCGCAGTCAACCGGTGTTGATTAATCCCGTCGACCACGTCCCCAATAATTCGTGGCGGCACAATCCCGATGACAGCCGTCAAAATAAGACCAATCACCCCCGCCAAATAGAGCTTCCACTCACGGCGAAAGTACCAGCCTAACTTTAAAAATATGCTCAAAATTGCACCTCCAAAATAAAAATTAAAATTCACTGTGACATCAAATCATCATACCACATTATGGGCCTAAACTTAGCGTTGCTGTTCGCACGTCCTGGCGATTAATTGAAACAAGTTGGCCAAACAAAAAGCCCTCAACTTGAGTTGGTTGAGGACTAATCGTTTAACGCTTATTTACCAGCCTTCATCTGAATTGGTTCTTCGGCTAGTTCTTGCATGTTGTGTTTTTTCAAAAATACCATTGATGCCCACAATAGGATCAATGCGATGATGGCAAAGACTGCCAAAATCACAATTGATGAAACGAACGTCCCATTGCCCCAGCCACCTGTTAAGGATTGCCGGAACGCCAGAATTGAGTACGTTAATGGTAAGAATGGATGGATCACATTGAAGAAGTGATTCGTAATTTCCATTGGGAAAGTCCCACCAGAACCACCAAGTTGTAGCATCAGTAAGACCATTGCGACAAATCGACCTGGATTATCGAACAACATCGATAAGAACATGACAATGAACATCGACGCCAGTGCGATCATAATTGCTGTCGTGAAGTAACCAGCCATGCTGATTGGCTTCAAGCCAACAATGAGTAAGGCCACACATTCAATAATCGCCATCAAAATTGCGACCGGTGCGCCAACTGCGACTTTGCTCAAGAACCATTGTGTTGGTGTGCCATCATCATCAGACATCCGCCGAATTGGATAAGCGAAGTTGAAGACGATTGCCCCAACATAAAGTGCTAAGGATAGCACATATGGTGCTAAAGCATGACCATAGTTAGGCACATAGCTGTAATTTGAATGCGTCAATTTTGAAGGTGTCGCGAACATTTGGGCATTCGCATTCTTCAAAGGTGTCGCATTGACCGTGTCAGCCCCACTCTTCAAGGACTTCGCTAAGGTTGCATTACCATTTTTGATCTTCTTATTACCAGCTAACAATTGTGGTGAATTTTCATCCAATTGATTGGCACCATCAGCGAGTTGTTGAACACCACTCGTTAATTGACCAGTACTGCCTTGTAAGGTTTGTAGACCAGTATTCAGTTGACCAGCACCTGTATCAAGTTGTTGGACACCGGAAACCAGCGTTGGCACTTTGCCATTCAAAGTAGTCAAGCCAGTGGTTACTTGGCTAGAACCGCTGAACAATTGTTGCACACCACTAACTAAAGCAGGCACTTTACCGTTCAAGGTCACTAAACCACCAGTCACTTGGCTTGAACCATTCTTTAATTGCTTAACGCCAGAAACTAAGGTTGGCACTTTACCATTTAACGTAACAAGGCCAGTCGTAACTTGACCAGAGCCATCCTTTAATTGTTTAACACCAGAAACTAGGGTTGGCACCTTGGTATTAAGTGTCACCAATCCAGTAGTCACTTGACCAGAACCATCAATCAGCTTCACAACGCCAACTTTAACTGCGCCAATGCCATTAGTAACTTTACCAGAACCTACTTGTAATTGATGAATACCCGTTACCATAGCAGGGACTTTGCCGTTTAAGGTCTTTAAGCCACCAGTCACTTGTTGAGAGCCATCAAATAATGCCGAAACCCCTGATACCAAGGTTGGCACTTTACCATTTAGTTCTGCTGAACCATTAGCTAGGTCACTAGCGCCTTTGGTTAATTCAGTAGACTTTGCCGTTAATTCTTTGGCACCAGCATTAGCTTTATTAATTCCACCAATCAGCAACGGTAATTTCGCATTTAAGTCAGTTAAACCACCACTAAGTTGACCTGCACCAGTATTTAAACCTACTGAACTCTTAACTAACTTACTAGTCCCATTAGATAACGCGATACTGCCAACAGATAGTTTATCAATGCCACCAACTAAGGTTGGCACTTTACTATTCAAATCAGTTAAGCCACTGCTTAATTGTGTCGTACCAGCTTGTAATTCTGCCAATCCGCTCGTTACGGTCGCTGAACCACTACCTAATTGATTAGCCGTTGAAGACATCGTATTAACATTCTTAATTAAAGCATTAACACCCGCTTCTAAATCCTTAAAGCTCGTCAATAAACTAGCATCAGTCTTACTTGTTGCGGCAGTATTAGTACTAATCAATGACTGCAACTTTGTCATGTTAGTATTTAGCGTTTTGGCAGCCTGTTGATCAGAACTATCCGTAGTCGCTTCAGTTTGACCAACCGTTGCTAAACTACTTTCCAAGGCTTTAACCTGAGCATCACTCAAATTTTGTGAGTCTTTTAATGCTTCAATTTTGGCATTAATTTGTTGTGTAACCGTACTATTATCAGCTGTTTTGGTAGCAGTTAACTGTTGTACGTTAGTTTGCATGTCGCTAACAACTGCATCCACTTTAGTCGTATCAGTTTGATTGTCTGAAGTAGTAGCTAATTGCTTTTCAAGATTTGTCAATGCAGTTTCCATTTGACTCATCTCACTTTGCAAGGCGGCAATCTCTTGTTTACTCGTATCGCTTCCACCAACAGCAGCTAGCTTTTGTAATCCTTGTGTCACTTGGTCACTACCAGATTTCAAGGCTGTCACACTACCATTAACAGTTGTCGCACCGGTAGTTAGCTTATCAACACTGCTTGGCAAAATTTTGCTCTTTGTTTTAAGTGTACTAACACCGCTGTTAACATTTTGAGCGCCATCATCAGCAGCAGCAACCCCAGAAGTATAGTCTGAGACACCAGTAGCCAACTTATTAGCACCCGTAGCTAAAAGTTCAACATTACTTGATACTTTGCCAGTACTCTCATCCAAAGCCTGCAGCCCTTCTGATAACGTGTAAACCCCATTGGTATAAGTAACCACACCAACGCTTAGTTTCTTAGAACCATCGGCTAAGTCTTTTGCACCTTTTGTTAACGTACCAGTTTCACCATTCAAACTGTCCAAACCTTTTGTGACCTTACTAGACCCTTTAAACAATGCCGCTACTGAGTCTGGTAATGCCGCAGTTTGATCACTTAGTGCAGTGAGACCAACTGTAACTTGATTAGAACCATCGCTCAAGGCTGGCAATTGTTTATTCAAACTATTTAAGCCACCTGTAACCTGACCAGAACCGTCAACTAGTTTAGTAACACCACTGGCCAATTCACCGGTCTGACTATCCATGGTCTTTAAGCCATTCGTTACTTGGCCTGAACCGTCAACTAATTTAGTGACACCACTGGCTAATTCACCCGTGCTGCCATCTAAGGTCGTCAAACCAGTCGTTACTTGACCTGAACCACTAACCAATTTAGTGACACCACTGGCTAACTGACCCGTACTGCCATTCATGGTCTTCAACCCATTGGTCACTTGACCTGAACCATCAGCTAACTTAGAAACACCGCTAGCTAATTCACCGGTACTCCCATTCAACGTGTCTAGCCCAGTCTTCAACGCACTACCACCGTTCGCTAACTTCGCGATTCCGGCTGGTAATTGTTGAACTTTGGTATTAAGTTCCGTGGTCCCGTCTTTCAACGTGTGCACGCCAGTTGTGTAAGTTGTCAAACCATCTTGTAGCTCAACACCACCATTTTTCAACTGGGTCGCACCAGCAGCGGCTTTACTAAAGCCTTTTCCAGCTGTTTTCACTTGTTTAAACATTGCTAAGGCATAAGCTTTGGTCACCGCGGCCCGCACGTTTTGGTTCAGCTGGGTCGCACCAGCGTCACTAATCACTTTAGCAATGTAATTCAGCGACGCATTTGTTGAGTAATGTAACTTCATCCGTTTGGGATGCTTACTCGTGACCGTCGTTGCGTGTTTTGAAAAATTAGCTGGAATCGTGACAACCGTATAATACTTGTGATTAGCTAAACCGGCCTGCGCTTCGTCCGCCGAAACGAAATGCCAGCCAAGCTGATCATTTTTCTTAATGTTCGTCACCATTTGTTCCCCAACTGCAAAACGTTTACCCTGATAAGTTACCGGTTTGTCTTCATTAACCACTGCGACCGGTAAATTCTTGGTATCTCCATATGGATCCCAGACCGAAGTCAGGAAGAATACACTATACAAAAATGGAATTAAAATCATGACTGCCACCGAAATCCATAGAATCTTGCTATGGAAAATCGACCGCCATTCCCCGCGAATCATTTTCACAACCTGAAACCTTCCTTCAAAAAAATTAAATCATATGTTGTTCTAATGAGAACAACGATGCTAACGTTGTCTCAATTGCTGCTTGAATCTTTGGATCGCCACCGTCACGGCGATCACTACTTAACCACTGCACGATACTTGTAATGGCCCCACTAACTAAGTATGCGGTCAGATCTGGTTGTCGCGCATTACGAATCATCACGAACACGCGATCCGTGGCCCCAGTACGCGCGATTGCCAAAAAACAATCATTGATCACTTGCTGCGAGCGTGCATTGTCACCCTCTGTATTTGTCACCAATAAGTGCCGTAAGATTTCGGTATGCGTGCCAATAAAACGTGACATCACGGCCGAACCAGCGGCATCCGTTTGTTCAGCCGCCAATAATTCTTCCAGCGCTCGCATGACCATCTGTGCTAATAAATCAAACTTATCAGTGTAATACCGATAAAAACTACTCCGATGAATCAACGCACGCTGACAAATTTGTTCCACGGTAATCTGTGAGATCGACCGTTGTGCCAATAACTCGTACATCGCACGTTGCAAATCCAGCTCCGTCCGAATTGAAATTGCCACCACCCCTTTTTATGATATTCGTTCATTCGAATATAAGAATACTATAGACCGAAAACAACGTTGCTCCCGCGGCAACGAATTTAGTCCCTAATGTAAATATGGCTTTAACTTTAAGTCTTCACGTAATGTATGAATTAAATGTTCAACCTTAGTTAAAGGGCCATCAAATGTCACACGGTAATAGTTTCGTGTTCCTTGACGCTCAACGCTCACAAAATGATGATCCTTTAACGTTTTCAACTGATGGGACACCGCTGGCTGCGAGATCTGCATAATCTTGGTCAATTCCCCGACCGTTAACCCCTTAGCATGCTGAGTCAACTCGATCATGATCTGCTGCCGGCGTTCATCCGCTAAGACTTCAAAAATTGGAATCGTTTCACGGAATTCTTGCAAAGCTGCTTCGTTTGGATTCATTTATTTCCCTCCTTATATTCTTATATTCAAATATTAGAATGTATCAATATTACCCCCATTTTTAAGTTTTTGCAACGGTTAGTTTATTCTGTCTGATTCTAAAACAAAACGAGTCAACTGGTCTGTTAGTTCTCAAAGATAGCGGTTACAATAATCTCAAATCAGTATTGGGGGGCGATATACCATGAAACCATTAAATCAAGATGCTATTATTTTACGTTTAGGATTAGTCACCGGTTGTTGGGTATTAGTCCAATTACTATTATTGCCGTCTGCATTGTTGGCCAATGCGACGGTCTTACGAGTTTCAGCCGATGCGCTACTGGCCATTATTCTGACCATTGGCTTATTAGATGGCTATCGTGCTTGGAAACAGCGCCTTAATTGGCGTTATGCCGCCACCGATTTAGTGTTACTGATCCTCGTTGCTATTTTACTGTGGTAACTTAAAAGCCAGCCTTACGCTGGCTTTTTTTGACGCTAAAATTTCATAATAACTGATTACTGGTCGGTCTCAGTGGGTGCTGTGAGACCGCACTTTGGCTCACAAACGTGACCACCAAGTTCCAGCATCAGTCCGGATCAACCGGAACGGCAAACAAGCATTTTGACAAGATTATAGATTTAAAAAAGTGGCACCAAAAAACGCCCGGCAAATTGCCAGACGCTACAAGGGTCTTAATTCCAATCAGACTGATTGAATAGTATAACTCAGTTGGGAGCCAAGTTATTTATATGGAAAATCACAGGTATCTCTGGGAAGGAATTACGTGTGATCTGAGTCTAATTTACTGACTAGCGTTACTTGCTAATTTATTGAGAGAAAAATTGCAATTAACGGCGGTTAAGCAACGCTATGCCAATTAGTATAGCGGGTTTTACAGACTTTACTAGCACCAAATCAGTTAGTTGTCGTAGAATACGACAATTTTCATAGATTGTCCTAATTTTGATTACCAAAGGCTTAATCGGTTGCCATTGGAAACGGTTAATGGGACAATTTGATTGCGTTCACAATATTACTTGGAGATGAAAAAATGCAATCAAAATTTTATCCTTACTTAGCTTTTGACAATGCCAAAACGGCAATCGCCTATTACCAAAAAGTTTTTGGTGCGACCGATGTTTATCGTTTGAGTCCCAAACCGGAACAGGCCAAAACGTTTGGCTTACCCGCGGATGCCGATCTTGATAATCTGACGATGCACGGTGGCTTCACCGTCCTCGGTGTAAAAGTCGAATGTGCGGATGCCTTCGGTCATAGCGCTAAGCCGTCAGATCAGATCACCTTAATGATCGATATTGATAGTGAAGACGAAACCAGTGCTCAGGCTGCTGACGCGTTCTATCAACAGTTAGTTGATTCTGGCGAAGTTGAGATTACAATGCCTTTCGCCGAACAATTCTGGGGTGGTAAAATGGGCCAGTTCACCGATAAATTTGGGGTTCACTGGAGCTTGCATTCTTCACCTTGGTCCATTGCTTACGACCATCAAAATAATTAACCTGTCAAAAATCCCAGCTAACGATTTTAAATTAGCTGGGATTTTTTATTAATTGACCGCTTTTTTTACTGCTTTATAACCATACTTTAGTAGCTCACGTTCAACTTGTTTTGAAGTCGTCGTGTGGCTTGAATACCGACTAGCCTTAGTGTTGGCCGTGCTAGTCACTTTATCAGCGCCCGCAACTTGCATTTGGCTATCTGCTTTGCCACGACCGGTCGCATAATCAAAACTGACACCGGGTTCGACATTCCAAATATAAACATTAAAATTGACGCTACCATCTGTCGAAACAGCTTGTGACCAGTAGCCCCGTGGCATTAATTCATTACCACGGAAAACCGTCGTAACACGATAAATGACTTTCTTACCTTGTTCCAATGCAGTCCGAACTTGATCCTCATAGATCTGCATGGTCCGTTGATTAGAATAAGCCGTTTGCGTCGCTAGGTTCTTAGGATTATCCAGACTGCCACCCTCGCCATTTCGGAACTGACCATCCTGTGTCAGATTAAACGAAATCGTATAGGCAATCAAATGACCACGATTTTGTGGAAAAACACGTTTGCCATTTACGGTAATCGGTTGATTATGCCAACCGGTTGGACTCCAAGTCTGTGCTGCACGTCCAGCAGACCGGCCTAAATTAGCCTTGCTCAAATAAGCCGTATCCGTAGTCGTTCGGTTCAAGCCATCTAAATTACCATAATCAATTTTAGAATTTTTCCACAAACTCGACTTCAAGGTACTTTTACCACTATTGACCTTGATAGCCGCTGCGGCACCGGATTGATAAGTCTGCTTTGCCAAAGTAGCATAAGTTGTTTTATCATCCCCACTCGTCCCTGCCGCAAACGCCGTGCGCTTACTGCTAGACGCGGTGTGACTACTCCCATCAGAAGAGAGTTGATTGACTGTGCTACAGCCACTAAGTAGTACGGTTAACCCCAAGATTCCCATTAAACGCGCCAAATGCAGTCGTTTTATCATTTTGAATTCCGCCCCATCTTTTTTTGATTACTGTTTTCATGATAACGTACTTTCATGAGGGGAACAAATGTTTTTTAATGAGATTTCAGTTGTAACAGTTGCCAGTCTGACCGTAAAATACCATACTTTACTGAATCATAATACTGTCCCTGCCAATACCGAACTTGTGGGATCCGTCCCTCTAAATTTAAACCAATGGCCGCGGCCAAATGCATCATCCGAGTATTGCCCGACCAAGTGGTTAGCCCAATATGTGGCAAAGTCGTCACTTCGGTAAATAAATGAGTCAACCATAACGTTAGCGCTCGCCGACCGACTTGTTGGCCCCAATGGCGATCATCATAAATCAGAATGCCAACTTCCAGCCAACGCTTTAAGTCGCCATCGACAAAATGCTGATTCACATTGCCAACAATCTGGTCATCGACAGTTATAACCCAGTTTTTAGGTTGCTTGAGCCAATCACGGGGACCAATCACCGTTTCAAAAGCTTGTTGACTTGGTAACTGATCTTTAAAATACGGCCCATTCCATTGCGTCCAAGCCGCTTGTGGCTGACTAAAACCAAGTCGCCACAATTGTGTTAATTCCGATGCTTGAACTGGTCTAATTTTAACAACTGTCATGCTGATCCCCTCTTTTTAATTGACTGCTAGTTATACCTAAAATAGATACAGATACACCGTAACTATCCTAATTTATAAGTATCTACTTAACTTTACCGCTCCGGTTGGTCTGGATTGATGCTGGAACGTGGTGGCCACGTTTGTGAGCCAAAGTGCGGTCTCACAAGCCGGGCTTTCTCTAAGCTGGAAGGCCACCAGCAAAGAGAAATTTCACCACTGAGCATCATTCAGCCCGCCCTGCGCTAATTAGTATTTCTAACATCAATTGTATTTTGGCGCTATTCAGATTCACAACCACTATTTGACGCCGGAGTGGACCAGTTTGTTTGCCGTGTCGAGACACTTAGCTGGGCGAACGTTACCCAGGTTAGTGTCTGGCCGACTTTTAAGACGTGATTTTCGGCTTGAAAGCGCCCTGCAGACCGTTCTTTGGCTGCAGGTCTGCCTCACAGCAAACGAACTGGTCCACGGAGGCGGACAAAATTAATCAATGATTCAAATATGACTGTTACAATGCATCAGAATCAATTGGAATGATGCATCACAGTCGTCTTGCCGACAATTCGGGATCGTTTAGCATGTGCGGGCCGAAAGACAAAGATATCGACCGCTAACCCAATCACCAATAGGACGAAAGCTAAGCCCATAATGTGGTGCAAACCAGCATGCAAAATCGTCCGCATAGCAGGTAATAACTTTGCCGACAGCGATTTGGCACTCGTAGCATCACTCAGTTGGTTCATCATCGTCATCGTGATTTTACCATTGGATTGGGCCACGCCTTGCGTTAAGGAGTGATTCAAAACAACACTATAAATCGACGACATGAACGTCTGCCCCAACATCCGTACCAGCAAACTAAAGGACGTCGCAATTGGGACATCACGATGCGCGGCTTGCTGCTGGACACTAACTTGCAACACGGTAAAACAGATCCCAATACCGACCCCTTGAAAAGCTCCCGCGACAAGTAAGAGCCAGTAACTCGTTTGCCGCGTCGCTAAGGCCAAGAGTCCAGCAGCAATTAACATGCCACCAAAACCAATCATGACGATCGTCCGGGTTGACCATTTTTGCTCTAAATTAGAGCTCCATTGGGCCCCCAAAAAGTTCGTGATAGACCCCGGAATCTGAGTGACACCCCCGATCACGGCCGTCGTCCCCAGTAACCCTTGCGCCCACATTGGCACGTAAACGTTGAAGCCAACGAAGAACCCATAGATCAAGAAAAACATAACAAATGAGGCGACTAAATAGCGATTTTTAAATAACCGACTGGGAATAATCGGGTCCGCAGCTCGCGTCTCAGCGACCAATAAACCGGCTAATAAACTTAGTGCCAAAGCTAAAATAAGGCCGACACCCCATGGCGATAATTTGCCAATCATTTCAATACCCACTAGCAAACTTACCAGACCACTCGTCAATAAGGCCGCGCCGAGGTAATCTACTTTGGAAACAGCTACTTTGATCTTTGGTGCTTGATAGAGCCATTGAATAATCGCAATCGACGCCAGGCCAATCGGAACATTGATATAGAAGACCCAGTGCCAACCAAAGTTATCCACGATAAACCCACCAACTAACGGACCAATGATGGCCGCCGTACTAAAGCTGGCCGTGACATAACCGAACACTTTGCCCCGTTTGACCGGATCTTTATAAATCTCCGCATAGATAATGTAAGGAATCGCAGTCATCCCGCCACTCCCAATCCCCATAATCGTCCGCGCAATAATTAAGAAATAAATATTTGGCGCTAACCCTTCAAATAATGCCCCTAACACAAAAATCGTGGTCGAAATTTGATAAGCACGTTTATTGCCAATCCGTTCACCTAGCTTGCTCCACAGAGGTGTTGTGACCGCGCCGCCCAACAGGAAGACCGCCACAATCCAACCCATCAACTGAATCCCATGTAGATCACTGATGATGGCCGGTAATGCCGTGCTGATAATCGTACTATCTAGACCATTCATGGCATTTGATAATAATAAAGCCACGGTCACGATCATAACTACTTTCTTCGACAACTCGATTCCTCCAAATATGTACTAAAAACTAATTCTAAAATAACGCTACCCTATTAGATTACACTATTTAGCACTGGTCGACCACGTGTTTTTCTGAAAATAAGGTTCAAAAAAAGAACTATCAATCTGGCTGAAGGACTGATAGTTCAACTATTTAGGCGATTCTACGTTAAATGATACTTTTCATTTAACATTGAGCGGTAACTCAACAAATTAAGTATATGACTTGAAACGCGTTCCAGGTCAAGCACTTTTTGTGCCTAACCAAGTTTTTTTCGATAAGGCATAACGCATGACGTGAATCAGCTCACCATTATCTAAAGTGAACGTGTCCATTTCACCAAAGTCTTGCATTCCCATTTTAGCCATGACCCGACCAGACCGTGGGTTAGCACTGGCATAGTGCGCTTCTAATTGGTCATAATGTAACGTTTCAAAAGCGTAGGACATCAAGGCCTGCCCGGCTTCAGCCACGTAACCGTGACCCCAAGCGCTTGGGCTTAACGCATAGGTCAAGACACCCGTATTGGCTTCATCATGAAATTCATAAAACCCGATCAAGCGCTGATCACTTTTCCGTTCAAGGCCAAAGACCGTCTTCGCATCGGCCAAAAAGTGGGTCTTAAATACTTCAGTAAATTGTGCCGGCGTTTGAATCGACCGATAACGTAGATAGGCCACCACTTGTGGCTCTAAAATCATCGCTTGTAAGGCGTCATGATCTGTCGGCCGTAAAGGGCGTATAATGAGGTGTTGCGTTTCAAATTGTGCCACTGTTTTCATCCTCCAAAAATCTGTTAATGAAAACAATTATATTTGTTTACAACATTTTTTCAACGATTCTGCTCGTTATACCCCCAAAGTTAGGCGAGCCGTCCGTGACATCCGCGCGATCGACCATGCCGGTGACCAGACTAAGTTAATTTCAACCGTTTTAACCGTTGGTAGTGCCAATAGTGCGGTCGTAATCCCATCGGCTAACAGGTCTGTCAATGGGCACCCCATCATCGTGAGCGTCATCGTGACCACACAATGGCCAGTTTCATCATTGGTCACATCATAAATCAAACCCAGACCCACAATGTCGACGCCTAATTCGGGGTCAATGACCTTAGCCAGTGCTGCCATACCGGTTGCTTTAAAAGTTGTCATTAGCCAATCGATCCTTCCATTTCAAAGCTGATCAAACGATTCAATTCAACCGCATATTCCATGGGAAGTTGTTTCGTAAATGGTTCAACAAATCCCATAATGATCATTTCAGTTGCTTTTTGTTCAGAAATTCCACGACTCATTAAGTAGTACAGCTGTTCTTCAGAAACCTTTGAGACCTTGGCTTCGTGTTCCATTGACACATTGCCATTTAAAATTTCGTTATACGGAATCGTGTCACTTGAAGACTGGTCATCCATAATGATCGTATCGCATTCAACGTGCGCAAACGACCCATCAGAATGGCGGCCAAATCGGACCGTGCCCCGATAATCAACCGCCCCACCATCTTTCGCAATAGATTTAGAAACGATTGACGAAGTCGTATGCTTAGCATTATGAATCATCCGCGCACCAGTATCTTGATCCACATTGTGCCCAGCGACCGCAATTGATAGCATAGTGCCATGGGCACCGTCGCCATTCAAATAAACTGAAGGATACTTCATCGTAATCTTTGACCCCAGGTTACCGTCGACCCATTCCATCGTCGCGTTCTCCAAGGCTTGGGCGCGCTTCGTTTCCAGACTATAAACATTGTTTGACCAGTTTTGGATTGTCGTGTAGCGACAAGTCGCGTTAGCTAACACGTTGACTTCAACGACGGCCGCATGCAAACTATCGGAATCATAACTCGGTGCCGTACAACCTTCAACATAATTCACACTAGCCCCCTCATCAACAATTATCAAGGTTCGTTCAAACTGCCCAGTCATTTCAGCGTTGATTCGAAAGTAAGCTTGAATCGGCGTCGTCACTTTGACCCCCTTAGGAACATAGATAAACGACCCACCAGACCAAACAGCCGCGTTCAAAGCCGCATAAATATTAGCATCCGGCGTCACTAATTTCCCAAACCATTTTTTAAACAACTTAGGATACTTTTGTAAAGCGGTATCGGTGTCGGTAAAAATAATTCCTGATTTTTCGAAGGCTTGCCGCATACGATGATAGACGACTTCCGACTCATACTGCGCACTAGAGCCCGCCAAATACTGCCGTTCAGCGGCTGGGACTCCTAAACGGTCAAAAGTTTGCTTAATTTTATCAGGGACATCCGCCCAATCACGGTATTGTTTATCGGTCGCCTTCTGAAAATATTTCATATGCACCAAATCTAAGCCGGATAAATCTGGCCCAAATTTAGGCGCCGCCATCGTCTGATACAGGGCATAGGCCTTTAACCGATAGGCCAACATCCACTCCGGCTCATGTTTTTCCGCTGAGATCTGACGAACCACCGCCTCACTCAAGCCCTCACCAGTAGAATAAACCGGGGTCACCTCATCATGAAAGCCATATTCGTAGTTTTCAGTCCCACGCACCACTGCCTGCACCTTATCACTCATTAGTCCCCACCTCCGCGATTGCCTGTGCGGCTGCATGCCAAGCCAGCATCGCACAACGAATCCGCGTTGGAAACGCTGCGACACTTCCGAGCACGGTCGCCTCACCTAAAGCTTTTTTCAGGGACGTCGAAATGGGCGTCCCAATCACTAACTTGGAAAACGCTGCAATCAACGCCGTCGCCTTAACGACCGTTTGACCAAGCAAGACATCCGTCATGACACTGGCCGAGGCTTGTGAAATCGTGCAGCCCGTGCCACTAAATTGCAATTGCGTAATTTTACCCGCCACGACCACCAATTGAACAGTGATGACGTCCCCACAAGTGGGATTCGTTAGTGTTGTGGCAGGAACACCGGCCAATACACCATGATGATGTGGGGTCTGAGCATGTTCTAGGATCAGGGTTTTATATAAATCTTTTAGTTGTAACAAACTCATGATTGGAAAAACTCCCTTACTTCTCGTAATATTGCCAAAAAATGGTCGATCTCAGCGGGCGTATTATAAAAAGCCACGCTGGCACGCACGGTGGCCGGGACTTGTAGCCACTGCATTAAGGGTTGCGCACAGTGATGTCCGGCACGCACTTCTATCCCAGCAAGGTCCAACCCCGTGGCGATATCGTGCGGATGACAACCGATCACATTGAACGCGACCACCGGACCATGTTCGGCCACTGATTTTGGCCCATAAACCGCCACACCGGGCATGTTCAGTAAGCCGTTCAGTAGTTGCGCCGTCAGCTGTTGTTCTTGTGTTCGCAAGGTGTCAAAGCCAATTTGTTGGATATAACTGATGGCTGCGCCCAAGCCAATGACCCCACTAATATTAGGCGTTCCGGCCTCAAAGCGTTGTGGGATTGCGGCTAGCGTGGTGTGTTCCCAAGTAACCTCACCGATCATTTCACCCCCGAATTGTGGCGGTGTCAGTGTTTTCAACAAAGCTAATTTGCCATACAAAACACCGACGCCAGTTGGACCAAACATTTTATGACCTGAAAAAGCATAGAAATCAGCGTCCAGTGCCTGAACATTGACCGGTTGATGCGCAACCGCTTGAGCGCCGTCAACGACTAAAATCGCGCCATGTTGATGAGCCAATTTCGCCAAAGCACTGATTGGATTTGTCACGCCTAAGACATTTGAAACCTGAGCGACCGCAACGATCTTAGTACGGTCAGTCACCATCGCTTCAGCGGATTGCCAATCCAATTCACCGTTTGGCAATAAGCCGATAACTTTTAACTGGGCGTGTTTGCGCAACGCTAACTGTTGCCAAGGAACGAGGTTACTGTGATGTTCCATGGCTGTCACCACGATCTCATCACCGGCCTGAACAGCTTGTTCACCATACGTTTGCGCCACCCAATTCAAACTATCTGTCGTTGAACGGGTAAAAAACACGCTTTCTCGCTGTGGCGCCTGAATAAATGCCGCCACTTGATCACGAACCGCTTCATATTGCGCCGTTGCGCGAGCTGCCAACGTGTAAACGCCGCGATGAACATTGGCATTGGCGGTAGCATAGTACCTACTGATCGCGTCAATCACCACTTGTGGCTTCTGCGAGGTCGCCGCATGATCTAAATAAATTAACGGTCCACCATTGATTTTAGTGGTTAAAATGGGGAAATCTGCCCGATAATCAGTCATTGTTCACCGTCAGCCGCCTTTCAATCAAATCGTTCAATTCTGTTCGCAATCGTTGCGACTTTAGTTCAGTAATGACTCCGGCTAAAAAGCCCCGAATCACTAATCGTTCAGCGACCGGTCGTGGGATGCCGCGACTCAACAAATAGTACATTTGTTGTTCATCAACGCGACCAACACTGGCTGCATGTCCAGCCTCCACATCATTTTCGTCAATCAACAGAATGGGATTCGCATCGCCACGCGCCTGAGATGACAACATTAAGAGTCGATTCTCTTGATCAGCTTTTGCGCCGTGTGCGCCCTTAATAATGTGACCAATCCCATTAAAAATTAACGTTGCGGCATCTAAAATAATGCCGCGTTGCACGATCTTAGCAGTCGTTTTCTGCCCATAATTCGTCACACGCGTGTCAATCCCTTGGGTTTGTTGCCTGTTCGCAATGGCGATTGTCTTAACTTGAGCGGTGGCACCTCGCCCTTTCAATTCTGTATCAAAATCCGCGACCACGCGACCGGCATTCATTTCGGCTAGCTCCCAGTTCAGCTGAGCATCCGTCGCCAAATAGCCGCGTCGATTCAAATAAGCTGTCGTTTGGGCATTCAACGCATCAATTCCGGCAAAATCCACTTGTGCCTGCGCTTCAGCAATCACTTCAACGAGAACATGTGCTGCGTTGGCTTCTGAGCCGATTGTTCGCAACCGTTGAATGACTTGCACACGACTATTTTCAGCCGCAATCACTAAACTGTGATTGAAAAAGTTTTGCGGTTGGCGACTATCTACGAATTGGGTGATCTCAATGGGTATCGTCAACTGAACATCAGCGGGAATATAGAGGAAGAAGCCATTCGTCATCAAGGCCGTGTTCAACGCGGTCAACTTATCCGTCCCAAGTTTCAAAGCTTTACGCATCAAATAGCGTTGAACTAAATCACCATGCGTCCGAATCGCTGCGCGCAAGTCTGACAAGATGACCCCTTGTTGAATCGCTTCAGTGGGTAAACTCAACTGGATCGTCGTCGACCCCACCGAGTAAAATTGTTGCTGCCTGCCCAAGTCACCGGCTGGTTCTAAGCTCTCGTGTCCAGTTGGCACCGTAAAGTCAAGTAGCGGCCAAGTTGCATAACTGATCTTCTCAAACTTCGGTAAAGGTAAGGCATCATAAACCGCCAAGGCTTGCTCTCGCAGCGCTAATAGCCAACTGGGTTCTTGTTGTAACCGAGAATATTGTCGAACTCCCGCTAATAACTCATCTTTGTTCACCATTGGCCCTCCCTTACTCGACATCATCGTCCGTCAAAGCAACGCTCAAACCGAGTTCATCACGTAAGCCAGCATAACCCTCTGCCTCTAGTTTCGTCGCCAGTTCAGGGCCGCCCGTTTTCACAATGCGACCAGCCATCATGACATGAACAAAATCGGGAACGATATAGTTCAGTAAACGCTGATAATGCGTGATCATCAAGGTACCAAAATCTGGCCCAGCCATGGCATTGACCCCTTTGGCAACCACTTGTAACGCGTCAATGTCTAATCCAGAATCAATTTCGTCAAGAATCGCAAATTTAGGACGAATCATTAATAACTGTAAGATCTCATTACGTTTTTTCTCGCCACCCGAAAAGCCTTCGTTCAAATAACGTTCAGCCATCGCATCAGACATATTTAACAAGGCTAAGTTATGATCCAACAAGGCCAAAAAATCGGATATCGGCAGCTGGTCATCATCGGCTCGGCGCGCATTAATCGCCGCCCGTAAGAACTCAATATTGGTCACACCTTTAATTTCAGCTGGATATTGCATCGCTAAAAAGAGGCCAGCACGTGCCCGCTGATCAACGGTCTGGCTCAGAACATCTACCCCATCTAGCGTGATACTGCCACTAACCACGTGATACGCTGGATTTCCCATGATTGTTTCAGACAACGTCGACTTACCAGTCCCGTTAGGCCCCATGATGGCATGCGTTTCACCCGTTTTTAACGTTAAGTTGACACCGGTCAGAATCAACCGTTCTTGCTCATTTTCTGTGACTGAAACTTGTAACTCTTTGATGACTAATGTTGACATAATCGGCCTCCATTTCTAGCTATGACTACTTTATGTAGTTAGTAATTTTATACTTGATACTATCCATTGTGTTTTTTGTCAATGAGTCCAGTATACGTTATTAAGTGCCAGCTTTGGGAATCAATTGTAAACAAGTTAGCCGCCAGTCAACCATCAGTTGACTAGTATGTACATGACATCTATGACACTTTTTAGCTTAAAACACGCTGATTGATCCGTGGTTAGTGTGTCCAATCCTCAACTAACCTAACCATCTCAAAATTTTTCATAAAAAAAGACCACTGCTTGTTCAACCCGCAGTGGCCTTACTTATCTCAAGTTAAATCGTGTTCAACCGCTTGCAGCATTCGCTGTCCGACTCGCTCAAATTGCGGGTCGGGCATTGCCTGGACATAGCAAAAAATCCCTACGGCAGTCCTAAAAGTTAGCCAACCTTTCGTCAGCGGCGATAAGATTGGTAAGGCCCCATAACCGGCCAAAAAAGCTGATCGACATGCCGGCTGATCAGCAAAATCTTGATAAAATAGTTTTTGCAACTCTTCTTGTGGATAGCCCATTTTAGCACGCTCAAAATCAATCAGTTGCAGTTTTCCCTCAACGAACTGATAATTACGACAACTGACATCACCATGCAAGCCCAGCAACTTAGTTTGCCCTAGTTCAGTTTTGATGGCGCCAGCCTGACGTTCAAAAATTGACATTAAGGCCGTTAACCGACCGACTAGCGGTGTCACTGGCAAACGCGCAATTTTAGCTTCAGTATCCGCAAAGTCAAACACTGCCAAAGTCTTCGGAACGGGTAAGCTGACTGTCTGATGAAAATGCGCCAGTACCTGACCCATCTGAGTCGCTAATGCTGGCGTGATTGGCGTGGACAATGGCGTCACTGATAAGTCACGCATCACCAAGATCCACTCACCAGCTGGACCTTGCCAACTCGTTAAGACCCGGTCATTGAGCTGCTGATTAACACAACGTTCTATTTCAAACTTACCACGCCGTTCCGGTGTAAATGCTTTAACAAAAACCACCTGTTGCCAACGTCGGCTGTACCCGGTAAACATCCGATTGAACGACGGATGCACGATTGGGACTAAATCCGCCTGCAACTGTGTGGCTAATTGATGACTCAAATGATCCATAACGGGCTCCTTTTTTGGCCAAAAAAAAGACTTAGACAAATTGCCCAAGCCCTTCCCAACAACGATCGGTTTCGACTACCCACTGAGGTAGTTGCTATATGTGCCCCGTCATGAATCCTGCCCATTCCGAGAGGTATTAAGCTGCCGCCAAACTTAAGCTGTGCCATCTGAGGTAGACCGACCCAACCCACCGATAGTCAAACCGTTTGGTGCAAAATATGTATAGTCCAATTAAACATTAACCACAGTATAACTGGCGGATATTGCTAAGGCGTGACATGGTTGTTACAAACAGATTACATCCAGTATAAATTGGTTAAGAATGGGGTAAAAAGCTTGTCTTTAATCGTTCGGCCTGCTTCTGAACAGTTAGTTAAACCAAAAAAGCCTCACAATCGCGAGACCTACTTAGTCCATCAATAACGATCCACTTGGGCTTGCATCACTTGACGCCGTTTCCCAGTCAAGAAGAAAATCGTGATCAAACCGAAAACAATGACCGTAAAAATAATTGTTTGCCATTCAAAGGCATCCGGTTTAGCCATCGTTTGCGAGCCGGAAGCCATCATACTAAAAATGTCAACGCCAGCGTGAATGGTCATCGGCACTAAGATACTCCCCGAATACAAATAGCTGATCGCCAAAAAGCCACCCAACGACGCCGCAAAAATCATTTGTTCAAGGGTGGCGGTCAACGCTTGACCAGCTAACGCATTTGTTAAATGCCACAGTCCAAACAAGCCACTACTGAGTCCGACCGCCCAATCCAATTGATGACGATGTTGCTTAAACGCTCGCAATAACAAGCCCAAAACGGCAAAACGGTAGAGCCATTCTTCAGCGATGCCCGGCTCCAGACCACCTAAAAACATCTTCCAAGAAAATGCCTGTAATTTGAATGCGAATTGGGTAAAAGTCGTTTGCCAAGACTCACCAGCGCCAAAAGCATTCCAAATGATGAACGCGACACTGACCACGCCAATCAACGTCAGCCAACGCCAATCGGCTTGTTGATTGAGTCGCCAAGCTGGCCCGCGAACGCCCCAAACCATTAGCAACACGCCCACCGTCAGAACGAACCCAAAGGCTCCCAAGATACCACTATTTCCAACCATCTCAAAAACGGCTGGCGCCTTTAGTACCGGCCAAGCCAGCATCGTTGCTTGGGCCCCAATCAAGCCACTAAACACTACCGAAATCAAAAGCAGGATACGCCCAATTAACGATTTAACCGGTTCCATCGTGACATAACCGATCGGCACAAACATAAAAATCAAGTAGAAAAAAGCCACCGCAATCAGGCCTTGTGAATCAAGCGGTGTCCATTTACTCAGCATGGCCACCAAATTCATGACTAACAATGGCATCACTGTAAATTGAAAAATCGCTTGAAAGTAATGATTAAAGCGACGAAAATGCGGCCAGTCACGATAATCGGTCCCCGTTTCATAGGCGGGTAATAAACCACCTAAAAACAGGATTATCAGTAAAAGACCCCCAGTCGCGAAATAATCACCATTTTGAACGATCAATAATTGTAATAACGCTGCCCCCATTAGAACCACCAGCTGACCTAGATACCAGCGGCGAAACGGCTGGTCCACATATGCGGTCATAAAAAAATCCCCCAATCTGATTATGAGTTAATCATACCAGATTGACGGATTTGGTTGGTCATTATTTGTTTAACTTAAGTGATTGCTTACTAATATAAATCTTTGACCCGACCTTGGGTAGCTTCATGATTCAAATAATCGTCGTAAGTCGTATCGCCACGGTCAACGACCCCTTTATCACTAACTTCAACAATATGATCCGCAATCGTTTGAATAAATTCGTGGTCATGTGACGTAAAGATAATGGCGCCAGTGAAATCAATCAAACTATCGTTTAACGCGGTAATGGATTCCAAATCTAAATGGTTCGTCGGATCGTCCAATAGTAAGACGTTGGCCCGACTTAACATCATCTTGGATAACATGCCGCGGACTTTTTCGCCCCCGGAAAGCACGTTAACCTTGCGTTTCACATCTTCGCCAGAGAACAACATCTTCCCTAAGAAACCACGCAAGAAGGTGTTATCACTTTCTTCTTTAGGTGCGTATTGACGTAACCAATCAATAATCGTTAAGTTTTCATCGGTGAATTGATCATTGATATCACGTGGTAAATACGTCCGTGACGTCGTTTGTCCCCAAGTGACGGTCCCCGAATCAGGCTCAATAGCCCCCGCAATAATCTGCATCAGAGTCGTCGTAGCTAAATCACTACGGCTAATCAGGGCCGTTTTTTCATTAGGACGTAACGTGAAGCTGATATGATCTAAAATCTTCACACCATCGATCGTCTTCGACACATTTTCAACCCGAACTAAATCATTCCCAATTTCGCGATCGGGCGTAAATTTAATAAATGGATATTTACGTGAGGATGGTTTAATATCATCCAGCGTAATCTTTTCCAATTGTTTCTTACGTGAAGTGGCTTGTTTCGACTTCGAGGCATTGGCACTAAACCGGGCCACGAATTCTTGTAATTCTTTGATTTGGTCAGCCTTTTTCGCATTAGCATCGGTCTTGAGCTTAGCGGCTAATTGGCTAGATTCCATCCAGAAATCATAATTTCCGACAAATAACGTAATCTTTCCGAAATCAACGTCACACATATGCGTACAAACTTGGTTCAAGAAATGACGGTCATGGGAAACCACAATAACGGTCTTATTATAATCAGCCAAGAAGTTTTCAAGCCAACTGATCGATTGCACATCTAACCCGTTGGTCGGTTCATCCAAAAGTAACACATCGGGACTGCCAAATAAGGCTTGTCCAAGCAAGACTTTAACCTTTTGTGGTTCCGTCAATTCACTCATCTTTTGATGTTGCATTGATTCGTCGATACCTAAGTTTTGTAACAATTGATCCGCTTCAGATTCCGCGTTCCAGCCGTCCATTTCAGCAAATTCGCCTTCAAGTTCAGCTGCCCGAATCCCGTCAGCGTCACTGAAATCAGGCTTGGCATACAAAGCATCTTTTTCGACCATGATATCGTATAACTTTTCGTGACCACGAATAACGGTGGACAAGACTTCTTCATTTTCAAAGGCGAAATGGTTTTGGTTCAAACTGGACATTCGTTCGTTTGGTCCCATCGACACATTCCCAGTCGTTGGTTGTAATTTACCTTCCAAGATCTTCAAGAAGGTCGACTTACCAGCCCCATTCGCACCAATAACGCCATAACAGTTGCCCGGCGTAAATTTCAAGTTAACATCATCATAAAGTTTGCGAGTCGAGAACTGCATACTGACATTACTTACGGTTAACATTCGTATCCCTCACTTTTCTAGAGTGTGTTTAAAGGCGCATAGCTGGTGAGCATTGGCTGAGCTAACAGCTTGATGCGCTTCTTGCATCCTGCTGCTAGCTTTGCCAAGCGGAACCCGCTGCCTTTAAACACACGTTTCGACAATATAAATAACCACCGTCAACGGCCAAAAATCATCGAATAATCACACTCAATCATTCAGCCTAAGCGATTCTGGTCGTTGACAATATAAAAGAGGTCAGGATATCGCGTCCCAGCCTCCGTTCGTTTCCATCTAGTTGCAGTGTAGCATGGCGCTGACCCTTTTGGCAATCAAAAACCGGCCATTTTCAGAAATCAGCTCTTTATTTTCGTAAAATTTCATTTTCAATGTAAGCTAAGACGCCATCTTGTTCATTCGATTCCGTGACAGTATCCCCTTTTGTCTGCATCATTGCTGGGGCATTGCCCATTACCACACCCGTTTTCACGTAACGCAACATTTCTAAATCATTGGTCCCATCGCCAAAAGCCACCATTTCTGTTGACCGAATGCCTAATCGACTGCCCAGTAATTTAAGCGCCCGACCTTTATGCATTCCCGGTTGAATGAGATCCATGCTCCCTTGACCACCCGAAGCCGGCACCGCAATGCCTGCCAATTTAGGCGTTAATTCATAAACAAGTTGATCCGTCATGGCGGGCGCACAAATAATATCGAACTTCACTACTGGATCAGTGACTTGTGTTAAATCGGTCACCGTTTCTAATTGATAGTAGTAATTACCCATAGCAGCAATAAATCCGGGATCAGCCTGTTTAAGCACATGCACCATTTTTGTGCCACACAGTGCGATCTGAATTTCAGGATAGGCGGCCAAAGTGGCCAAAATCTGTTGTGTCGCCGCAGCTGAAAAAGTTTCAGCCGATAAGCCAACTTTCGCATTCATTAATTCGGCCCCATTGCCGCCGATCATCCACATACTAGGATAGTCTTTAAAAAAATCAACCAGTTCGACTGCTTGGTGACCGCTAGCAATGACAAACTGAATGCCACGCCGTTGTAATTCCGCATAAATTTTAGCGAACCACGAACGATTGTAATCCCCGTGATTATTGAGAAAAGTCCCATCCATATCCGTCGCAATTAATTTTACTGTCATTAACCTCATCCATTCGTTTCCATTTATGTAAGCCTTTACTTTGTCAAGCGTACAGTTAATTGGACTGGACCGCAAGTTTTTTTAAACGTCATTAGTTCCTAGACGAATGTCCCGTTTGGTCTGTCGAAAATAAGCAGCCCTATTTAATAGTAAGATCATGATTCTGGTTTTCAATTTAGTGGCGCAAAACTGATTGGTTTCGACACTCTAATAACCGTCATCACTTCTGGAGATAATTACTAAGCTTTATCAAAGCTACTCTGCCCATTAATCATGGTTATTTACTAAATCGTACTGTTTAACTACAATCAGTAAAAAGTACAATTTCCATTAAAGTGGGGTAAATTTTGACCAGTCAACGGTGACGATAATCAGCCATTAATCAAATTATTTGGCCACCAATATGCGCCTTAATCGTTATGTGCTAAAGCTTTCAGTAATCTGATCATAATTTCATTAAAATACCATCCCTTTTTGATAGTTATTGGCGTAAACTATGTATATGGTCACGGATGGTAATGAGCGTCATTAATGTCATGCTTACAGGCCATTTGTGAACCACAAACTTTCTAAAACTATCCCAAAAGGAGTGTTTTAATTTTGAATCAATCCAAGTCCGTCACCACCGCTGTCTTAGTTAGTATTGCTGCTGTAGGTGCGGGGGTTGCACCTAG